>CAZUMW010000026.1:0-63687 GCA_964621615.1 uncultured Thermodesulfobacteriota bacterium
GCGATTTGGGAAAACAACCTCCGCCTGATGGAACTTATGACAAACAAAACTTCAGACCGCATTCATATGCAAAAACCTAACCGGAAATTACTGGCTGAGCATAATCCTTTTACCAATAATAAAATTCTCTGGTCATTACATGCGGTAAAAAAGCTTAGAATTGAACAGATTCGAAAAAACAAGGTCGAATCCTCCTTAACCACCTGCACACTCGTGGAAAATTATCCTGCTAAAGGACGGCCTTTACCGGACTGCCTTGTACTGGTATATATAGATAATAAGCCTGTGCATGTTGTGATTGCAGAAGATAGAAAAAATGACAGAATAATAATAGTAACCGTCTATACACCATCAGAGGAGAGATGGACACATGACTGGAAAACAAGAAAAAAATAAATCCTCAACATGCCCCCTGTGCGGCGGTGATATGAAAAAAGGTCTCACAACAATTCCTTTCCTCATCGGTGAGCGGGTTGCCGTTATCAAAAACGTTCCTGGAGAAATCTGTGCCGATTGCGGTGAAGCGTATCTTCAAAGCAGTGTTGTAGATAACATTGAATCATTGCTTGACCGTCTTGAAGAATTACACTCTGAAGTTTCTGTTGTTCATTATGAGGCAGCATAAATATCTCATGGGGGTACTGAAACGCCACGATTTGTACTCTGCATGGAAAAACGTCAGAACCAGAATGCGGAAGTTGAAAACCTTTTCACAGAAAAACACAGCAGCCGGAAACGGCCTGCTGCATTTCCGAATCCTAAAAAAGTCCGTGCAATGACGCCGAGAGTGAAACCCGGCCCTTGACCCCTTGCACGCGGCACGCCTGCCCCCAAATCTCACCTCACCCGACACACTGCACCGGCCTGTTTTCCGCATAGCGCCTGTTTACTGCTCTGACGCGTTCGACAGCATCTCCTGACCTGCTTACCGCAACAAACATGATCGATCTCCAGCAGATGGCTGTCGCGTGTTCAGCCGGCAGCCGCGACCGTATGCGCCTGAAATCGTCGTCAAACGGTATGTACCTGAAATGCTGAAACACCGTCACCACCGAACTGTCTGAAATCTGCTCCAGAACATAATCGATGTCACTGTACAGAATATGCTTATTGTGCGCAGAGCCGTCGGGCCGGAACCCGTTGTCCGGGTCGAGCAGTATCACCTGATTCCGGTCAGCGGAAAAGCCTGAAAAATACCGCTGCCGGTCTGCATGTGCAAACACCGTCCGGCCTTTGTGCAGCCGGACCCGATAGTCTGCATTGGTTTTTGCGGGAAGGCGCCGGAGGTACTGGAAATTGCGGCCGGACCGCAGCTGCCTGCAGAACGCGATCACCTCAGGGCGCGCGGGAAACAGCTCCGGCCGCGAGCGCCCCTGCCCGGTGCCGTCATCTGAGGTGAGCATTAACACGATATTGAACAGCGGATACCCGAGCCCTGCCGTCAGGAAATCGTGATAATCCCAGGTGAAGCTGTCCTTTGAATCTCCCAGATACTGCCGTTTCACTGAAGGCCCCTGTGTGGCACCGCATTACTGCCGGTCGTATCGCCGGACTGCGATACTATCACCGGCAATCTGCTCGATGGTTTCGCGAAGCTCAAAGGTTAAGATGCGGTTCTAATTTGATTCAATCCGGGAACCCTGAGCCGCTCACCCTGCCTCCCCGAGGCGGTAGCTGTCGCTCAGGCTGGTATAGGCAGGGGCATCGGCAAGAATATCGGGGGTAATGCAGCCCGCTTCCGCAAGCCGGGAAAGGGCATCCGGGTAGCGGCCGCGGGTAAGCCGGTACATTTCAAGTGCTGTGCGCAGGGCGTTTTCGCGGTTCGCCTGGAAATATCCCGCAACAGCAGATTCCTTCTGCACCGAGGGAGATGCATACGGGATCACCCTGGCGGGAAACCCGGTCGGCAGCAGCACCAGCACACAAAAAGCGATAATAATGCCTGCATACGAGCCGGCAGCCGCAAGAAACTCCGGGGAGACTCGCTGTTTCTTGATCCGCCGCTGGGGGTGCTCTGCAACCAGCCGGAGGAAGCCGCCCTCAAGCAGCTCGCAGATGGTCTTGCAGGCGGCGAACCTGCCCAGAAGGCTTTTGTCAATGATATCCTGCACGGTGCTGGACCCGTCGGCAAGGTTGTATACCGCCATTTCATCCTCATCAAGCTCTGTGATGTCGACGTTCTCCACCCTGCCGAAAATCATGTCCCGCGTTCTGATGACCTGGCGTATTTCCGGCCATTCATCGATCATTCTGAGCACATCCAGCAGAATCGTTTCAAGGCCCGGCAGCGGCGGTGCATATTTATCGGTGCGGACCTGCTGCGGGATAAAGCGGTAGGTGCCCTCGCGCCATTGCAGAATGTCATAAAATATTTCATAGCACTGCGTCAGAATAACGTGCTCGATAATGTCTTTTTTAGCAAGCCCCTCCCTGATCAGAAGCTGGCCAATATATTCAAAGGTGTTTTTCTGCTTTTCCAGCAGCCGCCTCACATCGGCTTCAGTCACCAGCCCGGCCCGGACAAGCATTTCTCCCAGCAGCACGCCCTGATCCGAGGAGCGGGTTTCGGTTATCTCTCCCTGCAGAAAATAGATCTCGGCGGAGTGATCCTTATGCTCAACGACCAGCACGCCCGTTTTCTGCTGCTGAGCCATGAGCTGGAGTATTTCAGCTACGCCGAATTCCTTGATGGTGCCTTCAAGCGCCATTGCCCGTTTGTTCCGCTAATGTTTTTAAACACATTAAAAAAAACAGCAGCCCCGCGTCAATCCCGGTCAAGGGACAAATAGCGAAGGGCCAGATTGTCGCGCAGCACGCTCCCCTCGGTGCGAAGCCCGGCCCAGGCAAGCACAGCCCACAGGGCTGCAGCCACAACAACCAGAGCAGCCGGCCCGAGCGGACCCGGGGGCACAGCAAACTCCCACGGACCGTCACATACCAGCGCACATACGGTTCTGAAAATCAGGGTCCAGAACACAAGCAGTATCAGCACCCCCTGCACGGGCATGCCGTTCCACACGTGCCCGGCGCCGGGTATCACGGCGCTGAGCACCGCCCCGGTTTTTTTATACCTTTTCAGATACCGCCTGATCGACCCGGCTTTGGTTTCTTTTTCCTTAAAGCCCAGCTTGTCGTGCTTGTTCAGAAAGGTCATGCACTGCGCACAGATAACATCCCCTGCAGCGTTTTTCTCGCAGCGCCTGCATATGGGCTTGCCGCACACGCTGCAGCGCACGGCGATACGAAACTGGTCTTTCCGGTACCAGTACAGATTTGCGATGAACAGCACGATCACGGCGGCTGAGCCGACCGGAATCGGCAGGCCGGCAAAAAAGACATTCCACAGCGATTCACCCCGGCCGCCGGCAAAGCCGGCGTCAACAAGCGCTTTTTTGTACAGGCTGAGCCTGTCCAGCGGCATATCGACAACGAGGCGGTTGTAGTTTTCAGAGTATATCTCAAGATAATAATCGGTCAGATCGCTGCCGTACTGCTTTGCCTTTGACAGCTCCTGCTCTGCCTCGGCGAACATGAATTTCTGCTGATATGCCCGGGCAAGATTAAAATGGGCTGCAGCGCTTTCAGGCTGCACGGAAAGGGCCTCGCTGTAGCGCCCCACCGCAGCGTCCCACCGCTCTGTGGCAAGATACACGTTGCCGCTGTTCACAAGCGCTTTGACATGGCGGGGCTCGGCCGCCAGCACACGGTCGTAATAGCCAAGCGCGGTCACATAGTTCTGCTCGCGCTTGTGCACAAGGCCGAGGGTGAAATGAAGATCGATATCACCGGGATACTGCAGGGCGCACTCCTCCATCTGCTCTCTGACCGTTGCCGGGCAATAGCCGTAATTGCCTTTCCATAAAAACATCATTCGCTCCGACTGCGGGGCATACAGGCTGCAGGACACAATAATGGTCAGCGCGGGCATGACTACAGCAACCACAGCAACAACAGCGCTCAGAGACCACCGCGCAGGCGGCCGGTGATAGGTGTAGAGCAGAAAAAACCAGTACACAGGCAGCCATACAACAGACAGATTGAAAAAAACCGGGAATGCAAACAGCAGGATCATGAATCCGGCCAGGGCGGGATCGGGGACCCTGCCGGAAACCCTGTAGCGCATATCGTGATACAGAAGGGGGACATATCTGACAAGCGATATCACCGAGCACACCCACAACGTGAAAACCACCGCCAGACCGAACGAAGACAGGTTGACAAACAGCTCAAAGCACAGATCGCGAAGGCTGCGCACAGCCGCCATGCACGCCAGAAACCATCCGGTAACGAGCCGGTGGACGGACAGCGGGCTGCTTCCCAGCCGGGCCCTGGCGACAGCATGGTATGCAGGGGGCAGATCGGGCGACAGCGAGCGCGCATAGCCGGCAAGAACAACCGCTTTTTCGTGCTCTCCGGCCAGCAGGGCCCTGCGCGACTCCCTGATAAGGGCCAGCGAATACGGGGTGAAGTTGATTACTCCTGCATTGAGCGCTTTCTGCTTGATATCGGAAAGCACTGCGGCAGCGGCGTCAGGGTCTGAAAGGGCGCTGAAGTCAATCGGCTCAATATATACTGAGGCCTGCATGCGCCCGCACGGCCACAGGAGAAAAACAAGAAGTGCGGCAAAAAGAGCAAAAATGGGTGGGCATGTGAATGTTTTCATTTGTCCTGAAGCGTTGTCCGCAACAGCTGCAGCGCACGTCAGCGGTCTGTCGCCGGGCTGTACAGCGGTTGTGTGAGGAAACAGAATGCATCACCGGAAGCTGCTGCACGCACATCGGCATCAGCCCTGTGCGTACGCAGTGCCCCCTGCGTGATCCGGTCAGCGCTGCGTGCCGGATTCCCGACCCCCCTCAGGTCCGGCCCTCAATCCCCGAAGCTGATCGTTATGGTAAGCGTGCACTCCTTCCCCGTTTCATCAACCCGTACCGTAAGGGGAATTTTCACTCCCGTGTCTGCAATTTTCAGCGGCTCCCCGCAACCGGTAACTGTCAGCCCCCCGCCGGTTCCGGACTCGATGCCGACAGAAGCCGTTTCCAGGGGCGGGGGCTCCTCGAGGCCGAACGAGCTCCGGTCAAGATCGCTCAGCGGAATGGAATCCGCCTCCTGTTCCGCAGGAGCGGAAAAAGCCGCCTCCTCCTCAGGCGGAGGGGCGACCGGCTCATCGAGGTTGAACTCGGGCTCGGCGGTGGCGTCAGCTGGAATATCGTCCAGCGACAGCGAATCCGCAGCGGGCGGAGCGGCGGGCGTTTCCTCGCCGAGATCAAGATCTGTCCCGGCACCGAAGTCATCGAACGAGATGTTTTCGTCCCCGGTGAGCTCCGTAACCGGCTCGGGCTCGTCAGCGGGGGAAACACCTGCCTCGGCGGCTGACTCGTCGATAATCTTGATAATGGGCTCATTGCCATCAAAATCATCAGCCTGCATCTGCGGACCGGCAGCCGGCTCCGGCCCGGGGGCGGGTGCCGCAGGCTGCTCGGGCTCTGTGGACACCACAGGGCGGGCCCGCTTTTTCTTCTTCCCGGAGGTTTTATCCATCTGCTTCAGCACCAGCTTGCAGCAGGAGGTGAGCGTTTCCATAACCCCGTCACCCCTGACGGCACTTGCCGGAAATGACGGCACCCCCAGCGTGTTCAGCGCGCCGTCAAGCTCCTCGAGGCTCATGAGGTTGTCCAGGTCGCGCTTGTTGTGCTGTATGACAAACGGCACGCTGCCGATATCTTTTTTATAATATTTCAGGTTCTCGTTGAGATCCTCGAGGCTCTCGATGTTTTCATCCATTTTCCCCTGCTGGGAGTCGGAGACAAACACCACACCGTCAACGCCGGTGAGCACCGCTCTGCGGGTAAGGGCATAATAGACCTGGCCGGGAACGGTATACACGTGAAAGCGCGTTTTAAAGCCCTTGACATCGCCCAGCTCAATAGGGAGAAAATCAAAAAACAGCGTGCGGTCGTCTTTTGTGGCAAGCGACATGATATCACCCCGCTGATGGGGCGCCAGCATTTTATGAATACACTGAACATTGGTCGTCTTGCCGCACAGGGCGGGACCGTAATATACTATCTTCACGTCTATTTCGCGTTTTGCAGCGTTAAAAACAGCCATTGTGCATACCTCGCAAGCTATAATTAAGATGTCAGCTTGTTGATTTCCTTACTCACTGACTTGAAATTCTTATCGCTCTCATATACTTTCCTGAACATTTTCAGCGCCTTCTGCGTTTGCCCCTGCGCTTTAGAGAGAAGACCCTGCTGGTAAACAAAGCTCAGCTTCTCCGCAGAGGAAAGCGAATCCATTTTTGCGCCCTCGCGAATCACGCTCTCCGCCTCATCAAAGCAGCTCAAACCGAGGCAGCAGTCAGAAAGCCTGATATAGCAATCAAGCTTTTTATCACGATCATCGATACCCGTAATGGCCGCCCTGAATTCGTCGCGGGCCTCCTCGAGCTGCCCCAGGCGCTGATAGGCAAGCGCAAGGCTGTAGTGAAATTCCGGGTTGTCCTGGTCCGGCTCTGCAGCCATGATGGTTTTTACTTCCTTGAATACTTCGTCGGGCTTCATCCCCTCCGTGGCGGCGTCCTCGAGCTGTTCCTCATCATCACTTATGGTTGAAATATTTATGGTCACATCATCATCTTCAAGAGCAGAGGCGAGATCAAAGCCGCCTTCATCAGAAACCCCCGGCAGGCGCTCTTTGTTATGTATAGTATCTTTGAGCTCCCATTTGTCTTTCGGCCCCGCCTTGAGCGTCTCCTCCTCGGTAATGGATTTGCTCTCGTAGAATCTATTAACCTTTATTTTGAAAAATTCGTTATCAGGGTCGATCTGCTTTATTTTCTTGAGAACCTGCGCGGCTTCATAGGTCTTCTCATGCTCGTAATAATAATTGGCGAGCTTTTCCAGAACGGCAACCCCGTCTCCGACAAAACCGTTGCGGATATGAAGGTTTGCAAGCTCGGTATATATGTGAACGCGCGAGGAGTCAATGGATACCGCGTGGTTGTAAATAGCCACCGCTATTTGAAACAGCCGCTTTTCCTGATATGCGCGCGCCGCATACAGATACTCATCAATGGCTTCCTTTTTTTTGTTGTGCTCAAGATACAGCTCGGCAATCTTGACATGAATACGAATATCATTCGGGTTCTGCTCAGCTGCTTTTTTATATTTTTCAAGAGTCTCTTTGAACTTATCGTCGGGAGACTGTTTTTTAAAAAAAGGAATTTTCATAGTTTCAGCAGCGACGTGATATATATATGGTGTACCATTGTGTATTTCGACACTTTTTCACAAAAAGTAAACGACTATTTTTACGCACAGTAGGACTGAGAGCGCTCAGAGCCGAAACGCCCCGCTCTGTGCGCCTGCACGAGGGCGCAATTCAGACACTTTTTTTGGGTAAAAAATTAAATATAACGTAAAATCAAACCATTGAAAAGCAATTTTTAAGTATAAAATGTTGACCTGCGCTACGAATTTAGCTATTTTGAATAGTTACATACGCAGCACACACCCTGCCTGAAGGGGCACACAAACACCGTATTCATCGTCGGAGAACACGTATATGCATAGAAGATCTCTTATCCGGACGGCTGCTGTGACAGCCGCAGCTGCCGTCATCGCGGCTTCAGGATGTGCGCACCGGGAGTCTGCGGAACAGCCCCGCACAGGCGCCGCCGTGCAGGAAGCCCCTGTCAATCCCGCTGTGCCGGCAGGTACACGGCTCATTTCCGATTACAGCGGAATGAAGCAGCACGAGGTTGTGGCGTGGCTGTGGACGCAGCGCGGGTTCAGCCTCAGCAGCTACGGCACCATTACCGTATCCCCGGCTGAAAACACCAGCGGCATCGATTCCGGTGATGCGCCGAAGCAGATAACCGAAGCCCTGCAGAAAGCACTGGGCGCGGTGGAGCGCGATCCCGCTTCAGCGCGCGGGCTTGACGTCCGGAGCGCAGTAGTCGACATCACACCGGAGCCGGGGTTCTTCCGCGGGTGGTTTCCAGAGATCGACGATTATCCCCGCATCGAAGTTGAAATCGTCATGACCGACACGGCATCCGGGGCGGTGCAGTGCAAAATATGCCACTATACAAAAGATGAAAAGAGCCTTAAAAAAGCCCTGAACAAGGCCGTGCGTGATATAGAGCACATAATCGGGCAGCTGTCATGAGCGCGCTGGTCAAAATATGCGGCGTGACCACTGTCGATGACGCCCGTGCGGCAGCTGAAGCCGGAGCCGATTATATCGGCGTCATAGTGGGCATAGAGCAGTCGCCACGCTGCATAGACGCTGCAGCGGCAGCCGCCATCGCTGATGCAGCAGGAGTGCCGGTTATATGTCTTCTGGACAGGCCGGCATCACGGATTCAGGATATACTTTCCCGCGTAACCCCCGCCGGCGTACAGCTCATCGGCACCTACTCTTCAGAGGATATCCGGGCGGTGAAAGGCGCTGCCGGCTGTGCGGTGTGGAAAACACTGCACCTGCCCCGAAGCGGCGCGGCGCCCGAGGCTGAGGTGCCCGGCCAGGACCGGGTCGAGGAGGTTTTTGCGGCCGGGGCCGATGTGATCGTTCTCGACACGCTGGTTAAAAACATGAAGGGCGGTACCGGCAGGACCTGCGACTGGGAAAGCGCTGCCGCACTTGTCGGCCGGGCATCGGGAAGGGTATTCCTGGCAGGCGGCATAACCCCGGACAACGCCGCGGAGGCGGTGCGGACCGTACGCCCTGCGGGCATCGATGTCAGCAGCGGTGTCGAGGATCGCCCCGGCAGAAAAGACATACAGAAAGTCAGCCGTCTGATCCGGGCGGTGAAAGAGGCGTGAGGGGTTCGGGGCTTGCACGCAGGCTGACTCCGGCTGCATCCCTTCCGGCCTCCCATTACAAACGGAGGAGTTAAAATCCCTCCCAGCCTCCCTTTGCAAAGGCAGGAGTTCAATATGTTACCTGCTGAAGGGAACGGCAAAAACCAGTCCTTCTTTAACGGTGGAGCAAAGCATACAGATTAAAATAATGTGTTAATGGAGATAACGCCTGAAGCGATCCTGAAAAAAAGGCGCAGCCAACAAGCCCGGTCCCCCTTTGAATTATAAAAGGGGGTGATTCAGGGGGATTTGTTTAACCGACACCGCAACGCAGAACCCGTGGAGCACCGCACGGGAAACCATTAAAGGAGCAGTATTTTGATAGCAACAGTCATAAAAAAGATTTTCGGCACGGCAAACGATCGTGAGCTTAAAAAGCTGCAGCCGCTTGTCGAGCAGATAAACGAGCTGGAGCCTGAAATGGAGGCCAGAAGCGATGAAGAGCTCAAGCAGCTGACACCCGCTTTCAGGCAGCGCATGGAAAACGGCGAAACACTTGACGATCTGCTTCCCGAGGCATTTGCATGCGTGCGCGAGACGGCACGAAGAACGGTTGAGATGCGGCATTTCGACGTGCAGCTCATCGGCGGCATCGCACTGCACCAGGGCAAAATCGCCGAGATGGCAACCGGTGAAGGTAAAACGCTGGTGGCGACCCTGCCCGCCTACCTGAACGGCCTTACCGGGCGCGGCGTGCACATCATCACCGTAAACGATTATCTGGCAAAGCGCGACCGGGAGTGGATGGGCGCAATATACGAATTTCTGGGCCTGTCCGTTGACGTTATATACCATGACATGACACCGGAGGAGCGCAAGCAGGCCTACCGGGCGGACATCACCTACGGCACAAACACCGAGTTCGGCTTCGACTACCTGCGGGACAACATGGCCATCGACGCAGAGATGCAGGTGCAGCGGGACCACTATTTTGTGATCGTCGACGAGGTTGACAGCATCCTGATCGATGAGGCCCGGACCCCGCTTATTATATCAGGCCCGGTCGAGCGCACCGGCAAGCACTACTTCACGGATCTCAAGGGGCCGGTCGAGCGGCTGATGCGCCTTCAGAACAGCCTGGTCTCCCGCCTGATCAGCGAGGCCGAAAAGCTGCTTGAAGAGGAAAAAGACGAGGAGGCCGCCGTCAAGCTGCTCCAGGCAAAGCGCGGCGCTCCCAAAAACAAGAGGTTCCTCAAGGTGGTAAAAGAAGGCCCGCTGAAAAAGATGATCGACCAGGTCGAGCTTGACTATATCCGGGACAAACAGCTCGGGGAGCTTGACGCCGAGCTGTATTTTTCCATTGACGAAAAGCACAACACCATTGACCTTTCGGATCAGGGCCGCCAGGCGCTGTCCCCGAAAGATCCCGACTTTTTCGTGCTCCCTGATCTGAGCATGGCCGATGAGGATGAAGAGCTGAGCGAGGACGAGCACCTTAAGAAACAGCGGAAGCTCGAGCGCGAGTTTTCCGACAAGAGCGAAAAGCTGCAGAACGTCAACCAGCTTCTGAAAGCATACTCGCTGTTTGAAAAGGATGTGAACTATGTTGTCAGCGAAGGCAAGGTGCTGATTGTCGATGAGTTCACCGGCCGCCTGCTGCCGGGCCGGCGCTACAGCGACGGGCTGCACCAGGCCATCGAGGCAAAAGAGGGGGTGCGCATCGAAGGGGAAACCCAGACGCTTGCCGCCATAACCATACAGAACTATTTCCGCATGTATGAAAAGCTCTCGGGCATGACCGGCACCGCGGAGACAGAGGCCCCCGAGTTTCTGAAAATATACAAGCTGAAAGTGCTGGTCATACCGACCAACAGGCCGGTGCGGCGCATCGATTATCCGGATGTGGTCTATAAGACAAAAAAAGAGAAATACAAAGCGATCATCCAGGAGATAGAGCATATGCACCAGCTCGGCCGGCCGGTGCTGGTGGGCACCGTGTCGGTTGACGCATCAGAGCTGCTGAGCCGCATGCTGCCCAAGCGCATCAGGCACTCCGTGCTGAATGCAAAGAGGCACAAAGAGGAGGCTGAAATCGTTGCGAACGCCGGCCGGCAGGGCGCGGTTACCATCGCCACAAACATGGCGGGCCGCGGAACCGATATAAAGCTCGGGCCCGGCGTTGTGAAATGCAGCAAGTGCTGCATTAACTGCGAGGTGGAAAGAACGCAGGGGTGCGCCGCCTGCCCCGACCCTGAAAAAAACGGCAAGAAGATGACCGAATGCCGCAAGGAGGTTCCCTGCGGCCTGCACATCGTGGGCACCGAGCGGCACGATGCGCGGCGCATAGACCGCCAGCTGCGCGGCCGGTCCGCCCGGCAGGGAGACCCCGGCTCCTCGCGCTTTTTCCTGTCCCTCGAGGACGATCTGCTGAGAATTTTCGGCGCCGAGCGTATTTCAAACATCATGGACCGCTTCGGCATGGAGGAGGATCAGCCCATAGAGCACGGACTCATTACCCGCGCCATAGAAAACGCGCAGACCCGTGTCGAGTCGCATAACTTCGACATCAGAAAGCACCTGCTCGAATACGACGACGTCATGAACAAGCAGCGCGAGATTATTTACGAGCTGAGAAACCGCGCGCTGCACGACGAGTCTCTCGAAGACCTTGTTGAGGAGTATTGCGAAGAGCGCGTCGTCGATATTGTTGACAGCTATTTCGGTGAGCATATCCCCCCCGATGAAATAAACGTTAAGGGATTCAAAGAAGCGGTATTCATGCAGTTCTGCACCGCCCTGCGGCAGTCTCATGAAGACATAGCCGCCATGAAAACCGAGGATCTGGAGCAGCACGTCCTCGATGAAGTCAAAAAAACCTATAAGGCCAAAGAGGAAAACTTCGGCCCGGAAATGCTGCATCAGCTTGAAAAGTGGCTCTATCTGCGCATCCTGGACGAGCTGTGGAAAGACCACCTTCTTGACATGGACCACTTGCGTGAGGGCATCGGCCTGCGCGGCTATGCGCAGCAGGATCCCCTGCGCGAATATCAAAAGGAAGCATACGATCTGTTCCTGAGCCTGATCGACCGCTTAAAGCATGATTTCACGGAAAAGCTGTTCATGGTTCAGCTCGCCGCACAGGAGGAGATTGACAGGCCCGAGCAGCCGCAGCAGTTCGTTTTGAGCCGCGGCGAAGAGCAGACTGAGAAGAAGCCGGTCAAGCGGAAAGAAAAAAAGGTCGGCCGGAACGATCCCTGCCCGTGCGGCAGCGGAAAAAAATACAAGAAGTGCTGCGGCGCATAACCGCACACAGTCAATATCACCGTCACCCTTTTATATCTGTGGGAACAATGGGCGTCAGCCGGTATACACATTTTCCTGCCAGCGAGGGCATCAGCGGCTTTTCGTTTGCCGGCGTTGCCTGCGGAATCAAAAAAAACGGCACAAAAGATCTGGGCCTGATTCTGTGCGACCGCCCCTGCGCCGCTGCCGGGGTGTTCACCCGCAACAGGGTGCAGGCGGCCCCGGTGCTTGTCGGGAAGCGCAGGCTCAGAAACAAAACCCTTCAGGCGGTTCTGGTAAACAGCGGCAATGCCAACGCATGTACCGGCCCGGGCGGGACAGAGGCTGCAGTGACGTCCTGCAGCAGCCTGGCTGATGCGCTCGGCATCAAAAAGCACCATATCATCCCCTGCTCTACCGGGGTCATCGGCGTGCCCCTGCCGGTCAAAAAAATCATACACGCTCTGCCGCGCCTTGCTGCGCACGCATCGCCTGCCGGGATGCCCGATTTCGCCGAAGCGATTCTCACCACCGATACCCGCACAAAAACTGTCTGCCTCGGGCACCGCACCCGACGGGGAATGCTCAGAATATGCGGCGCTGCAAAAGGATCGGGAATGATCATGCCCGATATGGCAACAATGCTTGCCTTCATAACCACAAACGCCTCCGTTGAGCCGGAGCTTCTGTCAGCGGCCCTTCGCACCCGCACAGAGGAGACGTTTAACAGGATCAGCGTCGACGGGGAAATGAGCACAAACGACACCGTACTGCTGCTGGCAAGCGGCGATGCCGGCCCGCATATGTCCGACTCCCGCGGCACACAATTCAAGCGCTTTGAGGATATGCTTCATGCAGTCATGCAGGACCTGGCGAAACAGATTGTTCAAGACGGTGAAGGCGCAACAAAGCTTCTCACCTTTCGCGTACGGGGGGCCGCATCACCGGGCGATGCGGAAAAGGCGGCCCGCAGCGTGTCGAACTCTCTGCTGGTTAAGACCGCCTTTTTCGGGGAGGATTATAACTGGGGCCGCATTATGGGCGCTCTGGGGGCTTCAGGGGCGCGCCTGCACATGGACAGGGTGGATATCAGCTTCAACGGCACCCCGGCTGTCAGGAACGGCACTGAAGCCGCTGCAAACAGGGCCCGGCTGAAAAAAGCAGTGCGCAGCAAAGCCATAGAAATAGAGATTGATCTGAACGCGGGTGCGCACAGCTGCGAAATAGCTGCCTGCGATCTCAGCTATGAGTACGTGAAAATAAACGCCGAATACACATCCTGACCTGAATACGGCCCGCCGGACGGCTTTACAGAACGCTAACCTTTTTGAATAACGGGAGTGTGGGGAGGTCATATGTCATCGCTGATCCGCTTCGGTGTATCGCTTGAGAAACATCTGCTCGAGCAGTTCGATAAGCTGATAACAGACAGAGGATATGGAAACCGGTCAGAGGCGCTGCGCGACCTGATACGCAACGAGCTCGTGCAGCGGGAATGGATGACAGGCGACGTGGTAAGCGGGACCATAACACTGGTATACGACCACCACCGCCGCGGGCTGGTCAACACGCTTCTTGATATTCAGCACTCCTATCATCGCCTCATTATATCCAGCCAGCATATTCACGCCGATCACAATAACTGCCTTGAAGTAATAGTGGTCAAAGGCAACCCCCAGGAAATCGAAAAGCTCGCCTCCCGGCTGAAAGCAACAAAAGGGGTCAAGCACGGCTCGCTCACCATGGCAACAACCGGCAAACATCTGCTGTGACAGGGGTTCCGGGGTTACAGGTTACTGTATGCCCGATCAAATAAAGCCGCAAATCTGAACGATGTCCCCGGAGCGCTGAACCCGGCCCCTGAAATCCTGCCCGATAAAACCGGTTTTTTTTATCTTAAAAATCAATACCAATTTTGAAAAATGGTAAAAAAAAATAAATTTTTTATCTGAAAAAAACAGTTAAGTTTCCTTTCTCCTTATCCGATATTTACAAATGTTGTAAGGCATAATGAAAAGGAGAGCGGAAAATGTCCGATGAAATCATGGACATCCGGAGTGCTGCAAAATACCTTCAGATAAAAGAGCGGACGCTGTACCGTCTGGTTGGTGATGGTGAAATCCCCGGCATAAAAGTCGGCGGGCAGTGGAGATTCAGCAAAAAATGCCTCGAGGAGATGTTTCTGGGGCAGAAAGAAAAAAACGGCAAGCAAAAACAAATGGATACAGCGTAACCTGCCGGCTGCATTCATCGATTTTCTTCCATTCCCCCCACTATGAATCTCATTTTCTGAAAGAGGGGCGTACCTGCCCCGATTGATCATGCAGTATTTTTCAGGCCCGGATTCCGCCTGTCAGGGAAGGTTCGCGGATACGGTTTAAAATCCCCCTTACAACGGCGGACTGATTCTAACTGACCCTTCAACGGGTACCATATGAACCACCTGCCTTTGCAAAGGGAGGCCGGGAGGGATTGTACCTAATACCGTATGATCGAAACGCTCTGTTCGCTCAGAAGTTCAGCAACCGGCGCCTCAAGCTTCATCCCGGTAAGCAGCACATCCTCTTGCTGCCGCCTGACCAGAAATCCGGGAACCGTAAGCTTTACCGATGTAGCTCCCTTTCCGCCGTAACGGAACCGGGCAGAGGGGCCCTCATATGAAGCGCCGCAGAAATCAAGCAGCTTTTTGACCGTTTCCTGCCGGCCGGCGGAGCCGCCGCCTGTCTGCAGCAGATGCACACCCTGATCGGCTATAATGCGGCAGATCCGTTCCGGGAGATTGTGAAAATCGATAACATATGTTTCGCCGTCGCGCGTAAACATCCTGTCTGCGATAATTTCAAGCGAAAACCCGCTGTACATGTTCTGAAAAATCTGCGTAGGATGCTCTTTTTTGAAATCATATCCCAGCACAGTCAGCACCGTATCCACCAGAGCAGAAACCTCTGCGCCGATCGACCGCACAGGTGCTGTCATCCGGTCAGGCCCGGACTCAGCGGGCTGCCCCCCGGCCGGAGCGGGGCCCGCAGCGGCCTGATGCCCGACATCGACAATACTGAGCCCGCGATCATGCAGATACCGCTTCAGGTCCGGATCGAGGGCCTGGCTGCGATCCGTGACAAGGTTGACAACAAATACCTTTTTAAGCGTTTCATCTTTAAAAACAACCCAGCTTCCGCTGACGCTTATCTGGATATCATCGCGGTTCATAATGTACTCGCCGTTTTTCTCCACTTTATAAAATCCGCACACATCCAGCACTTTGCCAAGTATCGACTCCATATCATCCTTTTGTGTTACGGATACGACCTCGGCGTTCTCCCAGTGCGAGCCGACGATATCGCGCACGCCTGACGGAAGGCGCGAGCCGTAATCAAACAGCACCTTTTTGCCCCAGGGAAAGGAATAAACAGGAAACCGCCTGTAATCGAGCGCAACGGAGCCCCGCTCGTCTATGGGAAACACCTCGGTGCCGGTAGAGTTGTCGCGGCCGTTAAAAGACCGGGTAAAATCCGTCAGCATATTCTTTATCCGCTTTTCCTCATCTGAAAGCTGCACCGGCTGTGCGGAGAAAGGCGCATACGCAGGCCCGGGTGCAGCCTGCTGTTCCGGGGCCTGCCCGTTGGCTGCTGCAGCCTTCTTTTTTTCAGGCCGGGCATTTTTTTCTTTCCCGGCCGCCGCCGGAGGTGCCTTTTCCGCGCCTGCCGCTTCCGGCGGTTTTTTTTCTGATGCTTTTTTTTCAGGCTCTGCCCGCTCCCGCTGTTCCTGAGCGGGCTTTTTCATCTGTACCAGCTTTGTCTCAGGAACGGCCCCCCGGCGCACGGCTTCCTGCAGCGCAAAGATTTCAGCCGGTACCACCAGCTCCTGTCCCACTGACAGCTCATCGACATCGGCCAGCCCTGGGTTTGCCTCCTGTATCAGGGCGGTGGCCAGCCTGCTGAATATAACCGTATCCTGCAGACCGTATCTGGTGCGCAGAATTTCAGCAAGGTGCTCTCCGCGCTTAACCACATGATGCAGCGGCGACGATCCGGTACCGTTGTCAGCTGCAGGGCGTGACACGCTGTATTTGAACGGCAGCAGTATATGCTGATCAGGATAAATTTCGTTAATATTTTTGATGTCGGGGTTGACTTCTTCGGCAACTTTGCAGTACACGGCGATTTTAGCGTTTGAAAGCCGGTAATGCTCGCGCAGTATGTTCCACAAATGCTCGCCCTTGTTGACGCGATACGGCTCGGCATGAACGCTGCCCTGTTTGAATTTTTTAATGACAACCGATTTCTTAAACACCAGATGCGGCTCGGGCGTCCGGTTGTCCGATGCGGCGCCTGCCTGTCCTGCACCGGCATAACCCGGGGCAGCGCAGCATAAGACAGCTGCGCTCAGCATAGTCAGATATTTTTTCATGAAATGTTTCTCCTCGACGGATCCGGGGATTCCGGGCTCACTGTTCATCAGGGCTGAATGAAATAAAAAAACGGTAAACCCGGAACCTCTGCACCATGAACCTCTATTACCTATCGGAACAATCAGGCGTTTACATTATTGCTAACGCAAAAAACAGGCTGCCCGGTGGCCGGGCTTTTTTTCCTCCAGAGGCGGCGCGCTGCTCAGGCATATTGTTTTATCGACGATCGGACACCTGCCGGAAAAAATACAGCCCCGAACAGGATCGAGAGGGCTGGGAACGTCTCCCTTGAGCAGTATCCGGCTGCCGGATCTGAACGGGTCGGGGAGCGGCGCAGAAGACAGCAGCGCCTCGGTATAGGGGTGTATCGGCTCATTGTAAAGCGCATCCTTGGGAGCTATTTCCACAATTTTTCCAAGATACATGACAGCAACGGTCGTGCTCACGTATCTGACCACGCTTAAATCATGCGATATAAAAAGGTAGGTCAAATGCATCTGCTCCTGAAGATCCATAAGCAGATTGATCGTCTGTGCCTGAATAGAAACATCGAGCGCCGACACCGGCTCATCGGCAACAATAATTTCCGGCTCAAGGCTCAGCGCACGCGCCAGGCCGATCCGCTGACGCTGGCCGCTGCTGAACTCATGGGGAAATCTGCTGCTGTTTTCGGGCTGCAGCCCCACCCGCTCGAGCAGCTCGCCGACGCGCTCTTTAATGCGGGACCGGGGCACGATACGGTGAATGAGCAGCGGCTCCCCGACAATCGACTCGACGCGGCGACGGGGGTTCAGCGATGAAAACGGATCCTGAAACACGATCTGCACACATCTGCGGAACGCTTTTTTCCGCTTTCCGGACACAGAAAAAATGTCCTGCCCCTTGAACCGGATGGTGCCGGCATCGGGAGCCTCCAGGCGCAGCGCAAGGCGCGCAACGGTGGATTTGCCGCATCCCGACTCGCCGACCAGCCCAAGGGTTTCGCCGCGGCGCAGATCGAAGCTGACATCGTCGACTGCGGTAAGCCGGCCGCGGCCTCCTGAAAGCATACCGGTCCTAACCGGAAATGTTTTTGTTACGTGCTCTACCTGTAACAGCGGCTCTTCATTCATGAGTGCGTATCCTGATACAGCCAGCATCTGACAGCATGGCCCGCGCTGCCGTTACCCTCGACAGGGACAAGATCCGGCTCCGCGCGGCGGCATATATCCATGACGCTGTCGCACCGGGTGCTGAACCGGCACCCCTGCGGGAAATCACATACTGACGGAACCATCCCGCGTATGGCCGCCAGCCGGTTCCGCCCGGCAGCGGGCAGCGATTGAATGAGACCCCGGGTGTACGGATTGAGCGGACGTGAAAAAAGCGCTTTCACATCGCAGTATTCCATTATCCGGCCGCCGTACATGACCGCGACCGTCTGTGCGCTCTCGGCAACCACACCCAGGTCGTGCGTAATCAGCAGCAGCCCCATGCGTCTGCTCTGCTTGAGGCTGTCGAGCAGATCCATAATCTGGGCCTGCACCGTAACGTCAAGCGCCGTTGTCGGCTCATCGGCGATCACGACATCGGGGTCGCAGGCAAGCGCCATCGCGATCATCACCCGCTGCCGCATTCCTCCGCTCATCTGGTGGGGATAATCGCTGAAGCGGCTCTTCGGCGACGGTATGCCGACATCGCCAAGAAGTTTGACGGCATATTCCCGGGCCTGTTTTTTCGACATGTTTTTGTGCACTCTGAGCGGTTCTGCGATCTGCATGCCGACAGTGAATACCGGATTCAACGCGGTGAGCGGTTCCTGAAAAATCATCGATACCGCATTTCCCCTGATCGCGCGCATCTCGTCTTCCGGGCACTCCAGAAGGTTTCTTCCGCGGAACAATATCCTGCCGCCTGCGACCCGCACCCGCGGTCCGGGCAGAAGCCGCATAATTGAATAGGCGGTCATCGTTTTTCCGCAGCCTGACTCGCCGACCAGCGCAAGCGTTTCCCCTTCATGAAGGCGCAGGTCGATACCGCTGACGATCATGACTTGCCGCCCGCGCAGGGACAGCGCCGTCTGAAGATTGTCAATATGAAGGAGGGGCGATTCCATGGGCTGACACGTCTATGGTGAACTCTGAAGATCTTTCAATCTGATATAGCAGCATCGGTCAGCCGGAGTCAATGTTATTCTGCATTGAGCGGTTCGGCCGATACGCGGCGTGACTGCACGGCAATGACAGGGAACGGCCGAATGCCGGCGCGGGGGACTGAAAAAACGTTGTTGCGGACCGCTGTTGCAGGGACAAAGCTGCTTCGCCGCCGCTTACAGCAGCTGAATGGGCTTATCCTGGTTTGAAACGGTTTTGCTTCCCACCGATGTCCCGCACAGCGCGCACATATAATCATACTTGTCTCCGTCGGGCAGCACCAGAAGAAGGCGCTTTCTCACCGGAACCGCACGTTTGCAGGCAGGACAAAAAAGAGTTGTCGCCTCGAGCTCATCGAATTCCTGATCGGGATAATATCGCTGCATTGCTATTCTTCCTCGGACAGATAATCCTCCCGGTATGAAACAGGCTCTGCCGAAGCGCCATACTGCTTTTCTTTTCTCTGCCTGTCGCGCTTCTGCTGACAGGCAACGCAGCACACAGCCTGCGGCACCGCTTTCAGTCGCTTTTCGGCTATCTTCTCGCCGCAGTCTTCACATATGCCGTAGGTTCCGTCAGCGATTTTTTTCAGCGCTTCGTCGATACTGTCAAGAACCTCTGACTTGCTCCCCAGCACTGCGCTGTCAATATACCGGTTAAGCTCATGAACGGACTTGTCAGGGTTGTCATGAAACAATTCAAAGGACATGCGCACATCTTCAGAAACATTTTCGCCCATGGATCTCTTTATCCGGAGCAGGATATCCTGCTTCTGCTTGTGCAGCAGCTTCCGGAACTGTTCGGCCTTTTTTTTGTCCATGGGCATCCCCTCCGTGGGCAGCATCCCGCTACCAGACGCAGCCCTGAAGATGTATGTGTCAGCTTATAGTAATCGTATCACATGCATAAAAAAGCTTAAAAAAAACATACAAACCGGGGGCTCTTTTCAGGCATGCGGCCGGGGCAGCACGGCTATTGCATTGCTTGAAAAAATAAGACAATTTGCCTTTTTGTCAAGCTGTGCGGATAAAATTATCCCCTCCCGCACGCCGGGAGGGGATAAAAACCGTCATCGAATCACAGGTAGAAAAACTCAACGGGAAGCAGCCGGCCGCTATGATGCCTCCGCCCGCTTTGCCGCTGTGCTGTTGATTTCTTCGGTAATGGGTTTTTTAAACAGCACAATGCCTGCAAACAGCACGAGGTTTGCAATTCCCTTGATAGCAAAAGCCCAGCCGGCACCGAAGGTGTCGAACAGATAGCCGCCGACAGCCAGGAAAAACAGGATACCGATCGGCTGCATCGTATTGAGGCCCCCCAGAACCGCACCGAGAATACCTTTGGGCGAAACATCGCTTGCCATGGTATTTGCGCCCGCTATGGCTCCCGACATGCCGAAAGAGGCGAATACGACGGCCACATAGATAAGCGGGCTGAACGCATTTGATGATATCGCTATAATAAGCATGCCTGCGGCGGCTGCAACAAGGCTCAGCAGAATAGTCGGGACACGGCCCCATTTGTCGAGCAGAATGCCGATAACCGGAAACGCCGCAAAAGAGAGAACCCCCATCATGATGAGCGGGATTGTTGCCTTCATGGTGGCATCGCCGGAATCCATCCCGAACTGCTCGGCTGATTTGACGCCCCAGGCAACCAGATACGTTGCCAGCACCACGATATCCGCCCGGGTAACCAGGGAGCAGAAATAGCTTGCTTTAAGCGTCGGGCTCTTCTTGACTGCAGGGAGAACATCACGCAAACCGCCTTTTTTATCGGGGCTGTCGGGCATTCTGTCCTTGAGGAAAAACCAGGTCAGCACCGCGGCGCCCCCTGCCACAAACGCGCCTGTGTTAATGGCGGCAACGACTCCGGCATTTTTCACGATGGCGCCGAAGATACCGAACACCAGAATCGAGGCAAGGCCCATGGCCATCCCGTTGAAGGCCATACCTTTGCCGCGGTCTTTTTCATAGGTGTAGTCAGCAACCATGGTAATAAACTGCGGATAGCCGAGCACCAGCCCGATGCCGATCACAAAGCGCATCAGATAGGTGACCAGAAGCCCCGGAGCAAACGGTTCAAAGGCGGCTGCCTTTGACGGTACAAAGCTCACTGCAGCACACATTTTGGCCGCCCCCGCAGCCGGAATGTTCAGCGCCTCAGCAATAGCCTGTGCCATGCCGAAAAAATAAAACGAGACGGCAAGCAGGACAAAGCTGAAAAAGGCAAGAATTTTCCGGCCGGTCTTGTCGGAAAGCGCCCCGATGACCGCCACAAACAGCAGGGTTGCGATCTGACTCATATTCTGCAGGAAGCTGTTGATGGAGCCGGAAAAATTCTGATCGATTGCAATAATTTCTTTCAGAAAAGCAGGCTGGATAACCGCGGGCACGCTCATGAACATGCCGATGACAAATGTCAGCACATACAGAAAGAAAAAATTCATTTTGTTCAGCTCCGGCGGCACTTCTATGCCGGCAAACTTGTTTACCGCTGATGCCTCCTGGTGTGTGTCTGCCATTGGTAACCCCCTTGTCGTAGCTATTGTTAAAAAAATACTAACCAGTCAGTATTATAAATAAGAAAATAATCGTGTCAATCTCAAATCGAGCGGCCTGTCTGTGCCGCCGTCCTGCCGTACCGGTATCGTGGTTCCACAGTGCTGCTTTCACCATAAAAAGGTTACCGGCAAAACAGTTGTCCACTAATAGTTAGCACACTAATTTACAATAGCGTTTTTATCGCGTTCTGTCAACACCGCCGAAATATTCAGTTTTCAGCCCTCGATTTAAGTTGTGACACAGCCTCTGAAGTCCGGGCAATCCACATTATTTTGGGGGGCAATTAAAACGCCCTGCACACGCCGGATACCCAGGCGAAAAGGATGACGCTATTAATCAACAGTGCCATTGCGGGGAAACTCCCGGGGTAATATTCTTTGACTTTTAATACCCTCATATGGTATGTGCATCTATTTGACCCGTGCTGCGTGCAGATTACCATTTAAAGGCGGCTGCAATCGGGCGCTCTGTCCCGGGCCGCTGTTTTCAGAAAGGAGAGCCACAGCCGACATGATCACCATCAACGAAAACTATCGTAAGCTTAAAGCCTCCTATCTTTTTTCTGATATTGCACAGCGGGTAGCCCGCTATTCGGAAGAGCACCCCGATGCGGAGATAATCAGGCTCGGTATCGGCGATGTAACCCGGGCGCTGCCCCCTGCCTGCATACAGGCTCTGCACCGCGCGGTCGACGAAATGGCCGCTGATAAGACATTCCGCGGCTACGGTCCCGAGCAGGGCTATCTGTTTCTGCGCGAAAAAATAGCACAGCGGGAATATGCTGACAGGGGCATGAGCATCGCTGCCGACGAAATTTTCATAAGCGACGGGGCTAAATGCGACACCGGCAATATTCAGGAAATTTTCTCCCGCGATATCACGGCTGCTATTCCCGATCCGGTATATCCCGTCTACATCGACACAAACGTCATGGCCGGAAGAACCGGCCCGAACGAGGACGGGCGCTATGCGGGTGTGCTGTATCTTGATTCGACGGAAGACAACGACTTCGTCCCGCTGCCTCCGCGCGACAGCGCCGATCTTATTTACCTGTGTTTTCCAAACAACCCGACCGGTGCCGCCGCAACAAAACCGCAGCTGAAGCAGTGGGTCGACTATGCCCGCGAGCACCGTGCGCTGATTCTGTTCGACGCTGCCTACGAATGCTTTATCCGCGACAATGCGCTTCCCCGCAGCATCTTTGAAATAGAGGGCGCAGAGGAGGTCGCCATCGAGTTCAGAAGCTTTTCCAAAATGGCCGGCTTCACCGGCACCCGCTGCGCATACACGGTTGTCCCGAAAGCATGCCGCGCATTCGACGGCACCGGCAGCCCCGCAGCGATTCACCCGCTGTGGCTTCGCCGCCAGAGCACCAAGTTCAACGGTGTGTCCTACCCGGTCCAGCGGGCAGCAGAAGCGGTATACTCAGAGGAAGGCACGAGTCAGGTAAAAGAGCTGACCGATTATTACCTCAACAACGCCGCCCTTATCCGCACGCAGATGAGCAGCCTCGGGTATGAGTGTACCGGGGGCGAAAACTCCCCGTATATCTGGATAAAAGGCAGCATGGACTCATGGGCATTTTTTGACCTGCTGCTGCACAAAGCGGGAGTCGTCTGCACCCCGGGCGCAGGCTTCGGAAAATGCGGCGAGCGCTATATACGAATCAGTGCATTCAATTCCTATGAAAATGTGGATACGGCGATGAGCCGCATTCGGGCGGCTCTGAGCTGATGTGAACCGCTAACCGCGTAACCCGCATGGATACGTTTAAAAAACCGGCAGCAATCGTCCCCCGGTACGGAAAGCGCAGCGGCGCACTGTGTGCGCTTCTGTGTTTGTGTATATCGATAAGCGCCGCTCAGGCACAGGTGTATCTGCAGGAAGACTATTTTCCGCTGTCTGCGGGCGACAGCTGGCTGTATCTGGCTACAAAAAACGGTCTGCCCTGGGTATATAAAACCACGGTCGATGCATCCAAATCACCCGATAATCAGACACGCCTTTCCTTTACCGGAGTTGACCGGTATCACGTGTACACACGCGATGATGAGGGGATAACGCTGAGCCTGCAGCATATCGGCTACAAAGGCCGGGAAGTCACCGGAAGTTTCATGGCGTTTCCCGCGGCCATAGAACCGGGTGAAACTCTCCGGCGCACAGTCACTGCAGCACACTATTGTATCGACACCGGCCTCCTGCTGGGAACTGCCGAATGCGCGCAGTCGGTTACTCTTGCAGCCGTTGAGCCCGTATGGGTGCCTGCAGGGACCTTCACCGGCTGTTTAAAAATAATCTACCGCCTTTCATACGATGAAGGTCCCGACTGGCAGGGAGAACAAACGCTTGTCCAGTGGTTCGCCCGGGATATAGGGCCTGTCAAGGGGATTCTGACCTACCGGTGGAAGAGCCCGTGGGAAGGGCGTATGGCTGAGCGTGTGACCTTCAGCCTGCTCGGCGCCGCCGTTGCCGGCACACAATACGGTCTGCCGGGCGTTTCCCGCCGCTGACGGCGTCACAGCGATCACCTGATTTCCTGCCATACCCTC
The DNA here is from genome assembly GCA_964621615.1 of uncultured Thermodesulfobacteriota bacterium. Lineage (GTDB taxonomy): Bacteria > Desulfobacterota > WTBG01 > CAIYCZ01 > CAIRTM01 > CAZUMW01. The sequence continues at coordinate 23,746 of CAZUMW010000026.1, forward strand.
TCTTTACTGCTTGTTTGATAACATATTATAATGGAAAACCGTTAATTTTTAGAATTGACATTTTTAGGCTTTTTATATTAATATTTGGATAAATTTTTAATATACATTTTTTTATTACAGGGTTTCAGCGATGCCTGATTTCAAACACAGAACTATTCTGATTATTGATGACGATCAAAGCAGTATCGATTTAATAGCGCATATTTTAGAAAAAAAAGGATTCACCAGTGTTGAAAGTGCGCTGTCCGCCGCTCAGGGTATAGCAAAGGCACAGATGAAAAAGCCGGATATCGTTCTGCTGGATATCGTGATGCCGGAAATGGACGGCTATACCTGCTGCAGAAAGCTGCGCGACATCGCTTCTGAAGCGGACATGCCCATTATTATGATCACCGGCGGCGGTGTTGACAGCGAGGAAGCGATCACCAGAAGCTACGATGCCGGAGCGACCGACTTTATCACAAAACCGATATGGAAGCCTGAGCTACTGACCCGGATACGCTGCGCCATAAAGCTCAAAGAGGCATGCGACCGTATGCAAAAAGAAATTGAGCGGCGCAAAACAAGCGAGCAGGCGCTGCGCCTGAGCGAAAACCGGGTCCGCGCAATCATGGAGTCAACAGCCGATGCAATCATCATTGCCGATAACAACTGGAACATTGTCTTCTGGAACAAAAGTGCGGCGCATATTTTCGGCTACACCAGTGATGAAGTGCTCGGCACGCCGATCATGAATATCGTTCCGGAGCAGCTGCGGGAGGAAAACAAACATTTTCTGCAGAAAATAATCGACTCCGGAAAAACCTATGTCATCGGAGAGACCACACAAAGCATGGGCGTAAAAAAAGACGGCACCGTTTTCCCGGTTGAGACCTCAAATTCATTCTGGATGGACGGCGGCCGGTATTTTTTCGCCGCGTTTGTCCGCGACATCAGCCCGCGTAAAAAGCGCGCTGCAGACGCGCACCCGTCACCGAATACCACTCAGCTTTGAAAAACGGCTTTTCCTTCGCGGTCGATCCAGCGCGAAACAATGATATAAAAACATCGCCGCGCCTGAAACTCCGAACCACAAAGGGTGCTTCACCGGATTCCATGAATAATGCGCTGCATGTGCACATGCCGGCAATGCAGCGTTACCGGCGCAGGGGGCAGCGGGTCTGCTGCACTTCCCCCATGCGCTCCTGATCAAGATAGTGCCGGAGAATCTGAAGGGTGCCGTCAGGGCCCTCCCTGTCAGCGACAACACCTCCGGCCGCCGTTACCGCTGCCACAATTTCCCGGGAGGCGTTGGCCGGGCATCCCACCCGTCCGGTGACCGACCCGTCAAGCATCGTCAAATCGTTCAAGCCGTCTCCGATGGCGATAATATTGTCTTTCATAACCCCTGCGGTTTCGGCATAGGCAGAAAGCAGGCGCCCCTTCGAAAACGCCGAGTGCACAATAAATGTCCATTCGTGGTTTCCCGAAATCTGTGCGTCGCTCCAGGGGTTGACAAAATCGGCCATAAGCGCTCTCAGAGGTTCAACTTCATCCAGCGGAACCATGTAGGCAAACACCAGATCATTTATTCCGCAGTCGAGCACGGTGAACTTTTTTCTGATTGTGGTATCCCACTGGCGGAAACAGGGCGATATTTTTCCCCACAGGTCACGGTGCAGCACCATCTGCCGGTCGTTCCAGGAGCGAAGGGGGGCATAGCCCCCGGCTCCGTCAAGCCGGTACATGAAGCGCTGACAGCTCAGAAGAGCCTTCGGGCGGGCATGATCCTGAAGCAGCATAGCAATATCGATCATGGCATCGGTAAAGCGGTCCGAGTTCATAACCCATTGCACCCCGGCAGAGGAAAGCCCGCTCAGGTAGTCTACGATGGAAGGATCCATTTCCAGGCGGGGGTCATACCGGACGGATGTCCCGTCAAGGTCAAGTGCTATAAGAAAACGGCTTTCCATAGTGCGCCTCGATAAAAGCTCTCATGCGTTACGGTCATATATCATATCAAAGGTGTCCAAAATAAATGAAAGCATTGAACAAAAGCCGGTTCGGGCATTATTTTGGACACTTCGTATATCATATACTGTATCATGGGCTATTTTGCCGTGCAACCACTTGCTGCGTACCGGCAATTGGATTGACCCGCACGTTAAAATGGGCTAGTGTATTCTAAAAGGCCGGGCCCAGCGGCTCTACGGCTGTTTTGTATAACACCCATTACTGCAACCTGGAACGCGGAGCCTGAACCTTTCACCCTTGAACCACAGAAAGGCCACTATGAAAAAACCGGTTATCGGCCTCGACATCGGCGGAACCATGATAAAGGGCGCGCTGTTTGATGCCGGGGGAACGGTTATTACAAAGGACACCGTAACCACCCATCCTGAAAACGCAGGCCCTGATTTTATAAGCGACATATATACACTGATAAAAAAGCTCACCGGGCACGGGATGCAGATAGAAGCCGTCGGCATCGGGATAGCAGGGGTTATCGATGCGGACAGAGCCATACTGATAGAATCGCCGAATCTTCCGCTGCTGAAAAATCTGAACCTCAAAAAGCAGCTTGAAAAACGTATCGGCATACCCGTGCTCATTGAAAACGATGCCAATTGCGCCGCCCTGGGGGAGCTCTGGAAAGGTGCGGGGAAAGACTGCCCTAATTTTCTGCTGTTCACCCTCGGGACAGGCATAGGCTCAGGCCTTATTCTGAACGGCTCGCTGTGGTCAGGCGAGCAGGGCAAGGCCGGGGAATTCGGCCATGTTGTCGTGAATCCCGGAGGCGCTGTGTGCGGCTGCGGCAAGCGCGGCTGCCTCGAGGCCCAAAGCTCGGGAACGGCAATCAGACGCATGGCGATCGAGGGGCTCGACCAGGGTGAACCCTCATCGCTGCACAGCTACTGTTCAGAAAATCGTGACGCCATTACCCCGGAGCTCATATACCGTGAAGCAAAAAAAGGCGACCCCCTGAGCCGCCGCGCGTATGAGGAGGCAGTCCGCTTTCTGGCTGTCGGCATAGCAAATGTTAACAACCTGCTTGATATACATCACTTCATTGTAGGCGGCGGGGTTGGCAAAGGCTTTGATCTGTTTGGAGAAATGCTCAGAGAGGAAACCCGGAAGCTGGTATTTGCCGTATCCAGAAACAGGCTCACTATCACGGTTTCCCATCTGGGCAATGATGCGGGAATGTACGGAGCCGGCTTCCTTGCACACACTGCCTGACTCCCTCACGGAGCGGGCGCCTGCGCTTTTAACCTCATTTCTTATGAATGCGGATCTGGGGGCGGAATGACCGCTGGCTGCGCACTGTTTTCCCGCCGGCAAATATCCTGACTGTTCCGGTGGATTCAGAAACGGTAACAGCTATGGCATTTGTGTGAAGCGAAATGGCTGCCGCAGCTGCGTGGCGTGCACCAAGCCCTTTTATAGGGGTCGACTTGCCCGCCCCTGCGTGCAGAAACCGTCCCGCAGCGAGCACAATCCCGTCCTCCCGGATAACAAAGGCGCCGTCAAGAAGGGTGAGCTCCTTGATGCTCTCCTGCACTTTCGGGTCAAACAGATTCCTGTCTTCTTCCGGATAGCCGCGAAAGGGGTTGAAAATCATGGGCTTTGACAGCTCAAGCACCCGGTCGGTGTCCCCAACCACAAAAATGGTTCCGACCGCTGCTCCCTCACGCCCCTCCTGTCCGATCTCCATGGCAAGGTTGACAATGAGAAACAGAAGATCAACCGATATGTTTTTGCTGATCCGCTTCAGATCATGGGGAGAAATGGGACCGTAATATTCCTCTATTTTCACAATACGCATCGTGTCGAGCAGCTTCTGGCCGCCGAGGCTGTACAGGCATACGACGCGCTCGCCTTTTTTGACTTTATCGGCCTCAACCGCGGCGCGAAGTATGAAATCAAGCCGGTCGCTGCGGGTTACGCCGGAGTAATCACATAAAAAGGTCTCGACATTGATGTTTTCTGCAAGCTTTTTACCGGAAATGGCAAGAATAAACTGATGATTGGCAAAGTAGGGCTGAACCGCTTTCCAGAGCGCCAGCGTTTCACAGACAACAAGTATTTTCTTTATTTTCAGCTTATCTGCAATGAGCGTGGCATGCTCAATAAAGGCCTGGGTCTCTTTGTCGCTTTTTCTCTGGCTCATGTGCGAAACCGGTGGTTGCTGTCAGCATTTATGGCGAGGTATTGTCTGATATCGGCAGGCAGCCGTAATTCTTTACATAAAATTTATTATTTTTCGCAGATTGCTGCCGGCGGCATGCTCACTGCAGCGACGGTGTTACGGGGCGTGCGTCCATGGTCGTAAGGAAGGTGCGCACAGCATCGCGCTCCGCCGCCAGCGCCTGCTGCAGCGCGGGGCTGCCGTGCGCGCTGAGCACAGAAATACATTCCATAACATGAGATCTGAGGCTGGCGCACGTGCGCTTCCGGAGCGGCGTGCCGGAAAGGACTGCCGGCGCTGCCTGTGCGGCTGCCGCACAGCATTGCAGAAATGCTTTTCGCGCCGCAGGGGAGCTCCTGACAATCTCTGCCGCTTCATCGCTGAATGCATAATACAGGGCGGCCCATCGGCGGCCCTGCGCGCTGCGCTCCAGTATCTCGTCCCGAACGCGGTAAAACAGCGGCAGGGCCGCCCGCTCACCGAAGGCCGATATCGGGCACTGAACGCGGGGGGACAGTGAAAAATTCTGCTGCACCTCGGCGTCCGCCTCGATTTCTATTTCCCGCTCCACATCGGTCATGCCCTGCTTGCTGGCAATAATGGTGTACTTTTCATCTGCTGCGGAAAGCGGCAGAAGATAGTACCCCCCGCCTGAGCTTTTGGTAGAATTCAGCTCGCGTTGGGACCCGGCGCCGGTAAGCGCGGTTATGGTTGCATTGTCGATTCCCTCCCCGGTCAGCGCGCTGCGGACCTCTCCTGTCAGATAGCCGAAGTTGCTCCCGCTGGTTACAATTTTAAATGACGGCAGGCTGTCGCAGTCCTGTATGGACACCTCGAAATCCCAATCGCCGGCGCGAGCCTCCTCGATGCGTACCTGGCGCGAGTATCCGGTGTTTATTTCCCAGGGGGCATTTTCGGGACGGGCGCCCAGCTCGTTTGTGACGTCAAGGATAAAGCGGCACTGCTCGTCGGCATACGCCGCGGCATCTGTGCGAGACGCCGGCACCGTGCGCGCTGAGGCGCCGGAAATTTCAAACAGGTCATCGCCCACAACCACTTCGGTATTGCCGGAGGCAAACTCCGTTGTCACGGTCACATCCCACCGCCCGGTAAGGCTGCCCCTGGTCACCTCTTCGGTATTGACAATGTTGAGAACCGCATTCAGCGTGGTATCGCTGAGCACATCGACATCGTCGTTCCCGGGCAAAGCGCTTGCGATGCGGAACCCCTGGTCGTTAAAGATCTCGATACGTGTTTTGTTCTTGGTAAAGTTCGTATTCTGACCGACAAGAGTTATGCTGACGCGCTCACCCGGCGCACCGGTATTGGGTGCAATGCTCAAGATAGTCGGCGTGCCGGATGTAAACGATATATTGAGCGTCTGCTTGTCAAGGCTGCTGGTGATTGTTTCAATTAACGGCGCAGCGGGAGCAGCCTGCCCGAGTATTTTGTAGACCAGGTTCAGCGGGAGCGGTTCGCTCACCTGATTGCCGTACAGGTCGGTGACCGTGATAATGACCGGAACCGGACCGACGCCGGGGAATTCGCCGGCAAACCGGTGTGTGAATATACCCTCTTCATATGCTGCTTCGGTTTCCTGCGTAAAGCCGAACGCATAGGTGAATATTCCGTCACCGGCGACGTCATCTTCATAGAGACCGTTGTCGAACATGATTTCCCGGCCGATCGTCCCTGCTGTTCCGCAGACAGCCGTTCCATTGTCCTCGCTCACAACAAGCCCGTCAGCGTGACAGCCGTACAGCCCGAGCGCGCTCAGGTCGATGGTAACCGATGCTATCTTGCTGAGTATGCTTTCCCCCTCGCTCTCAGAGGTTATGGTTGCCGAAATCGTCGTGGGGTTGCCGCCGGTTTCAAGATCTGTCAGGCTTCTGGAAACGGAAATGGTGATATCCGGCTCCCGGGTCTCTTTGGTGCTTTCGCCGATACAATACAGGTAGCCGTCATCCGATCCGACATACAGGCGCCGGCCGGGGCCGATTGCGGGGGACGACCGCACGCTGCCTCCGGTGCGATATTTCCATTTCAGGCTGCCGTCAGCGTACAGCGCGTAGATACATCCGTCGTCCGAGCCGAAATAAATATCCCCGTTCCCGTCAACAGCCGGGGATGACCGGATCGGGCCGCCTGTTAAAAACCGCCACTCAAACTCCCCCTGCCCGTCATAGGCATACAGATACCCGTCATCAGCACCGACATATATCATGATATCGCCTTCAGCATCCGCTACTGCCGGGGATGAGCGAACCGGGTCACGTGCCATGGTAGGCTTTTTCCAGAGAACCTCTCCGGTGCCGGCATCATTTGAAATATTTTCAGAAAGCGCATACAGGTACCCGTCGTCCGCCCCCACATAAACGCTCCCGCTGTATACCGCAGGGGAGGAATGCATATCAGCGTTGATATCATAGCTCCATTTTATGAGCGAAGACCCGTTGTCGGATGAGCCGGCGGCGTTCGGGTTAAGGGCATAGAAATAATTTCCGCCGCCGAAAAAAATGGTATTGCCGGCAAACGCCGGCGCGGCTTTTACAGTACCGGCGGCTAAAAATGACCACTTGATTGCATCTGAGAAAAGAATTTTTCCGCTGTCGTGATCGATGCCCGTGACGTCCGGCTGAAGGGTTACGGCAATAAGGGTTTTGTCATCAGTGCCCATATACGCCGTGCTGCCGCTGACCACCGGCGAGGCGGCTATTCCGGCGTAAAAATCAGCCTTCCACTGCAGCTCACCGGACGGTGCGAGATAATATGCGTAGCCTTCGTCAGTAACCGCAAAAATGTTCCCCTCCTGCGTAACAACAGGAGAAACCCCTGACGCGCCGTCTATAGTATATATCCACCCCGGGCCGTCCCCGGGCATAACCGCCGCAGCATAGCCGCCTCCGGTGGTAATACAGACAACCCCTTCTGCGGTTACGGCGGGTGATGCGCTTACCGGCGCTTTGTCATTGCGGACCTGCCAGCGCCACTTCAGCTCTACCTCCTCCGGCGGGCCGGCCATCGTCGTGGACCCCGTTCGGGCGGGATTGCCGCTGAACGTAAGCCACTCTCCGGTTGCGGATGACTCCTCCTGTGCTTCGCCGGCACACGGATACAGGAGCAGAACACACGGGAGCAGCAACAGCGCCATCCCCGCAAAGACACACCGGCACCGACGCTTCGGTACGGCGGACAGGGTTTTGAAAAAGCCTTTTTTGAACAGAGCCGCAAAAGCGTATATATTCATGTGCTTACCGCTCAAGGGTCAGGGTCATGGTCATATCCAGCGGAAATTCGAAGTGTGCAAATTCCGTGGTGATCGTACACAAAAGCATTCCCAGCGAAACAACGGGGTTTACGTCTGCATAATAGGTGATATGATTAAAGCCCGATGTGAACTGCGGCTCAAAAAGCTCCACGGAAAAAAGCGCATTCCCGGCAAAGGACAGCATAGCCCCGCCGGTGAAATACAGTATCTCCGAGCCGACATCACCGACAGGCGATACATTGACCATAAGCCGGTGAATTTCCCCGTCAGCGATCGTTGCAACAATAAAAACGGCGTACCAGCCCTCAGCGGAAACGAGCGTATCATCCATTTCAAACTCAATGGATCGCGAATCCCCGGGGGACAAATACACAACCTCGGCAAGGGACTGCTCAGCGGCCCATGCAGAGCTCCCGGACACCATGGCGCAAAGAAAGCATATGACCGCACAGGCAGTCACTCCGCGTGCGGCCGGCCGGCAAACATGATTCATAACAGTGCGCTCGCTTTTCACAGGGTTATATCATATCTTTAACGAGTTTAACGGTTTTATCGAGAACGTCGCCGGAGGGACCCTGGACGATATAATCGGATATCCTTCCGGTAAGCGGGGTGGGCGCTGTGTTGATTTCAACGATTCTGGCCCCGGCGCTGCCTGCAATTTCCGGCATGGACGCAGCCGGATAGACAAAAGCCGAGGTTCCTATAACAAGCATAAGATCGCAGGTGGTGGCCTCGTGGTGGGATCGGGTAAGCGCTTCATGGGGAATCGCCTCTCCGAAAAAAACCGCATCGGGCTTAACCGGGCCGCCGCACTGAGCGCAAAACGGGGGGATTTCCTCCAGCGATATCTCTTCGCTGGGAACGCTATGGCCGCAATCCATGCATACAACAGTCAGCAGGTTGCCGTGAAATTCTATAACATTGGTATTTCCGGCGATGTGGTGCAGCCCGTCCACATTTTGTGTAATGATTGAGCTGAGCTTTCCAAGCTTTTCAAGCTCGAAAAGCGCGTGGTGACCTTTGTTGGGCTGTGCCTTGTTTATTTCCAGGTGCATATCGCGAAGCATAAGCCATGCTTTTTCAGGGGCATTGCGCAGCGTTGATATATGTCCGTACTCTTCGGGATCGTAGCGCTCCCACAGCCCGCCGGGCCCGCGAAACGAGGCAATGCCGCTTTCCACAGACATGCCGGCCCCGCTCAGCGCCACAATTTTTTTCGCATCAACAATATCGCGTGCAAGCTTCTCAATATCGCCGGTACGCTCCATTTCATCTCTCCTGTGCATTCACCGTGATCGGGTTATGCAGTTACACAATTTGTTCCTGATCATAGAAACCGTACATGTGCTCTGTGTTTCGTATTTCATGTGCCGAAGCGGTATCGCGATACAGGTAAAACTGCCGACGGTAATACTGTATATCGCCGTACATCCGCTCCCACTGCTCAACGGTTCCGTTTCTACATGCGAGCATGTAGTCGTCAATTATAACCTGAATCTCTTTGAGCAGCAACTGCCTGATTTCATTGTCGAGGGCATAGTAATGATCGCTTCCATAATCGCACTTTTTCAGCTTTTTCATAAGCCGCTCGACATCATCCATAATCTTCTGGAATATCTCAGCGCGCACCCCGGGATTCAGCGCATCCGCCTGCCCGCCGTCATTGTCAAAATCAATAACCTTTTTATACAATTTTTCGACCTGCCGAATACCCATAAAACGTTTTTATCGAATCATGACGTTCACGTGTCAGCTCAGCACCCGATTACGGTTTCGCGACCGGTACCGATGCCGTCCCTTCCGGGCTCTGACTCCGAAAATTCTGAACTCTTTCAGTGCGTATCCCGCTGCGGTACCATATGAGCACTGCCGCAGCCGGCACAGCGCTGCTTTTTGCGGGGCTATCGATATCGCTCCCGTTACTGTATACTCTAAAATACATCGGGCTTCTTTTCAAGCAATAAAAAAAGTTCCCCGCTCGCTCAAACAGCGGGGAACTTTTAATAATCATGCTACGCAGAAACCAGCCTGCCGGTTCAGGCCGAGCCGGCTTCCTTGTCCTTCTTTTTCGCTTTTTTGGGCGCATCCTTTTTTTCTTTAGCAGCCGCAACACTGAACTCAATAATAGAGACCGGGGCGTTGTCCCCGTTTCGCCGCCCGCATTTGACTACGCGCGTATAGCCGCCGTTCACCCCTTTGAAGCGCGGGGCGATATCGTCGAAAAGCTTTTGCGCCACATCTTTTTCACGAACAACCCGCAGCGCCTGCCGCCGTGCGTGCAGATCGCCGCGCTTGCCCAGAGTGACCATTTTATCCGCAAGCCTGCGAAGTTCTTTTGCCTTGGCATCGGTTGTCTGAATCCTCTCATGTGCAATTAAGGAGGTGACCATGTTACGCAGCATTGCAAGGCGATGACTTGTTGTTTTCCCCAGCTTCCTACCTGCTTTTAAGTGTCTCATATCTGCCATCCCGCACTGTTAATAAATTCCACGATTTTGCGCCCGTTAAGACGTCGCCTGCTCCTCTTCCTCGTGCTCTGATTCCCGGCTTTCATCAGACTGCTGCTTCTCGGCAGCCTGTTCAGTCGGCGGTTCGAAACCCTCAAGCTTCATGCCCAGCGACAGCCCCATCTCGCCCAGTATTTCCTTGATTTCATTCAGCGACTTGCGCCCGAAGTTCTTTGTTTTCAGCATTTCGGGCTCGGTGCGCCCCACAAGCTCCCATATATAGCGGATATTTGCATTGCGAAGGCAGTTTGACGACCGCACGGACAGCTCAAGCTCATCTATGCTGCGGTACAGATTTTCGTTAAACCGGGGCTTTTCGGGCTCCTCGGCGCTGGGCTCCTCGAGCTCCTCTTCAAAATTAATGAACAGCTTCAGCTGGTTCTGCAGAATTTTTGCTGCATAGGCTATTGCATCCTCAGGCGCGATCGTCCCGTCCGTCCAGACTTCCAGCGCAAGGCGCTCATAGTCGGTAATCTGACCGATCCGCGCATGCGTCACATTGTAATTCACCCTGCGCACCGGGCTGAAAATGGAATCCACCGGAATAGTGCCGATGGGGGCGTTTTCATCTCTATTCTTTTCGGCGGTCCGGTAGCCGATACCGCTGTCAACCGTAAGCTCCGCATTCAGCTTGGCATCCGCTGCAAGCGTTGCGATGTGGTGCTCCGGGTTCAGCACCTCCACGTTGCTGCCCACAACAATGTCTCCAGCCGTTACCGTGCTTTCACCTTTTGCCTTAATGGTAAGCGTCTCAGGGCCGTCGCTGTGCAGCTTCAGCACAACCCCTTTCAAATTCATGATTATTTCTGTAACATCTTCCTGCACCCCGGGTATGGTCGAAAATTCGTGCAAAATACCCTCAATTTTAACGTGAGTTATTGCATTGCCCTGAATTGACGACAGCAGTGTACGACGCAGCGCATTCCCCACTGTCAGGCCGAACCCCCGTTCAAACGGCTCAGCAGAAAATTTACCATATGCCGGCGTTAAGGTATCTTCATCGACCTCCAGTGATTTTGGTCTGATTATTGATCGCCATTTCCGAAGCATAGATTATCACCTTTATAGTTTTGTTTTTATAAAAAACTCATTATTTGCTGTAAAGCTCAACAATGAGCTGCTCGTTAATGGGCATTGTGATTTCCTCGCGTTCGGGGAGCGCAACTACCTTCGCCTGGAAATTCTCAGGATCAAGCTCAATCCACCGGGGAATCCCGCGCTGCTGTGCTGTTTCGACTGAATCCTTTATCCGATCGTTTTTCCTGCTCTTTTCGCGCAACATGATCACGCTCTCCGGCTTAACCAGATAGGAGGGAATCGACACTTTTTGGCCGTTGACAAAAAAGTGGCCGTGCCTGATCAGATGACGCGCCTCGTTTCTTGATGCGGCAAAGCCCATCCGGTACACCAGATTGTCAAGCCGGCTTTCAAGCAGCCGGATGAGGTTTTCGCCGGTTACGCCCTTTCTCTGATGTGCCTTTTTATAATAATTCCTGAACTGTTTTTCAAGAACACCGTAAATGCGCTTGACTTTCTGCTTCTCGCGCAGCTGCTCACCATAGGGTGAGAATTTTGAACGCCCCTGACCGTGCTCACCCGGCGGATACTGGCGGCGCTCAAAAGCACAGGAGTCTGTATAGCAGCGCTCCCCCTTGAGAAAGAGCTTCATATTTTCTCTTCGACACAACTTGCATCGTGATTCTCTATAGCGTGCCAAAAAACTCTCCTTTCCTGTTAATTAATATTTAACGCGGCAGGCCCGCTTTTATCCTCCAGCCGGCCGCGGTTACACGCGGCGTCGCTTCGGCTGGCGGCACCCGTTGTGAGGAAGCGGCGTGCGGTCCCTGATATGCGTGATGGTGAATCCGGAAGCCTGCAGAGAGCGTATCGCTGCTTCGCGTCCGGAGCCGGGGCCCCGTACAAGGACCTCCAGATTCTTAACGCCGTGCTCCCGCGCTTTTTTGGCGGCATCCTCAGCCGCCTGCCCGGCGGCAAAGGGCGTACTTTTTCTGGACCCTTTAAAGCCGACAAGGCCCGCGCTTGACCAGGCGATCACGTTACCCAGCACGTCGGTAATGGTTACCATGGTATTGTTGAACGTTGCCTGAATGTGCGCAACACCGTTAGGGATATTTTTTCTTTCTTTCTTCTTTCGTACGGTCTTTTTCTTTCCTGCCATCGTGATCCTCTATGTAGGCTGTAATGTGTTTCCGCCAGTGACTATTTGCGCGCGATTTTCTTTCCTGCGATAGCCTTCCGCGGCCCCTTGCGCGTTCTGCCGTTGGTGTGAGTCCGCTGCCCTCGCACGGGAAGCCCTTTTTTATGCCGAAGGCCCTTATATGATCCGATTTCCATGAGCCGCTTCACATTCATGGAAATTTCTTTTCGCAGATCACCTTCCACCTTGCAATCCTTGAAAATAAGACCCTGAATCGTTGCGACCTCCTGGTCGGAAAGGGACCCGGCACGTGTGGTGACATCAACGTTTGCTTCCTGCAGAATCTGCTCGGCTGTGGTTTTCCCGATCCCATATATATAGGTAAGCGCTATGCCAATCGGTTTTTGTTTTGGTACATCAACTCCGGCAATTCGTGGCACGACCAACTCCTCTTAAATAAATGTTATCCCTGCCGCTGCTTATGCTTTGGATTGGAACAAATGACTCTGACCACGCCCTTGCGGTTAATTATTTTGCAGTGGGCGCACATTTTTTTTACCGATGCCCGTACTTTCATAAGTAAGTCCTCTTGCACTGCGTTTATTATTTCGAGCGATATACTATTCTGCCCCTGTTTAAATCATAGGGGGAAAACTGAACGGTCACTTTATCGCCCGGAAGAATTTTTATATAGTGCATGCGCATTTTTCCCGAAATATGAGCAAGCACTTCATGCCCGTTTTCAAGCTTCACCCGAAACATTGTGTTAGGCAATGTTTCGAGCACTTCGCCCTCCATTTCGATAAGATCATCACGTGCCATAGATTATCTACCTTTACCAGCCTTTCATTCGGCCCACGAGCGGCCGCGCTGCAGCCTTTTGCCGCCCTTGCTAGCGCCGGCCCCTGCCGCGAATCCGGCCCTGATTTAAAAAGCCGTCATAGTGGCGGGCAAGCATGTGCGATTCTATCTGACCCACGGTATCGAGCGCCACGCCGACAACAATCAGAAGCGCTGTTCCGCCGAAATAAAACGGAATATTGAAACGGTAAATCAATATTGTGGGCAGGACGCACACCGCAGCAACATACAGCGCACCGATAAGCGTGATGCGGGTCAGTACCCAGTCAATATAGTCGGCTGTTTTTTTGCCCGGCCGGATCCCGGGTATATAGCCGCCCTGCTTTTTCATATTATCGGCAACGTCCACGGGATTGAACGTAACCGCAGTATAAAAATAGCAGAAGAAAACAATAAAGCCGACATAAAACAGATTGTAGACGATATGGGACGGGTTCATTGCGTTAACAATACTGTCGATCCACGGATACGCGTCAGTGACCGTGGGGGGCAGAAAGTTCACAACCGTCAGCGGGAACATCAATATGGAGGAGGCGAATATCGGCGGTATAACGCCGGCGGTATTCACTTTAAGGGGCAGATGCGTACTCTGGCCCCCGTACATTTTGCGCCCGATTACCCGCTTCGGGTACTGGACCGGTATGCGCCGCTGGGCGCGCTCCATATAAATAATGCACCCGATGACCACTACCATCAGCGCAAGAATAAACAGAATGGTTACCGGGCCCATTTCACCCGTCTGCATATAGCGGACCGTATTCATAACGGCGGCGGGCAGCCTGGCCACAATGCCCGCGAAAATGATCAGCGAAATACCATTTCCGATCCCCCGCTCGGTTATCTGCTCGCCGAGCCACATAATAAATGCAGTGCCCGCCGTAAGGGTAATGATCGTCATGAGCCGGAACCCCCAGCCGGGCTCTCCCACAACGGGCGCTCCGGTAGGGCCGGTCATTTTTTCAAGCCCCACGCTGATGCCGAACCCCTGAACGATGCTGATCAGCACCGTTCCATAGCGTGTGTACTGCGTTATTTTCTTTCTGCCTGCCTCCCCCTCTTTTTTCAGCTTTTCCAGATAGGGGATAACAACAGTCAGCAGCTGCAGAATAATGGATGCGCTGATATAGGGCATAATGCCCAGCGCAAACACCGACATGTTCGCCAGCGCGCCGCCGGAAAACATATCCATAAGCCCGAGCATGCCCTCCTTGTGCCGTGCAAAAAAAGCGGCAAGCGCAGCCCCGTCAATACCCGGAGTCGGTATATGGACTCCGATGCGGTACACGGCCAGAAGCCCGAAGGTCACCAGAATCCTTTTGCGCAGCTCGGGTATTTTCGGTATATTTTCAAATCCGCCAACCATTACAGTTCCTCGACCGTTCCTCCGGCGGCAATTATTTTATCCCGCGCCGATCGGCTCATTTTATGTAGTTTGACGGTTAACGGGCGATCAATATCACCCGTGCCGAGAACCTTTACGCCGTCATGGATGTTTTTAGCAAGCCCGCTTTTCAAAACCGCATCCGGATCAACGGTAGCTCCCGTTTCAAACCGCTGCAGATCGGCTACGCTGATCAGCGCATAGCGCTTCTTGAAAATATTGGTAAACCCGCGCTTTGGAAGCCTGCGCTTGAGCGGCATCTGCCCGCCCTCAAAGCCGAAGGGTGTTTTGCTTCCGGAGCGCGCCTTCTGGCCCTTATGGCCGCGGCCGCACGTCTTTCCGGATCCGGAGCTCATGCCGCGCCCGACGCGCAGTTTCGGCTTCCTGCTTCCTGCTGACGGCTTCAAACTGCTTAAGTCCATATTTTCACCTGCCATTATGTTTGATCGGTACACAGTTAGAGTGTTTCGTGCGCCTGCGCGCTGCCGGTACAGTGCATCACCCTGCACGCTTGCGGCTGATATCCTCAGTGCTCTGCAGCTGAGCAAGCCCCTCAATGGTCGCTTTCAGTACATTGTGTGAATTATTTGTCCGCAGGCACTTGGTCAAAATATTTTTTATACCCGAAACCTCCATAACCGCCCGCACCGGGCCGCCCGCGATTATCCCGGTTCCGGCGGATGCCGGCTTCATAAAAACGCGCCCCGCACAGTGACGGCCGATAACCTCATGGGGAATTGTCCCGTCAACCAGCGGGAATGTTATAAGGCGGGATCGTGCTTTTTCAATTGCTTTTCTGATCGCTTCGGGCACTTCGCGCGCCTTGCCGAGCCCGTAGCCCACCTGGCCGTTGCCGTCTCCGACAACAACGAGAGCGCTGAAGCTGAAGCGGCGACCGCCCTTAACCACTTTTGCTACGCGGTTTATATGAACAACGCGGTCATTTAAATTCTGCTCCTGCTGGGTATCGTTCACCAAAATAGAAACCTCCCCTAGAATTGTAAACCTTTTGCCCGGGCTCCGTCAGCCACCGCTCTCACCCGGCCATGATACAGAAAGCCGTTCCTGTCAAAAACAACCGCGCGGATATTGCTCTCAAGCGCCTTTTCCGCAACAAGCTCTCCAAGCTTCCGTGCGGCTTCCGCATTCCCGGTATTTTTAAGATCTGCGCTTACTGCGGAGCTTAGCGTGGAAAGACCGATAATGGTTTTCCCGGCGCTGTCGTCAATAAGCTGAACGTAACAGTGCTTCAGGCTCCGGTAGACGCTCATCCGCGGCCGGTCGGCAGTGCCGAAGAGCTGCTTTCGTATACGCCTTTTCCTTTGTATTCTTCCCTTGCGCTTCTTTATAATGTTTTCCACTGCTGCCTCACCTGCCCGCTCTTAAGAGTGGTTATAGCAATTGCTGTTTTTTTCATCCGCTATGGGCTGCATGCGCCGAAAGATCACTCTCCGGCCTGTGCCATAATGGCGGGGAAGTTATTTTGCCCCCGCCTTGCCGGCTTTCCTGCGCACCTGCTCACCCACATAACGAATGCCTTTTCCCTTATACACATCCGGCTTCTTGAAACTGCGGATTTTTGCCGCAGTCTGATTCACAAGGCACTTGTCAATACCCTCAACACGGATTGTCTGTTTGTCCACATTGATGCTGATTCCTTCCGGCTCTTCAAAAACAACCGGATGAGAGTATCCAAGAGACAAGTTGACCGCTTTCCCGCTTTTTTCAACACGGTATCCGACACCGTTCACCTCAAGCTCTTTGGCAAAGCCGTCGGAAACGCCCGTTACCACATTTGCAACAATGCTTCTGGTGAGACCGTGAAGCGCCCGCTGATTTCTCTCATCGCTGCTCCGGGTAACAATGATTTCCGAATCGGTAACCTCGACGGCGATGCCCTCAGGAATCCGATGGGACAGCTTTCCCTTCGGGCCCTGAGCAAAAAGCTCACCCCCGGTAACGCTTACTTTCACATTCTGCGGAATTGCTATTGGTTTTTTGCCTATTCTGCTCATATTTTTTTCCCTTACCAGCAGGAGCAGACTACTTCGCCCCCGAGACCTTGTTCTCGTGCTTCTTTATCGGTAAGAACCCCTTTGGACGTTGACAGCACCGCTATTCCCAGGCCGTTGCGAACCACCGGGATGTCGTCCTTGTTAACGTATACTTTTCTGCCCGGCGTGGAGATTCGCTTTATTTCTGAGATAACGCGCTCTCCCTTCTGATCAAACTTTAAAAACACAACAAGCGTATTCTGCTTGTTGTCTTCAACAATATTATAATTTTTGATATACCCGTGCTCTTTGAGAATTTTTGCAATAGCAACTTTAATCTTTGAAGAGGGTATCTCCACCTGCTCGATATACGCCTTGTTGCCATTTCGTATGCGAGTGAGCATATCCGCAATAGGGTCGGTCATCATCGTTGGTTACTCCTGTAGGTGTATTACCAGCTTGACTTTGTCATGCCGGGTATTTCGCCCTGAAGCGCCAGCTTGCGCAGACAGATTCTGCACATGTCATATTTTCTGCAATATGCGCGGGGCCTGCCGCATATCGGGCAGCGGTTATATTCCCGCACACTGAATTTTTTCTTTCTCTTTGTTTTCTCAATCAACGCTTTCCGTGCCAAGGGTTCCTCCTTTAGGGATTCTTCAGCATTCCTCAGTTTGTACCGAACGGCATTCCCAGCAGCTCAAGCAGGTATCTCGCCTCTTCGTCGCTCTTTGCTGTTGTATTGATGACAATGGTCATGCCTTTTATCTTGTCAATTTTATCATAGTCAATTTCCGGGAAAATAATCTGCTCCCGCACCCCCAGAGCATAATTGCCCCGCCCATCGAATGCTTTTGCTGAAACGCCCTTGAAATCGCGAATCCTGGGGAGCGCCACATTAACCAGCCGTTCGATAAAGTCATACATTCTGATCCGCCGCAGCGTCACCTTACATCCGATCGGCATGCCCTTGCGAAGCTTGAAGTTTGCAATTGCCTTGTGAGCAAGGGTGATAACGGGCTTTTGGCCTGAAATTGCCGCAAGCTCTGTTTGCGCTGATTCAAGAATCTTGCTGTTTTGAATCGCTTCACCAAGCCCCATGTTAATAACAACTTTTTCAAGCCGCGGAACCTGCATGATATTGGTATAGCCGAACTTCTTCATCATCTGCGGGATGATTTCTTGTGCGTATTTTTCCTTCAAGCGCGCCATGTGATGCTCTCCTAACTATCGAGTATCTCTCCGCATTTTACACAGGTGCGTACTTTCGACCCGTCTTCGAGGATCTTTTTACGGGTCCGTACAGCAGCGTTGCATTTTGAACACAGAAGGTTGACGTTGGACACCTGCACAGGAGCCTCGCGCTCAATAATGCCCCCCTGCGGAGCTTTTTGCGACGGCCGTGTATGGCGTTTGATAAAATTAACCTTTTCAACAATCACCTTTCGCTTCTCGGGAATAGACCGCAACACCTTGCCGGTCTTGCCT
The DNA here is from genome assembly GCA_964621615.1 of uncultured Thermodesulfobacteriota bacterium. Classification (GTDB taxonomy): domain Bacteria; phylum Desulfobacterota; class WTBG01; order CAIYCZ01; family CAIRTM01; genus CAZUMW01. The sequence goes on from CAZUMW010000026.1 coordinate 41,574, forward strand.
TTGTCCTTTCCCGCAATGACCATCACTGTGTCACCTTTTTTTATATTCATATTGCTTTTGCCGACCATAGCTGGATTCTCCTGATTCAAGCGCGCATCAAAGAACTTCCGGCGCAAGGGAAATGATTTTCATAAAATTCTTTGCCCGCAATTCACGGGCAACAGGTCCGAAAATACGGGTGCCGACAGGCTCGTTAATCTGATTGATAAGCACTGCCGAGTTATCATCGAACCGTATATAGGAACCGTCCTGCCGCCGCGTTTCTTTTGCCGTGCGCACAACAACCGCTTTCATGACCGAGCCCTTTTTAACCTTGGAGTTCGGCAGAGCCTCTTTAACCGAAACCACGATTATATCACCCAGGCGTGCATACCGCCGTCTTGATCCGCCAAGCACTTTTATACACTGAAGTTTTTTTGCGCCGGAATTATCAGCTGCCAGTAATTTTGTTTCCGCCTGTATCATAGCTGCACCCTTTATGGAAAAAATTGGCTCCCGCCGGCAGCGGGATCGCCCTCATGCTGAGCTGTTCGTTCTGTAAGCCTATACGGCTCTCTGGAGAACCTGCACAACGGTCCACCGCTTATCCTTGCTGATCGGCCGGGTCTCCTGGATAATAACGGTATCACCGATGTGACAGCTGTTTTCTTTATCGTGGGCCTTCACCTTAACCCGTTTTTTTATATATTTTTTATATAAGCTGTGCTTTGTCATCCTCTGAGTAGCGACAACAATCGTTTTATCCATCCTGTCGCTGACAACCACTCCTGTTCGTCTTTTTCGCTGCGCCTTCATGGACAACCCTTTACGTAAAATAATTATTCAGCGTTTTTTTCAACCAGTATTGTTTTGACACGCGCAATATCTTTCCGAACTTTGGTAACATCCGCGGTACTGGCAATCTGGTTCGTGGAAAGCTGAAATTTTAGATTAAAATATTTTTCCCGGAGCTCTTTCTCTTTATGCATGAGCTCATCAACGGTCAGCTCTTGTAACTCTTTAGCCTTCACTGCCTTCCCTCATAACAAAAGTGGTTTTTATTGGCAACTTGTGGGCTGCCAACCGAAAAGCTTCGCGCGCAACGGACTCGCTAACCCCCTCCATTTCATACAAAATCCTTCCCGGCTTAACAACTGCCACCCAGTACTCAGGAGACCCCTTGCCCTTTCCCATGCGCGTTTCTGCGGGTTTCTTGGTAATGGGCTTATCGGGAAATATTCTTATCCACAGCTTGCCGCCTTTCTTGGCATGCCTGGTAAGCGCTATACGGGCCGCCTCGATCTGCCTGGATGTAATGCGACCGCACTCAAGCGCTTTCAGCCCGAAGCTCCCGAAATCAATGCTGGAGCCTCTGTTTGCCGTGCCGCGCATTCTTCCTTTTTGCTGCTTTCTATGCTTGATTCGCTTAGGTGCTAACATCAGTCGCCTTTCCCTTCGTTACGGTTTCCCCTCTGAACACCCACACCTTAACGCCGATAATACCATAGGTTGTTCGCGCCTCTGCAAAGCCGTAATCAATATCGGCGCGCAGGGTCTGCAAAGGAACCCGGCCCTCGCGATACCATTCCCGCCTGGCCATTTCAGCACCGCCAAGCCGCCCCGCACAGGCTATTTTAATGCCCTTTGCACCAAAGCGCAGAGCTGAGCTGACGCTGCGCTTCATGGCGCGCCTGAAGGCAACCCTCTTAACCAGCTGCTGACACACATTTTCGGCAACCAGCTGTGCGTCGACTTCAGGCCGCTGGACTTCCGATATATTTATATACACCTCACGGTCGGTGAGCTTCTGAATTTCAGCCTTGAGCTTTTCTATTTCAGCCCCTTTTTTACCGATAATGATGCCCGGGCGCGCCGCAGATATATTGACGCGCAGTTTATTTGCCGCACGCTCGATATCTATGGATGATATGCCGGCCTGAAAGAGCCTTTTTTTAACGTACTTTTTTATCGTAAGGTCCTCATAAAGCAGGCTGCCTATGTTCCTGCTCGCGAACCATCGGGCATTCCAGGTTTTGATTATGCCCAGCCGAAAACCAACTGGATGAACTTTCTGACCCAATGCACACCTCCCTCTGTGACAAATCGCAAAAAATTATATCTCATCAAGCACGACGGTAATATGACAGGTCCGCTTCAGAATCCGCGTGCCCCGTCCCATGGCCCGCGCTCTGAATCGCTTCAGCGTCGGTCCCTGATCGACCCATATCTGTTTGACAAAAAGCGTATCAACATCGACGCCTTCAACGCTTCCGGCATTGGCGACGGCTGAGTTAATGAGCTTGCGAACATAGGCTGCCGCAGCCCTGGGCGTGTATTCAAGAATGCTCAGTGCTTCACTTATTTGCTTTCCCCGCACCAGATCAGCAACAAGACGGGCCTTCTGGGGCGACATGCGCAGATATCGATGAACAGCTCTTGTTTCCATGATCCATTCTCTATAATATATCGTTATGGCTTATTTTCTCGCGTGGCCGTGATAGGTGCGCGTCGGTGAGAACTCGCCGAGCTTGTGGCCTACCATGTTTTCGGTTACATATACCGGAATAAATTTCTTGCCGTTATGAACGGCAAACGTCATCCCCACCATATCGGGAATGATTGTCGATCTTCGCGACCAGGTTTTAATAACCTGCTTGCTGTTATTCTCTTGTGCGGTATTCACCTTCCGCAGCAGGCTGTCATCAATGAAAGGGCCTTTTTTAACCGAACGTGGCATTGACGCGTACCCCCTATCCTTTCCGCCTTCTTACGATGAATTTATCTGTTCGTTTATTCTTTCTGGTAACGTAGCCCTTTGTGGGCTTGCCCCACGGCGTACACGGATGCCGCCCGCCTGACGAGCGGCCTTCTCCGCCGCCCATGGGATGATCGACCGGGTTCATGGCAACTCCGCGAACCTTCGGCCGTCTGCCTTTCCAGCGGGTTCGCCCCGCCTTGCCGACTGAAATGTTTGCGTGCTCTATATTGCCGACCTGGCCTATGGTTGCATAGCAGTTAATATGCACAAGGCGCAATTCGCCGGACGGCATTTTGACATGCGCATAATTGTTTTCCTTTGCGGCAAGCTGCGCGCTCGACCCCGCGCTTCGTATGAGCTGCCCCCCTTTGCCGATCTTGTGCTCAACATTGTGAATCAGGGTCCCGACGGGAATATTCTTAATGGGCAGCGCGTTGCCCGGCCGTATTTCCGCATTTTCGCCGGCGACGATTTCATCTCCGACCCGCACGCCGACAGGAGCCAGTATATAGCGCTTCTCGCCGTCGGCATAGTTCAGAAGAGCTATGCGTGCAGTTCTATTCGGATCATACTCAATGCTGACAACCCGGGCGGGAATATCTTTTTTGTCGCGCTTGAAATCTATAATCCGGTAGCGCCGCTTATGGCCGCCGCCGATGTGCCGCGAGGTTACCCTGCCGTTATTGTTGCGCCCGCCGGTCTTTTTCAAAGAGGCAACAAGGCTTTTTTCAGGCCGGTCTGTGGTGATTTCAGCGAAATCAGAAACGTTCTGAAAGCGCCTGCCGGGTGAGGTCGGTTTAAATGATTTCATTGCCATACTGATTCTCCAGTGTATCTCCTGCGGTACGCGATTACTTTTATAAGCCCCGGAAGCATACGGGGCGCAAAAGGCATTTATACACCCTCAAAAAATTCAATCGTATCGCCCTGCTTCAGCGTAACAACGGCTTTTTTCCAGTCCGGGCGCTTTCCCGATGAACGCCCGAGCCGCTTGCGCTTGCCGCGGTAGTTCATCACGGAAACATTCATGACGCTGACATTAAACAGCTTTTGCACCGCGTTTTTTATTTCTATTTTGTTAGCGCGACCGTCAACCTCAAACACAACCTTGTTTGACTCCTCTTTCTGTATGGTTGTTTTTTCGGTCACAAGCGGTCTGCGGATAATACTGTAAACATTATTCATGCCACAAGTCTCCTGTGGATTTTCTCAAGACACGGTTCCGTAATATAGAGCTCATCATAATACAGCAGATCGTATAAATTGAGCCCCTCCGGGGACAGCACCTTCACGCCGGGAATATTACGGGTGCTCATCTGAAGGTTCATGTTTCCGGAATCGATGATCAACACACTGTCGGCTGCGCCCATTGTTTTCAGAATATTCGCTGCAGCCTTTGTTTTAACCTCTTCAAGCTCTATTTTGTCCAGCACAAACAGGCTTTCCTGCTTTCTTTTGAGCGTCAGCGCGGAGCACAGTGCTTTCCGCTTAACCTTTTTCGGGACTTTCAGGCTGTAATCCCGCGGCTTGGGGCCGAATATGACGCCGCCGCCCTTCCATATTGGGGACCGGCTTGTTCCGGCCCGGGCATTGCCGGTTCCCTTCTGACGCCACGGCTTTTTACCGCCGCCGCGCACCTCTGAACGGGTTTTCGTCGATGCGCTGCCCTTTCTCTTCACGGCGCGCTGCACCCTGATCACGTCGCAGAACAGGTGCTCTTTAACTTCAGCATCGAACACCGCGTCATCAACTTCCACCTGCGATATTTTTTCCCGCTGCGTATTGTATACTTCTAACGTTGCCATAGTGCCAGACCTGTATATGAGATGAATCTCCGCTGCATGAGCATTAAGAGGTTTGACCCTCATCGTTGAGTTTATATATCATAACGACGCCGTTTTTCGCTCCCGGAACAGCGCCCCTGACAAACAGAAGGTTGTCATCCGCGCGGGTATCAATGATCTCGATACCCCTGGTGCTGGTCCGCACAGAACCCTTCTGGCCCGGCATTTTACGCCCCTTGAGCACTTTCGACGGCCAGGCGCTCATGCCGGTCGTACCGCACGCGCGGTGAAATTTCGAGCCGTGTGTCATGGGGCCGCGGTGAAACCCCCACCGCTTGATGTTGCCTGCAAACCCCTTGCCCTTACTGGTCCCTGTAATTTTAACTTTTTCCCCGGGCTTAAACAGATCAACCGTAAACTCATGCCCAACGTCATACCCGTCGGAATGCTCGCTCCGAAACTCACGGAGAATCACATATGGCCCTTTGCCGCTGTTTTTGAAGTGTCCCTGGCGCGGCCTGGACAGCTTTTCGGGTTTCGTCTGCTCAAAGCCCAGCTGCAGCGCCGTGTAACCGTCGCGCTGTTTTGTCTTTTTCTGTGTTACCGGACACGGTCCGGCCTTGATGACCGTCACAGGTATTATTTCACCCTCTGATGAAAATATCTGGGTCATTGCAACTTTTCTTCCAATCAATCCTAAAGCCACGGTACACATCTCCACAGATACATATTAACGGGTTATGCTGCCAGCGTTACAATTTGATTTCGACATCGACCCCCGCAGAGAGATCGAGCTTCATAAGCGCATCGACCGTCTGCTCGGTGGGCTCAATGATATCCATAAGCCGCTTGTGGGTTCTCACCTCAAACTGCTCACGTGATTTTTTATCAACATGCGGCGAGCGCAGCACACAGAATTTATTCTTTACCGTCGGCAAAGGGATGGGGCCGATAACACTGGCTCCGGTCCGCTTGGCTGTGTCAACGATCTCTTCAACGGACTGATCAAGCAGCCTGTGGTCATACGCCTTTAATCGAATACGGATTTTCTGATTTTCCATAAAACCGTCGCCTTTTTTCATATCGCCTCTGATCCCTCTATCTCGTTATTCGATTATCTCGCTGATGACCCCGGCGCCGACCGTTCTGCCGCCCTCCCGGACAGCAAACCGCAGCTCCTTCTCCATCGCGATGGGCGTGATCAGCTCAGCCTCAATGCTTACGTTGTCTCCCGGCATCACCATCTCAACACCTTCGGGCAGCGTCACATGTCCGGTCACGTCAGTCGTGCGAAAATAAAACTGCGGCCGGTACCCGTTGAAAAACGGCGTGTGCCTGCCGCCCTCTTCCTTGGTCAGCACGTACACCTCCGCCTTGAACTTCCGGTGCGGCGTGATCGAACCCGGCTTGGCCACCACCTGCCCGCGCTCTACCTCATCGCGCTTGGTCCCGCGCAGCAGCAGCCCGACATTGTCTCCTGCCTCTCCCTGGTCAAGTATCTTGCGGAACATCTCCACGCCCGTGCATACCGTCTTCTGCGTGTCACGTATACCAACAATCTCGATCTCCTCGCCGACCTTGATGATCCCCCGCTCAATACGGCCCGTTACTACCGTGCCGCGGCCTGATATGCTGAACACGTCCTCTACAGGCATCAAAAACGGCTTGTCTATCTCCCGCTGCGGCGCCGGCACGTTTGCATCCAGCGCGTCCAGCAGCTCATGTATGCACTTGAACTCCTCAGCTGAGGTGTCGTTTGAGTTCATCGCCTGCAGCGCGCTGCCCTTCACGATCGTTATGTCATCACCAGGAAAATCATACTGGCTCAACAGCTCCCGGATCTCCAGCTCAACCAGCTCCAGAAGCTCCGGATCGTCCACCATGTCTACCTTGTTTAAAAATACCACGATCGACGGCACGCGCACCTGCCGCGCCAGCAGTATGTGCTCCCGCGTCTGCGGCATCGGACCGTCGGCTGCGCTTACCACCAGCACCGCTCCGTCCATCTGGGCCGCGCCCGTTATCATGTTCTTTATGTAGTCGGCGTGTCCAGGACAGTCGATGTGCGCATAGTGGCGCTTGTCCGTCTCGTATTCAACGTGCGCAATGGCTATCGTCAGCCCGCGCTCCTTCTCCTCCGGCGCCTTGTCTATCTGGTCAAAATCCATCCCCTCTGCCATCCCGCGCATTGACTGATACTTCGTTATCGCCGAGGTCAGCGTTGTCTTGCCGTGATCAACGTGCCCGATCGTTCCTACGTTGATGTGCTCCTTCTTCCTCTCAAATTTCTTCTTTGCCATTGCTTTCCTCCTGAATCACATATTCTTTCCGTGACCCTATGCGGAGGGCATGAGGGCCTGCTCATCTGCAATACCCGACAACACTTCCTGTGCAGCCGAGGGGGACATTCGTTCATAGCTCATAAACTGCATGGTGTAGGTTGCTCTGCCCTGGGTCATGGAGCGCACGTCTGTTGCATATCCGAACATTTCAGAAAGCGGCACATGCGCTTCGACAACCACCGTCCCTTTGCGGTTTTCCATCGCATTGACCTTGCCGCGGCGACCGCTTATATCACCGATAACATCGCCCATATATTCCTCGGGCATGACCACTTCCACTTTCATTACCGGCTCGAGCAAAACAGGCCGCGCGCGCCTGACAGCTTCCTTGAACCCCATTGAGGCTGCAATTTTAAAGGCGCGCTCCGAAGAGTCAACTTCGTGGTACGAGCCGTCAAAAAGGGTTATCTGCATATCGGTTACCGGTATGCCGGGCCAGACACCGCGCTCGGCTGCCTCGCGGACGCCGGCCTCAACAGCCGCGATATAATCTTTAGGAATGGCGCCTCCGACGATTTTGTCGACAAACAAAATGCCGTCACCGCGCTCCAGCGGCTCTATGCTGAGATTCACGTGACCATACTGGCCCCGGCCGCCCGACTGCTTTACATAGCGGCCCTCGGCGTTTGCCGGCTGTGCGACCGCTGATTTGTATGCCACCTGGGGCCGGCCGATGTGGGCGTCTACATTAAACTCACGCAGCAGCCTGTCGACAACAATTTCCAGATGAAGCTCACCCATTCCGGAAATAAGCGTCTGACCGGTTTCCGGGTCATTGAAAAAGCGGAATGAGGGATCCTCCATGCCGATCTTCTGGAGCGCCTCCCCGAGCCGGCCCTGATCAGCCTGCGTTTTCGGCTCTATAGCAACCGATATTACGGTATCGGGAAATTCAATATGCTCGAGAATAACAGGGTGCTCTTCGTGGCACAGCGTATCGCCGGTGGCTGTATGCTTGAGCGGCAGCGCCACGATATCGCCGGCAGCCGCTGTTTCCACCTGCTCGCGCTTGTTTGAATGCATCTTGAGAATAGTTCCGATGCGCTCGCGCCTCTTTTTAGTGACATTGAGCACATACTGGCCCTTTGTCAGACGCCCGGAATAGACTCTGCAAAACGCAAGGTGCCCGGCGTAGGGATCTGTCATGATTTTGAAGGCAAGTGCGGCAAACGGCTCATCGACATCGGCTTTCCGGACAACCTCCTCGCCGGTGGGCGAGCAGCCCTTAACCGAATGGACGTCAAGCGGCGAGGGCATATAGCGCACAATAGCGTCGAGCAGCGGCTGCACGGCTTTGTTTTTAAACGCCGAGCCGCACACGACCGGCACTGCCTGAAGGCTGATGGTGGCGCTGCGAATAACGCCGTGAAGCTCTGCTGCGCTTATGGGCTCGCCTTCAAGATACTTTTCCATAATATGCTCATCGCTGTCGGCGGCGAACTCGAGGATCTTTTCACGATAGTCTGCGGCAGCTTCCTTGAATTCAGCAGGGATGTCCTCAACGCGGTACGTCTCCCCGAGACCCGTGTCTTCATAGATGACCGCTTTCATTTCTATGAGGTCGATAACGCCGCGGAATGTATCCTCTTTGCCGAGCGGCAGCTGAATCACAAGCGGAACGACGCTCAGGCGCCGCTTTATCATTTCGACGGTGCCGAAAAAATCGGCTCCGGTTCTATCCATTTTATTTATAAACACAAGCCGCGGAACACCGTATTTATCCGCCTGACGCCATACCGTTTCAGATTGCGGCTCAACACCGCCTACCGCACAAAACACAGCAACAGCACCGTCAAGGACGCGCAGGGAGCGCTCAACCTCAACGGTGAAATCCACGTGACCGGGAGTGTCGATAATATTGATTCGATGCTTGTTCCAGTCGCAGGTAGTTGCCGCAGACGTAATGGTAATGCCGCGCTCCTGCTCCTGCGCCATCCAGTCCATAACTGCATTGCCGTCATGAACCTCGCCTATTTTATACGACACGCCGGCATAGTACAGAATCCGCTCGGTCGTTGTCGTTTTACCGGCGTCAATATGCGCCATAATTCCGATATTTCTTGTCTTTTTTATATATGTTTCGTGTTGTGCCGTATTCATGTGCAGCGTTGCTCTCCTGCTGAAAAAAAGCGTGACCGCCCGGCTTCGAGGCCGGAAGCAGCCGCCAAAGAATTTACCACTTGTAATGTGCGAAGGCCTTGTTTGCCGCAGCCATCTTATGCGTGTCCTCTTTTTTCTTGATGGAACTTCCGCGGTTGTTCAGGGCATCAAGCAGTTCCGCGGCAAGCCGCTCGCGCATGGTTTTCTCAGAGCGCCCGCGGGCATACCCGATGAGCCAGCGCATAGCAAGCGCCATTTGACGTTCGGGGCGAACCTCGACGGGAACCTGATAATTGGCGCCGCCGATTCTGCGCGATTTGGTTTCAACCGTCGGCTTCACATTGCCAAGCGCAGACTTGAATACCTCCAGCGGCTCCTGGCCGGTCTTTTCCTGAATAATATCAAAACTGCCGTAGACAATTGCCTGCGCTCTGCTTTTTTTGCCCTTCTGCATCACTTTGTTGACAAACCGCGCCACCATATTGTCCTTGTATTTCGGGTCAGGCAGCACTTCGCGCTTTAATGTAATTCCTCGTCTTGCCATGGGTCGTTAACCTCAATGTATAACGTCTCTGTTTTCAGGTATGGCTCGCTGTGCGCCCTGGGCTTAGGCCTTCGGACGCTTTGCGCCGTATTTTGATCGGCGCTGCTTTCTGTTTTCAACGCCGGCAGTGTCAAGCGTGCCGCGGACAATGTGATACCGGACACCCGGAAGGTCCTTGACACGGCCGCCCCGCACAAGCACAACCGAATGCTCCTGAAGATTATGCCCCACTCCGGGGATATATGCCGTCACTTCAATGCCGTTTGTCAAACGCACACGGGCAACCTTGCGCAGCGCCGAGTTGGGCTTCTTCGGGGTCGCAGTGTACACGCGGGTGCAGACACCGCGCTTTTGGGGACACACTTCAAGTGCCCGTGATTTCGACTTTTTTTTAATCTCTTTGCGTCCGTTTCGGCAAAGCTGACTGATTGTTGGCATGGAACGGCACCTCTTTTATGCGTTAGAAAGATAAAACAATTTTTTTATCACTCATATAAGATTTTGTCAACAATAAAATAGATGAATGACACAAAAAAACGTCAGGATGGCTCTGCACGGTATTCGTACAGCAAAACAGCACCGGCTCAGACGTGTGTCCCGGGCAGCCCGCCGCCCCCTATGTGGTTTCTGAAGACGGCGCTTCCTCCGGCTGAGAGGGGACATCAGCCTCCGGAGCGATTTCAACATCCCGGTATACAGGCAGCCCGGTGCCGGCCGGAATAAGGCGGCCCATAGCGGCATTTTCTTTCAGGCCCCTCAGATAATCGACCTTTCCCTCTATGGCGGCCTGGGTCAGCACGCGGGTCGTTTCCTGGAAAGAAGCCGCGGAGATAAAGCCCTCGGTGCTCAGCGATGCCTTGGTTATGCCGAGCAGAAGCGGCTCGGCAACAGCAACCTGGCCGCCCTTCTCGCGGACTTTGTCATTTTCCTCTTCAAACCGTATTTTTTCGACCTGCTCCCCAAGGAGAAAATTCGTGTCTCCCACCTCTTTGATCTTAACCCGCTGAAGCATTTGACGGATAATGACCTCAACGTGCTTGTCGTTTATTTTCACGCCCTGCAGGCGGTATACCTCCTGAACTTCATCGACAAGAAACTTGGCGAGCTCTTTTTCTCCGAGAATGTTCAAAATATCATGCGGGTTGGCAAGGCCGTCCATAATCGGCTCGCCGGCGCGGATGCGGTCACCCTCGTGCACACTGATGTGCTTGCCCTTGGGGATAAGATACTCTTTGGGCTCAAGCTTTTTACCGCCCACATCGGTAATATCCGGGGTGACGATAACTTTTCGCTTGCCCTTGACGTCCTTGCCGAAGCTGACCGTGCCGTCTATTTCACTGATTACAGTCACCTCTTTGGGCTTTCGTGCCTCAAACAGCTCGGCAACACGGGGAAGCCCGCCGGTTATATCTTTTGTCTTTGATGTCTCACGGGTGATTTTGGCGATGACGTCGCCCGACTCGACCGCATCCCCCTCGCTGACGATAATATTGGCACCCACCGGCATGAAATAACGGGCCTGGCGGTCTTTCTTGTCGGTCAGCGTTATGGTTTTTCCTTTGTCGTCCTTTATCGAGATCCGGGGGCGCGATTCGGCATCTCTTGACTCGATTACCACTTTTGTCGCCAGCCCGGTTGCCTCGTCAACCTGCTCCCGCACTGTTTCACCATCCCGCAGATCGCCAAAGGCGATTTTTCCGCCGGCCTCTGCCAGGATAGGTGTGGAATAAGGATCCCACTCGGCAAGCGTATCACCCGCCTTGACCTTGGCCCCCTCTTTAACTTTAAGCCGGGCCCCGTAGATAACCGGGTACTTTTCCCGCTCCCGTCCTTTGCTGTCAGCTATGGCGATCTGGCCGTTTCTGTTCATAACAACGGTATCGCCCTGATTGTTGGTTATGTGCTCAACATTCACATACCGCACAATCCCGGTGTGCTGCGATTCGAGCGCTGTCTGCGCGGCGCGCCTGCTTGCTGTGCCGCCGATATGGAACGTCCGCATGGTAAGCTGGGTTCCCGGCTCGCCGATTGACTGCGCTGCTATGATTCCCACGGCCTCACCGATATTGACCATTCGGCCCCGGGCCAGATCGCGGCCGTAGCACTTGGCGCACACGCCGTATTTGGACTGGCAGGTCAGCACGGAACGGATCCGCACATGTTCAATGCCCGCCTCCTGCAGCTTTTCAACCGATTCCTCATCAACCTCCATGCCCTTTGAAACTATAATATCACCGGTAATGGGGTCGACGATATCGTCCAGGCTGACACGCCCCAGAACGCGGTCACCAAGCTCCTCGATTATCTCCCCGCCCTCAAAAAGCGGAGTCATGGAAATGCCGTCAATGGTACCGCAATCATACTCGCTGATAACGCAGTCCTGTGCGACATCAACCAGGCGCCTGGTCAGGTACCCGGAGTTCGCTGTCTTGAGCGCAGTGTCCGCCAGGCCCTTGCGCGCACCGTGCGTTGAAATAAAGTACTGGAGCACAGTCAGGCCCTCACGGAAATTTGCGGTAATGGGCGTTTCGATAATTTCTCCGGAGGGCTTCGCCATCAGGCCGCGCATCCCGGCGAGCTGCCGTATCTGCTGAGCGCTGCCGCGGGATCCTGAATCGGCCATCATAAAAATGGGGTTGAAGCTCGGGGTTTTTTGCAGCTTCCCCTCCTTATCGGTTACCTCATCAACGCCAAGCTCCTGCAGCATTTCCTCAGACACCAGCTCGGTAACGCGGGCCCAGATGTCGATGACTTTATTGTACCGCTCGCCGTCGGTAATGAGCCCGTCCTGATAGTCGGTTTCTATGCCGCGCACTTCTTTGACCGAGTCCTCGATAATTTTTTCCTTGCGGGTCGGAATGTGCATATCTTTAATAGACATAGACAGGCCGGACCGGGTTGCGTATTCGTATCCGAGGTCCTTGAGCCGGTCGGAAAGAACAACCGTCTGCTTGTCCCCGCAGTGCCGGAAGCAGTAGTCTATAAGATTTGCGAGCTCCTTTTTGTTAATAACGCGGTTGATCATGGAAAACGGGATCTGCTCAGGCATTATTTCCTTCAAAATGACGCGGCCCACTGTTGTTTCATAGACCTCGCCATCCATTCGGACGCGTATCCGTGCGTGCAGATCAACCTCCCCGGCATCATAGGCGACGCGCACTTCGCCGCAGTCTGCAAAGCTCTTGCCCTCGCCCTTAACAAGATTTTTCTCTCTGGTCATGAAATAGGCGCCGAGCACGATATCCTGAGTCGGCACGATAATGGGCTTTCCGTTTGAGGGAGCCAGAATGTTGTTTGTCGACATCAGCAGCACGCGCGCCTCTATCTGCGCCTGCAGGGTGATGGGTATGTGAATGGCCATCTGATCGCCATCAAAATCGGCATTAAATGCGGTACATACCAGCGGGTGAAGCTGAATAGCCTTCCCCTCTATCAGAACCGGCTCAAAGGCCTGAATGCCGAGCCGGTGCAGCGTGGGGGCGCGGTTGAGCATTACCGGAAATTCTTTCACAACCTCCTCAAGGCAGTCCCACACCTCATGGGTCTCGCGCTCCACCATCTTCTTTGCGCTCTTAATCGTGGTGGCATATCCCTTGACAATAAGCAGGTTGTACACAAAGGGCTTGAACAGCTCGATGGCCATCTTTTTGGGAACGCCGCACTGGTGCAGCCGCAGATCAGGCCCGATCACAATAACGGTGCGGCCCGAGTAATCAACGCGCTTGCCGAGCAGGTTCTGGCGAAACCGGCCCTGCTTGCCCTTGAGCATGTCGCTTAACGACTTAAGCGGGCGCTTGTTGCGTCCCGACAGGACCTTGCCCCGGCGGCCGTTGTCGAAAAGCACGTCAACAGCCTCCTGGAGCATTCTTTTTTCATTGCGGATAATGATTTCAGGAGCGTCAAGCTCAAGAAGCTTTTTCAGCCGGTTGTTTCTGTTGATTACCCGGCGGTACAGATCGTTCAGGTCAGAGGTGGCGAACCTGCCGCCATCAAGGGGCACAAGCGGGCGCAGATCAGGCGGGATGACCGGCAGCACCTCCAGGATCATCCACTCCGGCTTGTTGTCGGAGTTTCTGAACGCCTCGACAATGCGAAGGCGCTTGACCAGCTTTTTCTTTTTTGCCTCGGAGCTGGTGAGCTGTATCTCTTCGCGAATCTGGGTTGACAGCTGATCGAGATCTATGCTGCGCAGCATTTCCCGTATGGCTTCAGCCCCCATGCCGGCCTCGAAATCCTCATTCATTTCGGTAACCATCTTCCGGTACCGCTCATCATCGAGAAGCTCGCCGTGCTGCAGGGAAGAGTTTTTCGGGTCGGTGACAACATAGGACTCAAAGTACAGCACTTTCTCAAGCTCGCGAAGGGTCATATCAAGCAGCGTGCCGATACGGCTCGGCAGGCTGCGCAGAAACCATATGTGGGCTACCGGGCAGGCAAGCTCGATGTGCCCCAGGCGCTCCCGGCGAACCGCTGACGGGATAACCTCCACACCGCACTTTTCGCACACCACGCCGCGGTGCTTGAGGCGCTTGTACTTTCCGCAGTTGCATTCATAATCTTTGACCGGGCCGAATATTTTAGCGCAGAACAGCCCGTCGCGCTCAGGCTTGAATGTCCGGTAATTTATGGTCTCCGGCTTTTTGACCTCACCGTAGGACCATCCGCGTATTGTCTCAGATGATGCAATAGATATTTTCAGTGCATCGAAGCTGTCGACGATCTTCGATTGCGGTCGGTGCATGCCATAAAATCCGTTCATAGAATAGGTCCTCTATATAAAAATTTATTGGCGGGCAATTAACTTTCCTGTTTTTCCTCACCGACGAACTCAACGTCAAGGCCCAGGCTTTGCAGCTCTTTGACCAGGACGTTGAATGACTCGGGCAGGGCCGGGGAAATGTCAAGCTCACCCTTAACGATATTCTCGTACAGCTTTGTGCGGCCGTACACATCATCGGATTTCAGCGTCAGCAGTTCCTGGAGGGTATAGGCGGCGCCGTATGCCTCAAGTGCCCACACTTCCATTTCCCCAAGGCGCTGGCCGCCGAACTGCGCCTTGCCTCCAAGGGGCTGCTGCGTGACAAGGGAATAGGTCCCGATGGAGCGGGCGTGAATCTTGTCGTCGACCAGATGGTGAAGCTTCATCATGTATATCATGCCCACAGTGACCGGATGCTCAAACAGGTCCCCGGTGCGGCCGTCAAACAGCCGGGTCTGACCGTTCACCGGAAGCCCGGCTTTCTCAAGATACTGGTTTATCTCCTCCTCACGCGCTCCGTCGAACACCGGGGTTGCCATATGGATCCCCCGGGCGGATTTTCTGGCAACTTTCAGCAGCTCTTCATCGCTGAGGGAATCAATAAAGCTGACAAAGTCTTTATTGGTATATGCCGACTTCAGCCAGGTTTTAATTTTTTTGGTATCAGTGCGCGCGCGGATCATTTCATCCAGCTGAGCGCCCAGCCCCTGCGCAGCCCATCCGAGGTGTGTCTCAAGAATCTGCCCGACATTCATACGCGACGGAACGCCCAGAGGGTTCAGCACAATGTCAACCGGCGTCCCGTCCTCCATATAGGGCATATCCTCCACCGGCAGTATGCGCGACAGCACGCCCTTGTTTCCGTGC
Source organism: uncultured Thermodesulfobacteriota bacterium (assembly GCA_964621615.1). GTDB lineage: Bacteria > Desulfobacterota > WTBG01 > CAIYCZ01 > CAIRTM01 > CAZUMW01. The sequence goes on from CAZUMW010000026.1 coordinate 56,707, forward strand.
CTTCCGGCCATCTTGTCGCCCACTGACAGCTTCCGCTTGACCGCAAGGTTCACCTTAACCATTTTTATAACACCGGGGGGAAGCTCATCCCCCTGCTTCATTTTTTCTATTCTTTCATCAAATACTTCTTTGATTATGCTGATCTGGCTGTTAAGCTCCTCTTTTATTTTCTGAACCTTGCCCTGCACATCGTCGTCCCCGGACAGGGGGATGTTGGGCCATTTTGACAATGGTATGCTGTCCACATCCTCTTCGGTTATGACGTGGTTTTTGTTCAGCACCAGCTTGCCTTTTTTATCATCGGTATATTTCTTGGTGCACTTGCGGCCGACCAGGAGCTTTTTCAGCCGCTTGTCAACCCCCTCCTTGAGAATTTTTATTTCATCCTCCTGGTCCTTCAAAACCTTGGTGCGCTCTTCATCTTCGATCGAGCGGGTGCGCTCATCTTTGTCCGCGCCTTTGCGTGCAAATACGCTCACGCCGATAACGGTCCCTTCAACGCCGGTGGGGACCCGCAGCGAGGTGTCCTGCACATCCCTGGCTTTCTCGCCGAAAATGGCGCGCAGCAGCTTTTCCTCCGGCGAAAGCTGCGTCTCACCCTTCGGGGTAATTTTACCCACCAGGATATCGCCCGCTTTCACTTCAGCACCTATCCGCACAATGCCGCTTTCGTCCAGATTTGCCAGCATATCCTCCCCGATATTGGGTATGTCCCGGGTAATTTCCTCAGGGCCGAGCTTGGTATCCCGCGCAAGCACATCAAACTCTTCGATATGGATTGAGGTGAACACATCGTCCCGGATCAGGCTCTCGCTGACCAGGATCGAGTCCTCAAAGTTATAGCCTCCCCACGGCATAAAAGCAACGAACACGTTTCGCCCCAGTGCAAGCTCTCCCATTTCCGTTGCCGGCCCGTCGGCAATGATATCGCCTTTATGGACATAGTCTCCCGCATGAACGATGGGCTTCTGGTTGACGCAGGTATTCTGATTGGATCGCCGGTATTTTGTCAGCCGGTAGATATCGACATCGGCGCCGATTTCCGCGTCTTCATCTTCGTGTTTGATAACAATGCGGTCAGCATCAACGTGCCGCACAGTACCGCTTCGGTGTGCAACCACCGCCACCCCTGAATCCCGTGCGGCTACCGCCTCCATGCCGGTTCCGACCAGCGGGGCCTCTGTTTTCAAAAGGGGAACTGCCTGCCGCTGCATGTTTGATCCCATCAGGGCGCGGTTCGCATCATCGTGCTCCAGAAACGGTATGAGCGAGGATGCAACGCTGACCAGCTGCTTCGGGGAAACGTCGATATACTCGACATCTTCTGCGGGCGCCATAATAAACTCTCCGCCTTTGCGCGCTGAAACAAGCGGGTTGGTGAAGCGCCCCTTGTCGTCAGTCGGCGCATTGGCCTGAGCGATAACATAATTGCCCTCATCCATTGCGGCCAGATACTCGATCGTGCCGGTCACCTTACAGTCGTTGACCTTACGGTAGGGGGTTTCAACGAACCCGTACTCATTTACTCTGGCAAAGGTTGAAAGCGAGGCGATCAGACCGATGTTGGGGCCCTCGGGAGTTTCAACAGGACAAATGCGCCCGTAGTGTGTCGGGTGAACATCGCGCACTTCAAACCCGGCCCTCTCACGGGTCAGCCCGCCCGGTCCCAGCGCGCTCAGGCGCCGCTTATGGGTAATTTCGGAAAGCGGATTTGTCTGATCCATGAACTGCGAAAGCTGGCTCGACGCGAAAAACTCCTTGATCACAGCAGAAACCATTTTTGAGTTCACCAGATCGTTGGGCATCAGCGTTTCAACTTCCTGCAGGCTCATGCGCTCCTTGATGGCGCGCTCCATCCGGACCAGCCCGATACGGTAGTGGTTTTCCACAAGCTCGCCGACCGTTCTCACCCGCCTGTTTCCCAAATGGTCGATGTCGTCGATATCCCCGCGGCCGCTCTTGATTTCCATAAGGACGCGCACGGTTTCCAGAATATCCTCTTTGGTGAGAACCTGGGTTTCAAGAGGTGTGTCAAGCCCCAGGCGGTGATTTATTTTCAGCCGGCCGACGGTGGTCAGCTCATAGAAATCCTGATCAAAAAGCAGCTTGTTGAAAAACAGATTCGCGCTTTCCTGGCTGGGGGGGTCGTTTGGCCGCAGGCGCTTGTATATTTCGACGACCGCTTCATCCTGAGAGGGGATTTTATCGATCGCGAGAGTATCTCGCAGCGAGGTGTCCACATTCAGATTATCGATAAACAGCGTCTTGATAGAGGCAATCCCGCGCTCGGGGATCTGGCGTATCAGATCTTTGGTCAGGGGCTCGTTGCAGGCAAGCAGCACCTCCTGTGTTGCAGGGTCGACGATATCCTCGGCAGCGAAGAGCCCCTCGAGCTCCGCCTCGGTGGCGGGAATATGCTCAATCTTTGCCTCGCGGATTTTGCGCATGGCCGCCCGGTTGAGCTTTTTGCCCTTTTTGACGATCACGTTTTTCTTCTTGTCGGTAATGTCTGAAGCTGCGAGGGTGCCCCCCGCATAGGGTGAGCGAATGGTCTTTTTGAACTGGCCGTCTTCAAGGACAACATCCTCGATCGTGTAGAAATAGGAAAGCAGCTCCGGCTCGGAGTACCCAAGCGCTTTCAGCAGTACGGTAACAGGAAATTTACGCCTGCGGTCTATGCGGACATACAGAAGGTCCTTGGGGTCAAATTCAAGATCGATCCATGATCCCCGGCTGGGTATAATCCGGGCCGAATAGAGAAATTTCCCGCTGGAGAGATTTTTGCCCTTATCGTGATCAAAAAACACACCGGGAGACCGGTGCAGCTGACTGACAACCACCCGTTCGGTACCGTTGATGATAAAGGTGCCGTGTTCGGTCATCAGCGGAATCTCGCCGAAATAGACCTCCTGCTCTTTGATGTCCCGTATGTTTTTGGTCTCTGGATCATAGTTCACCAGCCGTATCAGCACTTTCAGCGGGGTGGCATAGGTCAGCTCTTTCTGGCGGCACTCATCAATAGTATATTTGGGCTTTCCAAGGCTGTAGCTCACGAATTCCAGCAAAGAGGTTTCGTTGAAATTGGTTACCGGAAAAACGCTGTTAAACACCCACTGAAGGCCGATGTTTTTCCGCGCACCCGGATCAACATCTTTTTGCAAAAAGCTCTCATAGGAGGCTTTTTGTATATCAATCAGGTTGGGTATGTCCATTATGTCGGGAATGGTTTGAAAACTTCTGCGAAACCGTAATTTATGTGCACCGAGTCTTGCCATAAAACACCCCGCTTAACGTGCCACCGGTGTGGCACCATTAAAATAAATACAAACAAAAATAACCCCAATTCTTATAATCATCACCCGGTGTCTGAATGTGTGTACTGCCGCACCCGGCCGCAATCAACACTCAGACACACAGGCAGATTGTTTAAAAAAAATTGGGGGGTTATTTTATCCGTGCCGCACAGCAACAGCTATTTAACCTCTGCTGTCGCGCCCGCTTCTTCCAGCTGCTTCACTACATCATCAGCTTCGTTTTTCGGTATGCCCTCTTTTACCGGCTTGGGAAGTGAATCAACAAATTCCTTTGCTTCTTTAAGCCCCAGCCCGGTAATGGCACGCACCACTTTAATAACATTAATCCGCTTTTCGCCGGCAGCGGTCAGCACCACATCAAATTCGGTTTTCTCCTCCGCCTCGGCGCCTTCCGCCCCGCCTGCGGCTGCACCTGCTGCCGGAGCGGCGGCGACTGCCGCAGCGGAAACGCCGAATTTGTCTTCCAGCTCTTTAACAAGATTGGACAGTTCAAGAACCGACATGTTCTCGATGTAGCTTATTACATCTTCTTTGGTCACTTCAGCCATTGTTCCCTCCTAACAAAATAATGTGTTATTCATATATAATATATCAAAGCAGCATCGTATCCTGCGGCAGGCATCAGCCTTCCTTTTGCTCTTTTACTGCAGTCAAAACGCGCAAAAATGAGCGGGGTATCTCCGTAAGCACTGTCAGGAAGCCGGTCATGGGAGCGGCAAGCGTTCCGACCAGCTGGCCCAGCAGCACCTCTTTCGAGGGCAGTTCCCCAAGCTGCTCAATGTCGGTGTTGCTCAGGACGCTGGACTCGAGCACGCCCCCTCTGATTGAAAACGCAAACTCGGGATTCTTCTTGTTGTCCTTGACAAATTTTGTGAGCGCTTTTGCGGCAAGCACCGGATCACCGTCAATAAAGGTAACCGCAGTCTGCCCGGAAAAAGCGTCCTGCAGCGGCTCAAACGCGGTGCCCTTAGCGGCTATGCGCAGCAGGGTGTTTTTTGCCACCTTGAATTCTGATCCGCTTTCTTTGATCTGCTTGCGCAGCTCTGATATCTGGGCTACGTTGAGCCTGGTATAGTCAACCACAATGCCGCCCGCTGCCTGCTGCATTCGGTCGGAAAGCTGTGCAACTGCCTGTTCTCGTTCTTGTCTTCCCACGGGTACTCCTCCCCTGAACCTCAAAAACCATCTTTTTACCGAATATGTCGGCCGTTTCTTTTCACAGTTTGTTTTTCTGCGCCTTATGTGCTCTGCTTTGTGCCGCTGTGTATGCGGCGGGCCAGCCGCTTCGAGGCTCCCGGGCGCTCAAAACGGGCAGCTTTATTGTGTGCCCGGCTGTTTACTTTAGCGATGCGACATCGATTTTGACACCCGGCCCCATAGTCGAGGAAAGAACCGCATTTTTTATATACTGACCTTTGCTCGACGGGGGTTTCATACGGGTAATCGTGTCCATAAACACCCGGATATTCTCCTGCAGCTTTTCAGGCTCGAAGGATACCTTGCCCACAGGCACATGGACATTGGCGCCCTTATCTGTCCTGAACTCCACCTTGCCTTTTTTCAGCTCCTCAACCGTTTCCGTGATATTCATTGTAACGGTTCCCACTTTAGGGTTGGGCATGAGCCCCCGGGGCCCCAGAATCTTTGCGATTTTACCAACCGTGCCCATCAGATCAGGGGTTGCGACCGCTTTGTCAAAATCAAGCCACCCCCCCTGTATTTTTTCAACAAGGTCCTCTGCGCCGACATAATCAGCCCCTGCCGCCTGAGCCTCCGATGCTTTTTCGCCTTTTGCAAACACAAGCACTTTCGTCTGTCTGCCGGTACCGTGAGGGAGCATCACCGTGCCGCGTATCATCTGATCGGCTTTTCGGGGATCGACGCCGAGCCGCACGGCAACTTCTGCAGTTTCATCAAATTGTTTATGTGCCGTCTCCTTGAGCAGCGCTACCGCCTGCTCAAGTGCATAGTTTTGCTCACGGTCGACTTTTTCCCGGCTCTGAATGTATTTTTTTCCGTGTTTAGCCATTGCACCACACTGCCTCACCATAAGGTTTTCTCTTATTCTTCTATTTCCAGGCCCATGCTGCGCGCCGTTCCGGCAATCACTTTCACGGCGGTTTCAACATCATAGGTGTTCAGGTCCGGCGCTTTGGTCTGAGCTATTTCCACAACCTGCTCTTTCTTGACCTTGCCCACTTTGTTCTTGTTCGGCTCACCCGAGCCCTTCACAATACCGGCAGCCTTTTTGAGCAGCACCGCTGCGGGCGGGGTCTTGGTAATAAACGAAAAAGACCGGTCCGCATAGACCGTTATAACAACCGGTATAATAAGCCCCTCTTTGTCCTGGGTTTTAGCATTAAACGCCTTGCAGAACTCCATTATGTTAACACCGTGCTGCCCGAGAGCCGGCCCAACCGGCGGAGAGGGATTGGCCTTTCCGGCAGGAATCTGAAGCTTTATCTGTGTCATTACTTTCTTAGCCATGGGCTCATCCTTTGCTAATTAACTTTTTTCACCTGTGAAAATTCAAGCTCAATGGGCGTCTGCCGGCCGAAAATACTCACAAGCACCCTCAGCCGCGCCTTTTCGGGCTTCACTTCCTCTACAACGCCGTTAAAATTGGCAAACGGGCCGTCAACGATGACGACATCCTGATCCTTTTCAAAGTCCATCGTGACTTTCGGGCGCAGCGTACCCTCTTTCAGCTTGCCGATCAATTCATCAACGCTGTCCTCGGGTATGGGTATCGGCGTTGTCTTGCCTCCGACGAAACCCGTCACGCGCGGGGTGTTGCGCACCAGATACCAGGACTCGTTATTCATGTCCATATTGACCAGAAGGTAGCCGGGGAAAAATTTTCTTTTGGATTTTTTTACCTGTTTGTCGCCCTTCTTGCCCCTGATGATTTCCTCGATATCCTCTGTGGGAATCAATATATCGCCAAAGGAATGCTCCATATTGTAGGCGGCTATGCGCTGCTCAAGCATTTCTTTTACTTTATTTTCATAGCCTGAATATGTATGGACAACATACCATTTCGTGGCCATAAACAACCTCAACTCAAAATGATTTTCACCATCCGGGAAAGAATCATATCAGCAAAGCCCAGAAAAAAAGCCACAATTAGAACGATGACGATCACTACCGATGTCGCCCCGACTGTTTCCTTTTTCTGCGGCCAGGATATTTTTTTCAGCTCGACCCTGACTTCCCGAAAAAACTGTTTTGTTTTTTCAAATAGCGACTTTATATCCACGAATACACATCCATCCGGTGCTTATAGTTTATCTTAAATGTATGGCAGGCCAGGAGGGATTCGAACCCCCATCACCCGGATTTGGAGTCCGGTGCTCTATCCGTTAGAGCTACTGGCCTTTACCATCGTTCCCGATAGGCTCTCTGGAGCGTGCAGGGAGAGAAATTATACCGGTTATTTCTTTGTCTCTTTATGAAGTGTATGTGTATGACAGAAACGGCAGTACTTTTTCAATTCCAGCTTACCGGTTGTGCGCTTTTTATTTTTTGATGTTGTATAGTTCCTGTTTTTACACTCATCACAGGCCAAAATCACTCTATCCCTCATAGGTCCATACCTGTCCTGTTTTTCCGGTTATTCGATTATCTCGCTGATGACCCCGGCGCCGACCGTTCTGCCGCCCTCCCG
>CAZUMW010000027.1:0-62594 GCA_964621615.1 uncultured Thermodesulfobacteriota bacterium
GTGCTGACATTACGGGCAGAATGCCCCGGTTTGTCAACTGTTTTGAGTTATGTGTATTTGCAGCCGCTTAGAGCGGCTCATTAATCAAGCCTGCGGTTTTGCCGCAGGTTATGACTGTGCTTTATGGTGTGGGGAACTATGAAATTTTTCTATTCTTCAGAGATTACATCTATTTGCGTATGATGTCAAACAGGGTAAACAAGAAAACGCCGGGCAATGACGGCCCGGCGGCACGGAGTAAAGGTCGAAGGTGGGTCGGAGCGGAAAGAAAAACAGAAAATCAGAAAATCAGACAAACCGGACCTCGCACGGGGCGCTTCAGCATGGCTGAGCGCTCTCTAATTGCTGGAAATTTGCATTTATTCTGGTATACTTGTCCTCCCCGTTAACAAAGCAATAAAGGAGATAAGAGATGCAGATTTTTCTGAAATTTTTAGGATGGCTTATTTTATACTCGCTTCTGTATTTTCTCAGCCTGGATATCACCGGCGATCCGCCCGGGACCGAGGAGACCGCGTTTCATAAAATATTCAATATGGGCTTCCTGCTGATTATATCCATTCCTCTGTGGTGGTTCAGCTGGAAAAAATTCGAAGCAGCTTTTGCACCGCGGGAACCGGTTGCTGACAACGGCGTGACAACATTTCGCTTTGCTTTGCGCAACCCCGCCCTGATGTATTACCTGATGGTGCTGAAATTGTTTCTGCTTGCTATGGGGGCAAACGGCATTATCACGCTTTCGCACCACACCGGCGCGGCACGCATCTTTTATATTGTAAATTTTATAGTGCTGTATATCTATGCCGTTCCCTTCTTCGTCATAAAATTCGGAAAGCTCAAAAAAGCGCTGTCAGCCAGAGTTACCATTGACAATGCACAGATCAGCCTTGTACGCAACGGCACGCCGGCAATGCGGATACCCTATGAGGCTGTGCAGATGGTACTTATGCAGAAAGCCCCGCCGGCGCTCTGCGTTGCCGGACCTGATGGAGCGTTATGCCTCAGCAGCAAAGAAGCAAAAGCTTCCCCGTTTTATGTGCCGGGAATTGAGCAGATAGCTGACCGGCTGCAGGAGAAAGCGAGCCCGCAGATTCAGCAGGTGGATTCGCTGAAAGCGGCCATGAAGGAGCGAGCGAAGATGCAGCCGGCGTGTGTGCAATGCTGACTACTGCCGGCCCGACAGCATCAGTATCGCTGAAGCGGTTTTCCGTAACAGTTTTGCCGCTTGTGTGTGCGGTAGGTAAAAAAAGCGGGGCTGCTATTGAAGATAGGGTCACCCGGCTCTGGCCGGGATTGACGCCTGCGGCTGATTGCTGATGCTGTCCATAAACTCTTTGACCGCTGCATTAAACCCTTTTGCAGCGTCAAGCATCACCGTGTGTCCCGCTTCCGGGAGCAGGCGGAACCGGCTGTCAGGCAGATGGTCGGCGAGGTCGCGCGAGGTGTCGGGGGGCATGATTGTGTCCCGGCCGCCGCAGATGACAAGGCAGGGCACAGCAAGCTCGCGAATCCATGCCGTGCTGTCGAAGCGTCCGGCCGCGAGAATGTCTGCGTGCAATACATCAACCCCGTTTTTTGCCAGGGCTGCATACTCACTGCCGTAGAGGCGTGAAAGCACCGTTTCAGCCTGTGCCATAATCTCAGGGCTGCTTTCGCCGCCTTCATGTTCACATCCCAGTTCAGCGACATAGGCCCGCGACAGCACAAACCGCCGGCCGGTAGCTGCCAGGATAAGTCCTCTTACCTTTTCCGGATACATATGCGCATACAGCTGGACAATGCCGCCCCCGAATGAATGCCCCATCAGAAAAAACGAAGCAAGCCCCATGCTGTCGGCAAACCGGTTAAGCCACCGGGAATAGGCCTCAACCGAATAGCACGGTTTTCCGCCGGACCGGCCGTGACCGGGCAGATCGGTCAGGATCACCCGGTATGATTTGCGCAGCCGGCTCAGCTGATAGCTCCAGACCAGACCGTCGCCTCCGGAGCCGTGCACACAGATAACCGCCGGCGCGTTTTCCGGTGTGCGCTTTGCCGTCCGGTAGTAGCAGGTAACATCGTCAACAGTAATTTCAGGCACAGCTTTCCTCGCCGAAGAATAGCAAAATTGCAGTGCCTCAGATTCTATCAGAACGAGCATGGCTGTCAACAATGAGTGTGAAGCAGACAGTCACATGATGCCGAAGATGCGCCTTCGGGCCTTGAAGGGATCTGGGGTTTCAACGGCGACGGCGAGCGGGACATGAAAAACATGGATTTCACTGTTATGAGGAGCCCGATGTGGGCCAGGCAATCCCTGAGATTTGGGACAGCGCTTTGCTGACAGTTGAGTAATGAATGCCCAGATGATCCCCTATTTCCTTCAGGGTGTAGCCGTGTTCGATATGTGCGCGGGCCATTGAGCGGTTGCGCTGAGCTTTGTCCTCAACGCCCTCAAACAGGCTGCTTAGTTCAGGACGCACGGCAAAGCGCTGAGCGCGCGGCATGTCCACCCCCGGATTTCTGCTTTGCAGCAGCAGATTGGTGCGCTCGATAAATTCGCTTGAGCCGAGCATAACGCCTGCGGTGATGCTCTCCCACAGTGGGGGCTCGTCAAGGCCCGCCATGACAAAAGCGGTAAAAGCATGCCGGGCCGTAACGGGATTTTCCCCGAACGCGGCTATAATATCGGTTGACAGAAATGCCGGCGGCTGCCGTATTCCAAGCAGGTCTATGTAGCTGCTCCAGTGCCACGCCCGGGGGTGATTCACAATCTGCCTGCGCACCGGGGCCAGCATGACCTCGCGACAGGCTTTGGTGAAAAAGAGGTCTTTTTCAACAATAATCGAGGAAAAGCGCCCCTGAAACAGATGGCCGGTCAGGCTGTGCCTGGTGTTATAGCGCTGCGTGTACATGCCGCCCAGCTGGCGCATGCCGCGGGAAAGGTTTGCCTCCGGTGTTTCTATGACAAGCCGGTAGCTGCTGTCCATCAGGCAGTATGCATGGCATTTCCAGTGATACTTTTCCACGACCGATTCAAGTATCGACAAAAACAGATGTTTATCCTGATCATCGGAAAAAATCGGGCTGTTATTGTTGCCCTGTGCGGATACGATATACAGGGCGCCGGAAATCTCTATGCGCAGGGGGCGTGTCATACTGTATAGTGTAGAATAGAAAATGCAATTTTCAAGACGTGGAACCGAAAAAGGCGGCTGGGTCCAGGCGTTTCAGTGCCTGGAGAGCTGTATCGGGCGGAATGTTTTGCCTTCGAGCTGAATGGCCCCCGGGGTCGTTGGCTGTATAAATGGCCGGGAGACAGAAAAGCCATGCGGGGTCGCGAGCTCAAGCGGCCCGGTGCTTTCCGGGCCGCCGGCGGCAATCCACTGCTGCGCGCGCTCGATGTTGCTTTCCACAGTCCGGTCAAAGCCGCTTTCCCGCGCGGCGATAAGACGGGAAAGGGCTTCTTTCAATCGTCCGGTGTATGCGGCGATGCACGCGCAATAATTGTGAATCAGCTCAGGGCGGGGGTAGCCCTGCTCCCGCGCACGCTCAAAATACTCCCGTGCGCGTTCCATATCTCCCTGGCGGTAACAGGCTGCACCCAGATCGAACCAGACACTGTGAAGCCCGGGCAGGCGCCGGGCGACAGCCTCGCGCTCCTGCACCCCGTATTCCCTTACATGCTGCAGGCCGCTGTGCTGGACAAGCCAGGAGGATATCCACTGTGCGTCTGAATCCAGCGTTTCGAAGCGAAGGGGCTGGTACTCACAAAAGTCAGCCGAGAAAAACGTATCATCATTGAGCCGGCCGGCACGGCATGCGATGTCATATTCCCCGGTCCCGGGAAGAATGGTAAACGGGTTAAACAGCACCTCGTCCGGCTTTGCCTCATTGACGAACCGGATGCTTTCCGTAAAGGTTTCTTTGGTTTCATTGCGGGCGCCGGCAATCATATAAAAGCGAATCTGAAACCCGTATTTTCTGGCCATCGAAACCGAAGCCCGCACCGCATCCGGGGACAGGTTTTTGTTCATGGCGTCCAGCACCGGCCTTGAGGCTGATTCAACGCCAAGGCTGATGCGCTCGCACCCCGCCGAGCGCATTGCGGCAAGCAGCTCATCGTCCAGCACATCGGCGCGCGTGTCACAGCTCCACAGAAACCGAAGCCGGCGCGCCTGTATGCCGCGGCACAGCTCGAGCACCCGCTGCCGGTTTGCGGTAAAGGTTTCATCCTTTACGGCAATTGCCCGCTGGCCGTGTGTGCCTGTTATCGTTTCAAGAGCATCAAGGGTATATGCCGGAGAATGTGCGGACACGGCGGTTCCCCACATGCTTCTTGATGCGCAAAAAGAGCAGCTCCAGGGACACCCCCGTGACGTGATGAGAATATACTCATTAAAATAGCGTGAAACCGGAACCAGCGAATCAAGATCCGTGATGCGGGGGCGGCGTGCGCCATGATGGATAGCTCCGCCCCGGCGAAACACCGTGCCGGCAATACCGGCAAGGCTTATGCCGCGCGCCAGTCGGCTGACGATTTCCTGTACGGTCCGCTCCCCTTCTCCGATAACAGCGAGGTCGATAGATTTTCCGTATTCAAGCATTTTTTCAGGCAGCGCGGTCGGGTGGGGGCCGCCTGCGATAACGGCCGCAGCGGGGTGCAGCGATTTGAGCAGATCTGCGCAGTACAGGGTGCCGCGGCGGTTTGAGGTGAAGCAGGAGAGCCCGAACAGGTCCGCGGGTGTGCTTTTCAATATTTCACACACATCCTCCCAGTAGAACGTGTAGAGGTTTAATACCGAAACTTCATGGCCGCTGTGCTTCAGCTGCGCCGCAATACTGAGCAGGCCCCAGGGAATATTCAGCACATCACCCTGAAAATACTGTTTCTCACTGAGTCCGGCAGGGGGGCCTTCCTGAGGGTTTTGGTATGTCGAATCCGGTGCGGCTATTTTCCAGGGAGGCGGGTAAATAAGTACGATTCTCATGCGGTGTCAGTGTGCTGTAAAACAGCAATAAAGATCAATGGTCTTACATAGCATGTGCGGCTGTGTGCTGCCGGCTATAAATAGTGATCGACGTATGCGGCGTTGTCAAGGTGCAGAAACTCAATAGACAGGGAGGCAGCCTTTTTGCCGTTAACCGTTGCGGTTACGGTGTAGGCGCTTCCGTCGGGGTCGAATGAGCGGCGCGCAGCCTCCATGATGAGCTGGTCGCCCGGCTGCACAAACCGCCGGAACTTGACTTTTCTGGTGCGGCGGAGCACCGGCTTCTTGTCGTTGAGCTGCTGCTCCTGCAGCGCACGTTTTGCGCCTGCGGCTGCCAGGCCGATCATCGAGTCAAGCATCATGACGCCCGGCAAAATAGGCTTTCGCGGAAAGTGGTCGTTGAAATAATCTGCGGTCGCCGTAACATTTTTGGTGCCGCGCACCGTGTCGCCGTCCGCATGCTCGATGGTGTCATATTGTACATACGGGGAGATAGGTATGCGCTCGCGCATGATCGGCGCAGCGCTTTGCGGTGAGGGCTCTGGGTGCCCTTCGCAATAGAGATTGCCAAACTGCACACGGACCTCATCGGGAGGGTTGAGCTCAGAAAGCGGGTAGAGATAGCATACCGCATGATTAACCGCAGCAATTGTCTTTCCGTTTAGGCTTATTGTGCCGTGTGCAAGAGCCCCTTCCTCGCTGATGTCCTCCAGCTCGCCCTCGACAAGAAGGCTGTCTCCGGGGCGCGCGTGACCTGTCGATTCATAGGTGTCGACGACGGTTATTACCGGTTTTGCCGTAAAATTTTTTTCCTGGACAAGGATCCAGGAAACCAGCTGTGCGATCGCCTCACAAATAATAACCGGTGAGCAGATAATGTGGCCCGGAAAGAGCTCATTCAGAAAGTCGCCGTTATAGGATACGTTTTTTATGCCACGGGCGTATTGTCCGGGAGAAAGGCTGCATATTTTGTCGATCATCAAAAATCGCATCTGTGTTTCATCCCTGTAGCAGGCCAGTGTATATTTTAACAGCTGTAGGTCGCGGTGTGATTCTAAACTGTTTCGGGAGGCGATATTTAATTCACATTGCACAGCGCAGCTGCCGTGTTTTTCCCGGGGGTAATTTTTTTTCTTCCCCAGTTTGACTCAAGGGCATAGGAAAAAAGCAGCTCAAGCGCTTGCCGGTCCATCGGCGGTGCCGAGGGAATGCGCGCTGCGGGCAGTGCCCGGTAAATAGCAGACCGGTCAAACGCCGGCTCATGCAGGAGATAGGGGGTATATATTTTCAGCTGGCTGTGCAGCATGGCCTCGAGCTCGTTTGGAGGGTTTTTCCTGAATGTTTCTTCGGAAACAAACCGGGTTCCCGATATGTGCAGCATGTCTGTTATAACATTCTGAATCAGGCCCACGGTGGGGGGGTGATCGTGGGTTATGTGATATGTTTCGCCGTGTGCTTCCTTGTGCATGAAAACAGCCATAATGGTTTTTGCCACGTAGTCGATATGGACAAAGTTTTTCAGGGTTTCCGGATTGCCGACGCCCCGCACCGGCAGGTGAACGGTTCCGTTATCCCGATCGCCTGCGCATGACTGCTTTGCGGCCTGCAGAAAGCGCATAAACAGGTACATGCCGTTAAAGTTAACTGTTCTGCCGCAGAAGGAGTCACCCACAATGATACTCGGCCGGTATACGGTTACATTCAGCCCGCGGTCGCGGCGGTAGCCGTGCAGCATTTTTTCGGCATGGAATTTTGTTTTTTCGTAGTTGTTATAAAAGTCCTGTCCTGCGTCCAGCTCGTGTTCGTAGACGGTCCCGGATCTGTTGCCGGCGACATAGGCTGTGCTTATGTAATGAAACTGCGGAGGGTGCTGTGCGGCGCAGGCAAAGCGGGCAAGGTTTTCCGTGGCAGCAACATTGGCATTCCAGTGAGAATCGATCCCGTCCGATGAGAAAGATGTCTGAGCGGCGCAGTGAATAACAGCATCGGTTTTTTCGCGGAGCTTTGTGCTGTCCTGAGCTGACAGGCCCAGGTCAGCCTGCTCAAGGGTTGCTTCGTATACCTGTATGCCGGATAGAATTTCCCGCAGCTGTGCCGGATCGTCAATAATGCCGCCCAAGGCGGTGCGAACGCGCTGCTGTGCCTGCCTGCCTGTGCGGGGGCGCACCAGGCATATGACTGTATAGCCGTGGTGGGCGAGGGAAACAGCAAGATGGCTTCCCAGAAATCCCGTAGCCCCGGTCAGCAGAACGGTTCTGTCATTCTGATTATTCACCTGCGGCACGTTCCAGCTTTCAGGTTAAATACACAATCCGGTGCGCTGAATGCGTGCGCCGGAGAGGCCTGTTAGTAAGAAAAAAACATTTACTTATAATATGCCGTGTTGCACATTGTCAATGTTTTTTGTATAAATGGTAACAATTTTTATGAGCCGAACACGTTTTTTTCTGCCCGGCCGCCGGCAGTTTTTTGAAAAACAGCGGCACCACGGTAAAGCTTGCAATAACACTGGTCGCAATGCCCAGCGAGCACACAAGGCCGAGCTTCTGGTTGGGGGGCATGCGGGAAAGCAGCAGCGTCAGGAACCCGCCGATCACAACCACCGCATTATACACAATCGCGCTGCCGGCGGTAGCGAACACCTGCGGCACCGCCTGCCCGGCAGGAAGGCCGGGGATGAGTATGTCATATTTGTTCAGCAGATGAATGGCATAGTCAATTCCGATACCCATGATGATGGCGCTGCATATCGATACGGATACGCGCAGCGGCATGCCGGCAAATCCCATAACGGCGTAGTTCATAAGGACAGACAGAACAATCGGCAGCGTGACAACCGCAGCCCTGCGCAGAGACCTGAATGCCGCTGCGCTCGTAAAAAAGATAAGGCACAGCGATGCAAGAAAGCTTTTTATCTGTTCGGTGCGCAGCAGCTGTACCCAGTGGTAGCTCAGCAGGACGTCGCCGCCGAGCCGGGCGGTCACCCCGGGAAGGTGCTGCGCGAGAAGGCGGTCAATGCGCGGAAAGTTAACCGTGCCGGTGCGGTAGTCTGCTTTTGTAAAAAAAAGAAGCAGGTTTATCTTTTGATAATGAGGGTCCCAGAAGCGCTCGTACGTGCTGCCTTCAAGCAGCATGAGATATTGTGCGACAGCGCTGCGGGATTCGGGCAGCCTGCCGCTTCCGGTAAGCTCGCGGTTCAGTTTTTTTAGAATCGCTGTTACGGACAGCGAATCAGAGAAGCCGATGCACGCATCCGCCGCATCGAGAAAGCGATCTGTTTTTGCCAGAAAGGCCGGATCCTTTATCCCGCCGGGCCTGCCGGTGTCCAGGGCTATGTACAGTACATTGGTTCCGGCAAGATAGCGGTTAAGCGCCCGGTCGTGCTCATATACAGTGCTCGAGGGCTTAAAGTTTGCAATCCAGCTATCCTGAACATATATCCGCGAGAGCCCGTAGCCGCATAGGATAATCATGACGGCAAGAAAGGTACAGATGCCGCGGCGCCTGCGGTGACAAAAAGCGCCTGCTGCGGCAAGCCCCTTTTCCAGGCGCATAGAGGTGTGCGGCTGCTTCAGGCGCGCTCCGCACAGTGACAGGACAGCCGGAGTTCCCAGCAGGGAAATTGCCATGGCGATCAGGATGCCGGCTGCAGTAAACAGGCCGAAATAAAAAAGCGGGGTCATAGCCGAGGTGGTCAGCGCAAGGAAACCGAACGCCGTTGTCAGAGAAGTGAGCATAACAGGGCGCGCCATTTCGTGCATGACGGAAAGAATGCGCGCTTTGTGCGGCGCTGCGGTTCCGGTGTTCCCGCCAACATATCTGCTGAACAGATGAATTTCATCGGCAACGGAAAGGGCAATGAGAATAACTGGCATAACGCACTGAATCAGGTACAGGGGCACGCCGCACAGTGCCATAAGGCCCAGCGTCCATATATCAACTGCACAGATCATGAACGCGCAAAACAAAACAATAATCATTGATCGATAAATGTAATACAGAACTGCAAGCACTGCAGCAGCGGCGAATGGAATCATGCGCATTAAGTCGGAAAGCATGTATTTGCCGAGCACGCCCTCAAAAACCGGCATGCCCGATATGTAAACTGATGTTTTCTCAGGCGGGGGATGCTTCTCAAGCACGCTTTTGATGTCAAAATACAGCCCGCCCCCGTCAGCGCCCTGCTCGCATTCAACCAGAAGTACCGTTGTGGTTAGATCACGGGAGATGAATATTCCCTGCACAGCCTCAAATTCGGCAATATGCTTTTTTGCGGCCTTCAGCGATGCGGGATCGATTTCTGATATAAAGGGGGCGATATTGAGTGCGCCGCCCGGGGTGGAGGTGATATTGTCTTCGCTGAAAAGGCTTCGCACCGTGTAGACGCCGCTGAGGGCGTTTATCCTGCGGGCAAGCTTTTGCGCAAAACCGAGCACGGCCGGCTGCAGAGCGCCGCCGCTGTTGCGGATGCCGATACTAATGAAGCTTTTAATGCCGAATGTTTTGTTTATGCGCTCGCTTTCGCGCTTTATTGTATCGTCCGGAAGCAGTGATTGCAGGTCGGTGACCAGATGAAGGCGGGGAAGCTGTGTCGCAGCGAGCGCGGTTATGAGCAGCAGGGCCGCCAATACCCGGAGGGGGTGATCGATTGCACAGGAAAATATACGGTCGGACACACGTTCAAAGCGCTGTCGTATCATATAGCAACCGGCACGGAGGAATGAAAAAAACAAAAAAGGCATTTCACTGTATGAAATGCCCCTGTACAGCGGCGGCGCAGGCAGCGTGCGCCGCTGTTAGCGAATACGCCTGGTCAGCGGCGATGCACTGCATTGTATTTGTATTTTACCTGCGTGCGATCCTGTTCGGGTATTTCATACAGCACATAGGTGATCGTGCCTACTTTGAGAATCTCTGCACCGCGCACGGAGGCTGTGCCGACAACTCGCGCGCCGTACTCATTGACGGCATCGAGTGATACGTGCAGGTGTATCTGATCCCCCGGACGCGCATCCGCAGTGACAGCCAGCGAGTTAAGTCGCACCATGACTGCAAGATGGCGGTACCCGCTTGACACGGTAATGGCCCACCCCCCGAGCTGCGCAAGCGATTCCGCGATAAGCGGGGCGGGCATGACGGGAGAGCGCTCGAAGTGATTAATTAAAAAGTCCTCCTGTGAGGACACGTTTTTTATGCCTGAGGCTTCCGCGCCGGGGGTAAAGCCGGTGACACAGTCGAATAAATAAAATCGCATGCTGCTCCAGTCGGGTTATGGGTGCTGTTTGCGAATCGGGCCGTCAGCCCGAATATTTTTTTACCGCGAGCGTTGCGTTCTGGCCGCCGAATGCAAAGGAGTTGGAAAGCGCAACAGTAATTTTTTTTTCGCGCGCCGCTACCGGAACGTAATCAAGGTCACATGCCGGGTCGGGGGTTTCCAGGTTTGCTGTCGGCGGAACAGTGCCCTCCCTGACAGCGCACACGGTTATAATGAGCTCTACTGCAGATGATGCGTTTACAAGGTGGCCGAGCATCGATTTGCTTGAGCTTATTGGTATTTCATAGGCGCGGTCCCCGAAGACATTTTTAATCGACAGGGTTTCGCTTTTGTCGTTCAGCTGCGTTCCGGTTCCGTGTGCATTGATGTAATCAATTTCGGACACGTCGATGCCGCCGTCTTCCATCGCGCGGCGCATAGAAAGGTCTCCGCCGCGGCCGTCGGGCGGTGTATCGGTCAGGCGGTAGGCGTTCGATGACGATCCGCAGCCGGCAAGTTCGGCATATATCCGTGCGCCGCGCTTTCGTGCGCGCTCTTCGGGCTCCAAGATCAGAATGCCCGCACCCTCGCCGAGAATAAACCCGTCCCTGTTCAAATCAAACGGGCGGCTTGAGCGCCCGGGATCCTCATTGTGTGTTGAAAGCGTTCCAAGCAAATGAAAGCCGGCAACCGAGAATTCTGACAGCATGGAGCAGTTGCCGCCGGCGACAGCAATATCGCAATCGCCGCTTTCAATAAACCGCTTTGCCGCACCGATCGCATGCCCGCTGGAAGAGCAGGCTGTGTGAGAGGCCTGGACCGGCCCCTGTATGTTGTTGACCACAGACAAAAACTGAGAAGCCATATCGGCTTTTTTTCTGAAGGACCACGCCCGCGCCAGGGCGGTTGAGCGCCTCAGCAGCTCTATGTAGGCGTCCTGCCCCTCGGCGAACGCCTGATACACATGCGCGCGATCATATATTTCCTCGGTTTTTGCAAAATGCAGGTATTCCTCATCGCTGCCCACGGAAACGCCGATGCGCTCAGGAGCCTCGCGTGACATATCGATGCCGGAATCGGCAATGGCTGCAGCTGCAGCCTCGATGCACAGCAGCGTGCTGCGCCCGGCAAGCATCCGCAGGCTTTCGGGAATGCGCGAAAGATCGGGGTCAAACTGCTTGACTTCAGCTGCAATCTGTACCGGAAAGGTTGATGCGTCAAAGAGGCTGATGTAGCCGATGCCTGATTTTCCGCTGACGATTGCACCCCAGGTGGTCTGCACGTTGTTGCCAAGCGGTGTTATTGCGCCCATGCCCGTAATAACTACTTTTCTTTTCATTGCTGTGCTTCTCTGTAATCTGTGATTGTGTAATGTAACCTCTTAGTTCTCTGCCCACATGCTATGGTCTTGTAACGACAATCGAGGCATTCTGCCCCCCAAGCCCGAAGGAATTTGACAGCGCTGTTTGCACTGCTGCATGCCGCGCGCTGTTTGGCACATAATCCAGATCGCAGTCCGGGTCCGGGTCGGCATAGTTGATGGTGGGGGGGATGAATCCGCTGCTCATGCCCGTAATGGTGGCTATAAGCTCAACCGCCCCGCCGGCAGCCATGAGGTGGCCGATCATTGATTTTGTGCTTGATACCGGAATGCGGTATGCGCGCGGCCCGAAAACGTGCTTTATGGCGGCGGTTTCAATTTTGTCATTTTTTACCGTTGCAGTCCCGTGCGCGTTTATGTAATCGATTTTTTCCGGCTCGCAATGCGCATCATCAAGCGCGCGCGTCATGGAAAGAATAGCGCCGGTGCCCTCCGGGTGGGGGTCTGTCACTTTATATGCATCGACCGAAGACCCGTAGCCGGCGATGCGGGCATACACCGGAGCGCCGCGCCGCTGCGCGTGCCGCTCCTCCTCCAGTATAAGCACCCCCGCTCCCTCGCCCAGCGCAAACCCGTCGCGGTTTTTGTCAAAGGGCTTCATCGCCTGCCGCGGCTGGTCGTTTTTTGTGCTCATCAGGCTCAAAAGGCAAAACGCATACATGCCGAAATCAAAGATCATCGAGTCATACCCTCCGGTAACAACGATGTCGGCATCGCCACGCTGTATTGACCGGTATGCCTCGCCGATTGCCTGCGTTGATGCGGCGCAGGCCGAGATGACGCAGTGACACGGACCCGTAATGCCGCACTGCCGGGCGACCGCGTGAACGCCGTTGTTTGTCCGGCTGGCAACCGGATAGCGGGGGTTTTCGCCGCTTGCCTCACGGGCGATCGCCGCGGCATATTTGTCGGGGCGCTGATCGCTGTCGGCAAACAGGCTGCCGTAGATACCGGAGGTCATGAGCATATCCATATCGGGTATCACGGGGTGGATGCCTGAGGCCAGTATAACGGCGGCATCGGCAGCGCCGAACTGCTCGGAGGACAGCCGCGCGTCCTCTGCAGCAAGGCGGGCAGCGCCGCAGGCAAGCAGCACCCGGCGCTCTCTGGTTTTGGAGAGCACGTCCATGCCGGCAAGAAGCCGGTCAGGTTCAAAATCGCCAGCCTCGCCGGCAAATGTTGTAGCAAAGCTGTGGGCATCGAACCGGGAGATGGTATCAATTCCGGAAACGCCGTTTTTCAGCGATTGGGCAAAAGCGGCTGAGCCGGTGCCGATGGGTGATATAACCCCCATCCCCGTAACCACTGCACGCCGTTTTTGCTGTGCTGATGCCATAGGCCGTCCCCTGGAGATCCTTTATTGACCTGCCTGGCCGCTGTTTGAATAGGTTCCCATGGGCAGGTTGCCGCATATGAAGTCAAAATGCTTCCGCGCCCCCGCCGGGTCCTCAAGTGCGGCCGCGTCAACGAAGGTGAGGCAGGCGTTTCGTATGTCTGTTTTCAGCGTGCCGCTGACGAAAATCTTTGCGTTAGCGCGTGCGCGCTCCTCATCGAGCGCGGTTATGGTGAGCTGCATATCCATCTGATCGCCGGGCACGATAAACTCCTTGAACTTGACGGCTCCGACAGACGCCAGCCGCGCTTTTTTGATGAAGCCGGTCGTTGCAAATACCAGCCAGGAGCCCAGCTGTGAAACCGCCTCGAGCTGCAGCACTCCGGGCATGACCGGAAAGCCGGGGAAGTGATCCTGCAGGAAGTTTTCGCTCATGGTGACGTTTTTTACTCCCCGGATATGCTGGCCGGCAGCCCAGTCGGTTATTTTATCTACAAGCAGACATCGCATAATAAGCTCCCGGTGTCAGTGTGCAGCTTTTTTTCCGCACGTTTATGCCGGCTCGGCAATAACCGATGCAACGGCATAGTGCCGGCAGTGGGAAACCGAAACGGCAAATGATGCGATCCCCCGCTCCCGCATAGCCTTCTGCAGCGTGCCGTGTGCTCTGATGGCCGGCTCGCCCGAAGAGCGGTTGACAAGCTCGATGTCGGTCCACTGCAGGCCCTGAAGCCAGCCGCGTCCGACTGCTTTCATAACGCTTTCCTTTGCGGCAAATCGCGCAGCGTAATGCTCGTGCTTGAAGCGCTTTTTTTCACAGTATGCAATTTCCTGTTCGGTGAACACCGTGGTAATAAAGCCGGGGTGCATCTCGGCCATATGCTGTATGCGTTCAACTTCGGTGATATCGGTGCCGATGCGCATCATCGCTTTTCCGCGGGTGCCCGAACGTGCCGAAAAAGGCCCGCGCCACAGGCGGGCGTGAAACGGTACAATTCCAGCTGTTAATCTTAATTACCAGGATGCTCCGCTGCTGCGTGCGTAAAGCGCTTACTTCTCCGCAAGCTGCTGCTTGACGATGTTGACGAATGTCTGTACCGTAAAAAGGGTCGGTATGTCATCGACCCGGAAGCCCTCGGTTATTTTGTCCGTGGGGACCTCCGACATGCGCTCGCGCAGCTTTTCCGCACCCAGAGCGGTGAGGGCGCCGTCTGAAACCACATCCTCTTCTTTTATCCCTTCGCTTGCAAGCACATCCTGCTGAATGCCGCCCCGGGGGATTTTTATGCCGAATGTTTTCTCGAGGCGGAAAACGATATCAAGCAAATCAAGCGACTCTGCGCCGAGGTCGTCAAACAGCATTGAGCTTGGCTCCACTTCGTCCGGCTCTACGCCGAGTGCCTCAACGATAGCATCCTGAACTTTCTCAAAAATTTCTTTATCATCCATAGTGCGCTCTCCTTTGGTGGTTTGTAGTGTGCTATTTGTATGTAGCCGTCTCATGAGGGGGCTATCCGCGAAATCCCCCGTCCACGTTAAACACCTGTCCGGTAATATATGCCGCATCATCAGAAGCGAGAAAGGCGACCAGCTTGGCCACTTCCGATGCCTGTCCGAGCCGGCGAAGCGGTATGTGATCCATAACTGTTTCTTTAGCCCGGCGGAGCACCTCCTGGCTCATGTCTGTTTCAATGACGCCGGGCGCAACCGCATTGACCGTTACCTTTTTCCGGGCCAGCTCAACGGCAGCCGCCCGGGTGAAGGCATTGAGGCCGCCTTTTGAGGCGGCGTAGTTTGACTGTCCGCGGCCTCCGCGATCACCTGCCACAGAAGATATATTAATGATCCTGCCCCATTTTTGAAAAGTCATCTGCTGCGCAACGGCTTTGGTGCAGTAAAACGCGCCGGTAAGATTTGTCTCGATAACAGCCTTCCAGTCCTCGGGCGACATGGACAGCATCAGCTCATCGCGGTTGATGCCGGCGTTGTTGACAAGAATATCAACCCTGTCAAACTCCTCGATGACGCTCTGAGCCATTTTTTCGACTTCCTCAAAGCTGGTTATGTCAGCCTGCCGGGCAATGGCGGTGCCGCCGCTTGACTGTATCGACTGAACCACGGCTTCAGCTTTCTGAGGTGCGCTTCGGTAGTGACAGACGGCTGTTGCCCCGTGTGCAGCAAGGCACTCTGCTATCGCAGCGCCGATTCCTCCCGAGGCGCCCGTTATAATGGCCACTTTATCTTTCAGCATCATGTGTCCGCTCCCTTCTGTTAACTATGGGCCTCTGCAGCCCATACATGTTTTTTTTGCCGAAAGCCGCCGGTCAGCAGGCTTGATGAAGCGCACGCTTTGCGGCTGCAAAGTGATCGGGGTCAATGGGCCGCTCAAACGTGCGGAAATCATCAAACACAAACCCGTGCCTGCGGCTCAGCTCGCCTATTTCGCGAACGTTTTCAACCGTCAGCTCTCTTCCCAGGGAAAAGTTTTCCCAGCGGTTCTCAAAGGTCAGGGCTATCGTTTCGCCAAGGCACGATGGTATGTCATTTTCGAGCCAGCCCGAGTAGCGGTATATTTTTGTCGTTGACCGCGGCATTGATATCAGCCCGGCATCGATAATAAGCACATCCCTGCGCGGCTTTTTGCGGTACACAACATCCTTCGGCTGGGCTATGTCAAACACGACAGACCCCGGAAGCAGCATATCCTGATCGATAATATTTCCGGCAGATGTTGCGGTAAAGACGATACGCGCCTTTTTGAGCGCGCTGCCGATATCCTGAGTGATTTCTATGCTGCCCGGCCCCTCTCGGACCGAATCAAGAAACTTATTCAAAAAAGCCGTTTTTCGCCGGCTGACAAGTATAAGATCGATGCCCCGCTCATGCAGCATTTTTGTTATAACGAGGCTGATGCTGCCGGGAAATCCGACAATCGCGACCCGGTGGCTGCGGGGGTCGGTCTCGAGCCGCTGAATAATATGCTCATAGGCGATAAATGCGGAGTAAGCTGTCAGTGAATTGCCGGTTGTGACTGCCGCGCGGCAATGTCGGGCCGCCTCCACCCCGCGGGCGCCGACAACCGCGCAGATAGCCCCGAGCCCGATCATCTGCGCGCCCCACTGCTCTGCCATATGGCAGGCTTTTATCACCAGCTCCGTGGCGAGGGCCTGATTTTCGATGAGCTGTTCAGGGGTGAGCAGTATGCAATAGGCTTTTCCCTGACAGACGTGCCCCTGATCGGAAACGACCCGGTCAAAGGTGAAAATATCTTCAATAACACCGCTTTTTAAGCTGTTTGCTTTTAGCCTTTTTTCGGGCAGCAGACACGCGGGTGACACCCGGTACCGTGCCGTCACGAGCCTGAGCTCTCTGGTATTTCTGCAGTGGACAATAAAGCCGAACTTGCTGGCGCTGTTTTCTGTCATCGCGGTAGCATGAGCATGAGATGTCGTTGCCGGGAACGCTTCAGGAAACCCGCTTGAATACAAGAGCCGTGCTCTGGCCGCCCAGGCCCTGCGTGATATTCATAGCGGCCCGCAGCTGCTTTTTGACCGGCTCGCCGGTGATTATATTGAGCCTGCAGTCATCATCAGGCTGCTCGCAGTGATACGTCGGAGGTATGATGCCCTTTGATATCGCCAGTGCAGTATAAATCGACTCGATAGCGCCGGCGCCCGACCCGGTGTGCCCGGTCAGTGATTTGTGCGCGCTTACCGGCACCTCGCCCGCGAGGTCTCCGAAAACCGCTGACAGCGCCCGCGCTTCCGCCCGGTCAGCATCCGGTGTTGCCAGCCCGTCCGCGCATGTCCAGTCTATTGATTCGAGGGGCGATTCAGCGTCCTCGAGTGACCGCCTCGCCGAGCGGACGATGCCGGACCCGTCCGGATCGGGATTGTACAGGTGGTATGCGCTTGAGGAGTTGCCGTACCCGGCCACTTCTGCATAGATATGCGCGCCGCGCCTGCGGGCGTGCTCGTATTCTTCAATAACGAGAAATCCGGCACCCTCTCCCGCCACGCTGCCCGAGCGTGTCCGGTCAAAGGGGCGGCAGGCATCAGCCGGGCTGTCGCTGTGAGATAGAAGATGAAAGGAATCGAGGCCGAAAATGGTGTTCGGCGTAATCAGCGAATCATACCCTCCGGCAATAATAATGTCTGAAAGGCCCCGCCTGATTGCGCGCATGGCATCTCCCACTGCCTGGGCCCCACCGGTATAGGACGACACGATGTTGTCGTTTTCGCCCTGTATATTGTACTTAAGCGAAATATAATAAAACGCGTTGTTCGGGAGTGCTTTGAGCAGAAACAGAGGGTAGGCGATGGGGATACCCTTTTCGCCGAACCTGGCAGAGTCGAACCGCTGATTTTCTTCATCCCAGGACTGAAGTATGGGCTCGGAGAGATCCTCAACGCCGGGGCCGTCGTCAAATCCGCCGCCGCCGGAGCCGACAATTGCTCCGAGGCGCGTGGGGTCGCAGGCTTCAAAGTCAATCCCGGCGTCCTCTACCGCCAGCTGCGCGGCCGCAAGCGCCAGGTGTACATTAAAGAATGTCAGCCTGATTGTTTTGCGGTCTTTGATAAACCGGCGGGGGTCAAAATCGGTCACTTCAGCCCCAAGCGATACCGGCAGATGGTCGGCGTTAATTTTAGAGAACCGGCCGATGCCCGATGCGCCGCTGAGCAGGTTCTGCCAGTTTTCTGCGGCGCCGACCCCGATAGGGGAAACCACGCCGATGCCGGTAATAACTGCCCGTTTTTTCATAAAAGAATGCGTCCTGAAAAAAATTATTGATACTTTTTTATCACAAGAGAAACATGCTCTCCCGTAAAACCAAAGGTATTTGAGATAGCACAGTTTATCTGTTTTTTCAAAGCTTTTTTGGCGATCGGGAGCCCCGGTACCGGCTCTTTGCCGGTGTGATTAAGCGTCGGGGGGACGCAGTCCCTGCTGACTGAGAGCGCGGTCGACAAAGCATCAAATGCGCCCGCAGCAGGAAGCATGTATCCTGTCAGCGGCTTGGTGGAGCTGACCGCCAGATGCTTGAAACGGGAGCCGAATAACGCCTCTGCTGCCTGTGCCTCGGCTGCATCCTGCTGCGCCACGCCCTTGCCCTCGGCGTTAATGTAGTCGATATCGGAAGCGCTGAGCTGCGCGTCTTCAAGCGCTTTTTCCATGCACAGGCGCATCGCCTGCGGGTCGTCCCCTCCGGCGCTGCTGAACACAGAGGCGCATCCGCCTATTTCCGCATATATGTGTGCACCACGCTTCCGGGCGCTGCCAAGGCTTTCGAGCACCAGAATCACGGCCCCTTCGCCGAGTACACAGCCTCCTGCATCTTCGCAGAAGGGGCGGCAGGGTCGGGCGCCTTCAGCCAGCAGGCCGCATGAGGACAGTGATATGATATGTACGGTATTGAGCGCGTAGCTGCCGCCGGCAATAAAGATGCCGGCCTCGCCGCTTTGAATGCTTTTGACGGCTGCAGCGATAGCCTGTGCACCGCCGGCATCGGGCGAGCTGAATGCGCAGTTTTGTCCCTGAAACCGGTGCTGAATAGCGATATGGCACAGGCTCATATTCGGCAGCACGGACAATGGCCACAGCGGGTTTACCGCCTGCGACGGATCCTTTGTGCTGATTGGGGTTTCGGGGCGTCGCGCCTCATCGAGAATATAGGTGCGCATATCACCGCCGACAGCTTCACAGGAGGCAACGAGGCCTTCCTCGGCGGTATATTGTGTGCCGTCTGTGCCCAGTGATATACCGACAGACTCCGGGGGGTGCTCCCGCTCAGAAAACGCTGCGTCCCCGACAGCGCATGCCGTTGCCGCAAGCGCATACTGAATAGTCCGGTTCATGACTTTCAGCGATTTCGGCTTTATATTATAGGAGCGGGGATTGAACTGCCTGACCTCTCCGGCGAGGCCGGCGGGAAACGAGGCGTACTGAAAAGCGCTGATCGGTGCAATGCCGCTCGTGCCGTTGCACAGACAGCGCCAGTTGTCTTCAATAGTGTTTCCGCAGGGAGAGATAACACCCAGTCCGGTTATAACAACGCGACAGCGGGACATTTAGTCGAACTTTTTCACAAGAATTGATGCGTTCTGTCCTCCAAAAGCAAATGAATTAGAAAGTATGGTGTTGATTTCTTTTTCTCTGGAGGTGTTCGGAACGTAATCGAGATCGCACTCAGGATCCGGATACTCATAGTTAATTGTCGGGGCAATGATGTGCTCGTTCAGCGTCAGTATGCTTATGATAAGCTCAATGGAAGCGGCGCTGGCAATCAGGTGTCCCATCATGGATTTGTTTGAGCTTATGGGGATTTCGTATGAGCGGTCTTTGAACACGTTTTTGATTGCCGCGGTTTCGCTTTTGTCGTTCAGATATGTTGAGGTTCCGTGTGCGTTAATGTAATCAACATCCTCAAAAGAGCAGCCGGCATCCTCAAGGGCGGCGCTCATGCAGATATTGGCGCCGTGGCCGTCCTCGGGGGAGGCGGTAATCCGGTAGGCATTGGAGGACGAGCCGTACCCGACAATCTCTCCAAGAATCCGGGCGCCCCGCTTGCGCGCGTGGGACAGATCCTCCAGAACAATGATCCCCGAGCCCTCGCCAAGCACAAAGCCGTCCCGCTTGAGGTCAAACGGCCGCGAGGATTTTTCGGGGTCGGTGTTGTTTTTTGAAAGGGATTTTATTTTGTTAAACCCGGCAAGGGTGACCTCTCCGATCATGGAGTCGCAGCCGCCCGTTATCATTACCTCGGCATCGCCATCCTGAATCATTCGCATTGCCCTGCCGATGGCCTGGGCCGAGGAGGCGCAGGCGCTCGAGGACGTGCGCACCGGCCCCTGAATGTTGCACAGCACCGACAGGATATTTGCCGCCATGTATGCGCCCTTGCGGAACGGCCAGATGCGGCCCAGATGCTTTGCTGTCATCAGGTGCGGAAAGGGGTGGTTGTTGAAGCCAAGCTCCCGGCGCATTTCCAGCAGCTCGTAGACGGTTTTGGGATCAAACAGCTTGTCATACTCTGAGGGGCGTGCGGTCTCTTCGTCGCTGCCGAGTGAAATCCCGACATGCGCAGTATCCTGGCCTTCTTTCAGGCAAAGGCCTGCATGTCGGATAGCCTCTTTTGCCGCCTGAATGCAGAACTGAGAGCTTCGTCCCAGAAAGGGCTTCATGCAGTCTGGAACCTGCTCGGTGAAATTAAAGTTTTTGACCTCTGCGGCTATTTTTACCGGATAGGTCGATGCATCAAAAATGCTGATCGGCCCGATTCCCGATCGGCCGCTGATAAGATTGTTCCATGATTCCTTGATGGTGTTTCCCAGCGGGGTCACCGCTCCCATTCCGGTTACCACCACGCGTTTGCGATCATCTCTGTACGCTGTTTTTTTTCCGGTGCTGCTGTAGTAGTAGGCAGTCATTGTTTTTCATTACCCCATTCAGGAAAAAAATCTTGTTCCGATACTGTAATATGTGTTTATAATGCCGGTGTGTTTATCTGAACTATCCGAAAAGGCTTTATAAATTTCAACATAGAGTGAGCAAATAGCGTACCAACCACGGTTTTATTATGTGGTCAGCCCGGGCCGATAAGGAATTGTCTGGTTATTTCAATGGGTTAGCTTAAAAAAACGAAAAAAAATAAGCTCTCGGCGGTTTTTGGGAGAGTGGAAGAACCCCCGCTTTTGGTTCAATAGAGCCGAAAGCTCATACGTTACAGATATGCAAATGGTTCTTTTGAGCCAAACAATGCGCACTAATGTGCAGACCCTGCTGTTGGTTTAGCCGATGTCGAAACGCAAACGGTTTGAATGCATGGTGATTATATTAGGGTGCTGTATTTTCAGCCTCTGGAGGGTCTGCATTCCGGCCGCAGGGTACGGTGCCGATATTTTTGTTGTTGCCTCAAGTGATATTATCCCGTATGAATCCTGTATCGAGGGGATTCGTGAAACGGTTGCCCCCTACAGTATGACGGTAGTAAACATACGGGAAGATATCGAAAAAGCGAAATCAATTTTAAACAAATACGACCGGTCGCCGGGAAAGCTTATACTGGCGGTAGGATCTCAGGCCGCCTATGCGCTTGCCCGCCACCCCACTGAAACGCCGCGCCTGTTTTGCATGGTTCTGGACCCGCCGCGGCTTTTCGGCAGCGACCACCTGTATCCGGGGGTGCGGCTTGATATACCGGCCGGCGTTTATATTGAGACGGTAGCTGCCGCATTCCCGAAAAGAACCACTGTGGGGGTGTTTTTCGATCCGGCTGTGCATCAGCAGGACATGCAGCGCTTTGAAAATACTGCCCGGCAATACGGAAAAACGATTATTCCGCTTCCTGTTTCCTCTGCGCAGGACATAGCGGAAATCGTCGAGTCAGAAAAATTTACAGCCGATGTGCTGGTTATTATTCCTGTTAACGCCCTGACAACAAAAATAGTTGAGTATATTATCGAGCGGTCGCTGCGCCGCAGCACCCCGGTTGTTGGTTACAACAGGTGGTTCGCGCAAAACGGGGCGCTTATCGCTTTTGCCGTTGACTACCGCATGGTCGGTGTTCAGACCGCCCGGCTTGCAAAAAAAATCATTGAGGGCGGCGAAGCACAGTCTGAGGAACCGGTCCGGGCCCCGGCACATATCCGTGTCATTGTCAATCTGAAGACGGCCGGAAAGCTTGATATCAGCATCTCCCCGGACGTTGTCAGGAGTGCCGACGAGGTTATCAAATGATCAAGTGGGGCCTTAATATAAAATTTATTTGCTATACGGTGTTTATCGTCGTTTTTATTTCGCTTGTATTCAGCTCGGTGTTTATATTTCAATCGCGCCAGGCGCTGTTCAGCGAATTTAACAACCGCGCACAATCGCTGGTGAAAAACCTTGCCCGCAACATCGAGGTTCCCCTTCTGATAGAAAACAAAGCAGCGCTTATGTCGCTGGCAGAAAACCTTATGGCGGAAAAGGACGTGCAGAGCGTTCTGATTGTCAATCAGCAAAGCGATGTAATGGTGTCGCTGAAGAAGGGCGGCCGGCTTCTGCCCTGGCAGAAAAAAACCATTTCCTGCCCGGTGTATTTTGCCCCGGAGCCGCAGGCCGGCGCCGCCGGGCGCATGGAGCCCTTTTTTGACGGGGGGGATAACGCCGCGGCCGGGCGCCGCGTTCTGGGTACCGTGGAAACGGTGTTTTCCCGGACTGATATAATAAAAACGCTGTTCAGGATCAGGTGGTGGATTTTCATCGCGGCAACAGCCGCTGCTGTAATCGGGGGAATCGCCGCGTTTTATTTTTCCCGCACCATCATTATGCCGGTGCAGCGCCTTGCTCAGGCTACCTACTCCATCGCGCGCGGCAATTGGGAGGAAAAGCTCGAGGTTACCCGCTCAGACGAGCTGGGAAGCCTTACCGAGTCGTTTAACATTATGGCACACTCTCTGGTTGAAAAGCGGCGGGAGCTTGAAAAAACCTATCGGGAGCTGACGCAGAAGGAAAAAATGGCTGAAATCGGAAAATTTTCAATGATCATCGCCCATGAGCTCAAAAACCCTCTGGGCATTATCAAGGGGTCGGTGGATATTTTAAGCAAGCCCGATATCAAGCCCGAGATACGCGATACCATGATCAGCTATATTCTGGAAGAAATACAGCGCCTGAACAAGCTTATCGATGATTTCCTTTCTTTTGCACGCCCCATGCCCCCGCGCACTGAACCGGCCAGCGTAAATGATATAGTAAAAAAGCTTGCCCGACACTTTACGGTTCGCGAAGAAGATGCTAAGGATATAGCACTGCAGACAGATCTGGGACAGGTGCCGGCAATTGAGCTTGATGAAAACCAGATTTATCAGGCGCTGTTCAACCTTGTCACCAACGCCGCTCAGGCTATAGAAAAAAAAGGCTCGATCCGGATTGCAACCGGTGTTGAGGGAGATGCGGTAACCATTACGGTTGCCGACACGGGGCGCGGCCTTGATGATGAGATCAGGGATCGGCTGTTTGAGCCCTTCGTGACGTCAAAGGCAAAGGGAACCGGGCTTGGGCTGGCCATTGTTGAGAAATATGTGAACAATCATAGCGGATCTGTGCGGGTCGGGCAAAACCCCGGGGGCGGAACAGCGTTTGTGATTTCCCTCCCGATAGATGAATCGTAAAACAGGCGGTACCGGGTGTATCCATGAATAAAATTCTAATCGTTGACGACGAGCAGAAGATACGCCATATCCTGCAGATTATGCTCGAGCAGAACGGATATGCTGCAGATCAGGCTCAGGACGGGAAAGAGGCGCTCGAGCTCATAGGGCGCTATCAGTATTCAATGATCATTACCGATCTGAAAATGCCCGGCATGGACGGCATGGCGCTTCTCAGGGAAATAAAAAAAATCGACCCCGATTATCCGGTTATTGTGCTCACGGCATACGGGTCAATCGGCTCGGCGGTTGAAGCTCTGAAAGAGGGCGCCATTGACTACATTACAAAGCCGTTTGAGGAAGAGCAGATTCTGATGACCATTAAGCGGTCCGCACGCTTTTCCGAGCTGGTTGACGAGCGGCGCGTGCACCGCGAAGAGCTTGCCGAGTCATTTGATTTCAACAACATTGTGGCGGAGTCCCAGCACATGCTTCAGGTTTTGAAGCAGGCTGCCATGGTTTCGAAAAGCCCCAACACCACGGTGCTGCTGTTCGGGGAAAGCGGCACCGGCAAGGAGCTTCTGGCGCGTGCCATTCACTTCAACAGCCCCAGAGGCGCTAAAAAATTTGTGGCGATAAACTGTGCCGCAATTCCTGAAACGCTGATTGAAAGCGAGCTTTTCGGCCATGAGAAAGGCTCGTTTACCGGCGCAGACAAAACAAAGCAGGGAAGATTTGAGGTTGCCCATGAAGGAACCGTATTTCTTGATGAAATCGGCGATCTCTCGCTTGAAGTGCAGGCAAAGCTGCTCCGGTTTCTGCAGGAAAAAGAGTTTGAGCGGGTCGGGGGGACAGCCCCTATTCAGACCGACGTGCGCGTAATCGGGGCCACCAATAAGGATTTAAAGCAGCTTGTCGAGCAGGGGCGGTTCAGGGAGGACCTTTTCTACCGCATTAATGTATTTCCCCTGCACCTGCCGCCGCTTCGCCGGCGCAGAAAGGATATCATCCCCCTTGCCGAGCATTTTGTCCGCATTTTTGCCCGGCAGATGGGGATTCCGGAGCAGGGGCTATCAGATGAGGTCAGAAAGATTCTGTTTCAGTATCACTGGCCGGGCAACGTGCGCGAGGTGCAGAATGCGATAGAGCGAGCGGTTATTATGGCTGCGGGCGGCCCCATACGGGCTGAGCATTTCATGTTTCTGCGCCCCCGGGATGCGGTATCGAACGATTCGGCTGATGATGTGTTTACGCTTCCCCGGGAGGGCATCAAACTGGAGGAAGTTGAGCTTGATCTGGTCAATCAGGCCCTTGAAACCACGAACAACAACCAGACAGAGGCGGCAAAGCTGCTCGGTCTTTCGCGCGGCAAGTTCCGCATATTACTCAAACGGCTGCGGGAAAACAATGACAATAATACATAAAACAGGACTATGGCGCTGCGGGCTGTTGCTGCTGAGCGCTGCTGTGCTGCTTCTGTCTGCTGCTCCGGCCCGGCCACAGGGGCAGCAGGCAGAAGCGGAAGCGTTTGAGGACACCACGTCTATCATGTTTCTCGGCGAGCAGCTGTATGAAGTGTCCATCGCATCCAGAAAGGCGGAGCCGCTGCGGCGGGCACCGGCGGCGGTGACGGTTATAAAGCAGGAGCAGCTTGTAAAATACCGGACCCTGGCAGATGTGCTGCGCACGATCCCCGGCTTTTTTGTCGACCGAAACGAGCTCAAGGAGCGCATCTACCTTCGCGGCGTTCCGGATTCCTTCCTTGTCATGATGGACGGAGTTCCGTTCTCAAGCGATGCATCCACGATCGATTATCCCCGCGGTATGGAGCTCAGCCTCGATTATATTGAGAAAATAGAGATTATACGGGGCCCCGGATCGGCGCTGTGGGGCCCGGACGCGTTTTCAGGCATTGTCAACCTCGTAACCAAGAAGGCTCAGGACTACACGGGCGTTGCCCTGCGCGGTGAAACCGGCTCCTATGACACCCGCCTCGGATCCGTCCAGGCCGGCTGGTCGCATAAGGGGTGGGATGCCTATATGTTCGGCTCTGTCGCGAGCAGCGAGGGGTTTGAAAGCGATCTTCCCGGCGACGAAAAGCGCCATGACGACCGATACGGGGAGATATATGCAAAGCTGAGCTACCGGGATGTTTTTGAGCTTTCCGGGCGTTACTCACGCTATCGCGATTATTACTCCGATCCCCATTTTATGCTTGAGGGCTCAGAGCACAAATCGTTTTCCTTTGTTCAGGCAACCCTGAACAAAAGCTTTACCAACTCGGCGCTGTTTGTTCAGGGATGGTTTCAGTATTTCGACAGCCTGGATGATTATGACCGCTCACGGTACGAGCAGTTCAACCGGCAGTACGGCCTTGAGGTGAAGTACGATCACAGCCTGTGGAACAACCATTTTGTGACGCTTGGCGTATCATTTCGCTACAATGACGGCACAGAAACAACTTTTAAATATAACGATCAGGATTTTGAGTACTTCCCCAGCTATACCACCAATCTCACCTCGCTGTATATTCAGGACAAGTGGAAAATTCTTGAAAATCTTGAGCTTACGGCGGGAGTCAGGTATGATTACCACGATGAATATAAAAATTTTACCAGCCCGCGCGTGGGCATAAATTATATTTTCTTGAAGTATTTTAACATAAAGCTGCTCTACGGGCGTGCGTTCAGAACACCGAGCCTTGCTGTGGTTATCGAAGAATCAAGCCTTGACCCCGAGCAGATCGACAGCTATGAAGTCGAGCTCGGCTTCAACTACAAAAACCGGCTTTCCCTCGAGGTGAACTATTTTTATAACGAGTTTGACAATCTGATCGAGCGCGATGCGCTCGGCGATATTTCTAACCGCGGCGATGATATCATAAAAGGCGTTGAGGTGTCGCTGCGCTGGGCCCCTCTTTCCTGGCTTTCGCTGTACGGCAATTACTCGCATCTGTTCGGCAACCGCCAGCGCGGCACCGAAGCCACGCGCCTTGTGCCAAGCGAGCAGGAGCCGGGGGAAACCACCGAAACAACGGTGGAGAGCTTTCTGAACGTCGCGCCGGATAATATCATCAACGCCGGCATAGAGCTGGGGCCGTGGCGGCGCTTCAGGCTGACGCTTGACATGAACTATGTGGACCGGCGGAAGCTGGCGCAGGGGCTGGAAGAATTCAGCAACGGCAGGCGCCACCTGTCCTCGTATGTGCTGTTTGACCTGAACCTTTTTGTCGACGATTTTCCGTTTGACAACGCCCGCCTCCGGTTTACGGTAAAAAACCTCACCGACAAGGAGTATTTTACCCGCGGCGTGTTCGGGCTTGTTGAGGGGGAGGGCAGTTCCATGTATCTTACGCTGAGCTATCGCTACTGAACCGAAAGGCCTTTTGTATGAAAGCATATCCCTATTCGGGCATCCGCCGGAGCATCAGCCAGTATGTCAGGCTTGCAAGCCGCATCAACCCCATTGCGCTTAACGCTGACGTTCGCGCCCACCGGCTGGTTCGGTTTTGCAGCGATCGGGGCTATACCTGCTCCTGCGTGCTGATAAAGGCGATTGCCCATGTCGCCCGGCAGCACCCGTTTATAAACGCAATTCTCGCCCGTGACCGCCTGCTGCGCAAAAGGATTTTTGTGCCCGATGCGGCGGATGTGTGCATTGCAATGGAAAAAACCCACAACGGTGAAACATTTGTTGTGACGCCCGTGGTCCGCGATGTGCAGCATAAATCATTTGACAGCATCAGCGCCGAGCTTGCAGCGCTGGGCGCAGCCGCCTACGGGGAGATGCCGGGCAGCATGGAAAAGCAGCTGTTCGGCCTGCTGCCTGACAGCATCAAGTACCTCATACTGAAATTTATTTGTCAGCAGCCGGGGCTGTTTCAGCGCTATTTCGGCACAATAGGGCTGAGCAACATCGGAAAGCACGGGGTGCAGTATTTTTTCCCGGTGTGGCTCAATACGGTGGTGTTCGGAGCGGGAAGCATCGCTGAGAAGCCGGTTGCCGTGGACGGGCAGGTAAGGGCAGAGCCGGTGCTGCCCCTGACGCTGTGTTTCAATCACTGCGTGATAGACGGGGTGGATGCGGCACGTGCGCTTGCATCAATGAGGCGCTATATTGAGCAGGGCGAATACGAATCAGCGCTTTCAAATGATGACAGTCAGAATTGACAGGCTCGCTTCCGGGCTATGTGCTAGCGACCCCGCACAGGCTGCCGGCACGGATTCGGGCTTTAATATGCTTCCCAGTAGTCGCCGCCCTTTTCGATCAGCTTTTTGATCTGCTTCAGCTTGTCTTTCAGCCCGGTTGTGGTGCTGCGCGCTTCCTCGACGTTGCTGACCACATGCGGGGTGATCAGGATAATCAGCTCTGTTTTATCCGTTTTGTTTTTTGTGTCGCTGAACAGGTAGCTCAAAAGCGGGATGCTTGAAAGAATCGGTACGCCAGAAACGGTCTGGTTTGACTGATCTTTTATCAGGCCGCCGATAACGATGGTCTGGCCGTCCTGAACGACAAGCGATGTTTCGGCTTTTCTGTTGCTTATCACGGGGGACTGTATGCCGCCGGACACGACCGGCTGCGCTTCGCTGACCTCCTGGGAGATGTCCATTGCCACGAGGCCCTTTTCATTGATTCTGGGGGTGACGGTAAGAATAACGCCGGTTGAGCGGTATTCGATCGAGCGTGAGGTGGAGGTGTTTGCCTCGACATCCTGGGGGACATACTCGCTGGTGATGATGGGGACCTCCTGGCCGACTTCAATGCGCGCCTCTTTGTTGTCGGTTGCAAGAATGTGCGGCGAGGATAAAATGTTGAGCTTGTTTTTGCTGGCCTGCGCGACAAGAAACGCCTGCAGACGGTTTGAATCAAACCGGTATGTGAAGCCGCGCCCCAGGTTTTTTGACAGATCCGTTCCAAGCCCGCCGATCCCGAAATCGATGCCCGCCTTGTCCTGCCCTTTATAGCCGCCGATTTCGGCCCGGTCGCTGAGCAGCGCCCACTCGACGCCGAATTCCGTATCACCGCTGAGGCTGACCTCGGCGATCAGCACCTCTATGAGAACCTGCTTGGGAATCATGTCAAGCTGAAGAATGGTTTTCTTGATGATATTGTAGTCATGGGGGGTTGCCCGCACGATGATAGAATTTGTCGCCTCGTCGGTTACAATGTTTATTTCTCCCTGTATGGTTGCGGTCGTAACGCTTTGCTGCGGGGCTTTGCCCTTTGTTTGTTTCGTGCGCCGTATGACGGCTTTTTGATCTTTTTCCGATTTGCCCTCGCCGTATACCTTGTGCAGCACATCGGCGATTTCATCTGCTTTGCCGTTTTCAACGAAATAAATAAATATCTGCTCCTCGGCTTTTACATCGACCGTGTCCAGAACCTCAAGCCAGTGCTGCACCCTGTCTAAAATGCCGAGGATGGAGCTTACGGTCAGTATGCAGCTGACGCGCTCAATCGGAATAAATTTAAGGCCGATGCCTTTCTCGGGGGATTTGCTGATGCCCACCGAGCTGAAGATGTCCTGAAGCTCTTTTGCAAGATCATCGACCGGTGCATTTTTGACCGGGAAAAAGCGGATGTCTGTCTGCTCGAACAGATCGACATCAACGAGATTGATCAGTGAAAGCAGCTTTCTGATGTTGGCTGCGGTTTCGGCAATAACCAGATAGTTGCCCTGCTGGTAGTCGAAAAGATCGCCCCCCCGGCTGATAAAAGGCTTCAGCAGCTTTTGGGTTTCTGAGGCTTCAACATATTCAAGGGGCACAACCTGTATAATCATCCTGTCGTGGGATACAATGTCGCCGGTTGATTTGCCGATATAAAAATCCATGATTTCTTTTTTTGCTTCCTTGATCGGCACGATTTTATAAAAATCCCCGGACTCAACCAGCGCAATGTTGTTCATCTCAAAAATCGTTTCCAGAATAGGCAGCAGCCTGTCCTTGTCAATTTCGGTGCTTGTGTGTATGTTGACCCTTCCCTTTATGGCGGGATCGATAATGTAATTAATCCCCAGCGAGTCGGACAGGGCGTTGATAACTTCATAGATATCCGCATTGTCGAAGTTAAGTGAAATTTTTTGATCCGGCTCCTGAGGGGCGGGCTCGTCAGCAAGCAGCATGCTTTGCTCCGCAGGTCCTGTAACGGGCGCAGCAGGCTGAGCGGTGGTGTTGTCTGATGCTGCAGAAGGTGCGCCGGCAGCCTGAGCGGCGGTTGCATTGTCTGCAGGATCAGCCGGGGATGCCGTTTCATTGTCAGGGGGCGGGGCTGTCCGGCTGTCGGCCTGAGCGGCCGCGGGCTGAGGAGAGGCTGACGGTGCAGCGGCGCAGTCCGGCACCGGCTGCTTTGCAGCGCAGCCGCAGAAAAGGAGCCCCGCGATGGCGGCGAGCATGTAAAGCTTCAGTTTGTTCATGGTCGGCAGAGGTTTTTCCGGCGTATGATGCATGTTCGTCGTCGCTTTCTTCTTCAGGGCACTGCTATCTGTATCGTTACAATCGAGGGCTGAATGAGCTGTTTTTTTACCCTATAGCTATGTTTTAACGCTGTCAAGCCTTTTCCAAATGACGGCTGACGCTGACCGGCAGCACGGCAGTTACGGGCTGAGCGGCGCTCCGGTAACGTTCATTTGCAGGGTGAACTTTTCACGCTTAAACCGCCTGTCGGTAGTTATGGGAGAGGTGAATTTTACATTCTCAAACATGCGGGACTCCTCAAGGAGCGGGATCAGCTTTGAAGCCGAAACTGCATACCCGCGCAGCGTAACCTCCTTTTTATCAGCCTCGTATTCGAACTGATACAGCCATATGTCCTCCGGAATCAGCTCGGTGAGCTCCTCGAGGACCGGCAGGCTGCCGACATTGTTTGTGTGGATATCCTCAATGGTTGCGGAAAACCGCTGTATGGATTCCGCCTGGCTCTCCAGGTTTTCGATTTCCTGAACCGCAACTTTGTACTCGCGAAGCTGCTCATCGAGCAGCGCAAGGTGGGTTTTCATGGTAATGGCGTTTTTTGCGATGATCGCCCCGATTGCCGCGAAAAACAGCACAACGGATGCCGCCAAAATAAATTTGCGCTTGCTTTTTTTCCTCCTGGGACGGGTTTCGGGAGGTATTACATTGATGTCCAGGGGGATGTCATCAATGCCTTTTAAGGCAAGCCCTACCGGCACCTGCAGCCGGGGGAGGTCCGGAGCGGGTATGGCCGCGGCCTTTTTGTTCAGGTTTACCGGAAGCTGCTCTGCGCGGCGGAAAAAGGGGCGGATATGTTCCGGAATGCGCTCTGCAAATTCCGGATCAATTTCCTTTCCTGCCAGCTGGAGCCGCATGTCGTTGTCCCGGCCGTATGATGCGGGAAGATACACACGGGAGCGGACAGCGTTGTGATAGATATCCTCAAAGCCCGGCTCTTCGTCTTCGTGCTCAGGGGCGGTGAATGCCTGAGAGTAAAACAGCGATCCGTTACCGGTCAGCATCACCTCATAGGTTTTTGGCGAAAGATATTCCACAAGCGCCTGTACCGCAGGCTCTGAATCCGGGTGGCCCGGCGCTTCCACGAACAGCTCTGCGGCGGAGGGGAAGCGCTTGAAAACGGGCGAAAGATATTTTTGAGGAATGATGTTGTTTTTGACGATCCAGGACAGGTCAAGCGGCGCCTCAGGGGGCAGCAGCTGCCTCTGGAACGCGTTGAACCGGGCGCTGGTGGTTATTTCTATGCCCTGGGGCCGTATTTTCAGTTTTTCAAGCAGGCTGCGGTAATAATCAACCGACTCTCGCTTGACCGTTATCAGCAGAAGCCAGAGCAGATTGCTTTCAGGCAGCCGGTTCAGTATGTGAAAATCGTAATAGACATCGTCGAAGGAATAGGGCGTGTGCCGGTCGATTTCATAGCCGAGCGTGGTGCGCACGTCCTCCTCGACGGCAAGCGGGAGCGTGATGAACTTAACCAGCGCGCTGTCGCGCGGCACTGCCAGATATACGTTTGCTTTTCTGCCTTTATAGGATTTGAAAAACCGCTGCAGGTTATGCAGAATAACTTCTTCTTTTTCCTCTTCCTTAAAGTTTGCAAGCGGCAGTATCCGGTGGCCCTCAAGGTAGGTTTGTGAAATTCCCTGCCTGAGTGCAACCGCTATCATTTCATTGTGTTTAAATACGATTCCTATGCTTCTCATAGCGCAGCAACAAGGAAAAAGGCGGCCGCGGTGCTTTTCGCGGCACGGGCCATATCAGGTCAATTGACTGTTTTCCAGTTATATACGACAAACCTGCTTTTGGTGAGCACCAGATTGCAGGAAATAGTTCTCGAAAGCGTACCGTCCGGAGAATATCCGGTTGATATGAGGCGAAAGTAGCCCAGCGTCGGAATGTTTGCGCGGGTCACTTTGATATCTTTGCTCCATACCTCATAGTGTTTAAATTGAGTGAGGCGCGGATCGGCTTTGCCGTCAAACGGGCGCCTGCTTCGCTCTTTCACGATTTTCCGTGCGGTCTGCCGGTCCATGCCGTTCAGCAAAAGGAGCTGATCCGCCGAGGCCGTATTAATATCGATTGTGGGCGGATATGAGCTTGAGCCCGCCATGGTGGAAAACAGGTGGACAAGGCCGACATCCGTGAGCGGAACGCCGGTTTCGTTGTCATAGCGCCTTTGTTCCTCCTGCTGTTCAAGATCTTCAGCCGATCCTGAAATCATCCGGTTCAGCTCCTCCCGGGTCAGCCTGGTTTTTCGTTCCCCCCGGCCCTGTTTTTTGCCATAGAAAACGGTTTCATCCACCCCGCGCACCAGGAGCAGCTCCTCCAGTACCGGAATCTTGTCGTCCCGGCACTCATAGGGGGGATCGAGCTCAGCATAATAATCATCCTCAGCCCCGTTCACTCCGGTGACGTTGTGATTTGAATCGCGCCAGTCAATCAATGAATCTGCTATAATATCTCTTTTTTCCCCCTGAAGTCCAATTTTTTCTTCCAGTAAATTCTTGAGCATGAGAGGGTTTGCTTTTGCCTTTTGCAAAAAGTCGTTCAGCTTGATTTTATTCCGCTCGTCCTCTATGGCCACCTCACAGGAGCCGCTGCCGAACTCGAACCGGTAGGGGCCTGAGCCCGGAAACCAGTAGGTCAGACCGGGCTCTGCCGTATCCTCCTCTTCAAGCGAGGCGATTTTTTTTTCACCCACATCCGCAGCGCGGCGCAGCTCAACGACCGCCCGGTTTATTCCTGCTTCTGCAGCGTAATAAGCCTGAGCCGCCTCCTTGAAATTGTGTGCGGTTACCGTCTCGGTCCGCATGGTCCAGGAAAATTCGGCACAAATAATCGATAAAAAGGTTATTATCCACAGGATAAGCAGCAGCGCCACGCCGCGATCGCCATTGACGGCCGGCGCCCGTGCGGCGCTCCCTTTTTTCATTGCCGAAGTGCTCATAAACGCATGCCATGAAAAAAGCATGTATTTCACGCGATTGAAAAAATTTTATCAAACGTGTCCAAAACAAATGAAAGCATTAAGCAAAAGCCGGTTCGTACATTATTTTGGACACAACTGAATTTTTATATTTTTTTAACCATTACCGGGATTATCAGGCGCTGGAGCCGCTCGTCGTCTTTTCTGTCTGAAAAGGTGAGCGCTATCTCAACAAAATGAGGCAGCTGCATACCCTTGTCCTTCGGATCCCAGTGGCTCACCCACTCGCCGTCGTCATCGCCCCGCTTGCGCTCATAAAAGCGCAGCTCGATTTTTTTCACATCCGGTGAAAGCACTATGGTATTTTCCTTTTCGCGAACCGGCACATCCTCGAGGTCTTTGAGGTTTCCCGCCAGCGCGGGCCCCTCGCCGAGCATGAGCCCCTCATCTCCCTCGACCCATATATCGATAAGAGACAGCCCGCCGTCCCGTTTGTGCAGGTTGGCGCAGGATACGAATTTAATCGAGTCGGATTTCCCGAAAAAAGCAAAAAAGCGCTTGTGGCGGTCAATTTCGCCCGGGGTCACCATGTACGGATAGGTGGACGTGATTTCACGGTACAGTATCTCTGTGACGGCGCGGAGCTTTTGATAGGTCGCAATGTCACGCTCGCCGCTTTCCCAGGCGCCGATGCCCACGCGAAAAGAGGAAAAAATAACTGAGACAATAAGTGCAAAAATAGATACCGCCAGGAGCATTTCAAGCAGGGTGAACCCCGGCGCCCCGGCAGGCACGCACAGGTGCGTGCCCCTGTTTCTGTACCCGGTGCGGGTATCGGCTTCTGGTCTGCTTGCGCCGGTCATAACACCTATTTTTCCTTTTTGATTGTTTTGAGCGTTTGCAGCGTAATTTCGCGGGTGCGCACCCCTGACTTCCAGCTGACAGCGGCCTGAAGGGTAAATGTGTCGTAGTTCAGGTTGTCGAAAAAGGTTTCTTCGCCTTCCTGTACGGTATACTCGTATGGAGTGACACGGGTTTCCCACGTATAGCCGTCATCGAATCTGCCGCTTTCAGATGATTCTGAGAGCTGTTTTTCAAGCTTGAGCTCTTCAAGCTTCTCCCGCGCATGCATTACCGCGCAGGTTATATCGCGGGACCGGGCGCCGGCCCTGAGCGCCACAGAGAACTGCTGCAGCAGCACGGTAAGGGTAAGTCCCATGACCATGACGGCAACAAGCACTTCCAGCAGCGTGAAGCCTCGCCGGTCTGTTAGCGTGAGGGGGCTGTTATTCATCCTCTGCTTCCTCGACAGTGACGACGCCGGTCATGAAATCGGCCGACACATGCAGCTTCCGCTCTTTGGGGTCGCTCACGGTAATCTTTCCCCCCTGTGATGTGCCGTTCGGGTAAAACGACATCTGATAAATACCGTCGTCGCCGTCATCCATTACGGTTTCGCCGCCGATTACGATGTGGTGCAGGAAAATGTTATCGGGAAGGTGATAGGTTTTTATTTCCCGCTGCCGGCTGGATGCCGGCTGCCGTTCGTATTCGTCAGCGTCCAGCCCATTATCCGGGTACTCCTCTGAAGCGTTGTCACTTTCAGGCCCGTAGGCTGTTTCGTCCGGCGGCAGGCTCACAAGAATGATATCGTTTTTTTCGGCATCAAAAATAATCCGGTATTCTGTAGAGGAGCTCACCGCCCGCGTGCGCGCATAGCGCATCATGGCGGCGGTCTTTTTTGCGGCTGTCTTTACTGAAAGGCCGAACAGGCTTTTAGCAACCCGGGGGCCGGCAAAAGCAAGCATGAGCCCCATAATGATAAGGACGACAACCATTTCAATAAGGGTAAAGCCGGCGCTCGCTCTTCTCCGGTCATTCAAGCCTTACTCCTCATCCTCGTCATCGTCGGCGCCAAGCTGTTTCCAGCTGTAAATATCCATGTTTTCATCCTCGCCGCCCGAGGTGCCGTCAGCGCCGTATGAGATGATTTCATAGTCCCTGCCGTCCTCACCCGGACTTTTGTATTCGTACGGGTTGTCCCACGGGTCTTTGGGCAGCTGTTTGGGCAGATAGGGGCCTTCCCATTTTTTGTCATCAATTTGTTGCACCAGCTCTTTGAGCTCTTTGGGGTATCGGCCCATATCGAGCTTGAACGTGTCAACTGCCGTGCACAGAAGCTCGATCTGTGCTTTTGCGGTTTTCTGCTTTGCTTTTCCCACTCTGCCGACAAGGCGCGGTCCGACAAGCCCCACAATCAGCCCGATAATCACCAGGACCACCATAACCTCTATAAGAGAAAACCCCCGCTCATCAGTCAATCCGGTACATTTTTTTCTGTTCATCCAAAAGCCTCCTTGTTGTTAAAACGACATGTCATTAATGCTGAAAATAGCCAGAATTATCGGCAGTATGATGGCAACGACCGCCAGCGCCATTATAAGAATAAGCGCCGGCTCCATAAGGGAGACAAAGCGCTTTATGGTGTTTTGAATGTCTTTGTCAAACGTGTCGGCAACCTTTATGAGCATTTCATCCATACGGCCGGTTTCCTCCCCCACCCGGATCATGTGCACGGCAAGGGATGGAAACAGGCCGGTGTTTTTCATGGGCATCGAAACCCCCTTGCCCTCCTTCACCGCCGTCTGAATCGTTGAAACGGCCCGGGCGATCACCACGTTGCCGATAATATCCCGGACGATCGTAAGCGCCTGCAGCAGGGGAACGCCGCTGTTTATAAGGGTGCCCAGCGTTCGGGTGAGGCGGGATACCTCCACTTTGATAATCAGGCTGCGCACAGCTGCGACGCGCAGCTTCAGGGAATCCCAGCTCTGACGCCCCTGGGGCGTTTTTACATAGTTTTGGAACCAGCAGTAGCCGCCGATGCCGGCCCCGAGAATAAGCCACCAGTACCCGGTTATAATGTTGCTGAAGGTGAGCAGCATCTGTGTGGAAAGCGGAATCTCCTGGCCCATGGTGTCAAAAATGGTAATAAAGCGGGGAAGCACAAAAATGAGTAGAATGGAAATAACAAAGCCCATAACCGTGATCAGAAAAAGCGGGTATATCAGCGCGTTGGTAATGGTGCTTTTAAGCTCCTGAGAGCGCTCAAGAAACTCAACAAGCCGGTCAAGAACCACATCGAGCACGCCCCCGGCCTCGCCGGCCTTGATCATGTTGCAGTACAGCCGGTTAAACACGCGGGGGTGCTGTGAAAGCGCTTCTGAAAACGCCTTGCCGCCCCGCACATCTTTGTAGAGCGCCTCGGCTATGGAGCCCATTTTCTCATTGTCGGTTATTTCTGCAACAATAGAGATGCTGCGGTCAAGCGGCAGGCCGGCTTTGATCAGCGTTGCCAGCTCCTGGGTGAATGAAAGCAGATCTTTGCCGGAGATCCCGGTAAAGGGGGTGGGCAGGCTGAAATCAAGATTGAGCTTGAATGACGGAGAAAATTTTTTTGCTCCGCCTGCCGGCACAATCCGGATGGGAATATAGCCCATTCCGCGGATTTTGGTGATTACCGCCGCTTCATCTCCGGCGTCTATGCTGCCTTCAATGACTTTTCCGGTCCTGTCGCTTGCCTTGTAGGTGTATTCCGGCATTACGGGTTTTTCCCTGAAGAATTTTCACGCGCAGCGCA
The DNA here is from genome assembly GCA_964621615.1 of uncultured Thermodesulfobacteriota bacterium. Classification (GTDB taxonomy): domain Bacteria; phylum Desulfobacterota; class WTBG01; order CAIYCZ01; family CAIRTM01; genus CAZUMW01. The sequence continues at coordinate 36,105 of CAZUMW010000027.1, forward strand.
CACGCTGATTTATCCTGCAGCGTGCCCGTAGGGGATGCTGCATTGCGTGTGCATATGTTTTTTGCTGTATCCGCGGGCGCGTCACTCAACCTGCGTGACCCGGATTACCTCAGAGCCTGTTGTTATCTGCTGCCGAACCTTGTTCCATCCGGCGTCGCGCAATGTCTGCATGCCCTGCTGACGGGCGGTGTCTTTGATCGTTTTGCTGTCCGAATCAGAAAGGATCAGGTGGCGTATGACGTCGTCTATCATCAGCAGCTCGTAGATCCCGGTTCGCCCTCTGAAACCGGTGTTGGCACAGTGCTCACACCCGGTTCCCTTAACCAGCCGTATCTCCTGCCACTGCCCGGCCGGGATCTGCATTTCCTGCAGCGCCTCCTCTGACGGTGCGAACTCCTCGCGGCATTTCGGGCACACAACCCGCACGAGCCGCTGGGCGAGTATGCCGATCAGGCTCGATGACACAAGATAATTTTCCATGCCCATTTCCATGAGGCGCGTTATGGCTCCGGCGGCATCGTTTGTGTGCAGGGTGCTGAACACAAGGTGTCCGGTAAGGGCTGCATGAATTGCTATTTCGGCTGTTTCAGCATCGCGGATTTCACCGATCATGACCACATCGGGGTCCTGGCGCAGAATGGAGCGCAGAGAGCTTGCAAACGTGAGGCCGATTGACGGCTTCACATGTATCTGGTTTATGCCGAAAAGCTGGTATTCCACCGGATCTTCCACGGTTATTATTTTTTTCTCAGGGGAGTTGATCTGGCTTAATGCGCTGTACAGGGTTGTTGTTTTCCCGCTCCCGGTGGGGCCGGTTACCAGAATAATGCCGTAGGGGCGCTTAATAAGATCCTCAAAGTTGGCCCGCTTTTCCTGCGGAAACCCCAGGCTGTTAATGTCAAAGGTTATAGTTTCGCTGTCAAGAATCCGCATAACCACGCTTTCCCCGAAAAGCGTGGGAAGCGTTGACACCCGGAAATCGATTTCCTTGCCCATGACCCGCAGCTTGACGCGACCGTCCTGGGGAAGCCGGCGCTCTGCGATGTTGAGCTTGGACATGATTTTTATACGCGAAATAATTGCTGCCTGAAGGTTCTTCGGGGGCGACTCCATGTCATGCAGCACGCCGTCGATGCGGTAGCGGATCTGAAAGCTGTTTTCAAAGGGCTCGAAATGTATATCGCTTGCCTGAAGCTCTATTGCACGTGAGATGATAAGGTTTACCAGGCGTATAACCGGCGCTTCCGATGCAAGGTCTTTCAGATGGTCGACATCGCCCTCATCGCCGACCGCGACCCCGCTCTCGGAGTCCTCGTCCTTGCCGATATTTTCGATAATGCGGTCCATGGATGATGAGCCGGTGCTGAATAGTTTTTCAATGAGGTCATAAATTTCGCTTTCCTTTGCGAGCTGCACCTCAAGATCGTAGCCGGTAATTTTTTTTATCCCCTCCCGTGTGTATTCGTCAAACGGGTTGTTCATGGCAATGCGCAGGGTGCTGTCCTTCAGCGAAAGCGGAACAAATACCGATTCGGTCATGAAATTCTGTGAAAGCGCGTCGATAAACAGATTCTGCCCCTGAAAGTTTTTGAGCGAGACATAGGGAAACCCGAAGTGCTCCCCCAGTTTTTTCAGCAGGTCTTCCTCTGAAATAAACCCCAGGTCAATCAGCCGCTTGCACACCAGAAACGGCGGCAAAACAGGCTCTTTTGCCACGCTTTTCAAGGTGTCCGGAGTTATTTTTCCGGTTGAGGCAAGAAGGCTTGCCAGTGTTGTCTGTTCGGTGTGTGCTGCCTGTTCCATGCTGTGGTTACCGCCGATGTAATTACATAAAAAAAATTAAACGCTGTGGTGCTGGCTAAACGTCTTTAGCATCATATTACTGTATAGCAAGATACTGCTCAGGCGTCAATGCCTGCGCGCACGATACGGATAGAGGGACTTTGTTATTCAACACCCGGCGCAGCCAAAAGTTGCGATGTGTTTTTACCGCAGCAGGGCGCAGAACAGGCGGCTGCAGGGAATATGATGCGGTCATCGGATTTTTAGCTTTGTTCCGGCAAGCAGCAGGTCGGAGCGGTCCATGCCGTTCATGCGGCGCAGTGTGGAGACGTTTTTTCCGTATCTAAGGGCAATATCAGAGAGCGTTTCCCCGCGTCGCACGCGGTGGTAGTGAGTGGCGGCAGTGTGCTGCACACCGGCTCCGGGGATGCGCAGGGTGGTGCCGATTTTGAGGACATCGGAGCGGGTGAGGCCGTTTGCCCGCCTGAGCGCGGACACGGTGGTGTCGTATTTCAGAGCAAGCTCTGACAGGGTATCCCCGCGGCGGACGCGGTGCGAGCTCGGCCTGACGGCAGCTATGCGCTGCGTGCCGGCTCCGGGGATGCGCAGGGTGGTGCCGATTTTGAGGACGTCGGAACGGGTGAGGCCGTTTGCCCGCCTGAGCGCGGACACGGTGGTGTCGTATTTCAGAGCAAGCTCTGACAGGGTATCCCCGCGGCGGACGCGGTGCGAGCTCGGCCTGACGGCAGCTATGCGCTGCGTGCCGGCTCCGGGGATGTGCAGGGTGGTGCCGATTTTGAGGACGTCGGAACGGGTGAGGCCGTTTGCCCGGCGAAGATCAGATACTGAGACGCCGTGTTTAAGCGCGAGCTCGGAAAGGGTGTCTCCTTTTTTCACGATATGCTGGCGGCCGGTTCCGGCGCGTATCAATTGCACGGGGGGCGGTGCCTTGTCCGACTCACAGTACTGCTCTACCGCTTCGGCGATATAGCGGGCAAGCGTGCTTTGAAAATGGCTGTTTTTAAGCCGGCGCTCCATGTAGGGGTTGCTCAGAAAGTCCAGCTCTATCAGTATTGACGGTATGTCAGGCGCGCGCAGCACGACAAAGTTTGCCTGGTGGGGCTTTTTTGCGTGAAGCCGGTTTATTTTCGACAGCTGCTTCAGGACGACGCCTGCACACTGGAGGCTTGCATTCAGGCTGTGTGTTTGTACAAGGTCAAAAATGATGGCGCTCAAATCATTGTTTTTCTTATCAAGAGGAACCCCGCCGATGTAGTCCGATGCGTTTTCCTTCCGGGCAAGCATCCGTGCCGTGTTGCTGGTGGCTCCCTTGAAGGACAGGCAATAGACAGAGCTGCCGCGGACTTTTTTGCTGAAGCTGGAGTCTGCATGAATGCTGATAAAAAGATCGGCCCCGTATTGCTGCGCAATGTCGATGCGCTTTCTGAGCGATATGAAATAATCGCCTTTTCTGGTGAGGTAGGCTTTGATGTTTTTTGTCCGGTTGAGCTGCTGTGCCAGCTTTCGGGATACTGCAAAGACAATGTCTTTTTCCCTGGTTCTGCCGCGGATTACAGCCCCGGGGTCTTCGCCGCCGTGTCCCGGGTCGACAACGACAATATAGCTTCCTTTGCTTTTGAGCGCCCTGGTGCGCTGCCGCTTGGTGCGGGCTGCTTTTTCCAGATCCGGCCTGGTAATGTCAATGACAAGCCGCGGAGGCTTGCTGCCGAACGCTTTGAGCGGAAAAATAGTGTGCTGTGCCTTTTTTTCAAGGTCAACAACGATGCGCACCACGCCCGAGCGGTTTTTTGAGGCACGTATTGTCCGTATGATGCCGTCGCCGATGTTGATGCTTTCCCGGGGCACATGACCGTCAAAGCCTGTCAGGTCGACTACCAGGCGCTCCGGGCTGCTCAGCGTAAAGGACTCATATGCTGCCTGATGTTTGAGGTCGAACACAATCCGGGTTGATGTGGGGGATGACCAGTGCCGGATGTGGGCAAGATGGTTGTGCGCCCGGATTCCGGGCGGGAGCAGCGCAGCGGCTGCGCAGAAAACAAAAGCAAAAATAATGATTTTTTGATGTATGCCAGCAAAGCGGCTCATAATATCTCAGCGATTAAAAAGCTCCTGTACGTATTCAAGCCGCACCACGGTCATGTTTCTGAGCCTTGAGGCGGCTTTTCCGCAAGGGGCGGCTTGCGCGTGTGCCAGTCGGTGTTCTGCTCAAAGCAGTAGGCGCACTGTACTATGTGTGCTTCCTCAAACAGGTTGCCGATAATCTGAAGCCCGATGGGCAGGCCTGCGCTGCTCATGCCGCAGGGAACTGAAATTCCCGGCAGCCCGGCAAGGTTCAGCGGTATGGTAAAAATGTCTCCAAGGTACATGCTGAGCGGGTCATCTATCTTTTCGCCGATACCGAATGCGGTTGTGGGGGCAGTCGGGGCGGCAATGAGATCGCATTCGGTAAATGCCTGCTCGAAATCCTGCCTGATGAGCGTGCGCACCTGGGACGCCTTTTTGTAGTAGGCGTCGTAATAGCCGGCAGACAGTGCATAGGTGCCGAGCATGATGCGCCGTTTTACCTCGGCGCCGAACCCTTCAGAGCGGGTCATTTCATACATCTCGCGGAGATTTGAAGCGTTCTGTGCCCTGAATCCGTACTGAACCCCGTCGTAGCGGGCCAGGTTCGAGCTTGCCTCGGCCGGGGCGATCAGATAATACACGGCAACGGCATAGGATGTATGCGGCAGGGATATCTCTTTTATCTCAGCGCCCTGCTCCCTGAGCACCGACACAGCGCGTGAGACCGCCTGCTGCACTTCAGGGTCAAGCCCTTCCTGCATATATTCTCTGGGAATCCCGATGCGCAGTCCGCGGACATCCTGCTTGAGCCACTGCCGGTAGTCGGGAACAGCCGAGTCAACCGATGTGGAATCGGACGGGTCGTAGCCGCTGATGTACCCCAGAAGAATAGCCGCATCCTCAACATCCTTGGTCACCGGGCCTATCTGATCAAGAGAGGAGGCGTAGGCGATGAGCCCGTATCTGGACACGCGTCCGTAAGTCGGCTTCATGCCGACGACGCCGCAGTAGGACGCCGGCTGCCGAATGGAGCCCCCTGTGTCGGTTCCCAGGGAGGCGATGCATTCATCCGCAGCAACGCTTGCGGCCGAGCCCCCGCTTGAGCCGCCGGTAACCCTGGTTTGGTCCCAGGGGTTTTTTGCCGGACCGAAATATGAGGTTTCGTTTGAAGACCCCATTGCAAACTCATCCATGTTTGTTTTTCCGGTAAACACGGCACCGGACTTTTTGAGCTTTGTTACAACTGTTGCATCATAGGGCGGCACAAAGTGCTGCAGCATGCGGGATCCGCAGGTTGTGGCCGTGCCGGCCGTACAGATGATATCTTTAATGCTTATCGGAATGCCGGTGAGATAACTATATTGTTTTTTCTGTATTTTTTCGTCAGCCAGGCGGGCCTGCTCCATGGCGCTGTCATAGCCTAGCGATATATATGCATGCACCTGTGACTCAACCGATTGAATTTGTTTAAAAACAGACCGGGTGAGCTCCTGTGAGGTTATCTGTTTTGCCGTGAGCAGCTTGTGCAGCTCGTGAATGGTTCTGGTGTGCAGCATTTGTTCAGCCATGCATTATCCCTCGATTATTTTTGGTACTTTAAAATGTCCCTTTTCAGCGTCGGGTGCGTTTTGCAACGCCTTTTGGAGCCCGATCGATTCCTGTACCCGGTCTTCCCTGAATGCGTTGTCAAGGCTGACGGCGTGGGTTGATGGTTCAACATTATCTGTGTCCGCGCTCTGCAGGGTTTCGAAGTACTCAAGGATCCTGTTCAGCTGTCCGGTAAATACATTGATTTCGTCTTCGCTGATTTTGAGGCGGGCAAGTGCGGCTACGTGCTCGACATCGCTGCGGGTTATTTTCATAACAGTGCCTCCTTTTTGTACAGAGGGGGACATATGGTGTACGCGGCAGCTGTGCGGCCGTGTTTTTGTAAGCACTGTGATCACTGCAGTGCGAATTGAAATATGCACTTAGAACCCACATACGCACAGGAACAGCTAAAGGCGGGAGCGCCCTGGGGCGCTTTTGTGCTCCGGTCCGGCAGGTACTGTTTCCGCCGCCGCACTGACTGTCACAGTGGCTCGGGGAGGAGGATTCGAACCCCCACTGCCGGGACCAAAACCCGGTGTCCTGCCATTAGACGATCCCCGAGTATATTATGTGAAAACACGAAAATTATAATATATGACAGCCTGCTTTAAAAGGATAAACTTTCGCTGCCGATGCGTAAAAAATGCACAGTGAAAAAAAGACCTGCCGGGATAATAAAGCAGGTCTTTGTTGCGGGTCACGGTTATGAGCAATGCTCGCCTGAGCAGGCTGTCAGGCGATCTCGGGCAGCTTTATGGCTGAGCGCACGCAGTATATCAGACAGGTCCTGCAGCCGCAGCAGTGCGTTGTCATAATGTTTGAGCGGATTTCGCCGTCTTCCCTGATTTTAAGCCGGATAGCGCCTACAGGGCACTCATCAAGACATGCCCCGCACCCCACGCACAGCTCCTCGTCAACCTCGGGACACTCGCGGTAGCTGGGGGATACGTCAAAAAACTGCGGAGACAGAAGCATTGTATCTTTGAACCGCTCAAGCATGTATTGCGGCGCATACGGGTTGCCCGACTCCTTGCACTCCTGCATCTGCAGCGTCCTGTTCCAGTTCTCGATTATGCGCTCCGCGCCGCGGTCGACTTCGCCTGCGGGCATGTTGTCGACCGCCTTTTCCACATCGCGCACCTTGATGATGCCGGTGGGGCACACAAAGGCGCAGGAGCCGCACCCGATGCAGTTTTCGGCTTCAACGTTAAAGGGGCTTGACACTTCTTTTTCCTTGCCGTTTCCGGCAAAAGAGATGGCTTCGGCCTGAACGACCTCAGTGCACGCCCGAACGCACAGGCCGCACAGAATACAGTATTCATTTTCGACCCTGAGATGCTCTCCCGGCTTCTCGATGCCGTACCGGGCGGCAAGCTCCTGGACCGCCTTTACATTGGGGCATCGCGCCAGGTGAAGCTCGAGGACGAATTTCCTCGCCTTTATGACTTCTTCCGAATCGGTGCTGATTTCAAGACCTTCAGAAACAGGATAGGTGCAGGCTGTTTCAAGCGTTGTCGTATTGTTGTTTTTCACCTCTACAACGCACACCCTGCATGCGCCATAGGGCTCAAGCGCATCGCTTGAGCACAGGGTGGGGATTTCGATGCCGTTGTCGCGAGCTGTTTTTAGAATCGTGTCGCCTTCTTGTGCTTTGATTTTTTTGCCGTCGATTGTCACGCGTACCATGATGGTCACTTCCTTTTTTGGGGTCAGGGTAAATCACGTTTGCATTTTCCAGAAAAAATTTTTATAACATATTGCAATAGCCAACGCAAACAAAAATTATGCATATTTAACACGTTAGAAATGTTTGCCTTTACAAACCTCTTTTTGACGGTTAACGGAGCATACCGTCGTAACATTTAAAAACTGATGCTGATCCGAAGTGTTAACAATATGCTTCACTGGGAGGAGCCCTCATGTCGGAAACTGTCATTGCAGCGCTGTACAAAGAGTTTAAGGAAACAAAAAAGATAACGATTCCGGACCATCTGAAGCCCTGTAACACGGGATACAACTTAATAAACTGGCTCACAGAGCTGCTGCGCTATTACGGGCAGGAGAGCACCGTTGTGCGTCCCTTTGACGATCTGCCGCCGATCAGGCTCTCGCAGCTCCCGGAAATTGAAACAACGATTCAGGATGTCCACCGGTTTCTTATCAGCGATCTGAACCTTATGCCCATAGATCTGCGGATGCAGATCCTGCAGCAGTCCCTCAGCCACGATTGTGCTGCGGCTGCCTGGCAGGCTGTTTCAGAGATTGTCAGGGATTTCATGAAGCAGATGGACGACGAGACTGCAGCAGAAGAGCTGTCCTGGAAATTCGGCTCTGTCAGCGAAATGCTGCTCAGCCTGACCTGGGTGTTTATGCAGCGGGAAGGTGTTGCTCCGCCGCCCGAAATCATGATGGTGTCATACCGCTTTCCCTATTATCTGTGGCTTACCGCCGGCCGGCGGCAAAGCTTCTGGGAGCCTGACAACTGCCTGTGCCGGCGTGAGTGGCTGGCGCTGGACGTGTTCAGAAGCCGACAGCGGTAAAATGAATGACCGGCACCAGCGGTTAAGGCTGACGGGCTTTGTATGCGGCAATCAGGTCGCTTGTGGTGAACAGCACTTCAATGTCATCAACCAGCTTTTGTATTTCGCTTCGTCCGCCCTCTTCCCGGTCGACAAGCGCAAGCACCTTTACCACATCAAGCCCCTCGTTCCGGGCGGCAGCGATGGCTTTTATGGTTGAGCCGCCGGTGGTGATCACGTCTTCAACAATAGCCACCCTGTCCCCTTCCCGCACATCACCCTCAACCTGCTTTTTAAGGCCGTGCCCCTTGGGCTCTTTTCGGATCGAAAATGAGGCAACAGGGCTCCCCTGTACAAACGATGCATAGGAAAGGGCACAGGCGATCGGGTCGGCGCCCATGGTAAGCCCGCCGGCTGCATGAATCCGAAGAGCCTTAATCATTTCGTGCATGATTTTTCCGATCAGCACTTTGCCCTCTGCACTGTGGGTGACTTTCCGGCAGTCGATGTAGTAGGTGCTCATTTTTCCTGAGGCAAGCGTAAAGGACGGCGTGTCGCTGTATTTAAAGGCTTTTTCAATGATAAGGGTCAGCAGTCGTTTTTTTGAATCGTCGCTCATTTATAATTCTATCCTTTGTGCTTTAAAGGTGAGCCGTGTTATCATGAGTGAAAAATGTGTTTAATCTATCAGCATTGCAGGCGAAACTCAACAAAATCCTGTTTGACATGGCGGGGTAAACTCTGTATAAATTTTTGATGGCATATAGCCGGGCCTGGGTGGCGGAATAGGTAGACGCAAGGGACTTAAAATCCCTTGGGACGTGTGCCCGTGCGGGTTCGATTCCCGCCCCAGGCACCAGTAAAAACAGGGGTTTTGAGTTTTGATGCGCTCAGGGCCCTTTTTTTGTTTTTTGCAGAATCCCCCTCCTCTCCCCGTTTTTGCCTTTTCAGCGGATTACCCGTCTTTTGGTACGGCTGGTTATCGGCAAACAGAATCCAGGGAATATATGCTGCCGGGTCATTGGAGGGGCCGGTTTTGTTTGGGGATGCAGTGCTGCCCGCACATCGCTACCCTGCCTGCCTGAGGCATTTGTCCGGCAACAGAGTTATTATGCTGACCGCATAAAAAGAAGCGACGCTGTGGGAACTGAATTATTGGCTAAGCCGGCAATAAATAAAGCCGGCGTGCAGATATTGAAAAATTGTTAACAGTGCATAGTACAGCGTTGACACTTATGTTTTTTGATTGTGAACCGGCGTGAGTGTCTGCTGAACCATCTCCCGGACGCGGGAAATAACCCCCTCGCAGATTGCCCGGCACCGGTCCATATCATTTTCGGCAATATACCGGCCGGCCCCGTCATGTGTTGAAAGGTCTTTGCCCAGAATATCTTTGCATTCCGTGCTGCCGAACTGTTCCTTGAACCACATCCCCAGGCTGCTGCCGATATTCATCGACTTATTGAAGGCATTGTAGCGTTCATCCATAAATTCGTGACCCGCTGCAATTTTGAACAAAAGTTTCGGAACGCGCAGGTAGCTGCTTTCAATCCGCCCGTATTGTAAGCCGATGGCAAGTACGCCGGCGGTAAGGGCGCTGCACGTCATTCCCTGCATGACGGTGCCCCCCACAAGGCCCTTCGCGGCACGCAGGTGCTGCTCTGTGATCTCAACGGTATCCGAAAGGCCGTTCAGTACATTGAGTGCGCAGTGAAATTTTTGGCGGTCAAATTCTTTGAGGAGCTCGGCGTAGCCGGGCAGCTCTGTTGCCGTGCTGCCTGCCATTGCCCGCGTGGCGTCTCCCTGTATACAGTTAATTACAAGCTTGGGCGCTCGCCGCATAGCCTGTAAGCAGGCGAAAACGTTTTGGAATGTGGCCGCTACTTCCCGGCATCTGATTCCGCCATGCAGAGATTCAAATTGCTGAAAAAATGTTCTGCCAAGCGTTATAACCTTGGGAATGCCGTCGGGGCCTGTCTCATCACCGTACAGGAGTCCGAGGAAGAGAATGGGAGAACTTGCAGCCCCGCACTCGTTTCTCAGCATGCCCACCCCGCCTCCCATGGCAGAGACCAGCCTGAGCATGGGTTCCGGATTGGTGCCGTGCAGCTCTGCCAGCGTGCGCATCACCGTAGGGGCACAGTGGCCGGTTCTGAGCGCATTGCGAACCGCCTTGACCTGGGGCCAGCCGGAAAAGGTTGGCCTTTGATTACGTGTGGTGTCTTCAGCGGGGCTTCTGTGCGTTCGGCTTGTCATGTATGGTCCCTTTTGATGAAAAGCGAAAAACCATCTGACAGTAATCATACATACCATGATTACCATTTATATCAACATTTTGTTCAATTTTATCAGTGGCTGGGAACGCCGGTACGTGAAACAAATGAGTATTCATTCAAACACTGTACCGGTGCCGCGTGTAAAACATCGATGTGCAATGACGCTGATCGCATGCGAATCTTAGGTCGTGCGTATAATGACCTTTTCAGCCGATTTGCCGAAAAAGTGATACCCTGAGCCGGCTTCGATAAGCGTATCCAGAAGCGCGTCGGCGTCCGTGGCTATGATGCCGCCGATAGCGCTCACGCCGCGCCGAAAAAAAGCATCGGGCAGCATGCTTGCCGTTGGGCCAACCACGATAATTTCGGCACCGGGTTTTGCGGCGGCCAGAATGCCCTCGAGCGTGTCGTTGATCAGGGTTGTGCCGGTAATGATCAGCCAGTCGGCCGCGGCGATTTTGGAAGGTGCCTCTGCCGGCTCACCATAAAAGGGCAGCTCATCCTCTTTAAGCGTGCGAGAGTCCTTTTCAAGGATGCAGAAAGGCCTGCCCCGTGCTTTGAGCATCTTCAGGTACGGCGCCATGGCGCCTACAACCACGACCTGAGCGTCGTCTGGCACAGCTGCATCGTCCAGCGGGTCTTTCCCATAGGTAAGGCTGTAGCCGCGGGGCTGCTGCTTTTGCCAGCAGGTTGCCGAAAGGGCATTAAGGACCGCAATGCCCAGGGCTTTTTTTAAGGCCTTTCCGCTTTGCATGCCTTCCAGGTAAAACGAAACGGGCTGGTCTTTGAGCTTACCTGCGGCAGGGATAGCAGAGGCCGATGTCGGGCAGCAAACCGACTCCGGTATTTCTTTGACCGGCGTAAAGCAGATCCCGCCCACACCGTTTGACAGCCTCACGCCGGAAAAAAACAGGCCGATTACCGCCCGCTCCACGCGCAGGGTATCCATTTCCGGACCAAGCATCTGACGGAGTGCGTCATGTGTTTCTGCAAGAATCATAGATGACGATGTCGTGTTTTTCATAGCGGTAACTTCTCCCTCTCAGTTATGTGTCAGGCACGGCAGCAGACTTTTCTTTACAATACAACGCGTAGCGCCGCAAAAAATCTAAATCGGAGTTACAAACAATCCTTTGTTTAATAATAAACTCCAGTTTCGAAAAACCAAGAGACGTGTAATTAAAAAACGTACTATGGTCCATGTGCAGGATTAATTCATAATATAAATTCTGCGTTTTGGGGGCTGTATCGGGCGACTATTTGGAGGGTTTTGCGGCCGGCAATTCTTTAAACTGTTGAAAAATCAACCCCAGCCTGAACAAGGTGGGGGAAGCGTCAGTTTAAAAAGGGGCATGTTTCTTTATGACTTTAGGGGAAAGAAAAATGTCAATTCATTTTCAAAATTAAACCGAAAACACCCGAACCCAAAAAACGCCATTGACAAGGCATGTAAAAAAGCATGACCGGTGCAGGCCATCTTTTTTTTGTTCACAGCCCAGGATTATTCGTCATCTTCCCGATGCCCTGTCAGCATTTCATCAAATGCCCCGTCATCGGGGAACGATCCCCGATTCTTATACGGAACAAGCGGCGCCCTGCCTGTTTTGTAATATGCGCATGATTTCGGACCGTAGCAGAAGCTTTCAAACCGGTATTTCTTTATGTCCCGGTCAAAATCCCATTGTATCTCAACATTTGCCATGGTTGCCCATATGCAGGGGAAGCATTTTGATTTCCATCTTGATTTACACAGTATTCTCGCGCCGCGCTGCTCATATGTTTTAAGAGACGGCGGCACCGCTGCCCATGGCGGCCCGCCCGGTTCCGGATGTTCATATTCTCTTTTCAAAAGCTTTAACGAACCGGCGCGGTAAAAATCGGCAAACTCTCTTTTTTCATACTTCTTCGGCCAGGCAGTACCACTGAGGCGGTCTTTGATGCGAAGCTGGAGCTTCTGCTGCTGCTTTTCCGAAACGGCAACGCTGTACTGTCCCGTTATGCCGCCGGCTGTTCCCTCAAGAAACAGATTATAACCCAGATGGTAGTGCGTTCTGTTGTCGGTAACATAGCGCCACACCCGCGTGCGGGGCTGTATGGACAGAACAGTGCCCTCCCAGCTTATTTTTTCACCGGTGTGATCTGTGTCATTTCCTGCCATAACTGAAACACCCTCTATTAAAGCTGTAAAAGCGCAGGTTTTGTCCAATATGACGCGGTCGATACTGCATGGCGCCAGACCTCTCAATTACCTGACAAATTAATATCTATAATATTATTCTGCAAGGCAATTTTCCTGTTGCTGGAATTCTTGTAAGATTTCACGGTTGCTTAATAATGTCATTCTGTCCGGTTTATCCGGTATGTGTGGTGTTTTTTATTGCGCCAAAAAAGCTTGATTTCCCGGATGGAGCTGGGCAACGACAACCGGGGCAACAGAGCACCCCAACCGTCATCGCCCGGTTTATCCGGTGGTCCACGTTTTTTTTAATGATGGAAAAAGACCACGCAGTCGGGACGGTGATGACAGTACGGGCAGAATGCGCCGATTTGTCGACTCCTTGGAGTTGTTTGCTTTTACCCTTGACATATATGTATTAATTATGCATATTCATATGCATGAGAACTACATTAAACATAGATGATGAAATACTGACAAAAGCGGCCCGTCTCACCGGCGTGAAGGAAAAAACATCCTTAGTCAGGATGGGGCTTGAGGCGCTCATTGCGCGTGAAAGTGCAAATCGCCTTGCCGATTTAGGCGGATCCGAAAAGCAGCTGCGCCGGATTCACCGCCGCCGTTTGCGGAGTTCCTGACTGTGGTGCTTGTCGACACGTCTGTCTGGGTTGACCATCTGCGCTCCGGAGATGAGGTTCTGAAGAAGCTGCTCCGTGACGGCGCTGTCATTATCCATCCCTTTGTCATCGGTGAGCTTGCCTGTGGCACAATACATCAGCGTTCAAAAGTTCTTGGGCTGCTCTCATCTCTTCCCGGTGCGCTATCGGCAGACCATGCGGAAGTTCTGAATTTTATAACGGATCAAAGACTCTACGGTCTTGGGCTTGGGTATATAGATGTCCATCTTTTAGCGGCAGCGCTCCTTAACCGTATTTATCTGTGGACCAGAGACAAAAGACTTCATAGCGCTGCTGAAGATTTCAACATTTCATTTGACTGGCTGTAGAAGAATAAAGAACTGCAGATAGCTCTTTGAACAAAACCTTTTCCGGCAAACAGATTGTTAAGGTGCTCCGGAGAATGGGGTGAGGGATTCACAATTATGGATACCTCAAGGGCATATTTGACCCCTTTTTTCCTTCGATGGGGAATTTAAAGACCTCGCGTCGGCTGAAAACGCCCCCGAATGCCGTTAATATACATTTGACACCTGCTTATCGATAATGATATTGTTGTACGTATATTAATCGATAGGAGTTTTATCATGCAAACCGTTACTCTTTCACCGAAATACCAAGTCGTTATACCGAAGACCATAAGAGAAACGCTGCATCTTCGTCCCGGCCAAAAGATGCAGGTTATAGAATATGAAGGCCGAATTGAGATTATACCCGATCGTGACATTAAAGAATTGCGCGGCTTCCTGAAAGGAATCAATACCGAATTTGAAAGAGGGGACGACAGAGTATGAATGTAGTCGATTCTTCCGGCTGGCTTTCATATTTTGCCGATGAACCGTACGCCAGGCATTTTCACAAAGCACTTAACGACCCGTCAGCACTCATTGTACCGACAATCACTGTTTACGAAGTGTTTAAAGTGGTGCTGCGTGAATCAAGCGAGAATGAAGCACTTCAGGCGGTGGCGGCGATGCAAAAAGGAGAGGTTGTTGATTTGACCGTTCCATTGTCCATTACCGCCTCCAAACTGAGTTTAAAACACGGCCTTCCAATGGCAGACAGCATTATACTGGCTACCGCACTTACCTTTGACGCTACACTCTGGACCTTAGATTCACATTTTAAAAACATAAGAAATGCTAAGTACTTTCTGAAAAATTAAAAGTCAATTCAGAGCAAGGAGTGGTCTACTATTGACCTTTGCGAAGCGCATTTTTCAATTTTATACATCCTCTTTCTTATTCTTTTATCCTGTGTCAGCACTTTCTGCATCCTGGCAACGACACTGCTGTATTGACTCATGTTGAATGCAGCACCGATTTCCAGCAGGGTTTTGCCGCTGTGTTTTCGTGCCAGGCATATTGCTGCATCGCGAGGTTCATTAATTACCCCACGGCGTGAAAGCATAAGCGCTTCCGGCTCAGCCCCATATTCCTCCGCCACAACCTGCGTGACAAAATCAATCGGTAACGCCAGTATTCTGCTTTGCGGAACATGACGGTCACCGTGTTGTCTATAAAACCTTCTTCGTATCGGGTCAATAAATTCCTCCGTCCACAGGATTGCCGACATTTTGCCGGCGGCAAAGAACTTCATTATCAATAAGAATAGATTTGTAACGCCCCCGAAACAGTTGCCCGTCCTCGTGATATATTTTGTATGCCTCGGCGTGAAATTTCCAGCACATCGATATCCGTGCCGTAGTGCCCGGAAACTGCCGCTTTTATGTCCGCTATCGGCACCGTGAGTATTCTGTGTTGGGAAATATTCCGGCGATTCCGGCCCGTACCGGATTTCTGTGGATATACTTCACCAATTCCAGCAAATAAGTATCGGCGCTTTAGGATTTTAGAAAGTCATCAACAGAAACACCGGCTTGTTTCAATATGGCATGGAGAGTTCCTTCGGGAAGATCTCCGGGGTGATTTGGAATAGTTGTGTACCGATTGGTTGAAGGATTAAACCAGATTTCATGACTCCCCTTGCATTGCGATCAAACTCAAAACCGAATTTTTTCAGATGTTTTGTTATGTCTCTGTAACGAAAGCCGGACAATCTGCCCATTCAGCAACCTATGACAAGCAGGGAGTCAAATTGATCAGAAACCTCGGGCAAAGGTACGGATCCATTTCGTTCAAGGCGGGCTTCGATTAATTTGCGTGCGACATCCCGGGTGATTTCAATTGTTTCAGCCACAGTCCTTCCTTGGGCGACGAGGCCTTGAATATCGGGGGAGGTGGCCAGATATTGACCCTCGGGAAGTTTTTCGACATGCAGTTTAATGATTTTTTCCATGAGGTTTCCTCTTTATTCATTCTTAATTATAAAATATACCACATAGTGAAAACGGGAAAAATCAAAAAATTGTTTCACCATACCCTGTTTTCAGAATCGCTTTCTCGCATATGCCGGTGGCCGGTCAGTTCAAACCACAGGAGCAGCGACCCGTATAGATGCTTTGAGCAGTTTATTAAGCTGCATGTTATGTGTCTCCAGAAGCCTTCAGGCATGGCAGTCAGTATAACTTCAAAATTAATTTGCATCTGAAATAAAAACCGTCACAATAAAGGCATTACCCAACCGAAGAAGAGTCCATAATGGACGGCAAAAAAGAATTCTATGCAAAAGTAGAAGAGTCCCTTTTCTTTGCGGGCTACATCTACTTTGACGGCGATCGGGACATCAAGGGCAAAACGCGTGCACACTCCCGAAAACCCGACTACATCGCCATACAGTACGGCATTCTGATAATCGGCGAGATCAAGTCCCCTGCCGAGGGGCCGGAGTCTTCAAGTTGGCGCACGGTTCAGCCCGGGGACAGCACGCAGTTCGCATCCGTGCGCAGCAATGTTGATGGCCGCGAAAAAAGCGGCGCCCTGCCTAAATGTGTCGGCGGCCATGAAATCATTATCCGGGGCCAGATCCCCGACTACGTTGAAAATATCGGAAAAACCTTTATCCTGCCCGACGGCGCTAATTTGTACCGCGGGATTCGACGGGGATACTCAGTACCAACCGGGCGGGCGGCAGATGTGCAAACAGCTATAAGCAACTGCCGCATCCATATCCTGAAAACAATCGATACCGGCAACGGCGCAACAACGTTTATCTTCTAAAACCCCACGGATTGCCGGAAGGCTGTATCTTTGTGGTTTGATTCTTTTCCACAGATTTTTCAGCACTCTCACTGCTTAAGCCGTATGGCCGCACCGGACACCGTATCGTTTCGCGATTCGATGTATACATAATACACGCCCGCCGGCGCATCCGTCTCGATCGACAGCAGCCCGATCAGGATGTTGCCGACGGCAAAGGAGGCGATTTCAGTCATGTCCTCATCACCATCCGGCCCTGCAAACCGAACGGTGCGCGACAGCGACCGGCCGATGCTCATGCCCCGCGAGCAGCCATCCCCTTCAAGGTTTATAAAAAAGATCGCCCCGCCGTCGCGTATGTTTATTTCCTGAGGAAACAGAAACCCGATCCGGCAGTCAACGCCGCAGTTCTCATCAAACTCGCCGTTGCAGTTATTGTCCTTGCCGTCATCGCACACCTCTTCCATGGAGGGGTTAATGTCCGGGTCGTGATCATCGCAGTCAACCTGCCCGCAGTCGCCGCCCTCGGCATAATAGGTGTCGTTGTCGGAGTCGGTGCAGGAAAGATCATCCAAAACAGTGGTTGTTGAAGTATCGCCGCCGATGGTTGTGGTTGTCTGCGGCTGAGCCGACGTGGTGGTTGAGGAGGTTACCGCTGCAGTGGTTGTCGTGGTTTGCGGGCCTGTGGTGGTGGACGTGGTTTCCCCGGAAACGGTTGTGGTAGAGCTTGTAGTCTCTGCCCCGCCCGAGCCGGCCGTTGTTGTCGAGGTTGTGGTTGCGCCTGAGATCGTCGAGGTGGTGGACGATGAGCTGATCGTGCTGGTAGAGGATGAGGTGGTGATAAAATCAGACAAAAGCCGATATGAAACCCCGCTGTTGTCTCCCACAAACACTTTTTCGCTGTCATACACGATCACGTCATGGGCATAATAGCTGTACAGCTCCCCGTATTCGAAAAAGGTAAAAGACGGCGACGTGATATCGGGAGCATAATAGACCCCTGTTTTGCCTGTTGCAAACAGGCTGCCCGAATCGATATACATGCCCTGACGGGTGTCTCCGCTTCCGAGAGAGTATTGCTCAAATGTGCTCAGGTCATTGCTCAGCCAGACGTTTGCTTCGTTTGACTCGATGACCGCAAGCGTTCCGCTTCCGTATTTCAATTCGCTCAGATGACTGGTCGTTATCTCAACGCCGCTCCAGGTTGCACCGCCGTCAGTGGTTTTATAGAAATTGCCGATGTCCTCTTCGCTCCACAGGTCGGCCCTGTTTGCCGTTGCGGTGACAAATCCGGTGGAATCATCGATAAACAAAACATCTTTTGCTTCAAGCGCGGTAATGTACTGAAAGGACCAGGTATCGCCCCCGTCATCTGATTTCTGGAGGCCGTTGTGCTGTGCAGCATAGATGCTGTCTCCGCGAACGCATAAGCCGTTTATTCGCACGCCGGATGGAATGCCCGTGTCGGTGTCGCGATGGGTGTTTTCACACAGCGTTTCCCATGTGCCGCCTCCGTCGGCAGAACGCAGCACAAACCCGTAATCGATGTAATTGTCACGCGCCCCGCCGCACACGTACACCGTGCTTTCAGACACCGCAACCACATCTGAAAGCCAGGTGTTTGAGTAGGGCAGACCGGTGTCATGCTCCGTCCACGTCTGACCGCCGTCCGTCGATTTCACTACCGCCGCACCGGCGCCGACCGCATAGATTGCACTGCCGGCTGTATCGAGCGCATATATCTGATGGCCGTCATATGCCTGCGTTGCGGTGCCGGCGGACGCAGGCGCCGGGAGCAGCGATATGATGAGCAGAAACACTGAGAATATGGATAATATGGTTCGCATGGCAATGCCTCCTCTGCGGCGTAAGGATATGTTTTTAATGATCGTTGAATATGAAATAAAAAAAGCTTTTTTTCAGGAAATCCCGATTCGCTTGTCATCGATGACGCCCTCTTTGCACTTGGGGCATGTTTTGCCCGTCATCCGGTGAACGCTTTCAATGTTTTCGCTTTTACAGACCGGACAGTGAAGCGGCTTGTCGGAGGCCAGCTGAAACACGTTGCAGCAGAAAAGGCACACATATGTGGTGTATACCCCGATTCGCCCTTCATCAATGAGCTCCTCCATGGTTTTGCCGCCTGATTTTTCGGATAGATCGCCTGCGGGCGGGTCGGGCAGGGGGATTTTTTTGTCGCCCAGGCTCAGCAGCTTTCTCAGAAAGCCGCCCGGCCTGGTAAAGTAGGTTGCGGATCCGTTTCCCTGCAGCAGGGTGAATCCACAATTGGTGCAAAAAATTTTTTTCAGAATAGACATGAGATCCCCATACTGTGACTACAAAATTTTATCGATATTATCAGGGTAATTCTTTAATGAAAAATAAAAATAAATCAAATTTTGACCATTAATAATACCATATTATACAATTATGACAGCCGCTGACCTTTGCCCCTGCAGTTTTTTTCGAAATTTTAAGCTGCACAATCGGTAACCGGCACAATGTTTATGACGCTGGCAAATTATCTCCTGCCTGCATTACATTCTCTGATCTGCTGAAAGAAGATTTGAGTGAGACGGCTTGTATGCACCAGCTGAGGATCTCCGTGCAAACCCAGCCTGCCCAAGCAGCCGCAGCGAAGCAAACAGCAGACAGAAAAACAGCGCCGGCACAATATCGTGAATCGGAGCGAATACCGCAAAAACAATCAGTATGGTTTTCATATATGTGCGTCCTTTTTTGAAACGTGTTAAATTGGTTTTGAGTGTAGAGTGTAGAAGGGGGAGGTGTCAGCGGCTGACATTTGGGGATGCTATATTTTATTTATGAAAGGAGGTTAGCGGGTATGAAGCTCATATGTGCAGCAGCGGTGTTTGGTGTCATGGGCATCGATGCGCTGACGGGCGGGCATCTTGGCCTGAAAAACGGGTTTCTGTGTCTGCTCAAAAGCAGAGAAACGCGGCCGGTTATTATTGCAGGGATGGTGTCTTTGGTGCTGCTTGCTGTTTTGCTGCTCAGCGGGTTTGTGAGCTTTGCAGACATTCTTGAGCTGGAGCGGCTTGAAATGCAGATGTGCCCCTATTGCATGTAGGCGGGCTGCCGCTTATCCCGGGGGAGGCTTTTCGTATGTCATGGGACCTGTTTTTATATGAGCTGTGGGATGCTTTGCTGTTTCCGGTTGAGCTGTGTAAAAAAATCCTGCTTTTTGCAAACGATGTTCTTCGCGATGCTGTCTGGGAGCTTGCCGAACTGCAGTACAATGAGGGCACCTGGTATTATCCCGCGCTGAATGCGCCGATCCGCTTTGTGTTTGAGGTGCTGTTCGGCCTGCGGCTGCTTGCCGTGAAAGCACATTGCCTGCTTGAGCCGCAGCTGCAGGCAGAGATTCTGCGGGAGCATGCAGCGCTTGACCTTGAATATCTGACCGGCGATATGCCCTATGAGCAGTATCTGCAGGAAGTGGATCTCATAAACACGCGCCTTGAGCGCTACATTGCAGAGCTGGAGCAGGATCTCGAGGAGATGACCCGGCTGACCAATGAGTGACGGGGATTATTAAAGAAACACTTTGCAGCCTGGATGGCCCGGATAAACCGGGCCATGACAGATCGCTGACACAGCGTTCACGCAGGGCTGTGACGGAAAAGATAATAAAGGCAGCTGATTTAAATCCCCGCAGCAGCGTGAGCTGTGACCGTTTCATGGGTGCAGTTGTATGTATGCGACGCGGCAGCTCTGCGCGGGCATCCATCACAAAGCCGTTTCGTCCTCGACCCCCTTCCACCGGGCATACTTTTTCAGATCGCTGCCGGCGGCCTTCCACACCAGCGCACACACCGCAGCATCGTCCAGAAAGCCCACGACCGGGATGATGTCCGGCACCAGATCAAGCGGGTTCAGCAGATAGAAAACTGCAAACACAACCGAGGCGATTATCGTCCAGGGAACCGCGCTGTAGGCGCCTTCCCAGTAGTCGCGGACCATCATCATGAACAGACGCATGCGGCTGATAAAGCGCTTCATTTTCTCGTCCCCGCCGAGCTTTTCAAACGTGCGGTCAAGCTCATCTGCACGGTCGATTACCCGGCCGACATCGGCGTCGGTGATTCTTGCCGATTCTTTTCTGATATAGCTGTCTGTAATTTTTTTGTCCATAGCCAATCCCTCCCTTCATTTTTTTTGCCTGTTTCGAAACACGAACCATAAAACAATCAAAAGCCCTGTTGTGAGCAGGGAAAGGGTGTTGCCGAAAACAAAAACCGCATCGCGTATGTGAAGCGCATATACCTGCAGTAGCCCGAGGCCGGTAAACAGCGCGGCCAGATAGGACAGGCTGAGATCGCCGCATTTTTTCGTGCGGCAGGTTTTTACCACCTGCGGTATGGCGCTGCTGCACAGAATGAGCACCCCTGCGGTGCCGATCAGCTCAAACAATGGGCTGCCTCCCCCGGTTACGGAAAATAAATACAAAATTATGGGTGAATAGCACAATGCGGAAAAAGTCATTCGTGTTCCCGCAAAGGGCAACCGCTGCAAGCCTCCCGGCAGAGCCGGAAGGCTGCCCATGATTATGATTGTATACGCTCAAAATGTCAGCCGTTGACATGTTTTGCATGCTATAGTATTTTTCAGGAAAAATGAGAGATGCAGGAGAACGGGGGCGGAAGTGAAAACAACAAAGCGCCCGGCAGGCGCCGCACGAAACGCAACCTATCCGGCGGCAACGCGCATGGCGGACCTGATGCTGACGCTGTCGCGCTCATGGTCTGCCGTGCCCCTGGAGCGCCTATGCGATGAGCTCGGCGTATCGGAGCGCACCGCCCGGCGCTACCGCAAGGCCATTGACGAATACTTTAAAGACAAGCTGGGCTATGAAGCCCGGGAGCGCTTCCGTCTGATCGAATCGGTGCGGGACGGCGAAAGGGAAAAGTGGTTTCTCAGCACGCCGGAGGAGCTTGAGGGAAACGCCTTTCAGCGGCTGCTGTCGGTGTATGTGTCGATGGTGCTGCTCAGGTCGATCGAGTCGCCGGTGCTGCAGGAGGGCATTAACGAGCTGTGGAATATTGCCGCGGGCAGTCTCGAGTCAAAGGACAGGGGAAAGCTTGCCCATTTTGACCGCAAGTTCCGCTGCACCGGATTCGGCACAAAAAGCTGCACCGGAAACAGCGCAGCACTTGAGGATATCATAAACGGCATCATTCACCAGCGAAGGCTCCAGATTGTGCATGCCTCACAGTCCCGCAAAAAAGATGCGGTGCACATCCTGCGCCCTTACACCCTGCTTCTGCACCGGGCCAGCCTGTACCTTCACGCCTATGATGAGTCCCATTACCAGGTGCGAACCTTTGCAATTGACCGGATAACGGATGTGCTGCTCAGGGATGAAACCTTCCGCTACCCGGCAGCCTACGACCCGGACGCGCTGCTTCAGGGCTCTTTCGGCATTTTTGAGCAGCCCGATGCCGCGCCCTTTACGCTGCGGGTTCGGTTTGCAGAAGCCCTGCGCGAATATGTTACCGCCAGAACCTGGCACCCGCGGCAGCGGTTTTCAGACTGCGCCGGCGGCGGATTCGTTATGGAGGCCCGCATCACCAATGTTCATGAGTTTGTTCCCTGGGTGCTGCAGTTCGGAAGCGATGCCGAGGTGATCGAGCCGGCTGCGGTACGGGAGCGTGTCATGCAGGAGCTTCGCACGGCTCTTGCCGCCTATGAGGAAGGATAGCAATGCTTATCCTGTACGCGGTAAAGCCCGTCTCTTTCTTTTCGAATTTCATCGGTAATGTTGCTCCGGTTTCTCCCCTGCAGACGCGCGCGTCAGGATCTGCTTCTTTTGAGCATACCTGATTTATGAAGATTCCCCCCCCGCCCCAGCCGGCTTTTGCTCAATAATTTATTTTGGACACGTTTTAAATATTTTGTTTCATTATAATAGTTTATCAGGGATAGCCAAGCGCAGCTATACCATGGACCGGGTATCACGTGCGGGAAGAAAAAAAACATGCCGGATTCCGGTTTCCTCGGGGATGACAAACCGGGGCATCCTTTTGCTGCATTCCTTCAAAATGACAACAGCGCTCGTGCGGCACAGCCGCCTGAGATCGGGCAATAACTGCTTGCTTGCAGGTGTATCCGGTTAGCGATATAATGCTTGCACTTCAGGCACAAAAACTGCTGCCGGTAGGAAGTGCCGGCGGAGCGGTTTTTTTGAATGAAAACAAATCAGTCCAGGAGAAACGATTTATGTGCGCTCGAAAAAAGACAGGTAACGCAGCCGGGAAGCAGGCCGCTGCAAAAAAGGACGGCATAAAAGCAGCGGTGCCGGGCTTTAATAACTGGCAGACCACTGACGAGGATGAATTAAACCGCCGCCGCCTGCGTGCGGCCGAAGAGCGGTTTACCATTAAAAACACGGATTCTCGGGAGCGCATATTTTCAAATTTTCGCGTTTCTTCAGCCAGCGGCATGACATACGGCGTTGAAATACGGAGTCTCATCAGAAGGCACTATTCATGTACGTGTACGGATTTCAGGGTGAACGGGCTGCGCAGCTGCAAGCATGTTGAGGCGGTTCTGCTTCACCTCAAGGCGCGCTTTCCCCGTAAGTATGGACAGGCCCTGAAGAACGACTCGGAGCGTATCGACATTGTGCCGCATTTTTCACGCGATACGCTTTTTGTTGAGCGGGGCTTCGAGCGGATGAGTAAGCGGGTGCGTTCGTTGTTTGACAGCGAGGGGTTTCTGTCCGGTTCGCAGTCGCCTGAAGAAGCATACCGGTATCTGGCTTCGCTCAATCATGATACCTTCCGGCTTTCACAGGATACGGGACCATGGATTGAAAAGCGGCGGCGTGATGCCGAGCGGCTTGTGCTGAGGCGCGAGTATGAGCAGAAAGTGCATGCCGGCGAATATCCCATGCATGAAACCCTTGTTCCGCTGTACCCCTATCAGCGGGAGGGCATGCTGCACCTTGCATTTACCGAGCGGGCCCTTCTGGCCGATGAAATGGGGCTGGGAAAAACAATTCAGGCCATCGCCGCGTGCGCGCTGCTGTATCGCCTCGGCACGGTCCGGCGGGTGCTGGTCGTTACCCCCGCCTCGCTGAAAGCGGAATGGGAGGAGCAGATACAGCGCTTTACGGAACTCAGCTGCCGGATTGTGTACGGTGCCCGCAGATACCGCCTCAGGCGTTATCCTGCCCCGGCGTTTTTTACCATCGTCAACTACGAGCAGGTGCGAAGCGATGCTCTTGATATAAATAGCGGCCTGAAACCCGATGCCGTTATTCTTGACGAGGCCCAGCGGATAAAGAACTGGAACACCGGCACCGCTCAGGCGGTCAAGCGGCTTGAGAGCCGTTATGCCTTTGTTTTGACCGGCACCCCGATAGAAAACCGCATCGACGAGCTGTATTCCATTGTGGATTTTCTGGACCCGGCAGTGTTCGGCCCCCTGTTCCGGTTCAATAGGAATTTTTATATTTTAAACGAGCGCGGCCGGCCTGTTGAATATAAAAATCTTGACAGTCTCAGGGAAAAGGTCCGCCCGCTTATGCTCAGGCGGCGAAAGGCTGATGTTGAAAAAGAGCTGCCGGGCAGAACCGACCAGACCTTTTTTGTTCCGCTCAGCCCCGGGCAAAAAACAGCATATGCCGATCATGAAGCCCAGGTGTCCCGACTTCTGGGTATTGCGAAAAACAGGCCTCTAAAAAAGCAGGAGCACGAAAAGCTCATGCGCGAGCTTTCCATGATGCGCATGATATGCGATACCAATTACATCCTGGATCAGGACGACACCGTCTGTCCGAAGCTCAAGGAGCTTGAAAAGATTTTTGACGAGGCGCTCGGTGATCCCGACGTGAAAGTGGTTGTTTTTTCCGAATGGGTGCGGATGCTCAGGCTGGTAAAGGGGCTGTGTGAGAAAATGAAGATCGGCTATGCGTGGCATACCGGGGATGTGCCGCAGCGGCGCCGCAGGACGGAGATACAGCGTTTCAAAAACGATCCTGCCTGCCGGGTGTTTTTATGTTCCGAATCGGGGGGCGTGGGGCTGAACCTGCAAAATGCGGCAATGGTCATCAACTGCGATATCCCGTGGAATCCAGCCAAACTCGAGCAGCGGATCGCGCGCGTATGGCGCAAGCATCAAGCCCGGACCGTGCATGTCATAAATCTCATCTCTGAACATACTATCGAGCACCGGATGCTCGGCACCATCGCCGCCAAGCAGGGTCTGGCCGACGGGGTGCTTGACGGGCTCGGCGACCTCAGCAAAATAAGCATGAGCAGCGGCAGGCAGGTGTTCTTTAAACGGCTTTCACAGCTTATTGAAATCAATAATAAAAAAACAGCTCGGGGCGATTCCCCGGAGTCGCTGCCTGCTGACCGGCCGGCGTTCTGGGCGCAGCAGGCGTGTGATCTGCTTAAAGAGCAGCTTGTCGGCTGCGAAGAGCGCTATCCGCTTGATGGTGAGCATACCGTCCTTGTTGCCGTGGTTGAGCGGGATGCCGAAGCATGGCGCCCGAAGCTGGGGCAGCTGCACGAAAGCCTGTTTGGAAACGGGAAGTGGGATCCGCTGTCGCCGGTATATTTCGATGTTATCGACCGTGCCACCCATGAGGCCCTGAAGCGCCTTGAACAAAAAGGGCTTGTTAAACACACGGTACGCACAGCGCGGCAGCTCTACCCCGAGGCCGGCAAAGACGCGGTGCTGGATGCTGAAAAACAATCGCAGCGTGCGGCGCTTGCCCACCGGATCGATCGCAAAATAAAAACAGCCCGCCTGCTCATTTCCGGGGATTTGAGCGAGGAGGCCGGCGATCCACTCCGGGAGGCGGTGCTGCTTACCGGTTGCTATCTGGCGATAACACATGCGATGCCGGTGCCGGAATCTGCAGCCGACGCATTGGCAGCACCGGTAGGCCGCATGTGGCCTGTGCCGACAGAGTGGGGGAATGCATTACTGGAAAATGAAGAAAGCGCAGACTGCAGGCCTGTGCTGGAGGCCCTGGACAGGTGCGCGCAAAAGCTGTGGAGGGGGCAGGCGTGAGCCGGGGGGGATGGGTGATTGGTTTTTTCCAATAAGCAGCTATAAAAACGCCTGAGGCGACTCGTCTCAGGCGTTTTTATAAGTGGTGGAGATGAAGGGAGTTTAGATTTAAAAAGAATTTACAGATATTTAGACTATTTAGCCGTGCATATGAATGTCAATTAATGCATATGCGTGAAGCAAGACGCAACCTATACGCAACCGGATATTAAAAAAGCAGTTCCTCAAGATCAATTCTTTTTTTTGCAACAAGTTTTCAGGTGGTCGTTTGATTATCAGAATCCAGTGTTTCTTTCTTGTCAGGCCGAAACCTGTCGTGTCTTATTTGAATCTGCCCCATCACCTTCCGTGCTATATAGTTTCCATAGGGACGAGATAACCTATTATTAAATTCGTAGGTTATATCATCGTCATAGGTAACGAAATAACAACCACCCAACAAAGAACACACCCCCCCGGTAAGTAACCAATCGACCCCTGTTGTCCATGTCCTGTCAAACTCGGAGTGAGAGCATTTATATTCAGTATAGTAACGCTTTCTGAAAACGGTTTTACGGGTATCGTAATCAGTAACCGTAACATCGGTATATATATCTACAGAATAATTATAACCATGCCATCCGGGTGTGAAAATAAGAAAACCCGGGAAAGAGATTATAAAATTCATTCCAGATCCATCATAGTCAATTTCAGGATTAAGTTCTACAATGTAGTCAACTTGTTTTTTGGCACCATATGCATATGGGTAAATGACCTCAACATTTCGTCCCAAGCCATAGCATTCATCAAGAAAGGCGTTAAAGAAATGTTCAGCCTTCCCAAAGGAATTAGTAACAAGGCCGATTTTTATATTATCTTCAATGTATGGCATGCGAGCAGAGTAATTATAGACGTTTTTTATTTTTAAACTGTGAGAACAGCCAAAGTTACTCATCAAAAAAATCATTAGCAAAAGAACAAACATTATCCCGTAACGATCCGACCGATGCATAAAACCCTCCTTTTTAGTTAGGTGCTATCTTTATTCAACAAGAGAAGCTATTAATAATAAAATAATTTTATATCTAAAATTCTAAATAAATAAAAATAGCTTCACGACGATGTTCAAAAAAATTTTTAGCCACCATAATATAACTTGGGTATAAATTTCAATAAAAAATAGCATTATTTCAATTTGGTAGTTTATCTCAGTAATTTCCGGTTAGGTTTTTGCATATGAATGCGGGCTGAAGTTTTGTTTGT
>CAZUMW010000028.1:0-57934 GCA_964621615.1 uncultured Thermodesulfobacteriota bacterium
TAAACTACCCCGCCGCAAGCAGCGGGGTATTAAAACAAAGACAATTGGCGATCTTGATACAATTTATGGTATTTCTGTCCCTGTTTTTTTACATAGTTTCCGATTGTACTTTCATTACCTTGTCTTCCAACGGTATTCGCGAAATATCCATCGGTCCAAAACTCGCCCCCCCATAATTTCTTTCTCACCTGGGGGCAACGTGCAAAAACTTCTCGCGCTGTAATGCTTTTGATAATTGTTACAATTTTGGTCACTGAATATGTTGGCACCGTCTGCAATAAAAAATGTATATGATCCTTATCTGAACCAATCTCTAAAAATTTTACCTGATATCGTTTCTCGATCTCCAAACAAACTTCCTTCACTACGCTATCTACATCTTCATCAAATACTACACGCCTGTACTTTGCTGGAAAAACCACATGGTAAATCAATACTGTTACATTATGACTCTTGTGTATGTATTCGCTCATTTCCCCATTTACGCCGCAAGCGGCGGGGAATACAACCCCAAGGGATTTAATAAATTTACTGGAGTGCCCGTACGGAGCCGGGCAATGACAACAGGGTTACCAGTTCGACAAAAAACTTTATCCCCCGGTTTAGAGGCTGTGTCATAATACATAGCTAGCCAGTGAAAAGGGAACACCTTCTTTTCTGTGAAATGAAAGAATTCAGCTTTCCGGGCAAAAATAAACGGATTATTTCAACATGGGTGTTTATGGTATTTCATGATTACATAAAGATGTTATACACATTTTACTTCCCATTTAATTTTTTTAAAATAAAAATGTTCGGTTTGCAATAAAAAAGTCATCTCACATAAAGTACTATTGTTAAGATAAATATAGACATATGCTGAAACATTTTTTGACAAAAAAAAATATTACGCTAAAATTAATATTGTATATATTTTTAACTTTTATTGGAAATTTTTTTTATCGTGAGGATTTGTGCAATGGCATTGTGCCGAAAGAATGACATTATGGAATGTAAGTATTTGCAGCACAGGGTGCCTGTTCGAATAAACTTCTGTTTTGAACGTACTGGCAAGAACCTGCAATCCTCTTGTGTTTACATCGGGTTTTGCTGGGCTTTATTACTATTGTTGTCTGTAGTTTGTTCTGAACCGGTTTGTGCAGAAGCACGACTGGCATGGCAGGCTAATTCCTCATCACAGCAGGTAACCGGTTATTACATTTATTACAGGGTGGAGGAAAAAAGATCAGAATCCGTTATTATTGATTATGACAATGCCAGTAGTATTGACGCTGAAGATGTTCTTGCAAGCTATACAGAGGACAACGGCACGGTAAGCTGTTCTTTAAGTGAGCTGATTGATGAGATCGCTTCACTGGAAGGGATTACTGTAGAAACTGACCTGTACCGGTACGCTTTTAAATTAAAAGCATACACTGATGATAATATGACCAGCGCATTTTCATGCGAGGCTATTACCGATAGCATTTATTATCTAGAATATGATATGAATCAGCCCCCTCTCTTTCTTATGTCCGGTACGCTGTCATCCTTTTCGTTTACAGAAGATGGCGATAATTTTGTGCTTTTTCAATTTCCGGGGCTCAATATGGTGTCAAATCAGACAGCCGGATTTTTGCAGCAGGAAGATACATTTTATGCTGAGGGATCGTTTATTTTCGGTCTTATGCGCACGCCGTTTTCATTGACGTTGAAGGGCGAGGGGAACGTTTCATTAAATGACAGTATAACCGGTACGCTTACCGTAGTAAATGAACGTACCGGCAGACAGGTGTCCGGGACGTTTTCAGGAAACAGGGTGGAATAAAAAGCCGGGCGTTTATATCAGTCCGTATCCTCCCTGAAATTAGCGGTAATATCCATGTCGCTGACAATCGTAATTGTTTCAGGATTACCCCTGCCGCTTGCATCCCCGCTCCAGAAATCAAATGCATAGCCGCTGTCGGGAACGGCTGTTAACACAACTTTTTCTCCATATGTATAGGTTTTTTTGTCCGGGCTTTTGGTAACGGTGCCGTTAACTGAAAGAATGGTTAGCGTATACTGTTCAAGATCGAAGGATGCAGTGATGCTTTTGTTCTCATCCATTGTGATCGTTGAAGGATTTTCTGAACCGGACAGGTCTCCTCCCCATTCGGTAAACGTATATCCCGTGTCAGGAACCGCTGTAATAGCAACTTCTTCACCATAGGTATAGCGTGAACGATCCGGGCTTTTACTTATAGTACCATTTGTGGCGGATGTGCTCAGCTTATATTCATTTATGGTGAAGGTCGCGGTTATCTCCTTGTCTGAATCAACCACAATTGTCACCGGATTGTCAGACCCGAAAATATCCCCGCCCCACTCCGTGAATGAATAGCCGGTATCAGGTACAGCGGTAAGGGTCACGTCATCTTTGTACCGGTAGACGTCCTTGTCCGGATCGCGAGTTACTGTGCCGTGTTGCGTAGCGATATCTATGTGATACTGGTTGTCACAGGCAGAGGCTATGAGGGTGATGTCCTCAAAAAAAGTGGTAATATGAGTTATGCATCCACCGATATTGAGCACAATACAGTCATACAAAGCAAGCAGCAGTGATTGAGCTGTTTCCAGAATTTGCTGAACACACTCAGGCGATATCGCCTGAGTGTGTATGACACCGTGCTCATAGTCAAATGAAATAATGCTCCCTTCTGTACGGGATGGATATCGTGCATCCAGGAGGAGGGCTGTACAGTCGTTATCAGGTGTGCTCTGGATAAATAAAATTGTTTTTGTATCCGGTGAGGTACACACGAAAAAGCACCCCCTGCTCATATTGGTACGCCACACTGAGTGTCGGGATATGTCTATGCCACGCTGAAAAAGATAGTCATCTAGCTGGTCCGGTAGTTCATAATGGGTTGTTGTATAAGGGAGAAATCCGGATGTTGCTGCAAAACTCACAGATGGTATGCATATACATGGGAAGATTAATGATATAAGTATCAGTTTTTTCTGCATAATATAATTCTCCGTAAGGCATCTGAATAAATTAAAATATCAGAAAGTTAAATCGATTCATATTTTAGTAATTTATAATAATGAACTTTTTTTTGCAAGAAAAATCAGCTTGGGAGTGGGCGGGAAATAATTTTTTTGACCTGCCGGGTATGGATATATTGGTCTAGTGGTCGACATCAATCATGAGGGTTTAATACTATAGCTATGCATAATAAAGGTGCACTATTTTACAAACAGCGGTGCTGTCACAGTGTGAATACCGCTCGTATCAGATGTGTCATCACGCAACTGGATTTTAATAATCCACCTGCCGACGGTCGCTGTTCGATCCATGCAGACAGGGATAAACATGAAAGCGCCTGCCTGTACCGGCTCCCGTTCAGAATCGACCTCGATCCCGTAGAACTGATCCTCAGCACCTTCAATTGTTATAAATGTGTTCGGATCAGACAGGTCAATCTCACCGCTGAAGCGCATAATCAGCCACATGCACTTCTTGTCTGCAGATACCGGCCGTCTGACAACAAGCATATATACGTGAGAGGAGGGCAGGGTGATTATTGTTCTGCATTCGCCGGTGCTTTCGCTGCACTCCTGGCCGGTGTCGCAGGGCGGGGTGCCGGGCATGCACTGACCCTGGCTGCACACCTCTTCCCCGTTACAGAAAATACCGTCATCGCAGTCGCTGTCGGCAGCGCATTCATAGGATTCTACATCCGGGAGGCACATGTCGTCTGCTTCCTCGCAGGTTTCATCCTCAAAGCACGGGTTTGTTCCGTCTATACAGATATTGTTGCTGCAGAATTCGTTTCCGTTACAGAAATTGCCGTCTGAACAATGTGAGTCATGCGTGCACTGGACACATGCCCCGGTGTCGGTATTGCACACGAGGGTGTCGGGGCAATCGCTGTTTTCAGTGCAGCTGTTGGAGCTGTCTGCAGTGCTGCTGTCAGAGCCTGAGCTGCTGCTGCCGCCCACGGAGCTGCCTGATGAGCTGCTGGATGTGCTTGTGTCGTCTGTTCCCGAGTCGGTCTGCGGGGGGTCTGTTTCTGAAGGAGCGGGGGCTGTGTCGTTATCGCCGGTATCGGCTTCATCCTCGGGAACGCCGCAGCCGGTAAGGCCGGGGTCGGTTTTTTCAGGATCGTCGGGGCATCCGTCACAGAAATCGCCGACACCGTCGCCGTCGGTGTCCATCTGTGCGGGATTAGCCGTATCAGGGCAGTTGTCCTCGCCGGCGCACAGTCCGTCG
The DNA here is from genome assembly GCA_964621615.1 of uncultured Thermodesulfobacteriota bacterium. Lineage (GTDB taxonomy): Bacteria > Desulfobacterota > WTBG01 > CAIYCZ01 > CAIRTM01 > CAZUMW01. Next base: position 4,238 of record CAZUMW010000028.1, read on the forward strand.
CCGTCGCTGTCGTTGCCGGCGTCATCCGGACAATCATCAAGAAGATTGATTATTCCGTCATTATCATAATCCAGGGTGTCCAGTGATACCTCGTTCGAGTAATTGCTTTCGCCCGTATCATTAAACGCGGATACCGCAAAATAATACACCTGGCCGTCATCCAGATTGTGTAATGAATAGGTTGTCTGGTTGCCGATGTATATTTCATGCGTGTAGTTCCGGCTTTCTGTGCCGTAATATACAATATAGCCGTTTATGGTCTGATCGCTCGGGGCATCCCATTGAAGGGTTATATCTGCCGCCCCGGCATAGGTGGTGAAAAGGATTGTAAGCAGGAAAAATGATGAACATATTTTTAAAAAATTAACGACGGCCGTTCCTTGATTAATCTTTTGTATGGTCATGGGCCGTGTTCCTTTCATTTTAATGGAAAAATAAAATTTATATGGCTTTTGATTTTATATATAGAAAATCAGAGGATGTATCACAGTGAGGTATTTACCGGTGAAATGTGAAATATTTACATGTCAAACGTGTCCAAAATAAATGAAAACATTGAACTTGTTGCGGGGGGGGTTCAGAGCCCCGCCCGAACCGGCTTCGTAAGTTATTTTGGATACTACTGTTTACATGTATTGATAAAGGGGCAGGTATTTTTTCTGAAGCACATACGCGAAGATAAAAGCGTATTGATGAAATACTGCCAGAGTGAAGGGATTATGGGTACAGACAGGATGCCTGACCCTGTAGTGCGTGCTGGAGAGGATCGTGAGAGATGATTATTGCACGGTAAATGGAGCTTCTATCATTTCGATATAGGAGGTGCCGGTGCCGTGGCGTTCTATTGTTGCCTGCCAGGTGCCGGGTGATGCGTTTCTGGAAATGCAGAACGGTATTATCAGATACGGCCCGATATGAAGCGTGCTTCGGGACAGATCCGCCTCCACGCCGGTAAATGAAGGATCGTAACCCTCGATTGACACAACAATGTTTTCAGAATCGGAAATAGGATCCTCGAGCATAATGATGAGCAGCGGGCACGTCCGTGCTCTGAAAAAGGGGCGGCGAAATACACGGTTCTGTGGAAGCGTTATCAAGCGTATGTCGACGCACTCCTGAGATGTTTCATTGCAGGACTGCAGCGGCCCGCAGGGCCTGGTGTCTGCTCTGCAGATGCCGTTCACGCACTCTTCGCTGCCGTTACAGAAAAGGCCGTCAGCGCAGTCATCGTTTGTGAAACACTCCGGAGGCGGGCCCTCGGGAATGCAGCTGTCTGTTGCCTCATCGCATAGCTCATAGGTATCGCAGGGGGTGTCGCCCGGCATGCACATCATGTTGAAGCATATCTCAAGGCCGTTGCACGCGATTCCATCATCGCAGTGCGATGAGTATATGCATTCCACGCAGGTGCCGAGGCCGGTGAAGCACACAGTATCTCCGGAACAGTCCGCGTTTTCACGACACTCCACGCACATCCCGGTATCGGTATTGCACACCAATTCCCCGGAGCAGTCTTCATCCTGCTGGCACTCGGGTGCTGTTGTCGTTGTGTAGCTGTGCCCGCCGCCCCCTGATGATGAACCTCCGCTGCCGGCCGAAGATGACGGTGCCGCGGTGGTTGTCGTGGAAGATGCAGATGGTGCGGGTGCCGTTTCCGGTGCCTGTGTGGAGGTTGTTGTTGAAGTACCGGCAGACGGTACGGTGGTTGTTGTTTCAGCTGGAGCCGGGCATTCATCACCGGTGCAGTTATCCGGTTCATTGCTGAAACCGTTTCCGATCATATCCTCATCACACATGTCACCGATGGTGTCATTGTCTGAGTCTGTCTGTGCGGGATTATAGACATCCGGGCAGTTGTCAAAAAATAACACGACATCATCACTGTCATTATCAAAGTTCCTCAGATTGATATTGTAGTCCTCCGAGTATGAACTGAAAAGCTGTGTGCCGTTGTCGTACCGGTATGAGCGGATGGCAAAGTGATGGTCGCGGGGCTTGATTAAAAAGGAAGTAATCGGGTATGAGGTTTTGTTATCGACATCCTCGGAGAAAGAATAGCTTCCGGTTTCAGTGCCGTAATAGAATATGTACCCGTCCGCATCATGTACCTGATCCCAGGTAAGTAAAAGCTCTGAGGCAGGAGCGCTGATGCAGAAGCCGGTCATGCTGAGAATAATAATAAAAAAAATAATAACGAAAGGGGATGGTATATGAGGAAATTTTTTGAGGTATAACCTGAGCGGTTTATGCATATCCGTTTAAAGGAATAGGTGGCTCTTGCATTCATTATCGGCACAATTTTTCAGAAACTTATACAATATACTGTAGGTATTGTCAAAATATTTATTAAAATGTATTTTATTGAAAATAATTGATTACTGTTGGGTAATGTATAATTTATTTTTTAAAATCACTATTATTAGATAATATAATACGGTCAGATGGTTTCGGTTTGTCCGGAAAGTGATGCTATTATGCGGTATGAAACACGTGTATTTTTGTCTGATTCCGATTGTGAATGTACTCGTGATAATAATCATGGGTAAATCCCAGGCTCTGCCGGGAGGAATCACAGAATTTGACATATGCGGGATTCTAATGATTTTGTCTGCATTGTGATACTGAAAAATAGTACTAGATTGCCCGGACTTCAGCCGGGCAATGACAGCCTGCTTACGCAGAGTGAATGTTGAACGTCAAAGGTGAACGGCAAAAGAAAAACCACCGGATCAGTCGGCGATTACCCCATCCGTCATCACCCGGTTTATCCGGGTGATCCAGGATTTTTTAAGCGATAAAAAAACACCCACCTTCAGCGGGCAATGACAACAGGGTCAACAGACCGGCTCACTGCAGAATAAAGGGTAGCAGTGTGTCCGATTGCGGAGACATCTTTATTTTTTTGAGCGCAGTTGTCTCAATCTGTCGTATCCGCTCCCTCGACAGGCCGAATATTCTGGCGATTTCTTCAAGGGTATGCTCGTTGCCGCCGCCCACCCCGTAGCGCAGCCGCAGCACACGCTCATCGCGGGGTGCCAGATCCTTCAGCATTTCATCGGTAAGATTAAGCAGCTGATTGCCGGATATGTTCTCAAGCGGTGAAGCAGGAATGGTGTCAGGAATACATTCATGCAGCGTGCTTCCGTCTTCACCGTACGGTGTTTCAAGAGAAAGCGGGTCCTTGAGCTGCAGGACTGAATAAATCATGTCGGCATAATCGCTGTTATCGCCTTCGGGATCATTTTTTTTGATTTTTTTGCACTGATCATTCACGTACACGGGCACCCTGATGATTGAGGCCTTGTCCTCAATCGAGCGTATGATAGTCTGTCGTATCCACCAGCAGGCATAGGTACTGAGGCGGTTGTTAAGCCGGTAGTCGAAGCGCTCAATTGCCTTAATAAGCCCGATATTGCCTTCCTGCATGAGGTCGGAAAACGGCATCCCGCGGCTGGTGTATTTTTTTGCAATTGATACAACCAGCCTGAGATTTGCCTGGACGAGAGTGTTTTTCGCCGTAAGAGACGTTCTGTTTGCATGAAGGTACGACTTCAGCACGCGAAGCAGCTCTTTTTTACACTTCCGGGGAACTTTTTTCTGCAGATACGGGTCCAGCTTTTCAACTGTTGCGCTGCGGTAGAACTTGATGAGATCAAACTGCTTTATGCGGTTGTATTGTTCAATGTAGAGCTCTGATTTTTTTCGCGCACAATTATTCCGCGTGCTGTATGCTGATTTTTTATCATTGATGCGCCTCTCGAGCATCTGTATTTCCGAGTCGCTAGAGCATACATGCCTGATAAGCCCAAAAAGATGTGCAATGCCGGATGGGTTTTCCTGACTGTATACGGATTGATGCGAACGCATACACGACCGTTTCAGCATTCTTCTGTAGAGCAGCAACCACTTTTTGGTCAGCAGGACCTTGCTCTGCTCAGCATCGCTGTAGGATTTTGCAACGAATTGCTCCTGCTCCTTTGTCAGCAGGGGCCATTGCTTCACTTCATTGAGATATGCAGACACCGGATTTGAGCTGGCAGCAGTTGTTTTTTCTTCATGCTCAGATTCGCTGTCAATCGTATCAATCGATGTATCAGAGGAGATTACCTCTGCAACATCCTCTTGTGCCATGTCACCGAATATATACGTGTCTGTATTTTCTTTTATAGTCGCCATAGGCACGCCTTTCGTGCTGTATTGTGACTGTGTAACTGCCGTACATGGAAACGCTGTCCTTTTTCTTTTAGTTAAATGATAATCATTATCAATAGCATGTCAAGAACATTTTTTATTAGTGAAGCATTTTTATGCATGTCCGCACAGCGCACAAAAAAAGCCCCCGATCGGGGGCTTTTTTTGTGATTTTGACAATACTTGAAAGATACGATTACTGTATGTATTTCTGATAATCTTCAGGAAAATGATGCAATGTGGTTAAAACGGGAGTCGGGGCTGTCTTGCCCAGTGCGCAGGCTGATGTCTTCATGATGGGATCTGACATGTCGCGCAATAGTGACAAGCAGTCTTTCTGTGCTCTCCCGGAAAGAATTTCATCGAGAATATCACAGATACGGCATACGCCTTCCCTGCAGGGGGCGCATTTGCCGCAGGACTCTGCGACAAAAAAGTCAGTAAAGTACCGGGCGATTTTTACCATATCGGTGTCTGCGTCCATTATGACCATACCGCCGGAGCCCAGCATGGAGCCGGCATTTTTCAGCTCATCATAATCAACGCCGAGATTGCTCATCGATGCAGGAAGCACGCCGCCCGAGGGGCCTCCTGTCTGTATGCCCTTGAGGGATTTGCCGCCTGCCATACCGCCGCCGAACACGTTTACAACATCATCAAGTGACGTGCCCATTTCAACTTCGATCATGCCCGGGCGCGCGACATTGCCGGCAAGGGAGATCACCTTGGTGCCCTTACTGTCGGCAGATCCGATGGACTGATACCACGCGCTGCCCTTCATAATTATGACGGGCACATTTGCCCAAGTTTCAACATTGTTGATGCAGGTGGGCTTTCCGTACAGGCCCTTGTCGGTCGGAAACGGGGGGCGCTGCCGCGGTTCGCCGATTCTGCCCTCGAGGCAGGCGATAAGCGCGGTTTCCTCTCCGCACACAAAGCGGCCGCCGCCCTCCTTAATAACAACGGACAGATTCAGCGATGATCCGAGAATATTTTTGCCGAGCAGTCCGGCCTCCTCCGCATCGGCGATGGCTTTTTGAAACCGCCCCAGCGCGATGCGGTAATTGTCACGGATATACACATATGCGGTTTGTGCGCCGATGGCGTGTGCCCCGATAATGAGCCCCTCAAGCACCGAGTGGGGGTCAGACTCCAGAAAGCTTCGGTGCATGCCGATGCCGGGCTCGCCCTCGCTCACGTTGCAGACAAGGTATTTTTCCTTTCCCTTTGCCTGGCGGCACATGTTCCATTTTATGCCGGCGGGAAATCCGCCGCCGCCGCGCCCGCGAAGGCCGGCGTCCGTAATTTCGCCGATCACGGCGTCCGGGTCCATCGACAGCGCTTTTGCCAGACCCGCATAGCCGCCTCTGGCGATGTATTCCTCAATGCTTTCAGGGTCTATGGCGCCGGCGTTTCTCAGTATGACGCGATGCTGACGGCTGAGGCTTTCAATGTCGCTCAGGGAGGCGATGTCTGATGAATCTCCGGTATGCTCCTTATACGCATACGCAATGTTTCCGACAAGCGTATGCTCCTCGGAGTCAACACGGGCAATGGCAAGATCGGCAACAGTGCCATCGGTGGCCACGGCATCCAGCAGGCGAGCAACGTTGTCCTCGGTAATATTTCCGTATATGACTTTCGGTTTTCCGGGCGGCTGAACCTCGACGGTGGGCTCGCTGTGACACAGCCCGCTGCACCCGACGCGATATACTTCAGCATCGATGTTTCTCTCCTTGAGGCCATGCTCGATTGCCTGAAGTGTGCGCTCTGCGCCTTTCGCGACACAGCAGCTTGCCGTACCGACATTGATGCGGGTTTTGTTTGAAAAAAGACGCTTGTTGCCCTTTTCCTTAATGCTTTCTAGATCCTCTGGTTTGCGAATTTTCATGGCTCTCCCCGTATATCCACAACGTTATGCAATAGCTCACATGGAGTCGATTTTGGTTAGTGCATCCTTGCCTTTGTACACCGTGTCATCGATCTGCGCTGCCGGAGAGCAGTCACAGCAGCCAAGGCACAGTGTTTTCTCGTAGCTGATATCGGCGCCCTTCTTGATTTTTTGCTCGATCGCCTGCTCAAGCTCCTGGTTGTTCTGCAGGTGGCAGGCGGTGCCGTTGCACAGCTTGATGTGGTGGGCTGCAGGCTTTTCGGTACGGAAGGATTTGTAGAAGGTAACGATGTTATATATCGTGCTGAGCGCGATGGAGCATTTTTCGCTGACGGCGCGGAGCGCTTCCACGGGAAGGTAGCCGATTTCATCCTGAACGTCGTGCAGAATGAACATCAGCCGGTCCCGCTCAGTGCCGTGCCTTGCAACGATTTCATCAATTACCTTGATGTCAAAGTCGCCGAGCTGTTTGAATTTGCTCAGTATCGAGCTTTTAAACGGCTCGGGGACGATCTCGTTCACCACTGCGGTTACGGTTTCCTCGGTTGCCGGGCCGCCCTGTACTTTGTCGGCGATAACGCCCAGCAGCTTTCCCCGAAATACATTTCGCATTGCTTCGGGTACTTCGCCCAGCATTATTTCAAACATGACCTCGCTTTTTCCGGCCCACTGAACGCCGGGGAGCTCATCTTCGGCCTCCTGCTCCTGTGTTTTCATTCCCAGCGCCTGCATAAGCATGCCCTTTTGCGGTTCGGGTATATCGTGCTCGACCATTTCCCTGATCATGTCAGTCGTCACCGGTTGGCCGGCAGCGCGGCTTGCAAGCAGCTCAAGAAGTTTCGGGCGGACGGTTTCGCGCATGTTTTCAGGTATTGCGCTGCACAGCTGACCGAAAAGCTTTTCTCCCTCAGGCGACCATGTTATGTCTGCCATTGACCACTCCTTTACTGTCTAAAAAATGTTAAAATCAAAAACACAATCATTCAGCTCCGGCGCATCAAAGCTGTATGCTTATTGCATCGACTTTTTCGCCATCGTGCACAAAGACTCGTACGCCGCATCGACATCATGCTGAAGCGTCTGAAGTTTTTTGCCCTTCCAGGATGAGAACCGGTCCTGGCGCATGATATAATCGGCAACCGGGCGCCTGTTTTTCTCCTGTACTGTGATGGAATAATAGCCGTCATGTATTTCATAGAGCGGAAACAGCGCGGTTTCCACCGCCATACGCGCTATCCTGACGGTGTTTTCCGGAGCAAAGCCCCAGGTTTCAGGGCAGGGGCACAGTATGTGAAGGTAGGCAGGGCCGCCGGAGTCCCATGCCTGCTGTACTTTTTCGATTAAATCAAACGGGTAGCCCGGGCTTGCGGTTGCGGCAAAGCTGAAGCCGCTTGCAGAAGCAATTGCAGGCTGTTTTTTGAACAGCAGATCCGTCTGCAGGGAGCCCGATATCTGCTCGCTGTCAAAACAGATAAGCAGCTGTGCGCTTTCGGACTTGGGGATTGTCAGCAGCGGCGCATTCAGGGTCCGGGTTTTTGACTGCACGCCCGCGTGATCGCCGGGTTCGGCCCAACGGGCTTTAGTGATATTCTGCGTCCGTGAGTCAAGCCCTTTGTAGACCAGCCGCAGCGCAAGCGCGGTGCCGCTGCCGCTGCAGGCTTTGTGCCCCGCAGGAGCGTAATATTCATGAAACGGTAAAAACTGACCGGCATAAAGAGTATATTTATCCATTATTCGACCTCCTGCATGCTTACTGCACCAAACCAGCATTCTCTGTGACATATTCCACAGCCTTTACAAAGATCCGTATCGACATCAAAATACCCGTCCTCCTGACGGCTTATAGCGCCTTCCGGGCAGTACAGATAGCACAGCGCACACCGGGTGCACAGGGATTTGTCCCAGATCGGTCTCAGCGCTGTTTCGTCATCAGCGCTGTAGGCGGGCACGGCTCCGGAATCCACCAGCATGTTTATCAATCCGCATACATTGTTTTCTTGAGGGGTTTTGTCAGACACCGCTGGTTCTCCTTTATTGTTTGTAATAAACTATGATACAATTACGGTCGGTACATGCGAAAGAATTAAAAAATAACACTAACTTTACCATAGAAAAATGTCAAGAGCTTTTTAGGCAAAACAATTGCACGCGTATTAACATTACCGGGTGTCCCGGTCATATTAATAGAGCGTCCAGGGAGGATGTATTTATGAATATTCTTGTGGTTGGAGCCGGTGCGATGGGAAGCCTGTTTGCAGGGCTTTTAACCGAGGCGGGGCATTCGGTGACGCTGTTTGAGGCGATCGGGGAGCGGGTGTCTGCAATTCGCAAAGAGGGCATTCAGATAGAAAAAGACGGCCGCACCCGCAGTGCGGCACCTGCAATGGTGACCGGTGACAGCAGCGCGCTGGGAGAGACCGATTGTGTTATCCTGTTTGTGAAGGCGTTCGATACCGCACAAGCGATACATGACATAGCCCCGGTTTTGACCGATGATACCACTGTCGTTACGCTGCAGAACGGACTCGGAAACATCGAGCAGATACATGAGCGCGTGCGCGAGGACCGGATTGTCGCCGGAACGACGGCCCACGGCGCCACGCTTATCGGGCCGGGCCGGATCAGGCACGCAGGCGAGGGGGAGTCGGTCATCGGCCCGGTATGCGAACAGGGTGCTGCAGCGGCCGAAAGCATTGCATTGCTTTTGAAAAGCGCCGGCATTGCCACATCGGTTCACCCCGATATACATTCGGTGCTGTGGGGAAAGCTTCTAATAAATGTCGGGATAAACCCGCTGACCGCCATCATGCGGATTAAAAACGGACAGATTCTCGATTTCCCCACGCTTCGGGAGGTGATGCACGATGCGGTGCGTGAATGCGCTGCTGTTGCGGATAAAAAAGGGATATCAATTCCGTATGCCGATCCGGTGGAAAAGGTCGAAAGCGTGTGCCGCGCCACCGCAGGCAACATATCCTCAATGCATCAGGATATTTTAGCCGGAAGAAAAACAGAGATCGATTATATTAACGGTGCGGTTATTCGGCACGGCGAAGACGCCGGCTGCCCGACGCCCGTTAATCACGTGCTGGCCGGGCTTGTAAAAACACTAGAGCGCCTGAACATGGCGTGATGCCGGGGAAGCCTCAGCCGTCCCGGCCGCATTCGGGAGCACCGTATCCACCGCCCCCGGGCGTTTCTATTCGCACCCGGTCCCCCTTTTCCAGCAGCCGGTAAAATTTAGCGGGCATGCTCTGCACGCTCCCCTTGTGCACCACCGCGTTTCTCCCTTTTTGACCGGGTGCACCCCCTGCGAGCCCGTAGGGAGCGGTTGTGCGCCGCTCGGACAGAACGGTCACCTCGGCATCCGAGAGCAGCTCAAGCTCGCGGCAGATTCCGCTGCCCCCGGCGAAGGTGCCGGCGCCGCCGCTGTTTGTGCGAATCGAGTACTCTCTGACGAGAAACGGGCAGGAGTATTCGAGGGCCTCGATCGGCGTGTTCCGGGTGTTGGTCATGTGGGAGTGGACCGCAGATTCTCCGGGCCCGCTGGAAGAGGCCCCCATGCCCCCGCCGATTGTCTCATAATATACGAACTCCTTCGCACCGCCAGCTGAAGCGGCCCCGATGGTGATGTTGTTCATGGTCCCCTGGCTTGCCGCGGGGATGCGGTCGGGAAGCGCTTCGGACAGAGCTCCCAGCAGAACGTCGACGATGCGCTGGGATGTTTCAACATTGCCACCGGCCACCGCTGCGGGGAAGCGTGCATCAAGGATGCTTCCCGGCTTTGTCTCGACGCGCAGCGGGCGCAGAAAGCCGGCATTAAGCGGTATGTCCTCGCTGATCAGGCAGCGGAAAACATAGGCGGTGCATGACAGGGTTATCGACCTGACCGCGTTTACGCATCCCGGGACCTGCGGGTCGGATGCGGTGAAATCGATGGCCGCAGCGTCCCCGCGGATCTGTACGGCGGCTTCGATGGCGATGTCCGCGGTTCCCATGCCGTCGTCCTCGATACAGTCGCGCATTGCGTAGTCCCCGTCGGGAATGCCGGCAATAAAGCTGCGCATTATTCTTTCGGAATAGTCCATGAGCGCATGAGCGTACTGCTGTGCGGTTTCGAGACCGTATGTGTCAATTATCTCGCCCAGGCGCTCTATGCCCTTGAGGTTTGCCATAATCTGTGCGGTGAAATCGCCCTCGCGCTCGCGGGGAGTGCGTACATTGGCAAGTATGAAATCGAGGAGCTGGCGGTTAATCTCGCCGCGCTCGACGATTTTAAGCGGCGGTATGATAATGCCCTCCTGAAAGATTGACGATGACAGGGGCATCGACCCCGCGCTCATACCGCCGATGTCGGCATGGTGTGCCCTGTTTGCGACAATGAAGCACGGGGTGTCGTCTCCGGTGCTGAAAACAGGCGCGACAAGCGTAATATCCGGCAGGTGCGTGCCTCCCTGAAAAGGGTTGTTAACCATAACCATGTCGCCCGGTAAAAGCTTGACCTGCTCAATCGCGGTGAGGACCGAAAGCGGCATGGATCCGAGGTGTACCGGTATGTGTGCGGCATGAGATATCATGTCGCCGCTGCGGTCGAAAACCGCGCAGGAGCAATCGCGGCGCTCTTTTATGTTTGTCGAAAAGGCGGTCCGTATCAGCGTGCTGCCCATTTCCTCAGCAACCGATGTGAAGCGGTTTTTAAACACCTCGAGCATAACGGGGTTTGCGGATTTGGTGCGGCCGGGTGATTTCATCATGGTTCGGCAATTGTAATTATGATGTTTTCATGTTCGTCGATGCGGAAGGAGCATCCGGGCGGCACGACCGCGGTTGAGGAATATTCGGTAATGAGTGCCGGGCCGGCCAATTCATTACCGCTGGAGAGCTGCTCGCGGTCGATCACCGGTGTGTCGCGGGAGGCACCGTCAAACCACACGGGCTTGCGGTATATAACCGCCGCATCGGACACACGTTTCCGAGGCGAAGCGCATGCAGGAGCCAGGGGGCGCTCTGTCCGGCCGACCGCTCTGAGCCTGATGTTTACCGCTTCCACTGCAGCGGCGCTGTGGCGGTAGCCGAACGTGTCCTTGTGCATGCAGTGGAACCGCTCAACAGCGTCAGGCCCAAACGGCACGGTTAACTCATATGACTGGCCCGCATAGCGCATGTCGATAAAGCGCTCGAGCAGCACGCTGCGCTCGTCGGCACCCTCGGCGATTATTTCCCTTATCGCCCGTGACTCGACGGCTTCAAATCGCCCTGCAAGCTCGTCGGGCGCAATGGTGTCGGCGGGCATCATGACGGTCAGCGAGTAATCCTTTACAATATCGGCCATAAGCATTCCAAGAGAGGAAAGGGCTCCGGGGCTGCGGGGAATGATAACCCGGGGAATGCTCAGAAGGCCTGCAAGAAATGCGGCGTGCATGGGGCCGGCTCCCCCGAATGCCAAAAGCGCGTACTCACGGGGGTCGTGTCCCTTTTCGATCGATATGACACGGATTGCCTTCTCCATCGATGCGTTTGCGATGCGGATAATGCCTTCTGCGCATTCAGCGGGCGGCAGGGAAACCCGCTGTGCAAATGCCGTCATGAGGCGCTCTGTTCTGGTATAGTCAAGCGCAATAGCGCCGCCCGCAAAACGCTCGGGCACGAGCCTGCCCAGAAACAGGTGGGCATCGGTAACCGTAATGTTATCACCGGTTCCGTAGCACACCGGGCCGGGGTATGCGCCTGCGCTGTGGGGCCCGACTCTGAGCGCACCGCCGGAGTCCACCCACGCAATTGACCCGCCGCCCGCGCCGACGGTGTGAATATCGATCATCGGGGTGCGCAGGGGCATGCCGGCAACCTCGGTATCAGTGGTGAGCGCCGGGCTGCCGTGAATCAGGCACACATCTGTTGATGTTCCGCCCATGTCAAATGATATAACCTGAGAGCAGCTCGCCTCCCGTGCTGCTGCGGCTGCGCCCACAACACCGCCGGCAGGGCCGGAGAGCACGGTTCGCACGGGCTCGTGCATGGCGGTTGCGGCAGAAATGCTGCCCCCGCTTGACTGCATGATGCGAAGAACATCATGCTTCCCGGCCAGGCGGGCCATGCGGGACAGATAGCGGTGCATGACCGGGAGCACGTATGCGTTGACCAGCGTGGTTGACATGCGCTCGTATTCCCTGAACTCTGATACAATTTCATGAGACAGTGATACCGGTATTCCGCGGGCTGCACACGCAGCGCCTACCGCGCGCTCATGGTCCGGGTTCAAAAAAGAAAAAAGCAGGCATACGGCGATCGATTCAACGCTCTGATCTGAAAGAAAAGAGACGGTTCGCTCGATCTCATCGGGGTCTATATCACTGTAGACATCCCCCGTATGGATTATTCTTCCGGCTATGCCGCACCGCAGCTTTGTGCCGACAAGGCTGTCGGGCCTGCGGTAGTGAAGGCTGTACAGCTGGTGACGGTTCTGGCGGCCGATTTCAATGATATCCTCAAAGCCCTTATTGGTGATAAGCGCGGTTTGTGCCCCCCGGCGCTCAAGCAGCGCATTGGTGGCAACGGTTGAGCCGTGAATAATGTGGCGGGCATCTCCGGCAGGGCACCTGCTCAGGCCCTGTGCGATGGCCGCTGACGGATCATCCGGCGTGGAAGGCACCTTAAACACGGAAATGGAATCGTTGTACCTGATAACGAAATCGGTGAACGTGCCGCCGGTGTCGATGCCGATATGCTGAATGGTGGTGTCGCTCGCAGTGCCTGCTGTCATGTCACATGAAATGCGATGCTCCCCCGCCTTCAAGGCGGAGCATCCAGGAAATTAAGATTGATTTCAGAATTGTGCCGATTCATCCCCGCATATCGAAGAGCCCGCGACTGTTGCGGGGCAAAGCGGGGCTTTCACGGCACGTTCGGGTAAAAGGGTCATTGGTTACCATCGAAGTGAGAAAGTGCTCAAAGCCAGACGGTATTGCCCGGAAAATGCCACACATTATAGCGTTATTTGTCAGACAGGCAACATCTTTTCAAGACAGGCTGAAAATTGGATTTGCTTCACCGATGCGCGACGGTCACGGGTATGGATGTGGTCTCGTATCTACCTTGCAGAGCAGAACATTTTTTCTTGACACAAACCCGACTTGGAATTACTATTTTTGACAAAATTTTATTTTTATTGATTATTTGGAAACAAATGGCAATAAAGTTAACAATAACGCATTTCCGGTAAATTCCATGTCAGCCAAAATTCTTATTATTGAAGATGATGATCAGGTGCGGGATCTGCTTAAGAAAATTCTTCAAGGTGAAGGATATGAGGTGCTGAGCGCGGTAAACGGTGCAGAGGGGTTGAAAATGTATGAACAGGAAAATCCGGGGCTTATTATCACTGATCTGATTATGCCTGAAAAAGAGGGCATTGAGACAATACGGGAGCTGAGAAAATCGGATCCTGATGTTAAAATTATTGCCATGTCGGGCGGCGGAACCATCGATGCCGGACAGTACCTTCTGATGGCTGAGCGGCTCGGGGTGGCAAAGACGTTTAAAAAGCCCTTCAGGAGAAACGACATCATCGAGGCGGTAAGCGAATTGATATAGCCGCGGCGCCCCGTTCAGGGTGACGAAAACAAATCTTCTATTTTTTTCTGCATGTTGCTGTAGTGCGTACCCCGCCAGTAGATTCTGCCGCAGCTGCTGCATTCCGAAAAGCTGTCCTCCGTATTGAAAATATATTCAGGTACCTTTCCGGCCGCCTTTTGCTTATCGACCGGATTAAGGGGGCGGTTGCAGACGACGCACCGTGTGAAGGGATGCAGGCGGTCAGGAGTGATGCTGTGTGCGCGCAGCACCTGTATGACCTGGTCCTGCACCCGGTCATGTGCAATAAAGCACACCGGAACCGGCGCGTCACCGTGCGCCAGCGCACTGCGTCTGGTGATCAGAATCCTGCCCTGCCTTGCAGCATCGCACAGGGTTTTCTGCAGGTCTGCGCAGCGCGAAAATATGGTATCAAAGCCCAGCATCCGGAGGTTTCTGGAAAGTGAGCCGAGCATGCAGTCGCAGGTGAAACGGATCATCACTACTCCTGCTGTGTAGATTGTGTTGTGTCCGGCTGCAAAAAAAAAACAGCCTGCGGCATACTTTTCCGTTGATGGAATTAAGAAGTCAGAAGACCGAATTCAGTACAGGAGAAGCCTGCATCGGGACTAAAATCATAGACCCTTATGCCGGCGTGAATCAGCATGCCCCATAAGCAATACTGCTTTATTGAACGCGGAACACCCGTTACCGGTGGCGGTGCTGATTTTCATGAGACAGGCATGATTCACGATCGCATGTCCCGTATTATGTCCGTCAGCGTATCAAAGGCTTCAAGCGAAAAGGTTTCGGCACGCTGTGCAATATCAATATGTTCCTGCGCAGCCCTGTCCCTGAATTCATTATAGCCTATACCGTATCGTGAGAGAATCCCCTTAAGGCAGTTGCGTGCTGTTTTGCGCCGCTGTGAAAAGGCGGCTTTCACAACATCTCTGAACAGCTCCTCCCCTGCGTCGTGCCACTGCCTGTCGCTGCGTGGGGTCAGTGTCAGCACTGCTGATTGCACACGCGGCTGCGGGTAAAAGCAGCTCGGCGCTATGGTGTGTGCTGTCGCGGCACCGGCGTAGGCGCGGCACAGCACAGACAGCGAGCCGTAGTCCCCGGTTCCCGGTGATGCGCAGATGCGGGCGGCGCACTCCTGCTGCATAATAAACACAGCACGCTGCACACAGCGCGCCTCTTTGAGGCTTTTCAGTACGATGGGGGTAGTTATGGCATAGGGGATGCTTCCCATGAGCACCGCAGGCCGGGGAGCATAGTCACTGAAAGAAATGCTTAGAATATCGCGGTTGTAGACGGTAAGATTATCCGATTCTTCTGCGCGGCCCTGCAGAATGCGGCACATATCACGATCGATATCGAACGCGATTGCTGAAGCCCCCTGCTGGAGAATAATGCAGGTGAGGGCGCCGAGGCCGGGGCCTATTTCGATGACCGTGTCGCCCGGAGCGATCGAAGCGGCGTCAACAGCTATCCGGGCGCTGTTTTTGTCGACCAGAAAGTGCTGGCTTCGGTGCTTGCGGGGCCGTATGCCCAGGCGGCTGATGAGGTGCTTTGCAGGGAAGTCCATAGGTGCGGTAAAAACACATCACAGGGAAAAAAGGCGTTTCAGTTTTTGTTTATATACAGCACGGTTTTTTCGCCGTTTATGAAGCTGTGAATGCCCTTTGCGACAGCTGCCGCTATGCTGCTCTGGTATGCCCTGGATGTAAGCCGCTTTGCCTCGGAAGGGTTGCTGATGAATGCGGTTTCAAGCAGCACGCCGGGCATTTCAGCGTCGATCAGCACGCGCATCGGGGCGTGCTTTACGCCCAGGTTTCTGAACGTGCTGTACCGCCTGCTGACCGCATCGACGATGTTGTTATGTATGTAGCCTGCAAGAATGCTGGAGCGGTTTATTTTTTCATTGTGCATCAGATCAAATAAAATGAGCTCCAGGTCGCTGATCTGTGACGGGGTGGTGAAATTTTCCCGCGCGGCAACGCGGCGCGCTGAGGAATCGGAGGAGAAGTTCAGATAGTAGGTTTCCACTCCGCTCAGCGAGGGATCCGTGTGAGAGTTTGCATGCACTGATATGAACAGGTCGGCGTTGCTTTTGTTGGCAATTTCCGCCCGCTTCTCAAGCGAAAGAAAAACATCTTTTGTTCTTGTGAGGATGGTTTTGCAGTTCGGGTACCTGTCGAGCGACTTTTTCAGCTGCTTTGCGATGGCAAGGCATACGTGCTTTTCTTTCATGCCGCGATATCCGATTGCCCCGGGGTCCTTGCCGCCGTGGCCGGGGTCGATAACGATAATGCAGGTATTGTCCCGGTTCTGAACTGCAGGTGCGGCAGCGGCCGGCTTCGCGTCCCGCGGCTCTGGCTGCTCTTTTTTCTGTGCCGGGGGAGCGGTTGTTGTGCCGGCTGTCTGTGTGCGTTCGGCCTTCTCAGCCGAGCTGCCCGGGGAATACGCGTCGCTGACCGGGCCCGTTCGGCGATTCAAAAGGCGCTCGTCTGCAAAAAGCTCGATCACGATCTGAGCAGGATGTTCAGTCTGAGAAATCCGGTAGTCGTCTCTGAAAATCTCCTTTTTTATTTCCAGCACGACGCGCGCAGTCGATCTGTTGCGCTGGCCTGAGCGGATCTTCTGTATAAGGGACCAGCCCGGAGGAACAATATGACGATCGGCTGTATGTTGCAGATGGGCATTGAGAACATCGATGTACAGCCGGAAGGGAATCCCCTTATGTTTGTGGGCTTCGAGAAAGCGCGATTTGTAGGATGCCAGGCGTGCCAGGTGTACCGTTACGGTATCGGTGCCGCCCGTGCGCTCATAGGTGATCGCGGTAACCGCGTTCATGCGCTTGGCGTGCGAAATTGTTGCGGTCAGGGGGCTGCTGAGAATAAGCGTCGCTGAAAAACACAGCATGGCGGAGGCAGCCGGCAGGCGGAAGCGCATTAAGATATGTAATAATGTCGCGTTCAGAGTGTGTGTCATACGTCCCGCTGTAGTCGTTACTGATGCGGCCTCTGCCGCGCTGCTTATGAATCACGGTCAGCGCTGAAGCTCGGCAGCAGGGTTTCATAAATCCGGGTAAGGTAATCCGGCATAACCATGGTGTCGGCTATAACCGGCATGAAATTGTGGTCGCCGTTCCACCGTGCGACAATGTGAAAATGCAGGTGATCCTCGGCGCCGGCACCGGCCGCTTTTCCCAGGTTCGCGCCGACGTTGAGCCCGTCCGGCTCGAGAGCACTGCGCAGCGCTGCGCATGAAAACCTGAGCAGCGAGAAAAAATCACTCATCTCATTATCTGTCAGGTCATCCATATCTGCAGCGTGCCGCTTGGGTATGACCATCAGATGTCCCGATGCATACGGGTACTTATTCAGAAGCACATAGCTGTAGTCTGTTTCGCGCAGAATTAAATGGCGCCGTTTGTAGCCCCGTGTTCTTTTTATGCACAGAAAGCAGCCAGGCTTTTTTTTGCCGGATAACTTGTTGTCCAGTATGTAGCGTATTCTCCATGGGGCCCATAGCCGCTTCATAGCACGATCCTGTCAGGCGCTGTAAGCGCGCATGCTCAAGGCATTTCTGTATAAAATATCGGAAGTTAATGAAATATCTTTAAAACCTACCATAAAACCGGCTTGTAATACAAGTTGTATTCATTAGCGGTGCAGCGCGGCTGCGGCTATAAAGAAACCAGCTCGATGTCTCCCCAGGCTCCAATGCGACCGTTGAGGATAATAACCGCGCCGCTTACGCCGGGTATTGATTCAGCAGCGCGGAGGCCCGGGGTTAAGTCCGCTGATGAATGGATGCTGTTGCACAGTGCTGTTGCCGCTGCATCGGCGATGCATGCAGACTCGGAAAGAACCGTTACGGCCTCTGCTGCGCCGAAGCTCTGCGAGTGGCCGATGGTGGCCGAGGATGTGCATATGCTTTGCCCGTGAGCTGAGGGATGAATTTTGACGCCGAGCGACGGCAGTCCGTGCAGGTCATCAAACAGAATGGCGCTCACAACAAGATCGCTGCAGTTAAGATAAATATCGCCGCCATTTTCAACAATAATTTCACGCGAATAGCTGAGCAGCTTCTTGCCGGTCGCCTCTGCGACGGCTCCGGCAACGGCGGCCATGGGACCCACGCCGGCGAGCTGCGCTGCGGTGAGCATGTTTTGAATAATCTCAGGTGCCATGGGGTCGGGAGGCAGCGGCGTGAGCGAGCTTAAAAACGACGGCGTGCGTTCAATGTAGCTTTCAATAGGAAGCCGGGCTGCAAGAACGGCATCAACCGCCTCGCCGTGGAGATCTTTTTCCGCACTGATGAAAAGATCGGTTTCCATAATCGAAACGGTAAACGATGTGAGCCTTCCGGTGCCGGTATGGCGCCGGTAGCTGCGTTCCTGATATATGCGTGGTGAGATCATATGTGCGCTTCAGCGGTGACGGGCTGGAGGTAAAGCCCGCACGCGTTTATGAGAAGGATACGCTCTGCTTGCCGAGAACTGATTCCATTTCACTCACAAAAAGCTGTGAGGCGTTTGTTTTATAGCTGTCGGAAAAGCTGATAACGGTTTCGCTGCTGTCGGGTATGATAACGTGAAAATAGACTTTGGATTTGCCGGGATTGTTCCGGAGTATGTTTTGTATTTTGTCGATTTCATTCTGGGACAGCGAGCCGATCGGGCAGCGGAGGTGTACGTCGGGAGAGGCTATTTCGCCGGCGTGCTCAATGGGTACAATTTCAGCGGCGATGATGCGGTTCGAGCGGTTGCCGCTGTCGCTTTCGATGCTCAGCTTTCCCTTGATCAGCAGCGGGCGATCGCTTTTGAGCAGGTCTGATGATGTCCGGTACAGATCCGAAAAAACAATGACCTCCACAATGCCGGCAAGGTCCTCAAGAGAGGCAAACCCCATCAGCTCACCCTTTTTGGTCGTTGTCTGCTTCAGGCTGTTTACAATCCCCCCGATAATAATTTCCTTTGGCTGCGTTTCTCCGGCAATTGATTCAGCGTCTGCAGTGGCGTACGCCTTAAGAATATCCGTGAAATTATCAAGCGGATGACCGGTGACATAAAAGCCGAGGCATTCCTTTTCATAGGATAGCCGGTCGGTTTGCGACCATTCAGGAACGTCGGGATACGTTATCTGTTCCCCGGGGTTATCGCCCCCCTGGTCGGCGATTATCTGGAACATGCTGAGCTGGTTTTTGACCTTGTCCTTCTGTATTTTCTGAGCAACGGACACCGCCTCGTCGAGAGCCGCGATCAGCTGCGAGCGCTGCGGGTGTATGGTATCGAATGCGCCGCATTTTATAAGGCTTTCTATGACCTTTTTGTTCACTTTCCGCAGGTCGACTTTTGTGCAGAAATCAAACAGCGAGGTGAAGCCTCCTTTTTCGGCTCTCATGGCAAGAATCGACTCGATGGCGCTGTGACCGACATTTTTGACGGCAGCCAGACCGAACCTGATTTTGCCGGCAGACACGGTAAAGTCGCGGTGGCTTTCATTGACATCAGGAGGAAGCACTTCGATTGCTTTCTCGCGGCACTCGCTTATGTGCTTGACCACCTTGTCGGTGTTTTCCATTTCGCAGCTGAGGAGCGCCGCCATGAACTCGACCGGATAGTGTGCTTTCAGATATGCTGTCTGGTAGGACACGTATGCGTATGCGGCGCTGTGTGATTTGTTGAACCCGTATTCGGCGAATTTTGCCATGAGGTCGAAAATCTTTTCCGCCTTCTGCGGGGTGATTTTATTTTTGTGCGCACCGGCCAGGAACTTTTCCTTTTGCTTTGCCATTTCCGCTGCTTTCTTTTTACCCATGGCCCGCCGCAGCAGATCGGCATCGGCCAGCGAAAAGCTGCCCAGGCTGCTGGCTATTTTCATGACCTGCTCCTGGTACAGAATGATGCCGTAGGTCTCGCGGAGAATTTCCTCGAGCTGTGGAAGCTCATAGCTGATGGGGACCTGACCGTGCTTTCGCTGGATGAACTCATCAACCATGCCGCTTGCAAGCGGCCCGGGGCGGTAGAGCGCAAGTAAGGCGGTAAGGTCCTGAATGGAGGATGGCCTTATCCGTGTGAGCAGATCCTTCATGCCGGAGCTTTCAAGCTGGAACACGCCCTCTGTTTCGCCTGAACCGAGAAGCTCATAGGTTTTCTGATCGCTCAGAGGAAGCTCGTTCATGTCGGGGAGCGCATTGTCCGGGTTCTGCCGGACCAGGTCAACAGCGCGCTGAATGACCGTCAGGGTTCTGAGGCCGAGAAAGTCGAATTTTATCAGGCCGATGTTTTCGACCTCGTTCATTGAATACTGGGTGACAACCTCGTCTTTCTGCCCTTTGTAGAGGGGCAGATAGCTTACCAGCGGCGCATCGGCTATGACCACGCCGGCGGCATGGGTTGAGGCGTGTCGGGTAAGCCCCTCGAGTTTTTTGGAAATGCTCAGAAGCTTTTCCACACGGGCGTCGCTCCGGGCGAGCTCCTTGAGCTTGGGCTCAAGGGTCAGCGCGGTTTCGACGGTGATTTTCGGGTCCTCGGGGACAAGCTTGGCTATGCCGTCAACCTCCTTGAACGGCATGTCGAGCGCGCGCCCAACATCGCGGATAACGCCCTTAGCAAGCATTTTGCCGAACGTGATTATCTGGGCCACGTTTTCCCGGCCGTATTTGCCGGTAACGTAATCGATAACGCTGTCCCTGTTTTCCATGCAGAAGTCAACGTCAATATCGGGCGGGTTGACGCGCTCGGGGTTGAGAAACCGCTCAAACAGCAGGCCGTTCTCGATCGGGTCGATTTCAGTTATTTCCAGCGCATAGGCAACAAGGCTTCCGGCTGCCGAGCCGCGGCCCGGGCCGACGGGGCAGCCGTGCTGCTTTGCATATTTGATGAAGTCGGAAACGATGAGAAAGTAGGTGGTAAAGTGCATCTTTTTAATCATCGCAATTTCATCTTCAAGGCGACTCCAGTATGCCTGTTCATCGAATCCGCCCCCCGAGCCGCGATGCGCTTTTATTTTGTTGAGGCGCGCCGTGAGGCCATCATGCACGCAGCGGTCGAAATAGGTTTCGTTGGTATCGCCCTCGGGCGGCGTAAAGTGGGGGAATTTATACTCCTTGAAATTGAAGTCGAACGTGCACTGCTCGGCGATCGCCACCGTGTTTTTAAGCGCATCAGGAACGTGAGAAAAGGCAGCGTACATTTCCTCCGGAGTTTTAAAATAGAACTGATCTGTTGAAAACCGCATCCTGTCCTGGTCGTTCATGGTTTTGCCAGTTTGTATGCACAGGAGCACCTCATGGGCCTCGGCATCTGCAGCGTTCAGATAATGGCAGTCATTGGTCGCCACCAGAGGAATGCCCGTTTTGCGGGCGATCTCGCAGAGGCCCTCGTTAACGGTTTTCTGCTCCGGTATGCCGTTTTCCTGAAGCTCAAGATAAAAGCGATCGCTGCCGAATATCTGGCGATATTCGTCTGCGGTGTCGAGCGCCGCCGTCATGCTGCCGGCCAGTATCAGCTCCGGTATTTCCCCGTGAAGGCATGCCGACAGCGCTATCAGGCCTTCGCTGTGGGCGGCGAGCACCTCTTTGTCAATGCGAGGCTTGTAATAAAAGCCCTCGAAATATCCGCTTGTCACAAGGCTGAGCAGATTCTGATAGCCGGTTTTGTTTTTAGCAAGAAGGATCAGGTGGTAGTTTGATTCCTTAACGCCGGTACCGGTTTCTTTATCAAATCGGCTTTTCGGGGCCACATACATTTCGCAGCCTATAATCGGCTTCAGCCCGCCTGCCTGCGCCTTCTGATAAAACTCGATAACGCCGAACATATTCCCGTGATCGGTAATCGCCAACGCGGGCATATGATATTCGCGGGCCTTTTTGCAGGCGTCGTCGATGCGGATTGCCCCGTCCAGAAGGCTGTATTGTGTGTGCATGTGCAGATGGACAAATTCAGAATGCTTCACTGAGATTTCCTCTACTTGAATAAATATATACTGCATGGAGTTGTATAGCGGATGTGTATCAGATATATTACTGTGTTTTTTTCAGCAACGCAAGCCTGCAAAGGCAGCGCAGATACCATTTTGGTTTATATGTTAATACAGCAACACGGCGCTGCATATATTGATTATCATTTATTTAAGCTTTATCAGCATTTTAGGCTTGCAAACCGTATATAAAATTGGTATTATTTTGCACCTTATAAAAGTTATAAATTAGCATTGTTTATTGTTTATTTTGTCATTAATTTACCGTTAGATTGCGTTTTTTACAAGGCTGTGCTGGACAAAAGATATTTATTTTTACGCTAATACTATGCAAGGAGGGTTTTTATGGGGAACAAAAACAACCCTGAGTACACTGCAAAAATTGCAGAGCAGTACACACAGCTGATGTCGCGGTGCGAAGCCAATCTGAAGCATTTGGATGAAACCCTTCCTCCGGCGCGGGAAGACTTTCAGGAAACGCTCAAGGATGCGGGCATAAGCAGAAGAAGTTTCCTGAAATGGTCTTCAGCAATGACGGCCGCTCTCATGCTGCCGCCGGTGTTCCGGCCCATGGTGGCAAAAGCCGCAGAGCAGTTCAGCAGGGTGCCGATTGTCTGGCTCCACTTTGCCGAGTGTACCGGATGCAGCGAGGCATTTCTGCGCACATCCTACCCGAATGTCGATGAAATCCTCCTTGAAACCATTTCGCTTGAATATCACGAGACGCTGATGGCAGCAGCTGGTCATCAGGCGGAGCAGCTGCTGGAAAAGGCAATACACGACTTTGACGGGCAATTTATATGTGTAATAGAGGGCGCGCTGCCAACGGGTATGAACGGTCAGTATCTCACCCTCGGACCGAAGGCGAAAACCGGCATTCAGGTGGCGCGCGAAGTCACCGCAAAGGCTGCTGCTACCATTTGCATCGGCAGCTGCTCCTCGTTCGGCAACGTACAGGCAGCATCTCCGAATCCGACTGACGCAAAAGGAATCAGCGATGCCATCGGCATTCAAACGATTAATATTCCCGGATGCCCGCCGAGCGCGCCAAATTTTGTCGGAACCCTTCTTCACTATCTGCTGTTTGACGCTATCCCGCCGTGTGACTCGCTGGGAAGGCCGCTGTGGGCATACGGCAAGCGGATTCACGATTATTGCGAGCGCCGCCCGTATTACGATGCCGGCGAGTTTGTCGAGGAGTGGGGCGATGAGGGCGCCAAAAAGGGATGGTGCCTGTACAAAATGGGCTGCAAGGGCCCCTATACCTTTTCCAACTGTGCGAAGGTTCGCTTCAACGACAGCATATCATGGCCGGTTATGGCAGGACACGGGTGCATGGGATGTACCGAGCCGGGTTTCTGGGATACCATGGCACCGCTTGAAAAGCCGATTGCAGACAGGCCATTCGGCGGCGGAGAGAACACCGTTGATAAAATCGGCATGGCGCTTCTCGGCGTTACCGCAGCCGGCATAGCGGCGCACGGCATCGCCTCGGCCGTCAGAAAGCAGAAGCCGGAAGACAAAGAGTAAGATAGTGTCGCGTGCATGGTGTATATGCAGCCGTGATGTTAAAAAACTTTCCATAACAGGAGGATAGAGAATGGGGCAGAGAATCGTTGTTGATCCCATAACACGTATCGAAGGTCATCTGCGCATCGAAGCAGAAGTGGATGACAATAATGTCATAAATAATGCATGGAGCTCGATAACCCTGTGGCGCGGCATAGAAAAAATACTCAAGGGCCGCGATCCCCGAGATGCCGGGCTGATGGTGCAGCGCTTCTGCGGCGTGTGTACCTACTCGCATTATGAAGCAAGCATCCTTGCCTGCGAAGACGCATTCGGCGTTACCCCGCCACCGAATGCACGCATTGTGCGAAATCTCATCAAGTCGTCTCAGTACATTACCGACCACATCATGCATTTTTATCACTTGCACGGGCTTGACTGGGTAGACGTGGTCAGCGCGCTTGAAGCGGACCCGCGCAAAGCCGTAGAGCTTGCCAAAAGCGTGTGCGATAATCCGTATAACTGCTCCGAAACCCATTACCGTGCTGTGCAGAAGCGCCTGACAAAGTTTGTACAATCTGGAAGGCTGGGACCGTTTGCAAACGCATACTGGGGAAACGCCTCATTTAAGCTGCCCCCCGAAGCGAATCTGGTAATCGTGTCACACTACCTCGATGCGCTCGGCATTTCAAAGACGGGCGCGCAGATGATGGCGATCTTCGGCGGTAAAAACCCGCACCCGCAGAGCCTCGTTGTCGGCGGGGTTACCTGTGTCATGGACGCACTTGATGCCCACAGGGTGGGTCAGTACCTCTATCGACTCAAGGAGCTCAAGAATTTTGTTGATACCGCCTACCTGCCCGATGTTCTGGTAGCGGCTCAATACTATAAGGGCGAGGGCCTGGACGGCATCGGCGCCGGCGTTAAAAATTATCTGTCATACGGCGGCTTTCCGCTCGATGACGGCTGGAATCAGACGCTGCTGCCGCGCGGCGTGGTCAGAAATGCCGACCTTGCCAATCCTGCAGAGCTGGATGAGGAGCTTATTACCGAGCAGGTAACGCACTCGTGGTATGAGGGGAGCTCGAATCTGCATCCCTATGAAGGTGAAACCGAGCCGGAATACACCGGCTTTGACTCCTCCGGACATGTAAAGGGCGACGATAAATATACCTGGTGCAAGGCGCCTCAGTATGACAATGAGCCTTATGAAGTCGGCCCCCTTGCGCGATTCGTTGTCGGCTATGCGCAGGGTGACGAGAAAATCAAAGGGCTTGTGGATTATACGCTCAAGGAAACCGGCCTTCCTGCAACGGTACTGTTTTCAACGCTGGGCCGCACTGCCGCGCGCATGCTCGAAACCAAGCTCGTTGCCGACAATGCCGAGCAATGGGTGAACGAGCTTGTGCAGAATGTGAAGTCCGGGGACCAGCGCACCTGGACGCGCTGCGATGTTCCTCAGTCCGGTCAGGGGCGCGGCTTGACCGAGGTGCCCCGCGGGGCGCTTGGCCACTGGATAAAGATCAAGAACAAGGTTATCGACAATTACCAGGCAATCGTGCCCTCCACCTGGAATTGCGCGCCGAGAAATGAAAGCAGCAGGCGCGGCCCCTATGAAGAGTCTCTTGTTGGGACGAAGCTCGCCGATGTCGAGCAGCCGCTTGAAATACTGCGCACCATTCACTCCTTTGACCCGTGCATGGCCTGTGCCGTGCATATTATCGATCCGCAGACAAACAAAGTACGGGAATTCAAGGTTGCGTAACGCATATAAAGAAGGAGTGCATTATGGATAAAAGAGTAGCAAAGAAAGAGTGGTCAGTGCCGATCCGGGTAAATCATTGGGCCATGACGCTGTCCATTTTCATTCTTATTGGTACAGGTTTTTATATAGGAAAGCCGTTTACCGTGTTTCACGGCGATACGATGGACAAGTTTCTGATGGGCGATATGCGCTTTGTGCATATTTTTTTCGGGGTGCTGCTGGTGTTTATCTGCCTGTGGCGTTTTTATCTGATGTTTTTCTCCCGGTTTCACGCCGACTGGAAGGATTTTTTCGCCTGGCTTGACATAAAAAATACGATAACGCAGATCAAGTTCTATCTGCTTGTTTCAAAAAAGCCGCCTGTTCACAAGTTTTTGTACGGGCCGCTGCAGTCGCTTGCATACGGCGGATGTATGATTATGCTTCTTCTCATTGTAATTACCGGCATCATTCTCACCGGGGCCGGGTATCACGCCGGGCTGACGCAGTGGACATATAACCTGTTCAAGCCTATTGAAACAATGATGGGAGGCCTTGCCGGAGTCAGATGGATTCACCATATTGTGACGTGGCTTTTTATACTGTTTGCCGTTGTGCATGTGTACATGGCTTTCTGGTACGATGCCGTGTTTCAGGAAGGCACGGTATCGTCCATGATCGGCGGCAGGCTTTTTAAAAGAATAAAAAACAACAGCAATTGATTTTGTAACGGCATAAACTGCCGGTAAGCACCATGATCTATGACAGGTACAGCTGATATAATTATTTTAGGACTCGGCAATATTCTACTGCAGGATGAGGGCTTCGGCGTACATTTTATCCGGTGGTTTGACGCGCGGTATAGTCTCCCTGACTCTGCTGCTGCGCTGGACGGTGGCACGCTTGGATATTTTCTCCTGGACACGGTCACGTCCTGCCGTACCCTGATTGTGATCGATGTCATAAAGATCGATGACCGGCCCGGCTCTGTATACCGCTTTACCCGCGAGCAGATGGAAACATATCTGCCTGCACCGACATCCGCTCATGAGGTTGAGTTTTTTGATGTGCTGTGCAAGGCTGATATGATGGATGCCTGTCCTGAGGTGACGTTTCTGTGCGCAGTGCCGCAGCAGTATTCCGAAATGGGCATGGAAATGACCCCGGTAATGGAGCAGCGGTTCGCTACGGTGGAAGGGCTGCTGCTTGAGCTGCTGGCTGAGCTGAATATATACCCTGAAAGGCAATTGTGTGCATGAGGTTTCGCTTGCACAGTCGCTTCTCGATATTGTGCAGGAGTATGCTGAGCAGCACGGGTTTGTGAGGGTTAATACGCTGCGTGTGTCCTGCGGCCGCCTGTCATGCGTTGCGCCGGATGCGCTTAAATTCGCATTTGATCTTCAGGCTGAGGGCACGCGCGCTGAAGGTGCTGAAATTATATTTGACCTGCTGCCCGCACGTGTATATTGTTTCGAGTGCGGCCGGGAATATGAGGTCGAATCATTTACCGCCGAATGTCCACAGTGCCGATCCTCTGAAGTCGTAATGGTGGGGGGCACTGAGGAGCTGCAGCTGGTTGAAATGGATGTTAACACACCACAGGAGTAAAATATCGTGTGCATAGGGTTTCCCGGCAAAGTGCTTTCCATAGATGAAAACAACCATGCTGTTATCGATATCGGCGGGACCCGGCGGGATGTCTGCCTGGATATTATAGACGAAGATGTTGCAGAGGGTGATTATGTAATTTCTCATGCCGGCTTCGCCATACACCGGATCGATGAAGACATGGCTCATGAGCGGCTCGAACTGCTGCAGAACATCCTCAGCGACACAGATCATACCTGATTATATGCATATCGTGCTGTATTCGCACTCGCATTATTTTTTGTAAGGTATTGCCACCTTGCGCGGAGCGCACGGTATCCGGCAAACAATGAGCTCACCGGCTGTAGCCGGTGGCCCTTTAATACCGGATCAATGGGGGATAGAGATAAATCTATTACGAAAGGAGGTGGAAGACAGCAAACCAACAATAAAGGATCAGATTGTATTCAGCACTAAACGGAACTGAATTGATAAGACAGAATATACTGTATACGTGAAAGGAGGCATAATGAAGGGACGCTCATTAATCGGTATTTTAACGCTTGCCGTGTTTGTAGGTGCCTGTGCAGGCGTTGCAGTGGCAAAAGAAGATAACCCGTTCGAGCGGTTTATCAAGCCGGTATCAAATCCGGTGTATTTTGACGATGCGCGCAATCAGACATATATTCATATTGTACACGCGCACCAGAATCTGCCGAGCGAAATAAATACCATTCTCGGCGATGTACCGCTTGACGGCGATCTGAGCGTCACTGCTCTGCGTGTTAACTTTGCAGTAAACGAGCGGTTTTCAATTATTGCAGCAAAAGACGGGTATATTGACTTTAATCCTGATGAGACCCTGGATGATGAAGAGGGGTGGGGCGACATTGCAGCGGGCGTCAAATACGCTTTTATCTATGATCCGGAGAATGAGTTTATTCTTTCAGGAAAGCTTTTGTACGAATTTACCCAGGGTAGCCGTGAAGTGTTCCAGGGAAACGGTGAAGGGAATTTTGCACCGGCGATCTCATTTCTTAAAGGTTTCGGCAAGCTGCAGCTGGCCGGTACCGTTGGTGGTATTATCCCTGTTGACGGCGATGCTGAGAGCACCGTTATGTATGACAGCTGGCATGTAAGCTATGCGGTAACCCCGACATTTTTTCCGCTGATCGAGCTTAACCATTTCTGGGTTGTCGATGAGGGGCGGCGTGACGAGCTTGTTTCAAGCATCGTTGAATTTGAAGGCGGCGATCTTATCAATATGGGTGCCCGCCACAGCGAGCGCTCGAAACATTTTGTCAGCCTGGCGCTCGGCATGAGAAGCCGGCTGATGAAAAACCTCGACTTCGGAATCGCCTATGAGTTTCCGCTTACCGATGACGAGGACAGCCTGATGAAAGACCGCTTCACGTTTGACCTCATTTTTCACTTCTAAAGCAAAGACCTGTCAATTACCTGCCACATGTCCGCAGCGCTGTAACAGGCTGCGGGCATGTGGTATAATAAAAAATAAATCGGAAATGTGATCGAATGGTTGTGTCACCCGGGTAGGGAAAGCGTGTTGTATACCATTGCGCAATTGGATTTTTCGGATGAGTTCCCTCTAAAGCGATATCGCGCCCTTGACCGTCAAAGCCCGTTTAATAATCACAGGTAAATCTCCGGCTCTGCCGGAGGACTCACAGAGTTTGACATATGCGGGATTCTAATGATTTTGTCTGCATTGTGATACTGAAAAACAGTACTGGATTGCCTGGACTTCAGCCGGGCAATGACAACAGGGTCAACAGTTCAGCACAAACCGTTACCCCCCGGTTTAGAGACTGTGCAACAATAGCACCGGCGTCATTTCGAACGAATGAGAGTCGCAGGTTCGGACAAAGCGAAGCGTGTTCGGCGATAAATGCCGAAATAAATCCCTCCCGGCCTCCCTTTGCGATAAAAGGGAGGAGACTACCCTGTTCCCCTCTTTGGAAAAGAGGGGTTAGGGGAGATTTTTTAACGATGGTAAAATACCACGCAGTCTGGGCGGTGATGACAGTACGGGCAGAATGCCCCGGTTTGTCAACTGTTTTGAGTTATTTGTTTTTGCAGCCGCTTAGAGCGGCTCATTAATCACGCCTGCGGCTTTGCCGCATGTTATGACTGCAAGCTTCAACTATAGTGCGGCAATTCTGATGAAGTATATTGATGAGTACAGAGATCCTGCTGTTGTCAGGGGGCTCATTGACGGTATTGGAAAGCGGGCAGCCGCTATCGGACGACCGGTCGGCATTATGGAGGTGTGCGGCAGCCACACGATGGCTATCGGACGTTTCGGCATACGGAACATGCTCCCCGTTTCAATACGGCTTATTTCAGGGCCGGGATGCCCTGTGTGTGTAACATCCGTGCAGGATGTTGACAGGGCGCTTCAGCTCGCCGGTCTTTCAGATGTTGTCTTTGCTACCTTCGGTGATATGATACGCGTGCCCGGCACTGCCATGAACAGCCTCCAGAAGATGCGTGCAGCCGGTGCAGATATCAGGGTAGTGACATCAGCCGCACAATGTGTCGGCATGGCGCAGCAGAACCCTGACAGGCATATTGTTTTTATGGGGATCGGCTTTGAAACAACATCGCCGACCGTTGCATCGACAATAGTGTCCTGCAGGCGGCATGGATTGAAAAATGTGAGTTTTTTTTCGGTTCACAAGCTGATACCTCCGGCTATTCAAAGCCTCATTAGCGACAGCGGGCTGGCTGTAGACGGATTTATGTGTCCCGGTCACGTCAGTACCATTATCGGTGCAGCAGCATATGAAATGATCCCGTTATCCGGCCGCGCTGCTGTTATAACAGGGTTTGAGCCTGTTGATATACTTGAGGGGATTTATATGCTTCTGGGGCAGATGCTGGAAGGGGCGTATAAGGTTGAGATACAGTATGCTCGCGGCGTGCATTCTGATGGTAACCGCCGTGCGGTTGATCTGCTTTCATCGGTTTTTCGTGTGTCTGATACACGGTGGCGGGGTATCGGCACTATTCCCGAAAGCGGGCTTGCTGTTCGCGATGAGTATGCGGAATTCGATTCAGTACGCGTTTTTGATCTCCCGCCGCCGGATTCCAGGGAGGTACCTGGTTGCCGGTGCGGCGATGTTCTTCGCGGCGTAATCGCACCTCCTGAGTGCGGGCTGTTTAAAACGGTGTGCACCCCTCACAATCCGATGGGACCGTGTATGGTTTCCTCAGAGGGAACATGCTCGGCTTATTACCGGTTTCATTAATCGATGCTGCGGCTTTGCCGCAGGCAGTGACTTGAAGTAAGGAGAGCCAGTATCATGAAAATAAGCGTTGTAAAAAACATTCTTGATGCCAACAACCGTATTGCCCGGGAAAACAGGCAGCTGTTTGACAGCAAGAGCATTTATGTCATCAATCTGATGAGCTCGCCCGGAGCAGGCAAAACAACCATTGTGGAGCGAACCATCGAGGCGCTTAAAGACAGGTATCGCATCGGCGTTATCGAAGGCGATATTCAGGATACCTGTGACGCTGACCGTATAGCACGATTGAATGTGCCCGTTGTGCAGATAAACACGGAAGGTGCATGTCATATCGACGGCAATATGGTACGAGAGACCCTGCCGCAGTTCAATCTTGACGATATTGATGTAATGATAAATGAAAATGTTGGGAATCTTGTATGCCCTGCGGAATTTGATATCGGGGAAAACATAAAGGCCATGATTCTGAGCGTTCCCGAAGGCGACGATAAACCTTCGAAATACCCTCTTATTTTTCAGCAGTCAGCCGTAATGCTTATCAACAAGACGGATCTGCTTCCATATGTCGATTTCGACATGGAAAAGGTGAGAAAAGATGTAAGAGCGCTTAACAGTGATATGGCCGTGTTTCCGGTGTCTGCAAAAACACAAGAAGGGCTCGACGGCTGGCTCTCCTGGCTTGCCGGGCATATAGACGCTTTTTTTGCAACCATGAAATGATTCATCGCGCGAGATATATTGTTACAGGCACGGTTCAGGGGGTTGGATTCCGCCCCTTTGTATACCGTGCAGCAGCTGAATTGTCCCTTGCCGGATTTGTGCAGAACAGCCCTGACGGTGTAGTTATTGAGGCGGAGGGCAGCCGGGAGGCGCTCCGGGAATTTAAATATCGCCTCGCTCAGTCACACCCGCCGCTTTGCCGTATACACACCATCTATGAGCATGGCATTCCGCCCCTGCATGAAACTTCGTTCAGCATTGTGCAGTCAACGGACGCTGGATATGGCACTGTTGATATTACCCCCGACAGTGCCACCTGCAGCATGTGCGTGAGTGAGCTTTTTGACCCTCATAACCGGCGATATCTCTATCCGTTTATAAACTGTACAGACTGCGGACCCCGTTTGACCATTGTCAGCGATATCCCCTACGACAGGAAAAATACAACAATGTCCTGCTTTCCCCTGTGTGAGGAGTGCTCTGAAGAGTACACAAATCCCGCTGATCGAAGATTTCATGCAGAGCCCAATGCCTGCCCGGCGTGCGGACCGTCCCTTATGCTCTATGATAATGGCGGCCGGAGAGTGCAGCCATCGGATATATTCCAGTATCTGTGCAATAGTATCAAGGACGGAAAAATCATTGCCCTTAAAGGGATCGGCGGATTTCATTTGTGTGCAGATGCGACACAGGAAGATGCCGTAGCGCGCCTGCGACAGAGAAAAAGCCGCGAGGAAAAGCCTCTTGCCATTATGGTAAAAGATGCCGACGCCGCCGGCAGGATTGCCGTGCTCGGACCCGACGAGCTGGATATGCTGGAAAGTCCGCAGCGCCCTATAATGCTGCTTAAGAAATATGCCGGATCACCTATCGCCCCTTCAGTGGCACCCGGCGTTGGTGACATGGGCATAATGCTTCCCTATACCCCGATCCATCATATACTGTTTTTCTATGGTTCGCCGCCGTTGGTCATGACAAGCGCAAACAGGAGCGACGAGCCGATTTGCGTCGGCAACCGCGAGGCGATCAGCCGTCTGTCGGGAATCGCAGACTTTTTTCTTGTCCATAATCGGGATATACGAGTCCGCTGCGACGATTCTATTGTTGTGCACGCTGCAGGCCTGCCCCGAGTACAGCGCCGGGCCCGTGGATTCGTCCCGACGCCGATACAGCTTTCCCGTTCACTGCCCGATGTGCTGGCGCTTGGACCCCATCTGAAATCAACCCTGTGCATCGTAACTGAAAACAAGGCATTTCTGAGCCCGCATATCGGCGATATGAATACACCTGAAGCTCGCGATTTTTTTCATCAGTCCATTGAGATCATGCAGAAGATATCACGAAGCAGGCCATCTATTGTCGCCTGCGACATGCACCCGGATTACTATGCCACGCGGGTCGCCGGACAGATGCGGATGTGTAGAGTAATACACGTACAGCATCACCACGCCCATATTGTCAGCTGTATGGCGGAAAACAGCATAACCGGCACCGTGATCGGCATTGCCCTTGACGGCACAGGATACGGCACCGACGGCAGCGTGTGGGGTGGAGAGCTGCTTGTTGCAGATGAAGAAGCGGCGAAAAGGGCGGGACATGTTTCATCCTTTTTTATGCCCGGCGGCGCGCGGGCAGTCTATGAGCCCTGGAGGTCTGCGGCAGGACTGCTCAGAAAAGCCTTTGGTGACAGCTGGGGCGCGGTTGCCGAGAGCATCGGGCTGCTTCCGGACAGCATGCGCCCTGAAATTATTGACCGCATGGCTGAGCGGCAGATCAACTGTGTAAAAACATCAAGCATGGGCCGCGTATTCGACGGGGTGGCTGTGCTTCTGGGCATCCGGGCGCGCGTGAGCTTTGAGGGGCAGGCTGCAATGGAGCTTGAGGCGTGCGCCGCCGGGCGGTCCGAATATTGCCTTCCGTTTGCGGTTACCACTGACAATGATATGATCGGCATCGATTATTCGCCTGCCGTCAGGTCAGCTGTAGAAATGAGTCAAAAGGGAGTGCCGCGCGGAGATATTTCGCGTGCATTTCATGATGCGGCCGCCCGGTCATGGGCAGAGGCAGCGTCGCTGCTCAGCCGGAGAACAGGAATCGAGCGGGTTGTTTTAAGCGGCGGGTGCTTTCAGAACAGAATACTTCTTGAGCACATGGTTGCTGAGCTTGCCGGTCGCGGCCTGAAGCCGTTCGCTCACGCACATGTCCCTGCAAATGACGGCGGTATATCGCTTGGTCAGGCGGTGTGCGCTGCTGCGATTGTAAAGGCTGAGGGTGATTAAATCATTTATCTCCGTCAAACGTGTCCAAAATAAATGAAAGCATTGAGCAAAAGCCGGTTCGGGCGTGTCTCTGCGCAGCCGCCGCCAGATAAAACCTCACTTCATGGACGGCCCGATGCTGCTGCGTGTAACTACGCAGCAGGCATTGTGCAGGGATTGTCCCGGGCAGTACAGTCCGCGCCGGCTTTAATGATTTGAATTTTCTGCGACCGGCATGATCGTATCTACGATCTCTGTAACAACAACGATTATTATACAAAAGGCGGATAGATATGAAACATGACACGATACTCCTTGAGCACGGTGACGGCGGGATTCTTACCCGCCAGCTGGTTTCAGAGCTGTTTATGGATCGTTTCAGCAACAGCATTCTTGATCGCGGAGAGGATAGTGCGGTTATGGCCGTTGGCGCGGAGCGAATATGCTTTACAACGGATTCGTATGTCATTAACCCGGTTTTTTTTCCCGGCGGGGATATCGGATCGCTTGCGGTTCACGGCACTGTTAATGATCTCGCAATGTGCGGGGCCGAACCGCGGTACATAAGCGCGGGCTTTATAATCGAGGAGGGGTTTTCCATTGCAGAGCTTGAAAAAATAAGCGCCTCCATGGCTGCTGCTTCAGAAAAGGCAGGCGTACAGATTGTAACCGGAGACACAAAAGTTGTACACCGCGGTGCCGCTGACGGGCTGTTTATTAATACGGCAGGAATCGGCACTATATCCTATCCGGGGGTGATCTCAGTTGCGTCGATATGTGAGGGTGATGCGGTTATCCTGAACGGCACTGTCGGTGACCACGGAAGCGCAGTGCTGCACGAGCGTGAAGAGCTTGATTTGAGCTCTGATATTGTTTCAGATTCCGCCCCGCTGAACGGTCTTGTGTCGAATATCCTTTCGGCCTGCAGGCACATACACTGTATGCGGGATGCGACACGGGGCGGGCTTGGCGGTATTCTTGCTGAAATAGCCGGCCAGTCACAAAACTCAATTGTAATTGATGAAAATGCTATACCGCTGCGGGATGATGTGCGCGGCATATGTGAAATTCTGGGCTTTGACCCGCTGTATCTGGCAAACGAGGGTAAAATGGTTGTATTTTGCCCGCAGGAGGACGCCGCTGCCGTGCTCGATGTGATGAAACGACATGAGTACGGACGCAATTCGGCAGTTATCGGTTCGGTTAAGGAAAAAGGGGCAGGGCGCCTGGTGATGCGCACCGTCATCGGCGGTGAGCGGGTGCTTGATATCCCGTCAGGAGAACTCGTGCCGCGGATATGCTGAGGCTGTTCTCAGGCAGTGACTGTCCGGTCGGAATAGGCACGCTGCAAGCAGGGCCTGATAATTATCGAACCCAAAAGGTGATACATCTCCCGGTATTGTGTGAATTGCTCCCGCAGCTCTGCGGTTTGAGTGCATAGCTATGAAAATAACATCTGTATGCAGGAGATTGACATGGAGCGAGGTATTTTACCGATTGCGATTGCATGTATCATTGGATTGTTTTGTTATGCCTGTGGACAAAAGCGGTTTGAAATTATAGACAAAAAATGCAGCTCCTGTCATAAGCCCGATATTGTGTATAGCACCAAGCGTCCCATACAGGAATGGAAACGGGTTATGCACGGTATGAAGGTGCGGGGCATGGACATTTCTCCTCATCAGGAGAAGAAGATAATGGATATTCTGAAAGAGCACTACACTCCGTAATGTTTGATGCAGCTTTTATGACTGCAGGGCGGCGGGCTGCTTCCATACACCGGCGACAGGAGCGCCGCAGAACGCACATGCACCCTCTTTTATGTGGTTGTCAAGCATGGCGAATCCCATGCGCCTGATTACCGTTTTGCCGCAGCGCGGACAGCAGGTGCTTTCAGCCGGATGGCCCGGCACATTGCCAAGATAGACGTAATGAAGTCCTGCCTTGCGGGCGATAGCCCGGCATCGCTCGAGGGTTTTTACCGGAGTGGGGGGAAGATTCTTGATTTTATACATGGGGTGAAACCGTGAGAAGTGCAGCGGCACATCGCTTCCGAGATTTTCAGCGATCCAGGTGGTCATCCTGTGTATTTCCTCAGGGCTGTCGTTCAGTGTCGGAATAATGAGCACCACGATTTCAGTCCACATATCAAGCTTTTTCAAAAGCTTCAGCGTGCTGAGCACGCCTTCCAGCTCTCCGCTGCACTGCTCGCGGTAAAATGACTCCGTAAACCCCTTTAAATCGATTTTCACTCCGGTCAGATAGCGGCAGACAGCTTTCATTGGCTCCTCATTGATAAAGCCGTTTGAGATCATGACACTGCCGATGCCTTTTTTTCTGCCTTCCTTTGCACAGTCATGCATATACCCGTAAAAAACAACCGGCTCCGAGTAGGTGTAGGCGATTGTGTCGGAGCTGGTTTTTACAGCCTGTGCCGCTACGGCTTCAGGGGGCATGACAATGCTTTCGATCTGCTCGGGACGGTATTGGGCAATTCGCCAGTTCTGACAGAAGCGGCATTCAAAATTGCAGCCTGCGGCAGCGATAGACAGCGCACGGGATGTGGGCAGATAGTGAAAAAGGGGCTTTTTTTCTATCGGGTCGACATGTACTGCGCAGGGCGTACCGTATACGAGTGTGTAATACGTGCCGTTTCTGTTTTCCTTGTTGCCGCAGTAGCCGCGCTCACGGTCTGCAATCCGGCATTTTTTCGGGCAGATGCCGCATTCAATCTTCTGGCCCTCGAGCTTTGTGTAATACATAACCTCGCGCAGGCCGTCATTGCGACCGGATGCAGCAGAAGCTGCGTGCGCAGGTGATAGTGCCAGGGCAAAAAATGAGCGCGGGTCAATGCTCAGCGAGCACAGGGCACAGGATGCCGAGGAAATAAATGATCTGCGAGAAAGGAAAAAAGGCTTTCTATCCATGATGCGAACGCCTGAGTCAGTATCTGTTTGTTTTATGGCTCCTGCCGTTCCATAACCTCCCGAAGCTGTTGCGGGAACATTGCAGAGCCCCGCTCGAACCGGCTTTGTGACATTATTCTGGACAGCAGTGAATGATGCTATGCGGTAATAAGCTCAATTTTGTGCGTATCCGTAATGCCGAGGCCACGCCGTGCGGCTGTATGAATATGTTTCCACGGGCGGCCAGCCTCACGCAGTGAGCGCATGTTTTTTTCTTTCCGCTTTTTGTCGATTATGCGTGCGCCGGTGCTGTCGGCTGCTACCGGGTCGGTGCTGAACAGAAGCCCGCGGTAATTCCATGACCACTGCGGCTTGAATGACGGGCCCCCGCTGTATTGTGCTGAGAGGCCGTCGATAATGGTGAGCCGTCGTTTAGACCGTATATGCGAGTGAAGGTTCAGATCGGCGATAAACGGGTCGCAGCCGTTATCGTGGTATTTGTTCGGGTTGTGAATGACTCCATAAAAGTTTTTCAGGCACATCGAGACACCTGAAAGATCATGGTCTTTCAGGACAGGCAGGCTTATAACTGCATCGCAGCGGCGCGTAAGCAGGGTGCTGAAACAGCTGCCGATTGTGCCTGACATTTCAGGTTCAGCCTCATAGGCATGGTCGGTTCCGTAACACTGAACTCGGGATCCGCCGCGAACAATGGTGTAGCCGGCCCGGTTCATCTCATCGGTAAGACGGTCAAATATGAGAATATTGTGCGGCGCAATGCCGGCAGCAGCAAGATGCCCGGCTACTGCAGCTGCAAGCTGCGGGTGGGTGCAGCGGTTGCGCCCGCCGAGGGTGTTGACTTTAATGCCGATCCGCTCATTTTTGGAAAACAGGCTGCGCCAGGCCTGTGTGATGTTATTCTTTCCGGTCAGGGCGGTAACGCCGTCACCGATCATGGTGAAAAGCATGTCCGCATCAATTGCTCCCTGATTATCGATCACACCGGTTCGTCGTGTCAGTATAACCGTGGAACGGTCGCAGGAAGATTTCCCGACCTTTTTGTCGGCGCCGTAACACGATATCACCGGGGCGGCTGCAGCGGCCGCAAAGGACAGTGGTATGCGGGCAATTGTACTCAGTATTGTTCTGCGGTTGACAGCCATAATTATAAAATCCAGGCAGGGCTTTTACCCGAACAGGGGTATGTGATCAGAACGGTTTTTACAGAAATCTGCCGGGTAAGCCCCTGCAGTGTATGTGTGACGAATCAGCACCATTGTGAAATCAATATTAATAATCACAGGTAACCCTCCGGCTCTGCCGGAGGGCTCACAGAGTTTGACATATGCGGGATTCTAATGATTTTGTCTGCATTGTGATACTGAAAAATTGTACTGGATTGCCAGGACGGAGCCGGGCAATGACAACAGGGTCAACAATTCAGCACAAACCGTCATCACCCGGTTTATCCGGGTGATCCATGATTTTCTAACGATGGTAACATACCACGCAGTCGGGGCGGTGCTGACAGTACGGACAGAATGCCCCGGTTTGTCAACTGTTTTGAGTTATTTGTTTTTGCAGCCGCTTAGAGCGGCTTCACGGGTGTAATTTCACTATACCCGCATATGTCGCGAATGACAAGAGTCAGACGCTGTTCACTGTCCTGGACTGTTCTTTCTGGTCGGGGTGACGTCCTGTATGTGATCGTATATTTTAAAAGGTATATCAATAAGATCAAGCGGTATGCTCATAACTGAATTGAATATATTAAATATCGTTGAGTCGAGCGTCTCAAGCGGTTGCGGGGTTACTGACGGTGAATCAAAGGGCCCTTTTACTTTAAAATACCCTACCGTTAATGTTTTGTTTTTGCCGGTTATTTTTTCTCCGGCGTACGGAATAGTGCCTATAATTTTAGCAATAGTGTTTAACACCTGGACGCCGACAGTGAAATCGACAGATCTTTTTTCAAGGTTAATGTCACCGATTGCTGAAAGATTCATGGCGGGGCTTTTCAGGATAAAATTGTCCGTGTGCATTATGCTTTCTTTCATTGCAAAATCGCTTTCGATCCTGCTGAAGGGCATGCCCTTGGAAAACGGATCAGGGGTTTTCAGCTGCAGCAGGCGCTGGATGTTGAGCATCGAGAGTATTTTTGACAACACGGTGAATTTCTGCAGTGTGCCGTCGGTAATACATATATGAAACGTACTTGTCATGTTGGGAATGATTTCGCGGAGCTTTTTGTAGGTGGATGAAAATTCACCCTGAAGGTTCATGCGGCCGCGTATGGTTTTGCTGGTTTCAAGCTTTTTAATTGCCCAGAGAATGCTCACATCGGTTTTGTCTGCGATAAGCCGCAGCACCTTGTTGTCATGATCCTTGAAGTTAAATACTACAGATCCATGTATGGTTCCGTTGTCGGGTGATGCGGTTGCCTGAATGCCCTCCCAGCGCATGACCGCGTTTTTATAGGTATAGCGGGATGATCCGTTCATAAAATCCCATGACATGAAGTTTATCCTGTCTGCGGTGAGGGCTATATCAAGATCGGTATTGAAAAACGGATTTTTGTCGTGAGACGGTTTCTCCCGCCGGTATTTTCTGAATGTTCTTATCAGTTCGGTTATTGTTGCAACAACATCGTCTATGTCGAAAACGGGGGCATGAGCGGAGAGTGACCCGCATGGGGGGACGATGGTATTAAGAATACCGCTTCCCGAGAATTCAGATGTACCCAGGCGCATGCTGACATCGTCGAGCTTAAATCCCCGCTTGTGGAAAGCGCCGTCGATCAGGCAGTGTATGAGTGGTGAGGGCTTGCCTTGTTTGTGAAGTGAAAGCCCGGCTATCCGAAGAATACCGCTTACGTTCCATCCGGAAGGGGCAGCTGAGGGTATCGTGAAGGTCCCCTGACCGGAGGCTGTGCCGGAAAAGGACAGTGGGGGAGGAAGCACAGGATAGGCAAGGCGTTCAAATCGAAAGCCGTTTACCGTATACGCCAGTTCCCATATTCCGCTTTTCGGGTTTCTGGCTCCCGAGACGGAAGCGGCGTTGTCAAGCGATGCTGCAAAGGAAACGTCAGACAGTTGCGGATCGCGCGGCGAAGTGAGCACGCCTTTCAAAGACAGGACTGCGGGCACCCGGCGCGGTTTTGTGACCGCCCCGGCGATTGTGCATGAGGCATCTGTTGCGTCCAGGCGGGATGAAAAGCGCAGCCGGTCTTTTGCCTGGAGGGTTGTTTGTGCGTACAACCGGCCTGAGGCACCTTTCAGCAGGCCGTCCGGCAGCGACAGCAGGTATGCAAGCTCACTTGCAGACTCTGCGCGCATGGAGGAGTCGATCTGTGCCGACAGGGACGGTTTCGGGTAAACAGGTGATACCTGGAAGGTGGCTGTGTGATTGTCACTGCCAAGGATGCGCGCGCTGAATCGCCCGCTGAGCGTCCTGCTGTCATATGAAACTGCGGCATCGGGAATCAGGAGCAACGCTTTTTGATCGGGCAGGGCTATATGTATGTTTTTCATCGAGGCGGTGCCGTTACATGATGAAAGAATGGTTGGCACATGGGTGGTAACGGGGCCGCGGTAGCGGGAACGTTCTATACAGAACGTTCCCTGCTTTACGGAGGACAGCGCGGCGGCTGCGGTCATGTTGTCCCATACCGGTCCGGGCGCTGCTGCTGCATAGGCAGTGAGCGCCGGCAGCGGTATTTCATTTGACTGGATGGTGAGGTCTGCCGTTGGGGAAGCCGCCGTCAGGTCTGATACGGTTCCTGAACCCTTCAGCTGAATATCTCCCGGAAGATTCACGGTATATGATGCAATTGAAAAGACGGTGTCCCGGGACGAGAAGGAAATATCGGCGCTGCCGCCGGCATTTTTCAAGACAGTTTCTGAATCAACAACAATATCTAATTGAGATGTATTTACAAATACTTGGAGGTCATATATTAGATCTGGCTTTAAGTTGAAATCAAGCGCTGCATTCAAGCGACCGCCGTGCACCGGCAGCGTGTTGTCAGGCAGGTACAGCGCGGCGAGGCGGCTCAGCGGGAGATTGTGCAGCGTTATGGTGCCGGCTGCTGCCAGCGTGTGCACAGAGGGCCGCAATGCCGAGAGCGTTGTGTGCAGGGATAGCTTTCCGGACGGCGATACGCCCGGATACCGGGCATCCGCCGAAACAGTATAGGTCTGCTTTCCGGTGCGCTCACAGCGGATTGTAATGCCGGTAAGGGTTTCCGTAGCGCCGGTGTCATTGTCTGTGAACGTCAAACGGCCATTTGACAGCTGCAGCGCAGAAAGGGAGGATTGTATATTATATAAAATGGTTTCGAAACCTTCAGGCGGAATTATACTGTGCAGTATAGCATCCAGGTTACGGGCTTTACGGCTCACGGCTATTTCCGGCGATTGAAGAATCAGGCGTGAGATTTCGATTTCTTTTTTTAAGAGCGGCAAAAGACTGACCAGTATAAAGGTCTGTTTATCGGTAAACAGAAAGCGTCCATGCCTGGTGTCGCGAATGCTCAGATTGTGGATGGTAATACCGGCGCCGCGAGCAAATGTCCACTCGATGCGGTCCATCGAAACTGCATAGCCGGTTTCTTTTTCGATATGATCGAGGCTTGTGCTGATATAGGTTTCCAGGTCTTTTAAGAAAAAAGACAGTGCCGTCAGCGCGATAGCCGCAAGGATGACAGCGGCAGCGCCGATATAGCACATATAGGAAAAAAGACCCCGTTTTCGCATCATGAAAAAAGAATCGCGATTGTAATTTTAGATTGATTAGTGTAAAACATATAACACAGAAAAACACCCTTTGAAAGAATACTTGCGTATTTGCCGTATCATCAATACAAACGAGGTGCCATATGGAACACATGCTTTTGACCCCCCGTTCGATCACGCTTGGCCGCGACGGTATCCCTTATAGAATAATACATCATCTTGCCGAAGGGAACAGGCATTATGATGCCAATCTGAAGAAGGGATACGGTCAGGATGATGATCTTCGCCGTATACATCAGCTCGAGGAGGAGGTGAGCCCGCTTACCGATGATCAGAAAGACCGGCGTGTTGCCGCCGATTTCTGCTGCATATGGCGCTATGATTTTCCTGAGCGCGTTCATGCGATCTGCTCAATAATAGGCGGCAGCGATCACACTGCGCTTCGACTGCACTACCAGATCAGCTCTGAGAGAAGAAAAGAGCTGATCGATTATGCAACCGCACTTAAGGGCTGGCTTTCGGATGTGTCTCCCGATGACCGCTCCTTTTTCGGCAGCTGCGCTTCTGAAGTTGTGTCCAAAGTGTATGGATTTTTAGGTACTAAGGACAGCTCCCTTAAGGAAAAGCTTGTCGAGAGGACATATATCGGGCTTTCGCGCAGGGCGCTCAACTGTTCTTTCTGGGGGCGAAATATGACCAGCGAAAAAACCCCGCTGTATCCCTATACGGCGCAGGATCTGCCCGATGACTGGGATGGTCGCATGCACCGGCTTGAAAATGAGATTATGAAAGAGCTCGGCCGGGGAGCGCAGGAATTTCTGTGCGAAGTGGGCGGTGCTGCGGAGCCTGCCTGTCACTTTAAATTTATCAGGCGGGTTGATATTCTGGTGAGCAGCATCGGATGCCTTGCCTGGCGCGGAAATGTGCCGCCTAAAGATTCCTCTTTGAAGAACCGTGACGCCGTAACGCAAAGCTATCTTCAGGTGCTCGAGCGATACTGGAAGGAAGACAGCACTGCCCCGGCAACCGCCCAGCAGCAGGCGATTCAGCAGCGCATACGCGGCGAGCTGGGAGAGCCTGACACCTTTAAGCGATGGCTTACTGCCTGTCTGTGGAAAAATATCTCAAATCAGCACACTTACCATGCTTATCCTATGAAGCGATGGGTTGACTTTGTAAAAATTGCAGAAGACTATCTGCACTCAATGTAACGGTGAAAGACATACCGGTACCGGCGGCGTACAGGCTATGAAAACAGGTCTCCGCGAGCAGAAAAAAGAAGAGAAAAAAGAGCGTATCCTCAACGAATCAATAGAGCTCTTTATGCACAAAGGGTTTGAAGGCACCCTTATTGAGGATATTACCCGGAATGCAGGAGTTGCCAAGGGAACGTTTTACAATTTTTTTCAGAAAAAAGAGGACGTTCTGCTGTATTACCTGGACACGGAATTTACCAAAAGCCGCCATGAAATACAGCAAAGCATCGGTTCGCGGGAATCGGTTATCGACAAGCTTGAACTGCTGATTTTTTCATATTTGAAATACATTTTCCGCAACAAGGAGTTTGCTAAAATTCTGGTTCGCGAGCGGGTGTGCCGGATCGGCACCGGCAACAACTGGAACGAGCTTATTCTCATAAATACCATACAGCAGGTTCTCGAGGAGGCGCGCGACAAGGGGGAGCTGCGCCCCGATGTCGATATAGAGGGGCTCTGCCAGATTATTTTCGGTATATATACCATGTATACCATTTACTGGATTAACGGCTTTATCACAACAAAGCAGCAGTGTGTTGAGAAGATCAGGGATGTGCTGCGCATGTTTTTTGAGGGGGTCGGCGTGCGGGAGTGAGTGCGGTCCTCTGAATGTTCAACGGTTTGCCGAGACGTATTTTATATGGTATCAATAATAGTATAAGCCTCCTTCTCTTTGGTGGACGCCGGCAGGCGGATGTGCTTTTCCCCATAGCTATTCCGTTTGCCGGCTTTTTTTTAAACGATGGGAAATTATCATGCAGTCGGGGCGGGGATGACAGTACGAGCAGAATGTCACGGTTTGTTAACTGCTTTGAGTTATTTGTTTTTGCATCCGCTTAGAGCGGCTCAATAATAAAGCCTGCGGCTTTGCGGCAGGTTATGACGGTGGAAAAGAGCGTATGAGCCCCCTCGGGAAAACATCAGTCCGTACAATAACAAATGACGTCATACGTAAGGAAATATGCCGATTCACTGAACGGTCGAGCGCAAACACACTGAAAAAAGGATCAGGCGAGAAAGCCTGGAATGAGCCGCTTGTCGGGTTTTCCGGCGGGAACGATCCCCTGTATTCGCAGATTCAATCAGATATCGGCGCCTGGTACTGGACCCCTGCTGAAGCCTTTCGGCGAGCCTTTCCCCGCAGCAGGATCCGGCCTGAACAGCTTACCGTCATTTGCTGGGTATTGCCCCAGACCGACAGCACCAAAAAGGATCATCGCAAAAGCACAAGATACCCGTCAGAGCGCTGGACGCGGTCCCGCTGTTTTGGTGAGGCGTTCAATCTGAAACTGGCCCGCCATATTGTTTCATTTCTGAAACGGCGGGGAATTGAGGCAGCTGCCCCTGTACAGATACCGGGATGGCAGATTACCACAGATCACCACTCCGGCTTTGCATCATCATGGTCTGAGAGGCATGCGGCATACGTATCAGGTCTCGGCACTTTCGGACTGTGCGACGGTCTGATCACCCCCGCCGGAAAAGCGGTTCGAATCGGATCTGCTGTCGCCCGTCTTACGCTGCAGCCAACCATCCGTCCATACACTTCCATAAACCAGTGGTGCCTTTTTTATTCACGCGGGTCATGCAGTGCATGTATCGATCGCTGTCCCGCAGGTGCTTTGAGCCGACAGGGCCATGATAAGCGCATATGCGCCGAATACGTTATAAACAAAATGGCTTTATATACCGGGAAGCGGCTCGGCATGCAGGTCTACAGCTGCGGCCTGTGCCAGACAGGCGTCCCGTGTGAATCCGGCATACCGAAACCCTAGTGCCCGCCATTTGACACGCGTAGACGAGCACGCTATAATCACTATCTATAGTATCACTATGTACATACTGTAACATAAGGAGAGATTTTTTATGGATGACAACGGCAGCAACGCTCCAGAGCAGAATCCAAATCGCGATTTAGCCTATCAGCAGCACTATTTTTTTACGGTGTTTACAGAACGTTTTATGCAGCTTATTGCAGAGGTGAAGCCGGAGCTTGAAACTAAGTTTCCGCATCTTTTGAATGACTGCATTAACAATCTTCACAATCTGAGCCGCCATGCAGCGGAGATAATCAGCCAGCAGAGTCTTAAATTTCATGAGCTGAGCGAAAACGAACAATCGGCGTTCATGAATCAGTTTATGAAACCCATTGATGCTTTTGCTTTGCAGGTGAACGAATCGATTACAAATATCACCACTGAGCAGGAGTCAAAGCTTTACGAGGCATATGC
The DNA here is from genome assembly GCA_964621615.1 of uncultured Thermodesulfobacteriota bacterium. Classification (GTDB taxonomy): domain Bacteria; phylum Desulfobacterota; class WTBG01; order CAIYCZ01; family CAIRTM01; genus CAZUMW01. Next base: position 48,096 of record CAZUMW010000028.1, read on the forward strand.
CGATCGTCCCTCGACAGACAACTGATACCGCCCGGGTTTCCTCAGCACCCCTTTCTGTTACACAGCGATCTGCTGCGGATTCACCTGATGCCGGGTGCTGCCCTCTGTGCGGCGCCGAGGATACTATCGCATATACAGAGGACAGGTTTCGCCGGTACCGCATATGCAGAGGCTGCTCACTTGTGTTTGTCCCTGAACAGTTCCATGTTTCAGCGCGTCAGGAAAAAGCCAGGTACGATCTTCATCGAAACCATCCTGACGATCCCGGCTACAGAGCGTTTTTAAGCCGTCTTTTTAACCCGCTTCGCCAGCGCCTAGCTGAAGATGCCTCAGGCCTTGACTTCGGCTCCGGTCCCGGGCCGGCTCTGCCCGCAATGTTGCGTGAGCTTGGATACCGAATTGACATTTTTGACAAATTCTATGCCTGTGATGAATCGGTTTTTAATAGGAAATACGATTTTATAACGGCTGCCGAAGTGCTTGAGCATTTGTGCAGGCCGGGTTTCGAGCTGTGTCGGCTCTACGGCATGCTTAACCCCGGCGGGATATTGGGAATCATGACAAAGCTTGTCATAGACAGGCAGGCCTTTGATACATGGCACTATAAAAACGATAAGACGCACATATGTTTTTTTTCACGGCAAACCTTTCAGTGGCTTGCCGGCGCATTGGAAGCGCAGGTGGAATTTATCGGCAAAGACGTTGTGTTGCTACAAAAAAAAGCACCATAAACGTTTGTTCCGGCATAGCTGTCCAAACCGGTTTTAAACCTGACATCAGCAGGAAGGCACGACAGTGAAAAAGTCAGCATTATATTTGATCATCGCTTTTGCTACGGTGCTTTCCGGCTGCAGGGATATGTCATACATAGATGATCCGTTTCCCCCTGCGCAGTCCGACACACAGGAGCTTGCGTTCAGCGTGAACAGATTCGGAAGCGATATGTATGAGATTCTTTCTGCTGAATGTGAGGCTGATGAAAACATCGTTTTTTCACCATACAGCATCTCGTCGTGTCTCGGCATGGCCTATGCCGGTGCAGAGGGACAGACCGCATCCCAGATGGCAGCGGTTATGTACTATACATTGTATGGCGATACTCTCCACAAAACATTCGGCCGCCTTTCAAAAGAGCTTATTGACGGTAACACAATCGATAATGCAACGCTGCAGGAGCGGCAGGGCTATGAGCTGACGACACGGATTAACAGCGCCGGCTGGCTCCAGCGAAACTACGGGATTACGGATAATTATACGTCGGTGCTGCAGCACCAGTACAATGCGTATGTACAGTTTGTCGATTTTGGAACCGATTATTACAGCATTGATGATGAGATAAACAGCTGGTGCGATAACGCAACACAGGGCAAAATACCCGAGCTTGTTGAAGAGCAGGATATTACCAGCGACACGCGCCTGGTGCTGGTGAATACCGTCTATATAAAGGGATCATGGCTTTATCCGTTTGATGAGAATGAAACAGCGGATCGCCCGTTTTATACGCGGAGCGGCGCAGTGATGAGTGTGCCCATGATGAGACAGACAGCATCCCTTGGATATGCTGAAGACAGCCTGGTTCAGGCCATTTCGATGCGGCTTGCCGATGGAACGATTTCTTTGATTATAGTGCTTCCCCGGGAGGGAATGTTTGACAGGGTTGAACAGGATCTGAGCCCCGGGGGAATGTACGCAGTCGTGAAGGCGATGCAGCAGGCAGACGTCAGGTGCATGATCCCGCGTTTTGCAGTCCGCACACGGCGGCGGCTTAACGACAATTTAAAAGCCCTTGGCATGACCGATGCGTTCGGCGCCTCGGCTGATTTTTCGGCGATAACCGGCGGTCCAAACAGCCTTTTTATAAGCTTTGTGATTCACGAGGCGGTGATGGAGGTGAATGAAAAAGGGCTTGAAGCAGCAGCGGCGACAGCTGTCGGAATGGCTGAAGGCGTATCAGAGGATCCGGTCACAATCGTGGATTTTACCGCGGACAGGCCGTTTTTTTATGCGCTTTATGATCACAGCAGCGATGCGGTTCTGTTTCTGGGCCGGGTGATGGTGCCGGAGAATATGTAAAAGGTGTTTACCACGTTTCAGCACGAAGGGAGCCGCCTCCCGTCGCATTGTCGCCGGTTTTAAGGCATGCCTCTTCAACTGCCTGTGAGAATGTGCCGAATGGGTCCATGGTCTGTACCCGCACATTTTTAATCCACCCTTCCACAGCAGCATTTTCCTCATCGATGACTATCGGCTCAACGGCGCTTGACGGGTAATAGGTTGATTTATAGCCGTCTATTGTACCCTCAAAAAACAGATCGACCGTGAGATACTTTGGCTTTCCGTCAGCATTGCGCTGGCTTACCCCGCAGCGGGTAAAGCTGTAGCATCCGCTGTCGCTGTAGCCCGAATAGATGAAATCACCATCTTCGGGGTCAACGCTGGTGCAGTCGGTATCATCGGTCATATGGTCAGACATGACATTAACCGATACAGAGTGGACGCTGAGACTGTAGGTCTCATTCACACCGAAAATGTCTGAACCGGCTGATGATAGCGTTACGCCGAGGCGGTCGTATGATTCGTTAAACAGATTCGGCATCCACAAAGACCACTGGGATCCGTCCGGCTCCATAATCATTTCTACCCCTGATGCACAGGCTGAATCGGGTTCAAAGGTAAATGAGCCGTAATTCTCGAGCTTCAGCCCTGTCTGCTCACAGATTGTCGCTTTAACAATTTCGGCAATATCATGCAGATCGTCATCGTCGTTGTCCAGAAGATATTCGGCCCAGGGGCTGCCCTGATATTTCTGCCAAAGCAGATCAATCAGCGGGGCGGCAATATCAAGCTGAACACCGCCGTCAGGCTCGGTTGTCTCTCCATGAAAGGACGGGTCAAGCAGAAGCCCTTTTATTTCATCCGGAGAAAGTGACGGCTCAATTGCCTTCAGCAGCGCGGCCGCCGAAGTAACCATCGGTGCGGCAAAAGATGTTCCGTAGTCCCTCATTGCAGTCCCGTCAGGCATGAGCACGACAACATTGTCTCCCGGCGCGGCGATATCAACCAGATCGCCATAGCCGACCGTCAGCGCTATTTCCGATGCATCATCGTGAATCCAATAGGTAACCGTCAGCGTGTTTCCGAGGCTGATTCCCGCCGGCGCATCGTTTCGCCCGTTGAGCTCGACAGTGTCATTCGGCGCGGCGTTGACAAACAGCACATCCGGATAGCGGTTCATGAGCTCTTTGAATGCCGTAATGCTGTCGATGGTTTCTCTGGCCGTTTCATTGTCGAACGGGCCCTGGCCGAAGCTGTTGTTGATAATATTGGCTCCCCCCTCATCAATCATGTTTGCTATGGCGGCACAGTACGCCATAAAATCGTTGTCCTGCGGCCGTGCCATGAGCACCCGCAGGCGGTCGCTGCCGATGAGCGTGCTGGCCAGACCGTTGACTTCTGTGCCGTCATTGTCGGCACAGATAATGCCGGCAACGGATGTCCCGTGACGATCTGTTCCGTCAAGCCGCACGCGGCGCCCGGAAGCTGTGCGGACAGAACAGTTTTCAATAGTAACGTCGGTAAACTGCCCGGTGCGGGCTGAAAAGCCGTTTTCCACAACTCCGATAGTAACCGTATGCAGAGAAATCATGTCACGGAGGCCCTGCATAATTTCAAGCGCCGTCTGGTAGGATATTTGATAATAGGGCAGCTTGTCTTCCTCGGGAATAAAGCTCATGAGCACATCGGGCTCTGTCGGACAGCTGCCGGGATCATCACGCTCAGACATAATGATATTGTATGCTGCTCCCTGTATTTTTTTATTTGAAGCGAGTGTGCTTTTTATCGCATCGAGCTCGCTTTTGGACGCTGACGAAACTTCAACCTGATAGTAGCCGATTGAGGGGATCTGTCCGATGAGCGTAATGTCATCCTGCCCTGAGAAAAATGAAATCATATCCTCATGGGATACGCCGGTTGCGGCATATACAACCAGCTGATTTACCGGAAACTGAACAGCAGGGTATCCCTCCTGCTGCTCGATTGTGGTCAGATCGAGGGGGCTGTATCCGCCGCTGTAGGGCTCCTCTTCTGTACGCCTGTTTTTGCAGGAACATGTAACCAGAATCATGGCGCATATTAGACAATAGACACCGATAGGCGATGTCCTGTGCGTGTTGTTTTTCATGTGTACCCCTCTGTGTTGGTGGAAGTAAAAAACAACAAAAATATATTTTTATGCACTATATCATGAAAATCACAAATCGTATGTGAAAATATGCATATGCAGCGCCGCTGCCGTATTGACCTGCACGCTGAAGTCCATTATCTGAAAAAAGAAAAGCCTACACATGGAAATGCCGGCAATTTGTTCAAAGAACGCCGGCGATCAATGCTCAGGAGGATAAAACAATGAAAGCATTTGATGTTATCGTTATCGGTGCCAGCGCTGCAGGAGTTACGGCGGCAATTACAGCAAAAAGACATTATCCGGGCAAAAGTGTTTTTCTTGTCAGAAAGGAGAAACAGGTCACAATACCATGCGGCATTCCGTATGTTTTTGGTATCGTGGGGTCTCCTGAAAAAAATCTTATGCCTGCTGACAGCATTCTTGAAAAAAATGAAATCGAAACGCTGATTGATGAAGTCATAGAGATAGATCGGCAGAAAAGCTGTATTGTTACGGCCCGCGGTGAAAATATTTCATATCAGAAATTAATCCTGGCCACCGGCTCTGAGCCGATCATACCCCCTATCGACGGCAACGATAAACAGAATGTATTTGCGATTAAAAAAGACGTTGCCTACCTGCAAAGCATTATTACTCAGATGGAAAACGCCAAAAGTCTGTGTATCGTAGGCTGCGGGTTTATCGGAGTTGAGATTGCGGAGGAATGCAGACAGCGCCGGCCAGATTTGCATATAAGCATTGTAGAAATGCTTACCCATTGTCTGCAGCTGGTATATGATGAGGATTTTTGTATAAAGGCGGAAACAACGCTTCAGGATAAAGGTATTACGCTCATGCTTGATGAGCGTGTAAGCTCCCTGGGTGGGCAGCATTCGGTTGAAACAGTCATACTGCAAAGCGGGAAAAGGGTGGATGCGGACATGGTGATTATGGGAATCGGCGCCCGTGCCAAAACAGATCTTGCACAGCAGTGCGGGCTCGACCTGGGGCCGACAAAAGGTGTCCAGGTAAACCGGTACATGCAGACAAGTGATTTTAATGTTTTTGCGTGCGGCGATTGTGCTGAAAAAGTATCTTTTTTTGACGGCAAGCCCTCAGGGCTGAAGCTGGCATCTATTGCCACCATGGAAGCTCGCGTTGCGGGTGCAAATCTCTTTGGTACCAAACGGGTTAATATGGGAGTGATCGGTGTGTACTCAACCATCCTGGGTGACTGTGCGTTTGCGGCGGCAGGGCTGACAAAGGCACAGGCCATTGAAAAAGGATATGACGTTGTTGAGGGATCGGCAGAATCGGTCAATCGTCACCCGTCATGTATGCCGGGGGGAGCAAATCTCAGCGTCAAGCTTCTTTTTGAAGCAGGCAGCCGGATCCTGCTTGGTGGACAGGTGTCCGGGGCGCAAAGCGGAGGTGAGCTTATAAATACGATCAGCGCGTGCATTCATCAGCGCATGCGGGCTGACGATATCGCAACATTTCAAACCGGTACGCATCCGGCGCTGACGGCCTCCCCGGTATCCTATCAGCTTGTTAATGCCGCTGAAATGGCAATTAAACATATGAAGTCTCTATGAGTTCATGGCAGTCTCCTATGCAGCTACAACCGGCGGGTCCGAGCCGTTGTTGTTTTCCGGCGGCACTGTGCTTTCGTCAGAAATCGCAGGGCTGATGTCACAGGTGCTGTGATCAAACTGAAGGGCCAGGCCGGTTTTCTCAAGCGCTATACGTATTGCGCTGTTAATGGGCAGCAATCGCGAATCAGGCCCCGGATCGATGTGTGTAATGCGTGCTTGAATATGGGTTATTATAAGACGCCTCCACAGATGCTTAAACCATCCATCGGCTATCCGGGTGTTCAGGCGCAGCATATTGGCTTTGGCGGCTGTTTTGAGCGTCCTGCAGGTGATAAGCTCGGGGGTTCCGTATTTGTTCAGGCGGAAGGAAAACCCGAACAGTCTGCACGCAAGCGGACGTACATCATACACTGAACATCTGCCATGTGTATGGGTTGTGCACGCCGGGCAGTAAAAAATGCATGTACATTCGGGATCTATGTTATGAAGACTATCAAGGAGAGCATAGGCGTCTCCTGTACGCCATATTGCACGGCTCAGGGGAAGAAGCTCAAAAACGCTGGCGGTGACGCGGGGGGTGTCACAGCACTGACCGCAGCCCTTCGGACAGAATATTCCTGCGGCTCGCCGAAGGCGGTATGTATCGTTATCTATGCGGCGATATTGTTTTAACAGCGTTCTGATCAGTACATTTTTCGATGTGTGGGCTGTCCTTTCAGAGCAGGAGTGTATGCGCGGTCCCTCAGCTTCCGTGGAGAGCGGCTTTTCGGCATGGGGCACCAATTCAAACCGCGATTTGTGCGTCCGGCTTTTCGCTTCCTGAAACTGTTTTGCACCATCCATAATAAGATATTTTGCCCTCAGCTGAGGTACCACGCCCGTCCTTTTAAATAACCTGATTTATCATGAAATAATTCAGTACAGAGCAGAAATCTGTATCGCATGAAAGCCGTACTGCTTTGTTTCGAAAAAAAACAGCGCAGGCGGAGGTGCCTGCCGGCGGACAGCCGTTAGATGGGAATAAATGGTATGCGCTCATGAAACGACGCATACCGGCAAAAGCGAACTTCAGCACACCGGGTCCCGGCGGCATTGGGGGGGCGTATTTAACTGAAAAATTATATCCAGCTTTCGTTCAGGGTCAAGCGTTAAATTAACCTGCTCTGTGCGCAGGCTCAATAAATATTACTGCAGAGTACAGGGCGGGCCGCCATTCAGAATATTCACTTGTTGTCTCCTTCGGGGTTTAAAACCCTCGCCTTCCCCGCAGAGCGGGATCTTCGATAGGCGAAGAATGATTATTGACTCAGAACGTGCTGTTCGTATAGGGTGCTTACCCTCAGGAGAATTTTTGAAGTTATGTGTTTTTCCTTTAGTCCCGACACGTCGGGATAACTGAATCCACAGGCTTGTAGCCGGTGTTAGTTCAATTTCCGAGTTGCGGAGAGCGGGCGGGCAAGAGGTAAATAAAACCGGGGCAGGTGAAAAATGCCCCGGTTGATAAGACTCCCTAACGCGATCTATGCGATTCTTGTATGCCGGGCTTTGCCGGTAAATATGTTTCTGGTTTTTTCAAAAAGTCGGGCATACATTTTTCTCGGCCAGTCGAGAATCCGCAGCATGGCAACCCGCTTGCTTTTCCCCATGATAAAGTCATTGTCAAATTCCTCCAGCACATAGTGAATAACCCCGATATCCATGTCTTCAGGCTGCGGCGGCATCTGACCGGCTTGATGGTGATAAAAATCATGGACCGTATTCGAGAATTTGATCAGCTTGAATTCGTAATCGGTCTCGCCGAAGGCCGGATCCATTGGATGAATCATATGTGCAGCGGTTCGCAGCTCGTAGGTTGGCATCCAGGGCATCCCGGGTACCGGTGTGGGGTCATTATACGGCGGAAACGGGAATCGCATACGAAGCCCCATAAAACAGATATTGCTCAGCGGGTTATGCATCCAGTTTATAAAGCTGTGCGTAAGGCGTGTCGGAGTCGCATACAGCTCAAGAGAAATTTGCTTGCTCATATCCCAAAGATCACGGTTGGTGTACAGGGATCTGAGATGCAGGAGCCTGTCTTCCTCAGCATCCTCCCAGTGATCATACAGTGACTGTATCACGTCATCAATAGTTGATTTCTTCGGAGCGAGACCCATACCCTTGATGGCGTTATTCAGGCTGAATTGGGTCCGGTTAAAGGCATCTTCCTCAGGAAGCACCCTGCTGTATGATGCAACGCTGGGATTGTGGGCACCGCCCCATTGCGGCATTGCAGACGGATTGTTTATCATGGAATCGATACGCTCCACACGTTCTGAGAAGTTCCACTCCTGAAACCACTCTTCTGTTTGTACCACGCTGTATGTCTTCCATCCATCGAGATTGAGACCTTTTACCCGTATTTTGCCCTCATTTATTTGGCTGATGTCGATAGTATCCTGATGAAAGCAGCCTTCGTCATTCCAGTACTTTTTTTTACCTGCATCTCCTGCGAAAACAGGTTTTACTTTAGATAACACGGTCATGCCGAGAATGGAAATTCCGCTCAGCTTGAAAAAATTTCTTCTGTCGATTGTGTTCCCCATAATTATCCCCCCCCCATGTTTTAACTTATAATGGTTTGTGTGACTGCTTCGGAATCAAATGGAACTTGATTCCATGTGACGGAATAGGTTTCAGTTCGTATTTTATTGTTTCTCCTTTCTTCAAGTAGTTTGTGTTATGTCTTAAATTTGTATAACCAAATAAAATAAACAAAAATATATTAGAGGTGAAATATGTAAAACAAGAAAGTATAGCGTATAATCAAATACATATGACAATCAAATTATTCTTATAATGCCATTAACATAATATTTAATGTAAATATTTAAAACACAATTTCAATACAAATATTGTACGGGTGTGCAAAAAACGGTTTTTATAATGAGTTACATCACACACAATGGACAGAAAAGATGAAGCCTGCAAATGCTACGGCGAGAGGGTATAAGAAATGTGTTGACTAATTCAGAAGAAGAAACATATGCGGGGTGTGTGGGGACAGTGGGATTGTGTGTCTTATGCAATAATAAATGTGCTGTTAATAAAACAGCCCGAACTGTCTTCTGGGGATTGTGTATACGTAGCGAATATAGGTATCATCGCCGAGGGTTATGTTGCCGGTTTGTATAAATCCTGCTTGCGTGCATATGTCATGTGAGGCTTTGTCGTTCTGATTGACCTGAATTGTAATATTTTTTATGCCGGGATCACGCCTCGAATAAGCGATAGCAGATCGTATGATTGCTGTTTCGAGCCGGTGCTGTACAGCACTATTGGTGAATTGTGCCGTGAACTCACGTGATTCGCTGATCGTGATTGCTGCAAGCGGTGTCAGGCTGCCTGTTTCCGATATCTGCTCGATGATCAGGCGGTGCGGTGCCGGGTTTTCCTCAGGGGTTGTTTCAGGATGGTTACCGGCAGTGTTCACCGGAGCTGCTGATATATCGTTACCCAGTATGTTCGTTGATGAATCAGCGGTGAGTAGCGATATAAAATCATGATCTTCTTCACTCATTTGCCGTGCGCGAAGTTTCATGGCATTGTACCTCATGCGGACGGTTGGTTTTATATGTAATGAATAATTCCTTATTTCGGCTCATGTCAAGCTTTTAAATAGAATCGGTCCGGAATCTTGTCACGGTTTATGGCTGTGTTTATCTGAAATAACACATAGCAAACTCCGACAATGAAACGGCCGACTGACAGAAACGGTAACTTTTTGACACCGTTTAAAAATGTTGAGTAAAAATGACGTACATTTCAGTTGCTGTTTCCAGGCGCTGTATGCCGCGCCACAGTGTCTGGGTGCCGGGGGAGCCGTCACTCTTTCTGCCCAGATGACCGCCAATGCTGCCGACCATAGCAATGGCTTCATGCAAGGTTGGCGATTTCTTTGGGGGGAATCGGACGTTTATTGACATAGTCGCAGGCTTGGACAAAGCGAAGCGTGTCCGGCGATAATGCGTAAAAAATCTCCCCTAACCCAGTAACTTCCGGTTAGGTTTTTGCATTCGAAATTTTTTTGTTTGAGGGGT
>CAZUMW010000029.1:0-57834 GCA_964621615.1 uncultured Thermodesulfobacteriota bacterium
GGATTCTATGATTTAGACGTTAAAAACGCCGCATGACTTTTTACAAGGCTGTCAATTTTTTACTTTTATTTTGACAAAATATGTATATTATTATTTCATAATATGTCCTGAAATTTTTATTACCCTTGTCATTTATTGTATGCATCCAAGGGCGTCAGCATGCACACCTTCAGCAGGAGGCAAAAAAACATGAGGCTAAAGATTCAAAAACAGCGAAATTTATTTTTCATACTCGTATCCGCTGCGTGCGCGTGCTGCTGCATTGCAGCTGCAGGATGTGAGCCGGGCGATCCGGATGACAATGCCACCTCCACGACAACCACCATCCCGCTTGTCCAGAATAAATGCATCCCCTGCGGCGATTTTCTCATAACCACCTGCGCAAGCGCTGACCCCGGCTGTCCTGTGTGTTACACCAATGACATCGATTATCAGACAGGTGAGGTGTATATGGAAATACAGTATGAGGACGGCTCCTCATATGTAACCGAAGACGAAACAACCACCTATTATGATAAATACGGTGATGAATGCTACCGGGCAACACGCGAAGGCCAGGACACCTCCATAACCTATTACTTCAACGGCAAAAAATATATCGCTCACGACGATCAGACGTGGACATGCCCTGACGGCAGCACCTGGACCATGCCGCCCACCTGTGAGGGGTATTGCGATGATGACGACTGCGATAACGATGGGGTGAAAAACGAACAGGACAACTGCCCGGACACCTCGAATCCGGCACAGGCAGACTCGGATAGTGACGGAATCGGTGATGCGTGCGATGACAACTGCCCGGATCTGTTCTCGCTGCCGGAGTGCTCCTGAATTGAACTACCACCGGCTACAAGCCGGTGGATTCAGTTATCCCGACATGTCGGGACTAAAGGAAAAACACATAACTACAAATATTCTCCTGAGGGGAAGCACCCTATACGAACAGCACGTTCTGAGTCAATAATCATTCTTCGCCTATCGAAGATCCCGACGGTATATCGGGGAAGGCGTGGGTTTTAAACCCCGAAGGAGACAATCACCGGCCGCGGCGGCTAACGGTTCAATCTGTTTCATCTTTACCGTTCGAAAAGAGGTTTGTATATGCGCATTTTATCAGGTCACCCGCTGACCATTATCGGTCCAGCGACTGCAGCAATTTGTGTGTGGTTCAGCGCCTTCGCCGCACCTGCTGCCGCCGACGATCCGAACCGCTATCACTGGGACGGCCAGGACCCGTACTTCGAGGGGTGGTACTTCAAGGTGTCAGATCCTGAAGCTGAGCGGTCATACCTGTTTATTTATGCTGTCTACAGCCCTGCAGGCACATCGCCGGAGAGCTGCTCCTTTATCATGGCAGGCATTAACAGCCCCGGCACCAATGATTTGATATATGCCCGCTATCCTGTTGAATCCTTTACCTCTGATTCTGAACAATTTGACACCGCCATAGGTTCACAAAACCGTGCCCGGGGTGATACTGAGACGCTGCACGCCCGCGGCAGCGTCTCAGACAATGACTCATCCTGTTCCTGGAATATCGATTTTGATATAACCCACACCTGGGAAAACACCATGGGATGGATGGCGCGTCTGCCGGATCTTCAGACCTACTGGCATGTCGGGGCCATGAAGGCGCTGGCAAGCGGCTGGATTGAGTGGAACGGAGACCGGTTTGAATTCGATGGAAGCATCGGGTACCAGGAAAAAAACTGGGGCGACGAATTTCCTGAAACATGGTTCTGGCTCCAGGCAAATGATTTTGACGACCAAGAGGCATGCTGCCTTTCTGTCGGCGGCGCAAGCATGCCGATCGGGCCACTCCTTCTGCAGGCGTGCGGGATAGGGTTCCGCTTCAAGGGGCGATTGTATACGTTCAGCTTTCCGCAGCAGCCCGCCGTTATTGTTCCCTCCATTTCACCCGGCTCCTGGCAGATACAGGCGCGTAAGGGCCGCTACCGGATTCTTATCGATGCGGAATGCGATACACTGGATCTGCTTAACCTGGTGAACCCCACAATCGGGGGAATCAAGCCATGGACCTGGGAAAGCACGCGCGGCACCATCCGCGTCCGCCTGCATGAACGGCGTGCAGGCCGCTGGCATGAAATGACGGATACCGAATCCGGGCTTGCCGGAACCGAGTTCGGCGGAAAAGAATGGATCGGCTGGGACGGGGAGGCGCAGCAGTAGAATAATCAGAATTGTATATATTTACAGGCATTTTGTTCTCTGCCCATATGCCATATCTGGAGCTGAGCATACATTCTGAATTATTAATCATGGGGGGGACGTGCAGGGCACAAAACGTATGCTTTCAATGCGCAGGCTGAGCGCTGCGGAGCTTGGCGGGTTCCGGGGCGACCTGCTTCATTTAATCGCCCGCTCACCCGATCCGTTTGCCTCACTGCTGTACATGATTGATCTCGGCCCGTGTAAAAAGATGATTGCAAACATATGTGCGGACACGGGATGCAAAATATCACTCACCGCAGCGCTGAACAAGCTGTTTGCACATGCGATTGCAGAAAATCCTGTCTTGAATCAGGTTGTTCTCGGCCGCCACATATATCAAATCGAGGGAGTTCATATATCAAATGCAGTGCTGCTGACAAATGCCGATGAGCGGATCACCTATGTTATAATTGACAACCCCCACCAGAAACCCCTGCAGATCATACAGGATGAATTTGCCCGGGCACGCCGGGAGCTTGAAAAATCCCACGCCGAGCGCAGCCGCAACAATGCGGCAGCGGCGATCATGCGTTTCTTTTACCGGTTTGAGCTCTATCGGCTTCTTGGTGAAAAGCGCGCCTTCAAAATGGGGTTTGAGCGCGGCATGATCTCAAACATCGTATTGTCGAACCAATACTACGGCCGCCCGGCTACCTTTTTTGTCTTAAAGCCGATCATAACCTCAATGAAAGTGGCGCTGCGCATACATGCGCACGGCACCATTCCGCCAATTCTGAACGGCAGCCAAACCTGCGAGCACGACATTGTTCCCTTTAATATAAGCATCGATCATCGCGTGCTGCACGGGATCCACGCACATCGCTTCGGGGAAAGCCTGGAGCGGATCGCAGCTGATCCGGAAACATATTTGATGTGACCAAAAGGACGCCTCGATACATACCAAACCGGCGCGCGCCTCCCCGTCTTTGCCAGCGCTACCCTGAAATATTATTCTATTTCTGTCATGGGTGCAAAGCACCGCAGTGTGAACATCGTATCCGCAGAGCGATTCCAGTCAGACGTTCATTGCCTGCACGCACCACCCGATCCCGAGTGTCTAACCCTGAACCCTCTAGCGATATATCCGTAATTCCGTTTGATCGAATTTTCTGCGAAGGTATTTTTGAAGCCATTTTTTTATCATGTCACGTGCCGGTGAAACGAGAAGCAGAAATCCCGCAGCATCGGTTATGAGACCGGGAGTAACAAGAAATGCACCCGCAACGAGAATAAGGGCCCCGTTGAACAGCTCATCTGTCGGTACGATACCCTCCTGCATGTTCTGCTGAATACGGAACATGCAGTTTATGCCCGCAGCTCTCACCATAACTGCACCGGCAATACCGGTAATGACTATAAGCATAATTGTTTCGGTAACGCCGATAATGGTACCGATTTTAATGAGAAGGGCAAGCTCGACGAAGGGGATAACGGTAAACAGCAGCAGCAGCTTTAAAAACATATATTGAATTCCCTGTGCACGTGTGTCAGGTTTAAAAAGAAAACAGGCTCTCTTCTGTCAAAACCGCTAAACTGCAAGCGGATGCTTATGACAGGCGGTCAGCCAGAAAGCAATACAGCTCTTCCTTTGTCGGCGGGCACCCCTTAAGCCAGGGGAACCGGTCCCGGTACTGCTTCGCACACTGTCCGATGCACAAAACAGCCTCCGGCGCATCAGACAGTTCCTGCTGACCGCACAGAATACATATCCTTCCTGATGGCGTCAATCCGGATCCTTCAAGGCGATGCAAAGCGGCAAACAGCGGAATAAGGCACCCGCTGCAGGCATGTTCAGCCTCCAGAATAATCTGCGGAAAAACACGCTTTACGTAATTTTCAGGCTGCTCGAAATTCATGTGCAGGTTTTTTATCTCATCGCCCAGTATATCTATTCTGCTCAAATCCATCTCGCCAAGGCCTTCCCGGTGCCCGAGCGCTATTGTCTGAATCTGGTCGGGGTTATAGCCCATCAGTGAGGCGACCACTGCATCAACGGCCACTATATCTGTGCCGGCGAGTACGCATTGCGCATTCCGGTGCGTCGGCGCGGTAAAATCGATGATATTGAGAGCGGGGCGGATCAGCCCATTGAGCGCAGTAACAGATCCATGGATCCGCTCAGGTCCGCAGTGATGAAAAGACGGCTTGTCTTCGCGCCGGATGAATCCTTTCAGATTCTTCATGGCGCTTGAGATCATTGTTAAATAATGCGTTTTAGGGACGGGGACATTGATAATCCTGTCCCAGGCAAATGCATGCCGCGAAAGGTGAAACACGTTCGGCGTTGCCTCGGAGTACCCTTCAAATGTCTCGAAATCATCCTCGTCAAATAAAATCCAGGGCACCCCGCACCTGTCTGCAGCATCCGCTGTGCCGGTCCGGGTGAAACAGTCTCGCAGCGCTGAACGCGGCTGAAAAAAGCTCGGTCCCTCCCCGACAGCTATATCTGCGGCACCCTGGTCACGGCACCAGCCGATAATGGCTTCAACAAGTGCGGGATTTGTAGTCTGACCCGTTTCGTAAGGCTCCGGCTCGACAAGGTTGGGCTTTATCAGCACCGATGCCCCCGCACAGGAGACAGCCTCTGTAAACGGTTCAAGAACGGAGGCAACCACCTGCTTCAAATCAGCATCTGCACTTTTTACAACTGATACAACCGGCATAAAACAGCACTGCTCCTGTTTATAGTTTTCAGGTACTTATCACTTATCATATAACGACCGTTTTGTACATGACAACGCACTGTATTCTTGTGAAGCGGTGCATTTATCAAAATATATGTCATTTTTCTTTTTTATATAATTTCTGCACATCATTAACCTGCACGTAATTTTAGGGTTTTGCCTTAATTTTATCTTGCGGTTTCACGTAAAACATTGTACTAAATCTACATCATCACAAAATTCATACTGGAGGACAGCATGAAACATTTTGCGCGCTTTCTCATGGTGTTACTGCTTATTGTCTCAGTATTCGGCACCGCACAAGCCTTCACCGGGCTTTCTGATCCGGGGCCGTATTTTGCCCGCGGCCTTAATGTAACCGTTCCGCTGCGGAACGATCTTACCTGGGGACCCAGCTTCGGCACGTATTTCGGCAGAAATCAGGTGGGCATGATGCGGTATCCCGCAAAAATCTACTATCCGGCCATCGACACCCCGCTGCAAAACGACCAGTATTCCATTTACTATCCGCCAGACACGTCCGGCGCCCCCTATCCAGCTGTCGTTTTCTTTCAGGGTGCAAATGTGTCCATTGAGCAGTATGCATGGCTTTTTGAACATATTGCCAGCCATGGGTTTATCGTGTTAGCGGTTACTGAATTCATGGCATCGTTCAACTATCTCGAGGGACAGTTTCTCAACCTGTATCCGATGGCGGTGCTTGAAGGGGCCGATACGTGGCTGACGCACATGATGATACCCGATGTGGTGACCTATCTTGAAAATATCAATGTTAGCGCCCATGATCCGCTTCCCCTGCTCACAAATACCGGTTCACCGCCACAAGGTAACGAAACAATCGACTGTGTCAGAAATAATGTTGTACAGCATTTATGCAGCGATAAGACGACCCCCTGCACCGACGACAGCGACTGTACCGGGATCGGAAACGGATCGTGCAGTACATATCCTTCTGAAACCAGCATATTCGACGGCATGGTCGATACGGCGAACATTACACTCGGCGGGCACTCAATGGGGGGCTTTCTGGCTCTTATGTGTGCAAACGACAGCATCGCCAATCCCCCGCGCCCCGAAGGAGGCAGCTTTACCGACGGCGTTTCGGCAGTGTTTGTCTACGGCGCTCATACGTTTCGATCATCAGGCACCGGCTTTCAAGCCCCCGTTAATGTTCCTCTTCTTATGCTCGGTGGTGAAAAAGACGGCGTAGCCGCGGGGTCGACCCCGGATGAAGCCGACGCATCCGGCTGGGAGCGCATCAAATATACCTTCAATAACTATATCGACGCCTCAGAAGACAATTCACGGTATTTGATCGGCATACGCGGCGCAAATCACCTTTCGATCGGAACGCGCCCCGACCCCTACTTTGACCGGTCCTTTCTTGATGAAAAAGACGGTATCATGAGCAGCTACATGGCACATCGCATCATGAAAGAAAAAATTACCGCCTTTATTGAATACTATGTCAAAGGAAACACAGATCCGGGCATCATGTCGATTCTGACCGGCTCGGCGAGCGAACCGTATATCCTGACCGAAGAGCCTGATGACTTTCAAATAAAATAACTGTACCCGGGAGGCTCCAGCATATGAAATATATGTATTGTGTATGCACGTATCTGCTGGCCGCTTTCTGCGGGCTTAATCCCGCGCACGCGGCAACTGTCACCGTATCTTCCGGCGAGTCGATTCAGGCGGCCATCGGGCAGGCCGCTACCGGAGACACCATACTGGTCGAGCCGGGAACCTATACCGGAAACCTCAACTTCCTGGGCAAGGCCATTGTGCTTCAAAGCCTGTCCGGCGCCTCTGCCACTACGCTGTGCGGCACCGGTGACGGCCCTGTTGTTACGTTTAATTCATGGGAGCAGCGTGATACAATTCTCGATGGCTTTAGGATAACCAACGGCACCGGCGCAAAAATAAACGGCCGTGATTACGGCCATGGAGGGGGCATCCTGTGCATCGGCTCTTCGCCTACCATTCGCAACAACACTATCGAACACAATCGCGCCGATCCCTCGACATCCGGTCTGTACGGCCTTGGCGGCGGCATATGCGTAATCGACGGCGCCTGTCCTGACATTCATGGGAACACCATACGGTACAACCAGGCGGAATCAGGCGGCGGGGTATATATGTATAAACACATCGACCCGGAAGGGTATGGTCTGCCAAGAATTCTGTGTAAAAACAACGGAATTCAGTTAAACGATGCGCAGCTTGGCGGCGGGCTTTTTGTGTGCGGCAACGCGCATCCCGATATAACCGGCAGCACCATTACCGGCAACACAGCCTCAGCGGAAGGATCCGAAATCTATGCCTGTGCGGATTCCGAGCCGACCCTTGTCGAGCTTCTCTCTTTCAACGCGCACGGTTCTTTCCGCCGAATCACAATCACATGGACCACCGCCTCGGAAACAGACAATGCCGGCTTTCATCTGTACCGGTCCGAGCGGAAAGACGGAGCCTACACCAGAATAACAGATTCCCTTATTACGGCACAGGGAAATACGGTCAGCGGGCATTCATACTCCTGGTGCGACAGAGGGCTTAGAAACGGAAAGACGTATTTTTACCGGCTTGAGGATATCGATGCCAATGGTATCGCTTCCGTACACGGACCGGTCAGCGCGGCACCCCGCATAATTCCCCGGTAGCATCAATCGGGGAGATTCGCGAACGCATCACAAAAAAAAGCAGGCTGAAAAACACGGCCTGCTTTTTTTACATCTCAGCCCGTGTCCACATGTTCCCAGGCGGCATCACACAGACCGTCAACCGAATCCCGGCGCCCGGCGGTTACCCAGTCTGCCACAATGCCCGCAACATCAGTGTAGCGAAGAGGGGCGGGAGGCGGTGACTTCAGCCACTGCGTGAGCATATCTTTATCAAGCGAGTGCATAACCGAGGCGCGTTTGAGCTTTTCAAGCGCCAGCGCATTTGAGGTCTGCTCAAGCTGTCCCGCAAGCGGGCGGACCAGCAGCTTTTTCCCCAAATGTATCGCCTCGCTGGTCAGCTCAAACCCCGCATTGCTGATTACGCCTTCGCAGCTGATCAGATCGTCAATAAAGCCTGTGCGCGAAAAGGGGCGCATATGCACATTTTCGTCATCCCGTGATGACGCGACAGCGCTGTAGAAATAAAAGCTGCAATCTGAATAGCCGCTGATAAGATGCAGAACATCGTTCCGATCCTCAAAGGGGAGGTACACGAGGATCTTGCCGGGTATCGTTTCGATGCCGTCAGCGGTAAGGCGTGGGATTATCGGCGGCAGAACAGGACAGTTGAAATGATGATAGTGGAGCCCGAGCGCCGTATCGACCGGTGCAAAATACTTCATTACCAGCTGCGCAACAGGGTCGCGCCCGGCAAGCGGAACAGGGAACCGGAATGCGTACTGATGACCGATGCCGATGCAGGGAATAGCAAAGCGTTTGGCGACGCGTGCAGTAATGGGCTCAAAATCGGTGAGCGCGACATCGAAAGAGGAGGCATCAAAGGATGCAATGTCTTTATAAAACTGAACGGGCCGCAGATTTTTTACTGTTTCAAGATGTTTAACTTTCCCGTTTCGCACGGCGAACGTCAGGCCCGTATAAGCCGTAAAGGGCCTGAATGACTCTACGTCCCACAGTTTTTCAGGATCGCGCCCGCTGAAAACGGTAAACACGTGATGGCCGCGGTCGCGAAGCGCGGCAATGACTTCACGGGATCTGCTAATATGACCGTTTCCGGTAGCCTGAACGCCGTACAGTATATTCATAGATCATTCCCGGCTTCGTTACATTATTGTGGACACCAGCGTGTCCTGTTCATGTTCGACATCCACGAAGCTTTTTCGGCAGAAGATGATTTTTTCAGGATTATACCCCTGCATTGTGAGCTTTGTAACAGCGCTGCGATCCGTTACAACTATTGTGTCTGCAAAAGAATACATCCAGCGTATCGCGTTTTGCACAAAAGCGCTGAACTCATTGTTCTCACAATCTGAGACAAAAGCATCTACCGCAGCAGCATCATATAAAGCAATGCACCGGACATGCAGAAGCCGTGCGGCAAGAACTCCCAAAAGCGCGGATGGGCCGGCAGGGGAGATAATAATTCCATCCGGATCAGATGTGCAGATCATTTTGAGGGATTTGAGCAGCG
The DNA here is from genome assembly GCA_964621615.1 of uncultured Thermodesulfobacteriota bacterium. GTDB lineage: Bacteria > Desulfobacterota > WTBG01 > CAIYCZ01 > CAIRTM01 > CAZUMW01. The sequence continues at coordinate 9,072 of CAZUMW010000029.1, forward strand.
AGGGTACATACAGATTTTGTGAGGGGAAAAAAGAATATGAAACGCTGCACGCTGCGGGGAGAAGCCTGCGCTGGCATTCACCCGTTTCTGCAAAATTGCCTTCACTGAAACAGCCGAAGGCGATAATATCAACCTGATCAGCGCGCTCGCATCCGTTAACATCGACTGCGATATCCTGCATATCGGGCACATATTTCATGTTATCTGTTATACAGGCTATCCGCTGCCGCCTCAGGCGGCGGCTTCTGCAGTACGTGCGTGAAAGCTCGTCTATAAGTTCACGCGACTCATTCAGCAGCTCTATCGTGGTAAAAAACGGCAGGGACAGAAATATCCCCGGAATCGACTCTGAGATAAGCCGCACAATTCCAACGATATCGCCCTGCTGCAGCTCACGCTCAAGCCCGACCACAAACATGCGAAAGAGATGATCGGCTATATCTGATATTTTATCATACGCAAGGTCCATTTTATCTTCAATGGCCAGGCCGGGATTTTTCTGGAACGTTTCAATCAGCTGGACAATGAGCCCCTGAATGCAGTCGCCTCTGCTGCCGGGCGAATACTTCATTTTGTTCAGCAGCAGCCTGTTTTTTAACCCGATGCTCTGCCGGTCAAAAACCAGCCTGTTTATAGTGCTGAACAGAGAAGACGACAGCACGCTGCTTCGCGTTTGCGAAAAATCATATGCAATTTTATACAAAGAAAATGCAAGCCCCTGATAGTCATTGTGGCGCCCGCCTGGTACAGACTGCTTATCCCTGAGCTGCTGAAGAAAAGACTCGGGGGTCTCTGCATCAGCGCTTGTAAACGTTTTGCCGATAAACAGCCCGCTGTGATCGTCAGTGCCGCCGGTAAGGCCTTTAATCCACGGGGTATCGCTGAACGGCTCAATGCGGTACGTGCTATACAGTGAATCAATAGTGTCCGGCGTAAGCGACATAAGCGCATCATACAGCACATCATTTGCAATTCTGCTTCTGCTGCCGTTAATGACTTCAAAATAATCAAAGCTTAAAAAAAGCTTTTCCAGAAGCTCGATCGTCAGCTTTTTGTTAATGGAAAATGTGGCGTGCGCGACTGAGTGGGCAAGCTGCTCCTGCTTCAAATAGCTGCGAAAATCATATATATCGGACCGAACAGCGTTGATGGTTTCAAACTGCCGATGGGTAAGGCCATAGACAAGAACATGAACCTTACAGCCGTTTTCCGGGAAATAAGTGGTAACCTCAACCCCGGTAAACACCCGGTCCGGATATTTTTCCTTCAGCAGCAGTGAACCTTCTATCTCGTTGTGATCGGTAATGGTTACAAATGACATGTCGCGGCTCTGTGCTTCCCGGAAAACATCTTCAGGGTCAGTATAGGACTCCCGGGTGCCCAGCCGCTGTAGAAACCATTCCGAGGGGTGTGCAGAATATCGACTGTGAACATGCAAATCGACGTTTGCCATTGCGATTATTCCTTTTTATCGTGAAACGTGTTTTGCCACTTAACATTGACCATACGGTATGGTTATTCAATCCCTTAATATTGCACACTTTGCAAACCTCCCGGCTCAACCGTGGTTCACCTATGGTGTATTAAAGAATATCCTGTGAGTATTAAGATTTGTTTAACAAACAGTTATTGTTTGTTAAATGATGAAAAAACAGACACCTATAATTGATAAATAACCTTTTCTTAATTACCCGTTAACACTGCTGCATAATTATCATCCAAAAAATTAATAATTGCGCCGGAAAAGCAAAACACGCACCGGTACTAAGGCACTCAGGCGATGGAACAGATCAGGCATCTTTACAGCAACCGCCCTCTGAGCACGAGGTCAATTTTCAGCAGCCTGATGCTGCTGATCCCGGCCGGTGTTCTCGGAAATATCTGCATTACCTGCATATCCGGCAAAATAAGCCTGCAGTGCCTGCTTCTCGGGCTTCAATACAAATATATGCTCGCCACGGTTTTGCTCGGCTTCGTGCCCTGGATAACAAAAACGGCACGCCTGCTTGTGTGGTCCCGGCTGCTGCATTCATCCTGCCCCGTGCGCGGCATTTTTTCCATCGTTCTGGGAACAGAGCTCGGCGCTGCGGTAAGCCCCACCGCGATCGGCGGCGGATACATAAAAGTGGGTATGCTCACCCGGAAAGGTTTTTCACCCGGCGCTGCAGCATCCGTTACCACTATGGGAAGCATAGAGGATCTTTGCTTTTTTGCTGCGGCCGTACCCATCGCGTGCCTGTCAGCACCGGGCTTTACAGATGCGATTCACATACGCACGCCTGCTGCAATCGGCAGTGTGACGGCATCCGCCACCGCGGCTGTCTGCTGTGTTGCTGCCGTCGCATCAGGGCTAATAATCTCCGGAAGGCTGGGCTGGTCGGAGAAATTTCACGCTGCGGTGAAAAAGATCTTTAAAATAATATGTGATGCATATATTGATTTCAGAAACGTATCTGTTTTCATGCTGAAAAACGGGAAGCTGTGCTTCATGATAAACATTGGGCTTACAGCGGTTCAATGGATCTCACGCTACATGGTAGTGGCTGCAGCTGCAGCCTGCTTCGGTATTGAAATACATCCGGTTAAAATATTTCTGCTGCAGTGGCTTATTTCCGTTCTCACCATCTGCGCCCCGACTCCGGGCGGCGCCGTTGCAGCAGAAGCGGCCTTTTTCTCTGTATACACCCCGATACTGCCCGCCGGTGTCATCGGCGCCATTATGGCACTGTGGCGTTTTTTCACCTGTTATCTCCAGCTTTCGCTGGGCTCTATTCTTTTCAGCGTGTTTTGCGGGGGAGAGCTGCTGAAAAACCGGAAAGTATAATATCAGGAGGCTTTTTCAATACGGATAGCGCACACCTTGTATTCAGGTATGTTGGCAACAGGGTCGCGGGCAGGGTTGGTCAACAGATTTACTGCAGCCTCATGATAATGAAACGGAATGAACACCACACCCTTATCACAGCGATCGGATACCTGCGCGACGACCTCTATCGTGCCGCGCCGGGATGATACTTTGATGCGTTCACCATCACGGATCCCGAGCGGTAAAGCGTCATCGGTGTTCAGCTCTGCAAACGCACTCGGGGTTCGGGAAACAAGGCCTCTGGACCGGCGGCTCATGGTTGCAGTGTGATACTGGTACAAAATCCGTCCCGTTGTCAAAAGAAGGGGATATTCATTGTCGGGCAGCTCATCGGCCGGCACGTAGTCTATAGGGCTAAACAACCCTTTTCCGCGCGAAAAGCTGCCGGCGTGAAGAATCGGTGTTCCCGGATGGGATTCATCGGGGCATGGCCACTGCAGGCCTTCGTGCTCTATGCGACTGTAGGTTATGCCGCGATAGGATGCGGTAACGCTGCAGATCTCATCCATAATATCGCGCGGGTCGGAATAGTTCCATCCGGCTCCCATTTGCGCTGCCAGCGACGTTACAATCTCCCAGTCTGCGCGGGTGCTGCCGGGGGCATCCACCGCCTTTCGTATGCGCTGCACCCGCCGCTCGGTATTGGTGTACGTTCCGCTTTTTTCCGCCCACGCTGCCGAAGGAAGCACAACATGCGCGCACTGTGCCGTTTCATTGAGAAAAATATCCTGCACTATCAGCAGATCGAGCTTTTTAAACGCATCGACCACATGGCTGCTGTCAGGGTCTGACATGAGGGGGTTCTCCCCCATGACATACAGAGCTTTCAGCGTACCGCCTGCTGCATGCTCTATCATGGCCGGAATGGTCAGGCCCTGCTGCGACGGGAGTTTCGTATTCCATGCCGCTTCAAACGGCCGCCTGTGCTCCTCATCCCCGACCTTGCGGTATCCGGGAAGATTTCCGGGCAGGCAGGCCATATCGCATGCCCCCTGCACATTGTTCTGACCGCGAAGCGGATTAACCCCTGTTCCCCGCCTTCCGATATTGCCGGTTGCCATCGCAAGATTGGCAAGTGATTTCACTGCATCCGTTCCCGAAATATGCTGAGTAATACCCATTGCATACAAAATTGCAGCTGCTCCCGCCTCAGCATACATGTGTGCTGCACGGACAATATCCTCAGCAGCAATGCCGGTTATCGATTCTGCATATTCGGGCGAATAGCGACCGACGGCCTCCCGCAGAGCGTCGCTGTTTTCCGTCCGCTCGGCAATAAATGATTCATCCGCCAGCTTATCGCGGAATATAACATGCAGCATGCTGTTAATCCAGGCAACATCGGTACCGGGGCGCTGCCGCAGCCACAGAGATGCATACCGCACAAGCTCTACATTTCGGGGATCAATAACAATAAGGCGCGCGCCCCGCAGGCTAACCGCCCGCTTTATCGCAGCTGCGATAACAGGATGATTTTCAGCAGTATTTGTGCCGGTTACCAGGAAGCAGTCGGATTCCTCGAGGTCTGCGATGGAATTGGTCATCGCGCCGGAGCCGAACGCGGCGGCCAGACCGGCCACCGTGGAGCTGTGTCAAAGGCGTGCGCAGTGATCGACATTGTTGGTTCCGATCACTGCGCGCATAAATTTCTGAAAAAGATAGTTTTCCTCGTTGGTGCATCGTGCGGATGCAAGCCCTGCAATTGCATCAGGCCCATGCTCACTCTTTATGGAGCTCAGCCGTTCGGCAACATATTTGAGTGCATCTTCCCACCCGGCAGGCTGCAGCTCCCCGTTCACCCGTATCATCGGTTCAGCAAGCCGGTCGGGGTGCCCGACATAATCATACCCGAAGCGTCCCTTAATGCAAAGGCTTCCATGATTAGGAGGCGGAGCATTATCGCGGGGTGTTGTAACCTTTATGATACGGCCCTTCCTGACATTCAGATCAAGCTGACAGCCGACACCGCAATAGGGACAGGTTGTCCTCACCGTGTGCATATCGCGATCCCTGCCCTGAAACCTTGACTGTTTCTCTGTAAGGGCGCCAACCGGACACACGCGCACGCACTCTCCGCAAAAAACACAGCTGGAGCTCTCGTAGGGGACCCCGAATGCAGGTCCAACAGTCACCCCTGATCCGCGCCCTGCATAGTCAAGCACGTTGTTCACCTGAATCTCGCGGCATGCACGCACGCACAATCCGCACAGAATGCACCGGTTCATGTCGCGGATAATCATCTCGTTCGCCTGCTCAACGGGGCGTTTGTCCGGCGGGGAGTCAAAGCGGGGCATATCGATTTCAAGCTCATAGGCAAGGTCCTGCAGAACGCAGCTGCCGTCCCGCTCACAGGTAATGCAGTTATGATGCCCCTGTGAGATAAGCAGCTCAACTGCGAGACGGCGGGCGCGGCGAACGCGCTCGGTATTCGTTCTTACTACCATCCCGTCTGCAGCAGGCGCTGAACATGAGGCAACAAGTGTGCGGGCTTTTTCCACCTCCACGACACAGACCCTGCACGCTCCCACCGGCTGAATCTGCTCGTGATGGCACAAAACCGGTATATATATATTCTGTGCGCGGGCCGCTTCATAAATGGTCTGCCCTTCAGAAAAGGGCACCCGTTTTCCATCAATATCTATATGCATAGCATCTCCGCTCATTCAGTTTGCTTAAAACATCTGAAAAACACAACCAGCAATCGGGATCGATAGATATTATTCCCGTTGCCTGTGAAGCATCAGCTTTGAGGGTTCCGAAAATCAATGTTCCAGCTGACGCACCAGCTAACCAGGTCATCCGGATAGACGTTTAATCCTCCTGAACATCACAGCGGAGGCAGCGGCATGCCTCGCGCCGGGCAGCATCGGGGGTATACCCCAGCTCAACTTCAGAAAAATTATCTATTCGCTTACCGGGCGTCAGCTCCGGCATGATTTCCCTGTTGTGCTCTTTTGCCTCGTCATCAATTTCAACGGGAATGTCTATGCGTTCCTGTTCGGGTTCCGCATACGGCGGCTCGCTGTTTTTGTCTCTGATATAGCTGTCGATGTCGGACGCGGCACGGTGTCCCATCGCTATTGCCTCAACAACAGTTGCCGGCCCGCTCACAGCATCGCCGGCTGCAAACACACCGGGAGCCCCGGTAGCGGCAGCACAGCTGCCGATGGTCTTTATCAGGCCGTTTCGCGACAGCGGTATATTCTCCTTCTCTGCTGCGAATTCCGTATCAGGAAGCTGAGAAATAGCGGGTATTATCATGTCTGCATCCAGGGTGAATGGTGTCTCATCTGCAGGTACCGGGCGCCGTCGTCCGGAGGGGTCGAACGTGCCTGCCTTCATCCGCTGGCAGCACAAGCCGGACACCCTGCCCCCGCGCCCGTCAACAGACACCGGTGCCGTCATGACCTCCAGCTGAATGCCTTCCGACAGAGCGGCATCGATTTCATGCTCCCATGCAGGCATATCTTTTTTCTCCCTGCGGTACAGAATGGTTACCTGCCGCGCGCCGAGCCGCCGTACAGTTCGTGCTGCATCAATAGCGGTATTTCCCCCGCCGATAACAACGGCGCTTCTGCCGACGGATACTTCGCGCCCAAGATGCACATCGCGCAGAAACTCCGTTGCCCCGACAACCCCCTTCAGGTCATCACCCGAAATGCCGAGCCGGCCGCTTACCGGTGCACCCGGAGAAAGAAGCACGCATGCAAATTCCTCGCGAAGCCGGGCAACCGATATATCCCTGCCCACACGAATGCCTGTTCGTATCTCGACTCCCAGCGCCTGAATATACCCTGTTTCCGTGTCGATAACATCACGGGGTAAACGGTAGGCGGGAATTCCGTAGCGCATCATGCCGCCCGGCTCCGGATGCTGCTCAAAAACAACAGCCATGTATCCCCGCAGGGCAAGATCCTGCGCAGCGGTCAGCCCTGCAGGGCCGCTTCCCACAATTGCAATCTTTTCACTTCGGGTGACGGGCAGCGGCCCTGTGGCCGGCACCGCGGCATTGTCTGCAATAAAGCGCTTCAGCCATGCTATGGCAAGCGGCTGATCAAGCTGGCCGCGGCGGCATTTGTGAGCGCAAAACTGCGGGCACACCCGCCCGCAAATCCCGGGAAAGGGATTTGTTCTCTTCATAACACGGTATGCGTCATCCAGCCGACCGGCGCGGACAAGCGCAATATAGCCGGGCACATCCATGCCGATCGGGCATGCATTCTGGCAGGGAGACGTGAACAGTGCAGCGCACACGCCGGCCGGGCAGCGCTTCTGCTCTATATGGGCCTCGTATTCATGCCTGAAATATCGCAGTGTTGACAAAACCGGGTTCGGCGCCGTCTGCCCAAGCCCGCACAGGGCAGAATCCTTGATAAAGCCTGCAAGCTCCTCAAGCAGCTCGATATCGCCGGTGCGCCCCTGTCCGCTGCATATCCGTTCGAGAATTGCAAGCATCCGCTTTGTTCCCTCGCGGCACGGGGTGCACTTGCCGCATGATTCATCCTGGCAGAACTCCATGAAAAACCGGGCGGTATCGACCATGCAGGTATCCTCATCCATGACGATAAGGCCGCCCGATCCCATTATGGCGCCTATGTTTGCAATCTCATCATAATCTGTCGGCGTGTTAAGGGCCGATGCAGGGATGCATCCGCCCGATGGGCCGCCGAGCTGCGCTGCTTTGAATTGTTTGCCGCCGGCGATGCCCCCGCCTATATCAAAAATAATATCGCCGATGGGCGTGCCCATCGGCACTTCTACAAGGCCGACATTGTTGACCGCCCCGGTGAGAGCGAACACTTTCGTCCCCTTTGAGCGCTCGGTTCCAATGGAGGAAAACCAGTCGCTTCCTCTTATAATGATGGGCGGCACACAGGCAAATGTCTCAACATTGTTAAGCACGGACGGCCGTGCCCACAGCCCTTTCTGAGCGGGAAAGGGAGGCCGGGGGCGCGGCATTCCCCGCTTTCCTTCTATTGAGGCCATCAGAGCGGTTTCTTCGCCGCACACGAAGGCTCCCGCCCCCTGATACAGCTCAATATCAAGGCTGTATCCGGTGCCGAGTATGTTCTCGCCCAGCAGCCCGCACTCGCGCGCCTTATCAAGCGCATCGGTGAGGGTGCTCACCGCAAGCGGGTACTCGGCACGGCAGTATATATAGCCGAATCGTGCGCCGATTGCATATCCGGCGATGATCATTCCCTCGACAACCGAGTGCGGATCGCTTTCAAGGATGGAGCGATCCATAAAAGCGCCGGGGTCGCCCTCATCGGCATTGCAGAGTATATATTTAATTTCTGCTGTCTCACGCGCGGCAAACTTCCATTTCATGCCGGTGGGAAACCCGCCTCCTCCTCTGCCCCGAAGTCCTGAGTCAGCAACGCGCTGCACGACGTCCTCAGGGGTCATGGTAGACAGCGCCTGCGCAAGCGCGCTATACCCGTCACGCGCTATATATGCATACAGGTCGCCGGCATCAAGCGCGCCCCTGTTGCGCAGAGCTATAGTATACTGCGGCGAGAAAAAGGGAGATTCTTTGATATGCGGGAGATCAGCGCGGGAAAGCGGCTCGCGACGTTGATCGTGCTCTGTACCGCGTGCCATGACATAACCGGTAGGCACCTTTCCGCTGCAGATATGCTCACGCACAATTGTGCGCGCTGCCTCAGGGGTAAGCAGCTGATAGACAACCGGATCTGTTCCTGCTTCACAGACCGTCATCAGCGGCTCGCGGCTGCATATTCCCATACACCCTGACGCAGCAACGGCTACATCGTGCGCGCCTGCCTTCTGCAGTTCCTGTTCAAGGGCTTCATAAACATCGCGTGCGCCTGATGCTATCCCGCAGGTACCCATATGTACCGTTACACGCACCCGCGTTCGGCCGGTGCTGAGACAGTCGTGCTGCCTGCGCTGAGACCGGATATTGTCGAGCGTTTCAGGAGTCAGCCGTTCCATATGCATGTCCGGCTATTCATAGTGTGACAATATGTTATCAATTTTTTGGGGTTTCATCTGACCATACGTATCCTGATCGACCACCATGACCGGTGCAAGGCCGCATGCACCCAGGCACCTGACCGTTTCAATCGAAAACCGCCGGTCGGCAGTGCATTCGCCAGGAATTATTCCCAGGCTTTCCTGCAGCCTGGCAAGTATTCTTTTCCCGCCGCGCACATAACATGCCGTGCCGAGGCAGACCCGTATTATATGTCGGCCGCGGGGCATCATGGTAAAAAAAGAATAAAACGTAACGACGCCGTATACTGTTGCGGGAGGGATGTTGAGCCCGCGGGCGATATGAAGCTGCATCGGAACGGGAAGGTAGCCAAGCACATCCTGAGCCTTTTCCAGAACGGGGATCAAAGCACCCGGCTTAAGTCGGTACCGTGCCACCAGCTCATTAACGCGCTCGATATCATCAACAGAAAAAAGCTCTTCAACAGCCTGGGGGCACCACTGCTCATCATTCATAAAATCGGGCTTCTTACATAATTAACGATCTGAGATCACTATACATACCGCGCCGGGCTGCGCAGCGGTAAAATAGGTTCTGCCGCTTACAGGGGCGATGCATATATCTATAATGCGGCGAGGGAAAAAAACAGGAGAATAACAGCAACCTGCACAACCCACCCGATAAGACAGACACCGACCGCCCTGCCCGTGCTCTGATAATCGAGCGCCTGCCGCACGGCAATAACCATGGCGACAAACATCCAGATCGATGCAACCAGCGAAACAATCGCGTTAAGGCCGGGAATAATTCCCAGCACCCTGATCAGCCCCGGGGAGCTCGAAAACCCTATGGTTCTGAGCAGTTCCCCATAATCCGCACTTGTCTGCGGTTCAGGTAAAAATTTGGCACCGATGATATAGGTGAGATACGACCATACAAACCACCCGATAAGGGCTGCGATAGCTCCAAAAAAAAGGCCTGCACCGCTTGCAGCTGATATACTCCCTATTCCGGCGGCAACGCTTGAAAGAATAACCACACCCATCGCCTGCCCGAATGCGGTTTTGTCGGCCTCAACCTCTTCGTACACATTGACATCCAGTTTTGCTGCTCGAATCATGCGGTCTACAAAAGGGTTCATAATACCTCCCGGAGGTTCTGCCATGATGGGTTGATGTGGAAAAATATTTTTTTTATGAAACAGTTTTCACTTTATCCATATGTTCCTAAATGATATATTCGCTGATAAACATAGTCAACCTTTAAGCGAACCTGCACAGCAGCTGCTCCTTTCGTTTCTTTTAAAATAAATTAAAAACGCATGCATCCGCTTATTCTTATCGCCACCGCCTTTGCACTGGCTATGGACGCCTTTGCCGTTTCTCTGGGCATTTCACTGTCACTGCCGCGGCTGACCGTTCGCCACGTATTTCGATTAAGCTGGCATTTCGGCCTGTTTCAGGCGCTCATGACAGTAGCCGGATGGCTCGCCGGATCCGCGGTATCTGCATTTGTCGGCACCGTAGGAAACCTGATCGCTTTTCTGGTTCTGTGCGCTCTCGGCATAAAAATGATAGCACATCCGGAATCGGCCTCCCCTGCCAGGAAATATGACCCTACGCGGGGAGCAAGCCTTGTACTGCTTTCAGCCGCAACAAGCATGGATGCCCTTGCAGTCGGGCTGTCCTATGCGCTCATAAATGTCAACATGCTCATTCCATCCTGTGTTATCGGTGCCGTAGCCCTGATATGCACTGTGTTCGGCGCTCTTCTCGGCACAGTGAGCAAACAGTATTTCGGAACAGCTGCTGAGCGTATAGGCGGAGCAATTCTTATCGCAATAGGAATCAGGATCCTTATTGGATAAGCTGCGCTCCTGGTGTACCGGCCTTATCCGGCAAAGGTCCGGATATGATTTTTAAAAAAAAGCCTCTACCGCAGTGTTTCTTCCGGTCAATGATGCCTGTGCCCACTGTCCCGGGTTCCTTCCGGGCCGACAAAGAGCAGCGGAAAAACAATATCGCTCACGCAGCAGGGAATCCATACAGAAAGCAGGAGAAAGAAAAAAACAACAAGGTAGGTCATAAAAGTGGCGTCTGCCCCGATAGCCATCAGCACATGAAACAGCGAGGCGGCTGTGCTCAGCAGGACATGTCCAGAATGAGGAAACTTTGTGGACGGGCGGAAATAGGCAATGGCAATACCCAGAAATGCAAGGGGATTAATGAGCCACCATTTTTCAATAAAACCGATATGCGCATGACGGTGCGGCATATCAAGCAGTATTTCACCAATATAGGGGATGACTGAATCGCTCACTGTGGCGACACCGATCGCGCCGACATAGCCGACAGCAATCAGCATCCAAAGCTTCATCCGTCCGCCGTTGTGCATTTCATACATCGAGGCGGTAACCAGCGCGCTCAGCACCACATGAATCGGGTGAGCGACATAAAATACTGTATGGGATACATGTCCGGGCAGATCACGAAACAAAACCATGAGCACCACACCTGCCAGTGCCCCCATACAGGTAAACGGCAAATGTTCCCTGAGCTCGCTGATTATTTGTCTCATCATTGCATCAATCTCTCCAGGTGACCGGGGCTGTGCCGCAAGTTAACAACAAAAAAAAGGCCTTCACTCATCGGCTGTCATACCGGGCTCAGGCAGTGAGGCCCGGAATCCATTTTATTCTCCAATTGTGTTCTCATTTGTCAAGTATTTATTATTCCTTTCCTTGATCCCCTTAACGAGGCGTGCTACATTGCGATCTATGAACATAAGAGAAATTTCTTGTGACGATATATCAGGCATCGCCTCAATAGCACAGCTTGCCCACACCATCTGGCATCAACATTATACGGCTATTATCGGAAAAAAGCAGGTTGATTACATGCTCGAGCATTTTCAGTCTGCATCGGCGATCGCCGGGCAGTTACAGACCGGGTATCGCTATTTTCTGCTGGAAGAGGCGCAGCAGCCAATCGGCTATTGTGCAATTCAGATACATGACAGCATCGGAGAAATGCATCTCAGCAAGCTGTATGTTTCAAAACATATGCGCGGCAAAGGCGCAGCGCGCCGCTGTCTTGATTTTTTAACCGCTCTGGGGGAACAAGCGGGCGTATCGTCCATAGCCCTTACCGTTAACCGCAACAACAGCGCATCGATTGCTGCCTACCAAAAGCTGGGATTCGCGATAGACGGCACACAGGTCGCGGATATAGGCGGGGGGTTCGTCATGGACGATTACCGCATGAGAATGCAGATCTGCTGACGGCGATGCGCTATGCCCGCCCTTATCGACGCAGATACCGTGTGGGCGGCCGCCGCAAAAAGCGCTCGGTAAAAATATTTTCCGGTATGCCCGCCCCGTACTCTATATCTGAGTACTCAAGCACTGTTTTGCTTTTCTTTTTCAGATCTTTCATTACCGATCTGGTGACGGTCGGATATCCTTTAATCGTTTCGACGGCCTTCACTTCATATACACGGTATTTTTCACCCTTTTTATCAAAGTATTCGACTTTTTTTGTTATGAAATTTTTCCTGTCTATCCGCATCGTGTAATAAGAAAATTCCACATTGTCTGGGAATTTGGGCGTATTTTTTAACACATAATCGGCCTCGGTTGTCTCTGTCAGCTCATGCGTATCCAGATTGATATTCCTGCCGGAAACATCCTCATAAAAAAAGTCGGATCCGACGAAGCTGGTACGCTTTTCGTTTGAAGAAATGCGCTTCACAAGATCAAGCGCAGGAAGATACAGCCAGCGGTCGTCATCTGTCTTGATATCGGTGTGCTTCCAGACCATAAAAACCATACGGTTCACATCAGCCGGCAGATGAAAATAAACATAATATTTCTGATCCCCGCAGTATTGCTCATCGGATTGCCCTTCTTTTTTTTCATCCCAGCGAAGAACGGTGAACTCACGCGTGCGATCCCTGCCCTGCTCGTCGGTAATGGACATGTTGACCTTCGCCCTGCCATTACCATCCTGATAGTACGCGACATAATTGGACCGGTGCACAATGTGCTCAACAGACATCGTTTCCGCGCTTACAGGTGACAGAACCGCCATAAACAATACAATACATACCGCAGCGTAAAAGGTGCGTACATATTTCATATGATATCTCCTTTTCATGCAAAATCATTCATCTTTATGCTGGGCAGCACAGCCGTAGCGACGGGACATTACAAAGCATCCAAGCGAAAGCAGCATTATAGCCGCAAGGCTGACCATCGTAAGCCGGGTCCACCCCGAGGTGATAAACTGCACGGCATTGACAGCGACAGCCGCAACCAGCGCAGCTGATGACAGAATACAGGTTCCGCACTTGCAGGTTATCCTCATTCCGGCTGTTGCCGGAAATAGCAGCCGCGTAAGAAGCCGTATCGTCGACGGCAGGATAAACAGCGTTGCTATGCCGGCGGTAATTAAAATAGCGGCAATAAAAAAGCCCACCGTTTTATAGGGCACCAGCGGCGCAAACAAAAGCGGTACAAACCCGACACCCAGAACAACGACATTTCTGCTGATCGCCCGGGCCGGATCGCCGAACATCAGGCCGGCGACTTTCTCCCATGATCCATGCTCTTCATACATCGCCCGGCTGCGCGACAAAAAGTGTATGGCGTAGTCAACAGCAAGCCCGAGGCTCAAGGACGACAGCACCGCCACCGGCATATCATAATCCTTGCCGACATATCCTATAATGCCGTATATAAGCACTATGGTCACCAGCAGGGGAATCATAGACAGAAGGCCCCACAGCCCTGACCGGTACAGCAGCGTCATCATAAGAAACACAATAAGAAAGCTTCCCAGAAATGCGTTCAGCATGCCGCGCACCATCTTGTCCTGCCACACAACATTGATATAGGTAAGGCCGAACCACCGTTGCCGCACCTTGACAGGAGGCGGGTTTTCACTCACAAAGCGGTCAACCGATGCCGCCACCCGTGACATGTCCTTATTGTCCCCGCTGGTGAGCTGTACCCACATCACCGACGTCTTGTAGTCCGGCGTTACAAAATGCCAGACATCCTGCGGCCGGTGGCTGTTCTGATATGTAATAAGGCACTGGCCGACTGCATCGGCAGCAGGCGGTATGATAAAATCTTTCTCCGTGCCGGAGAGAAGCTCACGGTACACTGTTTTTACAATATCCGACAATGTGTTCACCTTCCCCACAGCACCGGTTTGGTTGAGGTGCTGCTGAAGCCGGTCAATATAGGAAAGCATCTCCGGCTGCTTGAACAGCTCAAAGCGCTGCCGCTCGCGGTCAAGAAACAGTATGGCCTCGTCCCAGGCATAGCGCTTGTCCCCGCGTGCATCCTTTTTCATGTCCTTCGCAAATGAGGCCAGAGCGGCAATATAATGTTCCGGATCCTCATATTCCTGTTCAATATCCCTGCCGCGGGAAACAATCCTGTCAAACACCCGATCCGCACCGGTAACAGCTCCGGCCAATGACTGCGCCTCCTTGTCAGCGCGGGAGGCAAAGCCGGACACGAAGGTGCTCATATTTACGGTCCGGTCATCCTCAAGAGATAAATACGCCATATACGTGCCGCCGAAGTGGCTGTTCAGCACCCGGTCTGCAACACGTATAGGATGATCCGGTGTAAACCATTTCGTGGGATTGTCATTAATGGTAATGCGGCTAATGCCGTATGCGCTCCCTGCAACAATCAGAAGCGAAACAGCTATCACCAGGCGTGCATGGTTGAAGGTGATACCGCCCACGGTGCGGAGAACAGGAAGCCTCGATCCTGCAGCCTGGTTTCCGCTGCCGCCGAACCCCTGGAGGCGCCGCTCAGGTATGAACATAATATAGGAGGGAATGAAGGTAATGGTGAGCAGCCATGCCGCTACCACGCCGAATGCCACATAAATACCGAACACCTGTACCGGCGGTATCGGCGCAAGCGCAAGCGAGGCAAACCCGACCGCCGTTGTGAGTGAGGTATACAGCATGGGCATGAATAAATCGTCCATCACCAGAAGAATCGTCTTCTTACGGTCGCCGCTTTCACGATAGCGGTCAAAAAATTCCGACAGTATATGCACAGAATCGAGCACCGCAATGGGCATAACGAATATCGGGATCATGGAGCTCATGATATGTATGGTTTTACCGGTAATAACAAGCAGCGCCATCGCCCATATCGTTGCCATAACCGCTATAAAAAGGGGGGATATGATCAGAGCGGCTTTTCTGAAAAAGTATATCATTACCAGGAAGATTATCAGCATGGCAAGCGGCGCTGAAATGCCCATCTGAATGAACATCTGGACGCCGAAGGTGTCCTCTGCAACCGGCAGCCCGGTAATATGATACTGCTCATCCCCTGGAAATGTTTCAATTTTGTCCTGAAGCCTGGTTGATATTTTATAGCTCAGATCTTTTGATGTTATGGGAAGATATACGGCAATAGCCTTTCCGTCTTCTGACACCATGGTACCGTTAAACAGCGGTATGTCCGCTGCCTTTCGGCGTACCGCCTCCGCTTCCTCCTGCGTTTCGGGCGGTGTCTTCATAAGCCACTCGAAACGGACAGATCCCGGGGTGTCCTGCTCGATGTTGTCAACCATGGACGGCGCTATGATATCAGGCTCAACAACACCGATTTTTTTATCCGGATCATCGGGATCAGGCCACTGAAGGCCGCGGGCAAACTGTGTCAATTCGTATATGTTCTTAAGGGTGCGGGGATTGAACACCCCTTCCGTGTGCGATTCATTTGTCACCCCCACAACGATCATATCATACAGAGACATCCGCTCCTTCATATGATCGTGAAATACCCGGACCGGCTCATCCTGCGGCAGCATGTTCTCCGGATCGGTGTCAACGGTAAGGCTGTTAAACATTGAAAAGGTTTCGGGCCATAAAGAGGGCAGACCGGCTAAAAGAGCTAAAACCAGAGTAATGATAAGTGCGGCTGACGTTATCTGACCCGGATGTTCAACTGAAATAGTAGAAAATCTGCGAATGGATATCATGGACGGAGGAATTTCTGTATATGTTCGATTGCCGGAATTGAACTACCACCGGCTACAAGCCGGTGGATTCAGTTTTCCCGACGTGTCGGGACTAAAGGAAAAACACATAACTACAAAAATTCTCCTGAGGGTAAGCACCCTGTACGAACAGCAGGTTCTGAGTCAATAATCATTCTTCGCCTATCGAAGATCCCGCTCTGCGGGGAAGGCGAGGGTTTTAAACCCCGAAGGAGACAATAATTTTCTGTTAAAATACGTGCAACACAGCTGACTATAAATAACTTTTTATATATAAGAGCCCGTCCTTTAATAGTCAAGCAATTCTCTGCAGAAAAAAACGCCGCCCTTCTTTGTAATGGGCGGCGTTTTTTGTTTTTAAAGAACATCTCGAGAAACGATAACTATTTGCGCTTTTTCGGCATATGGATAGCCTGAGCATCGACATCGAGCGCAGCCTCCATAATGCTCTCGGCTATGGTCGGGTGCGCATGAATCGTGTGCGCAATCTCTTCAAATGTGGCCTCCATCTGAATGGCAAGCGCAGCCTCGTTGATAAGGTCGGTTGCGTGCGGTCCAACGATAGCCACACCGACAACCTCTCCGTATTTCTTTTCGGCAATAATCTTAACCAGGCCCTCAGTCTCATTTATAACAAGCGCCTTGCCGCAGCCGACAAACGGAAAGCGGCCGATGGTGAGATCGCCGTACTGCTTCTTTGCATCATCTTCGCTTAAGCCAACGCTTGCCACCTCGGGGCAGGTGTAAACCGCGCTTGGTACCGAGCGGTAGCTCATGCGCTTTTTCTGACCAACCGCATTGAGCGCTGCGCATTCACCCTCGGCAGTTGCAACATGAGCGAGCATGAAATTACCGATAACATCACCGATTGCATATATCCCGGGTACGGTGGTCTCAAGATAGTCATTGACCTTAACGAACCCCTTCTCAACAGTCACGCCGACCTTGTCGAGGCCGAGCCCTTCAGTGTACGGCGAGCGGCCGACCGCAACCAGCACCATGTCGACTTCTTTTTTCTGATCGCCGAACGTAACGACTTTTTTATCACCCTTTGCCTCGATCTTACTGACCGACGTGTTCGTGTGAATTGCAACGCCTTCCTTCTGAATCAGCCCGGCAAACGTTTTAGCTGTTTCCGCATCCTCGTAGGGCAGAATCTGCGGCAGCATTTCAACAACGGTCACATCAACATCCATGCGCTTCATGATCTGAGCAAATTCCATACCGATAACGCCGCCGCCGATGATGAGTATGCTTCCGGGCAGCTTTTCAAGGCTGAGCGCCTCGTCGGACGTAATAACGCCCGGCAGATCGATGCCGTCGATCGGAACGCGGCTCGGAACGGATCCGGTTGCGATGATGATCTTGTCCGCCTTGATGTCCTCGCCGGTTTCCTGCACTTTTACCGTATTCGCATCGACGATTGTGCCCGTTCCGTTGACGATTTTCATTCCGTGGCTCTTCAGAATGCCGCCGAGCCCGCCAACAAGCTGCTTGACTACAGCGTCTTTGCGTTTCATAACGGCCGGAAAATCAAGGGTAACGCCTGAGGCCTTCACGCCGAAAATCTCGGCGCCTTTTGCCCCGTGATACATGCCCGCGGACTGCAAAAGCGATTTTGTGGGTATGCAGCCTCGATTGAGACAGGTTCCGCCAAACTCGGCCTTTTCAATGATCGTGACCTTCGCTCCGAGCTGTGCGGCTCGTATGGCAGCCGGATAGCCGCCGGGCCCGCCGCCGATAACCACTATATGCACATCTCCTGCCGGCGGTGCGGCGCTCTGTGCAGGTGCAGACTGCGCTGCAGGGGCTTCAGCCGGTTTTTCCTGTGCTGGCGCAGCTGCCGCTGCAGGAGCGCCCTCCGAAGCGACCTTGTCGAGCTCGGCCTTATCGGCGGCAATAACACCGATAAGCTCGGCTACCGGAACCTCGGCATCCTGCGGCACAATTATGTGCAGAAGGCCCGTTGCCGGCGCTTCAACCTCATAGGTTATCTTCTCGGTTTCAACGATAAGCAGGATATCTCCCTGCTTTACTTCGCCTCCCTCGGCCGCTTTCCACTCAACGATCCTTCCGGTCTCCATGGTAAGCCCGAGTTTTGGCATGGTTACATTTGTTGCCATAATGACTCCTTTGCTGTTCTGGCTTTACAGTTTGTCCGTATCGTTCTTTTCAGTACAACGCAGCATGGCACTCGGTGCCTTACGTCATTCATCCGTTTGCAGCGCAACAGCCGCAACCTGCTATACGGCCAGCGTCATCATCGGATCTTCCATATACTGCTTCAGCGTCTGCATAAACCTCCCGGCCTCTGCCCCGTCTATGGTGCGGTGATCATAGGTAAGCGACAGGTTCATCATGGGCCGTATCACAATCTCGCCGTCAACAACCACGGGCTTGTCCTTTATGACACCGACGCCCAGTATGGCGTTTTCCGGCTGATTGATAATAGCCGTAAACGTATCGGTGCCGAACATGCCCATAGCGGAAACCGTAAACGTACCGCCGGTCATGAGATCAGGGCCGAGCTTGCCGGTTTTGCCTTTATCGATCATATCCACCCGGTCCTTGGCAATCTCGATAATGCTCTTTTTGTCGGTTGACTTAATAACCGGCACGACAAGCCCGGTTTTGATCGCCATGGCCATACCGACGTTGATTTCATCCTGATACAGAATGCCCTGCCCCTCGATCCAGCGCGTGTTGACAATCGGGTGCTGGCGGAGCGCCATTGCGGTAAGCTTGAGCATGAAATCGGTAATGGTGACGCGCACACCGTGTTTTTTCTCAGCTGTTTTCAAAAGCTTCTGACGAAAATCCTGAATAGTAGTGGCATCTATTTCATAGGTCATATAGGCCATTGCCGCTTCGTTGCAGCTTTGAAGCATTTTGCGCGCGATTACTTTCCGCATGCCGGTAAGCTTCTCAAGACGGTCATTGGGGCCCATGCCGGGGACTTCTGCGGGCGCTTCCTTTTTCTCCTGAGCAGCAGCCGGAGCCTTCTGTGCAGAAAGAGCCTGCTCGACATCCTCCTTGGTTATTTTACCGCCGGGCCCTGTCCCGGAAATAGCTGACAGATCAAGATTGTGCTCTTTGGCCATTTTTTGCGCCACAGGCGTTATGCGCACTTTCGTTGCTTCCTGATACGCCAGGACATCGCGCTTGACAACACGGCCGTCAGGGCCGGTGCCGGGGACAAGGGCTATATCGATACCCGCCTCTGAAGCAAGCTTTCTGGCCAGCGGGGAGCTTTTTACGCGCTCGCCCGGCGCGCGTGCAGGCGCGGGGGGCTGTGCAGCTGCAGGAGCGGGAGCTGTTTCACCGGCAGGGGCCGGGGCAGCTTCCTGGGCAGGTGCGGCCGCTGCGGCAGGGGCACCCCCCTCAGCAGCCACTTTGTCGAGCTCGGCCTTGTCAGCCGCTATAACGCCGATAAGCTCAGCCACAGGAACTTCAGCATCCTGCGGCACAATGATATGAAGCAGGCCCGTTCCGGGCGATTCCACTTCATAGGTAATTTTCTCTGTCTCGACGATCAGCAGAATTTCCCCCTGCTGAACCTCTTCACCTTCGCCCTTTTTCCACTCCACAATCCTGCCTGTTTCCATGGTGAGGCCGAGCTTGGGCATGGTTACATTTGTTGCCATATATACTCCTTTCCTGTTAACTTCTCATTCACGCACTGCAGTTGCAGGCTGTTATCCGATGAGCTCCTTTACTGCTGCGGTCAGCTTGTCAGCATCCGGCAGATAATGTTTCTCAAGCTGCGGCTGAAACGCAATATGCGTAAACGGAGCGGCAACGCGGGCAACCGGAGCATCAAGCCAGTCAAACATTTCTTCCTGAACCGCGGCAGCAACCTCTGCACCTACGCCCATAACCTTCTTTGCTTCATGGATAATAGCAAGGCGGTTTGTTTTCTTAACCGATTCATAAATGGTCTCCATATCAAGCGGGTTGACCGTCAGAAGATCGATCAGCTCAGGGCTGACGCCCTCCTCTTTCAGCTTGGCAACCGCTTTTTCAGCTTCCGCGCGCATGCGGCCGATGGTGACGATGGTCACATCGTTTCCTTCCTCAACGACCTCTGCTTTGCCGATCGGAGTCAGCACCTCGCCTTCGGGCATAGCCATCTTCAGACGGTAGGATGACAGCGGCTCAACGTAGAGCACCGGATTGTCATCCCTGATAGCTGACTTCATGAGCCCTTTTGCAGTAACCGGGTTGCTGGGCATAACCACCTTCATGCCAGGCATATGCGCAAACCAGGCCTCAAGTGATGAGGAGTGATGCGGTCCAGCGCCGAATCCGCCTGCGGTCATCGCGCGCACAACCATCGGCACTTTAACCTGGCCGCCGAACATCCAGCGCATCTTTGATGCCTGGTTGTAAAACTCTTCGACTGTCAGGGTAATAAAGTTCATGAACATGATTTCAGCAACCGGGCGCAGACCCGATGCTGCAGCGCCGCAGCACAGGCCCACAATCGCGCCTTCGCTAATGGGTGTATCAACGGCGCGCTCAGGCCCGAACTCATCTATGAGCCCCCTGGTCACGCCGAAGGGGCCCCCGGGCTTACCGACATCTTCACCAATAATAAACACATTCGGATCACGCCGCATTTCCTCTGCGATTCCGTGATTGATTGCCCACTGAAAATTCAACGGTTTTTGTTCTGCCATGTATCTATCCTCCAGTAAACGTGTTATTCTCCTAATTTGACTCGATTAGCATCCAGATCGACATGTATTTCATTATGCGAAAATATCTTTGTACAGCTCCTCGACATCAGGCTGCGGGCTCTGGCGGGCAAACTCAACCGATTCATCGACCTCTTTCTTCACGCTGTCCTTAATGCTCTTGATCTTTTTGTCATCGAGCACGCCCTCTTTCTTGAGCTTCTTTTCATACAGCACGATGGGGTCTTTCTTGAGCCATTGCTCAAGCTCGCCCTCAGGGCGGTAATTGCAGGGGTCACCCTCAAAGTGGCCGTGATGCCGGTATGTTTTGCACTCAAGCAGATACGGCCCCTTGCCGTCGCGGCAGTGCTTTACCGCCTTTGCAATCTCTTCGTAAACCACTTCGACGTCGTTGCCGTCTATGGTAACGCCGGGTGCGCCGTAGCCGGAAGCACGCTCGGCAACGTTTTCTATAGCTATATGATCAGACTTGGGGGTCATCTGCGCATACAGGTTTATGCTGCACACAAAAATAAGGGGCAGCTTCAGCGTTGCCGCCATATTGAACGACTCATGAAAAGATCCGGTTCCGGTAGCGCCCTCGCCGAAAAAGACGGCGGTCACATTGTTTGTCTTGTTATATTTCTGTGCAAAGGCGGTTCCGAGGGCGATGCGCATTCCCTCGCCGACAATGCCGTTTGATCCCATGCAGCCGGTTTTCACATCGGCAAAGTGCATCGATCCCGCGCGCCCGCGGCAGCAGCCGGCGATTCGCCCGAAAAGCTCTGCCATCATCGGCTTCAGATCGGCGCCTTTGGCGATGATGCAGCCGTGACCGCGGTGCGTTGTGTATATGGCATCTTCTATCCCGAGATTGGCGCAGGTTCCGACAGCAACCGCCTCCTCCCCCTGCGACAGGTGAAGAAAGCCGGGCATTTCGCCGCCGGCAAAAATCTTGGTAGTGTCGTCTTCAAAGGTTCTGACACGAACCATGCGGGTATACAAATCGATTCTGTTATCCTTGCTTATTTTCATCTACTCTCCTCCACGCTCATTAAGTTACCATCCGTTTTTCGACCGGTATTTAAAACCGGAATCTAACCAGTAGATTCCGGTTTTCCGTTATAATTGCAGTATAAATAACAGCAAAAAAATATATCAGGGCATAACGACGTCGACCGCTCCCTTCACGCAGGGCTTTCCGTTCTGATCCTGAATCTGCATATCACAAACGGCAATATTTTTTCCGCCTTCGGATTTTTTTTCTTTCACGACCATATTGCTTGTGATGGTCATGCCCGGGGTGACCGGGGCGCGAAACTGCAGATCAATGGTTGTCCCCTCAAGGGGCCAGGTTGTTCCCTGTGCCGCACACACCGCCTGCAGCACGGGCTCGACATTGATGGTACCGTGTGCGATTGTTGAGCCGCCGAACATCTCGTTGCTTTTCATCGCCTCGACATCCACATGAAGGGTGTTGTAATCACCGCAGATATCGGCATATTGATTTATGAGGTCCTGGGTAACGGTAAGGCTTTTTGCAGGAAGGGTATCACCGACGTTGATGCTTGCGAAATCAGCCATGGTATTTCCTCCTTTTTGTCACAAAAGGGTTTATTGCATTGTTTTGGGGAGCAGAAAGCTCATCATGATATCGACGACTTTCTCGTCATTCTGATTGGTGGCGTTCATGTTGATATACAGAAATTTATTCACTTTTACCTTGCCGTCTTTTTCCTTCTTGATCTCTTTTTTGTCGGCAATGGAAAGCTTTGTCGTAATCGTATCCCCCACTTTAGCCGGCTTGTGAAACGTTATTCTGTCGCCGGCCCGTACCGCCTGATCAATAAACACCTTTCTGTCCCAGCAAATACGAAGGCCGAAAATATAAATCATTCCGACCGGGACATTCTCTGCCCCCTTGTTGGAGTCGCCCATCAGATCCGCAAACTTCTCTACCTCCTCCTTGGTTATCTTGTAGGTACCGCCGCCGCAGTCCCATCCGGATTCCATCTCTGCAAATGTCAAATCAGGAAGCATTTTATCCGGGCCAAACGATGAAATTAATGCCGTGTTAAACTTTTGTTCCATGATACCGCCTCCTCTATAAATGTTCGTAGTCACTTATATGTGGTTAGTCATACAGTCGGGAAGAAAAAGCATATTATTTATGATATCGGGAGAGGTCCTGGATACTGACGTGAATCTTATATATACGCGTTCGCTGAAGAAAAACAAAGCAGGCCCTTCCGGGATATCCGGAAGGGCCTGCGTAAGACAACAATTAATATGACTTTTTCAGGCCGAGCTGCACCTGGCCGATAAAATTCTTGCACATCTCGTTTGTGATCGGCGCAAACACCAGCTGCCGTATATCGCGATAGTATCGCTGGATATGATATTCCATGGTGAATCCGTAACCGGCGAGAATTCTCATTGCACGGTCCGTGCACCGGAATGCGGCATCCGAGGCATACATTTTCGCCATGCTCGCTACAACGCCCACGCTGGGGTCGGTGGGGTTGTTTGCCTGCAGCCAGGCTGCCTTGTAGGTAATAAGGCGCGAAAGCTCGATCTCGGTTGCCATGTCTGCCAGCTGATGCTGTACTGCCTGGAAGCTGCCGATCGTCTTGCCGAATGCATCTCGCTCCTGTGCGTACTGGTTTGCCTCTTCGAGGCACCCCTGCGCCAGGCCGACACAAATTGCCGCGCAGACAATGCGCTCGTTGTTCAGGGTCGCCAGCAGGTTGTACCAGCCCTTTCCGCGATCGCCGAGCATCTGATCCGCCGTCAGCTTCACGTCCTCAAAAGACACTTCAAAGGAGGCGAGGATATGGCTTCCGAGCTTTTTGATCTTGTGATAGGTGATGCCTTCGCAAAAGGGCTGATTGAGAAGATCGCCGTCGATTTCCTGCTTCCCGATATTGTCGCGATCGATCAGGAATATGGTCAGACCGCGGGCCGGCTTTTCAGGAACATCGTCGGTGCGGGCGATAAAAATATCGGTGTTTGCAGCATGAAGGCCGGTCGTAAATATCTTGGCGCCGTTTGCCAGAAACGTGCCGTCCGGCTGCTCGACTGCGCGGGACTTAAGAGCGCCCAGGATATCGGTTCCGCCGCCCGGTTCGGTAAGCGACAGCGCAAAGTTCCAGTCCCCGGCAATGAGGGGGGGGAGATATTTCTGCTTCTGCTCGTCGGTTCCGTAATGCAGGATTGACATACCGCCGAAGCACACGCCTGTCAGATACGCAAGGCCCATCGCGGAAAAGCTGTTTGAGATTTCTTCTGTTATCAGGGTTTCATCGACAATATTTCCGCCTGTTCCGCCGAATTCCTCCGGAAAGCAGGCACCGAGGATACCTTCGTTGCCAAGCTTTTTCCAGACTTCCATGGGAAAGTGCTGCTCCTCATCCCACTCGGCTATCTTTTCCTTCGGACATTCCTTTTCCTTGAACTTCTTGAGCATATCCAGCATCATTTTCCGCTCTTCGCTCAAACCAAACGCTGTGGGGATCATTAATTCTGCCATACTGCGTCTCCTTTCTTTCTCATGTTATAGTTAATAAAGACCGTTATGTGCAAGGTAATTTAC
The DNA here is from genome assembly GCA_964621615.1 of uncultured Thermodesulfobacteriota bacterium. Classification (GTDB taxonomy): domain Bacteria; phylum Desulfobacterota; class WTBG01; order CAIYCZ01; family CAIRTM01; genus CAZUMW01. The sequence continues at coordinate 33,202 of CAZUMW010000029.1, forward strand.
AATCTCCTTTAATGGGCACATAACATGCCAAAAAAGAAAAATATTCCGCAAAATAACGTATGTTTTTTCAGCCAGTTAAAAACAGGCACCACGGATATTCGCTTAAAGGATCAGCACGCAGTGACAATTTGTCAATAGAGGTGTCTGACAAACCCGGGACGTGACAGATTGACAATACAAAACATGCCTGTTTCATATTGTCTCCATGCCGGAATACACGTTTAACATAGTGAAAAAACTGATAACACCCCTCATTTTCTTTGTCAAGGAAAATCACTGTCGCGCACCGGCGCGCAAGCGCCCGCACGTCCCGGATACACGGCTATTTCGTCACCTCGACTATCCAGTCAAGATACTCCTTTGTCCCTTTTTCGATGGGGCAGAAAATTATTTCAGGCACTTCATAGCTGTGCATCTCGTTTACCGCTTCGGCAACCTCGTCAAACAGGTCGGCGGTCGTTTTTGCTATACACAGAATCTCACCATCATCACACAGCTCGCCCTTCCACCAGTACAGGGAGCGGATGCTGCAGCCTATGTTCACGCAGGCGACAAGCTTCTCTCGCACAAGATGGCTCGCAATACGCTCGGCCTCTTCGGCTGACGTCATGGTCATAAAAACTACTCCGCAGGAAGCCATTACACACTCCTTTTTGTGGAACTACCGTTACCGCGATGTTATAAACGCGGTCATATCCTCCTCATCTTCCAGCGTCGCGGCAAGCTTCTTCGCTTCTTCCATATCGGTAAACTTGCCGATTCTCACACGGTAGACAGTGCCCTTTCCGGGTATCTTTTTCTCAACGATATAAGGCTCGTATCCTTTGGCGGCAAGCTTTTCGGAAAACCACTGCGCGTGCTGCATTCCGGCAAATGATCCAAGCTGCACCTTGTACACGGTATCCCCATGCGCATCATCTTCACGAGAGTCCTGCCTGTACAGCGGTATGTCATCATAGCGGCAGGCAGGCTGCTCCGGCCGGGGGCTTTCTTCATGTACAGAGGTTGATGTGGACGGCGGACCAGCCGACTGCCGGTCGTTTTTCTCAAGGAGGGATTTAAAATAGCTTCTGTAAGAATCATCATCGGCCGGCGATCCCCGGGGAAAAACCTGCTCATCATCCCCGGACGGTGCGGCGGGTGACTCCGGCAGAGGGACTGTAGCGTTGTCGCTGCGGGTCATAAGCTCAACCAGGTATGAAAGACCGAACAAAACAGCCGCGGTTATGATGATACCGCCCGCAATAAGGGGAAGGCGCTTAACACCCGCAGCCTGTTTCTTTTTTGAATTGGATGAACCGTTAGCCATACCCGTGAACCTGCTGATGCCTCAAACCGGGCGCGTATGAGGACAGCGCTACATTTTTTCCGGCGCATGTACGCCGATAAGGGACAGGCCGGTTTTCAAGACGCTCTTTATCGCATGCATTAAGTACAGCCGTGCGCTGCTAAGCTGCCGGTCGTCCGTAATGACCCTGTGCTTACTATAATACCGGTGGAACTGCCCGACAAGCTCCATCAAATACACCGCTATGCGATGAGGCTCAAGGGCTCTCGCGCTGCCGGAGACAGCCCACTGAAACTGATACATTTTCTTGATCAGATCAATATCCTCTTCGGTTGACAGCAGCGCTGGGTCGATCTCCGCATACTCCGGCACGGACAGCTCATTCTGCCCGGCAAAGTCAATGATGCTGCAAATGCGCGCATGAGCATACTGAACATAATACACGGGATTTTCATCGCTTTGCTTTTTGGCCACATCAAGATCAAAATCAAGCTGCGCGTCGGATCTGCGGGTCAGGAAAATAAAGCGGGCCGCATCGCTGCCAACCTCATCGACAACCTCCCGCAGGGTCACAAATTCGCCTGCGCGGGTTGACATGGCAACCGGCTGACCGTCGCGGTACAGATTGACCATCTGCACCAGTATGACCTCAAAGGCATCCGGCGGGATATCAAGCGCGCTCAGAACCGATCGCAGGCGGGGCACATACCCGTGATGATCCGCGCCCCACACGTTTATCATTTTCTGAAAACCGCGCCGCATCTTGTTCTGATGGTAGGAGATATCGGAAGCAAAATAGGTCGGGCTGCCGTCTTCTTTCACAACAACACGGTCTTTTTCATCGCCGAAGCGGGAAGCTGCAAACCACACCGCTCCGTCCTTCTCATAGGCGAGGCCCTGCTCCTTAAAGCTGGTGATGCCTCCTGACACATCACCTCCTTCAAAAAGGCTCTGCTCGGAAAACCAGGAATCGATGGCTATGCCGAATCGCTCGAGATCATCTTTGATCTGCTGCAGAATCTGCCCGGAAGCGATGCGGCTGAGCTGCACGATTGTTTCATTCTCCGGCATGCCGAGATACCGATCACCTTCGCGCCGGGCAATATCAGCTGCAATATCAGACACATAGTCACCGCGGTACAGCCCATCCGGGAAAACCACATCGCTTCTGAACTGCTGAAGATAGCGATAATAGACCGCTTTGCCCAGATTGTGAATCTGATTGCCGGCATCGTTTACATAATATTCACGGGTGACGGAATAGCCGGCATGTGACAGGATGCGCGCCACCGAATCGCCGACAGCAGCCCCCCGCCCGTGGCCCACATGCAGCGGTCCGGTCGGGTTGGCGCTGACGTACTCAACGATAACAGGCGCTCCCCTGCCCATATCGGATGAGCCGAACCGCTCCCCCGAATCGGCGATTTCCTGCAGGGCGCGATGCCACGCATCCTGCCTGAAATGAAAGTTTATAAAGCCCGGCCCGGCAATGTCTATCTGCTCGAACATCTGCCGCGGATCGCGTATGCGCGCCACAAGGTACCCGGCAATATCGCGGGGGGACTTTTTCACCTGTTTGGCAAGCGGCATCGCCAGGTTTGTGGCAAAATCGCCGTGCTCCTTGTTTTTTGGCACCTCGATGGTATACCGGGGAAGCGCACAGCTGCAAAACACCCCCTCCTGCATGCATTCCCGGAAGCTGTCTTCAAGCAGTGTCTGGATAAGCTCTTTCATAGCACCGTTTTTTCGTTTCGGGATCTTTAAAGCCGAATATGCTGCACGCTCCGCGCAGGAGGATATATTCCTTCAGGGTCCATACGCAACGAACAGGCCGTCCGGCAAACGATAAACAAAGATGAATATTTTCATACGCCTGCTTCTGTTTGTCAAGGGGATAACGCGTGAGTCGGCGGTAACGGACGAATGCCCGGCACGGTGGCTGAGCATCAATGGAAACAGCCTGTTAGCGCGGCTTGTATGAATTGTTGATAAAAAGGGGGTTCTGTAAATTTAACAAAGGCGTAGGGGAATCAGCAGCGGCAACAGCGTTATTTTTTGCGGATGCTACAAGGTTCTGTAAGCGGCCGGCCTTCATCTGCTGCCGACATGCTGGACAGTTGTCAGGATCCCGGAGAAAATACATATCGCTTAGCGGGATAGGGTTTCACCCATAATGAACGTACAGCAGCGCTCTACGGTGATGCAGACATCATTTTTCTCAATTGCCGGAAAAAATGCTTTCAATTTTTTCCTGCATGGTGGCGACGGTAAACGGCTTTACTATGTAGTTATTGACACCGGCCTGTGCGGCCTGAATGACATTCTCTTTTTCCGCCTCCGCAGTCACCAGCAAAATAGGCATATCCTTAAGACCCGCGTCAGCCCGGATTGCTTTAATAAGCTCAAGGCCGGTCATGTTCGGCATGTTCCAGTCGGTGACGACAAAATCGTAGCCTCCGCAGGACAGCTGTTCCATGGCTTCAGCCCCGTCGCCGGCCTCGCCGAAATTGGAATAGCCGATCTGCTTAAGGGTATTTCTGACAATACGGCGCATGGTCGGAAAATCATCAACCACCAGTATTCTCATCCCTGCGTCGCCCATGGCGTCCTCCCGGTAATTTAGTTATTGTATTTGAGCCTCTCGATTCTGAGCCCGCAAAAAAACACTTTTTTTGAATTCAGTCTGTTTCAGCACATACCCAAGCGTGGGTATCGAGCCGGCATCCTGAAAAACCCCTTCGCCGAAGGAGGATTTGTGCACCCACTGAATAATGGTTCTGCTGCCTGAACCGTCATAGGTTACGTTTGCATAGTGCGCATCAGGGTTATAGGCAAAGGTTATCTGTGAAATCATGATGCCGTATTTCAGCAGCTTGCTCATAATAGTCCGCAGGCTTTTTGTATGTGTTGCAACGATTACAAACCTGAGCCGGTGCATCTCATGCAGATAAATATCATAGCCGGTAATCCTGCGCACCATGTTCTTAAGGGTATGCAGCGGATTGGCGCTGTCATATATTTTATCGTGAGTGCTTATATGGGCGAGATAGCCGAAACGGCCGGGAATGGATGCTGTTACGGCGGTGCAGGAGGAAACCCCTCTCGTGCCGATTATCTGATCATTCTCCGCTTTTTCAAATTCATCCATATCGACCTTCTTCATCATCTTGTCACCGCACCAATCGATTGCAGCCGTACGGGGAAGTTTTTTCAGTGCAGCTTCCATCCTTTTTCTGCAGCGGTCGCCGTGATTACGGTAGTAGTTCGTCAGTACCTCGGCTTCTTCAATAGACGCAATAATAACCCAGCTTGTATCCCACAGGCTGAAGCGCTCGAACACAACAAGGACCCGCGTGCCGCGATAGCCGGTTATAATCCTTTTTCCCGACTGCTGCTTCATGGCGCAGCGCACCGCCTCGGTATCAACGCGCACGTTCATGCTGCTGTTTTCGCCCTTGAACCGTGACTGCGTCAGCATGGAATATTCCCTATTGACTATATAGACCTCTCCGGTTTCACCCAGCTCATCATAGTCAACCATAAGCGCGTTCAGCATGTTCAGCGCGTACTGAAAAACTATCCACCCCCGATGGACCCCGCCGCGGCACACGCGAATCAAAAAAAAAGCCGCGGGCTCATCTGCGGGTGAATAATGCTCGAAATCTATAAAAAACTCATGTTTCTCTGATTGAAGGCATTTTGCAAGGGATGTTGTCTTCAAATGCCCTTTGAGAATATTGGCACGGTAATCGGACTCCTTCCGGATCGAATAAAAAACAAACCCATCGCTATCTATAAACAGAATGTCATAAAATTCAAGATACCGGTTGAGATAGTACCCGTCAATTGACCGCTGATATTTCACGATAGCTTTTTTGAGCTCCGCTGGAATGCCCGAACCTTCAGCCAAAAGTTTTTTATCACGGTCCATCACGCGGAAAAATTTGAGCAGAGTCTTATCATGGGCCGCTCCTTTTGCTTTTTTCTCGGCACTCTTCAGCAGCGAAAGTATCTGCCGCTTTTTCATGTCTTTTATGCGCTCAAGATTTTGAAACGTTTTTTCTATGAAGCAATTGGGCGATACGGCATCCGGCGTGCCGGAAGCTGTCGATACAGCCGGCAGCATAATACAAACAAACAGCGCTATCCATGCAGAAACTTTCATGGCAGTTTTTCCGACAATTATAATTAAAAAATCATCCTTACAGGCTCCAGGCTGGCAGCGCTTTGCCGGAGCGGTTAAAAAAACCGGGAAACAGCTATAGATACAGACTGTTTCCCGGCTGACATACACAATCTAGTATTTTCCGAAATCCTTGTCGTCAAGCTGTATGCGGGGCTGATTGGCAAGGCTTTCATACGTCGAGTGAGATCCTCCCCACTGGGAAGACTCACCATGCTCAGGGCGGTGGTATCCGCCGTTACCGTCATTTCCCTGAGCGGCGTCTGCATCCTTGAGCTGTTTCGTTTCGTTTTGCTGTTTTGTTACGCTACCCTCAGATATGGTAAATGTGCTTATGAGCTGCTGCAGCATGGTAGCCTGGCTGGAGAGCTCTTCTGCTGCGGAGGCACTTTCCTCTGCATGTGAGGTGTTCTGCTGCGTCACCTGATCAATCTGACCAAGCCCCTGGGTGATCTGGGTGACGCCCTGTGCCTGCTCATTTGATGCAGCTGCAATTTCGCCGACAAGATCAGTCACTTTTGCCACAGACCCGACAATTTCCTGCAGCGCCTCGGCGGTCTTGTTTGCGATACCGGTTCCGTCCTCTACCTTCTTTACCGACTCTTCAATCATCTCAGCGGTTTCTTTTGCAGCCTTTGCACTGCGGGCGGCGAGATTGCGAACTTCCTCAGCAACAACAGCGAATCCTTTTCCGTGCTTGCCGGCACGGGCGGCCTCTACCGCTGCATTCAATGCCAGCAGGTTTGTCTGAAAGGCGATTTCATCGATGGTTTTAATGATTTTTGATATATTCTGGCTCGAGTCGTTGATCTCGGTCATAGCGTCAACCATCTGCGTCATCTGCCCGTTACCCTTTTCGGCAACATCTCGCGTTTCAGTAGCGAGCTTGTTGGCCTGACCGGCGTTTTCCGCATTCTGCTTTGTCTGCGAGCCGATTTCGTTCATGGAGCTGGTGATCTCCTCGAGCGAGCTCGCCTGCTCAGTAGCGCCCTGGCTCATGCTCTGTGATGTGGAGCTCATCTGCTGAGAACCGGCAGCGACATTGTCTGATGAGACCTTTATTTCAGATACGACATTGGTGAGTTTTTCAACCATATCCTTGAGGGCATGCCCCAGCGCATCCTTCTCGGACCGGGGGTTCACGTTAACGGTCAAATCACCCTGCGCAATCCGCTCTGCTATTTTTACGGTTCCCTGCAGATTTTCAACCATCTGCCGCAGCGCTTTTGCCAGCATGCCGATCTCATCACCCTGGTCCACATCCAGCGTGTGGGTAAGATCGCCGACTGCAACGGCATTTGCCATTCGCACACCTTCATTCACCGGCAGTGTTATCGCGCGGGTTATGACATAGGCGAACACAGCCCCGATAATAAGTGCAATGAGCAACCCCGCAATCATGGTGGTTGACGACTGCTTGAGCAGTGACACTGCTTCGCCGGCTATTTTATTTGTGTTTTTAACACCGGCAAGGGCAACACTCTGTGATTCCTCAAGCACTAGTTTCGCAGCTGCATCGCGCTTTTTCCCAAGCTCCTGAAGCTCATACCAGGTATCGAGATAGCCCTGCATTGCCTGCCTGTATGTGCTGCCCGCTTCCTCTATAATATCAAGCTGCCTGAGGTTAACATCGAGCCGCGTAATCGTACGTATCTCGTCTATCTTTTTGTTGATTTTAGGAAACAGATCGATTGTCTCCTGAAGGAGGTCCGGATCACGGTTAGCCTGAGCTTTAAAGTTGCCGATGCGCGCGGCATTACCCAAGTCAATAATATCGTTTATGATCGTAATTTTCATCAGGCGCTCATTGAGCTTTGCTGCCGATGCGCCGGAGCTGAACGCCTGCTTGATTGCCGTGTTCTGGCTTTCAAGGAAACTATTACAGTTTTCAATATATGCTGCCGCGTTTTCATCCATTGTATCTTTCATCCGTGCAATTCGCTCATTGCCAGCAACCGTTTCATCAACCAGCTCTTCGTATTCTTTGACTTTTTCCTGAACAGTGCTGATCGCCCCTTTGAGCTTTACCAGATGCTGCGCGTTCTCAGCAAGCTCATCCGCCTCACTTAAATATTCTTTTACTGATGCCAGGTTGGCTCTGCCTGACTCAAGAAACCTCTCCTCCTGTGTCAGCCCGTATCCGCGCATATTATACATTGTCAGAAGCGAATAGCGCTCTACATTGTTTGCGACTTTAACCTCTGGCACATACTCCTCTGCCAGCTTTGCAGACTCCGTTTCAATCCTACCCATATTAAATACAGCAAGACCTCCCAGAAACAGTGCAATGGCAATAAGGACCGCAAAGCCGCCGCCGATTTTCACACCGAGTTTCATGTTTTTAAACATAGCTCCCCTCTCTTTCTATTGTGTTATTTCAGATTATTACTACTCATGAATTTTAAGTATGTCCAGCTTATAGGCATTTCATATAGTGGATTCTGTCTAAAGCGTATCGCAATTGACATGCCATATTAAATTTATAATTATATTTTTTATTTGAATGTTTTTTCAATTACTTAGAATACCACTTCCATTTAATACTTTTTAAAAGTATGTAACATGTTACGTTTGTGTAACATAACAAAAGTGTAACATGTTACATTTTTTCCGCTCTTTACCAACACCAGCAAATGCAGTATCATGGTGTTCAGCATGGAAACAATTGAAGAAATAAAACAGCACGTAAACAAGCCGGCGCAGCGCTTCACCTGCCGTTTGCTCCACAGGTCCGGCAGCAGCCTTATTCTTTCCTACAAATCGCCTTCTGAAGGTAACATAGCAGATATACTTATCCCGTCAGGCTCGGTGACGATCGCACACTACCGCACGGAAACCGGCTATGTGCTGTGGCGGATGTTCGACAGCGACCGGCAGCTTATGGGCACGCTTTTTCATGTGTGCCGAGACATCAGCATACAGGAAAACAGCGTTTCATATCTCGATCTGATAGTTGATGTGTGGATCTCTCCGGACGGGCAGCTCCGTGTTCTTGATGAGGATGAGCTGATATCGGCGCAAAAAAAGGGGCTGCTTGACGGGCAGGATGCAGAACACATAGCACATTGGCGTGACACAGTGCTCGCCGATCATGAGAAGATTATCGCGCAGGCGATCGGTGAGGAACGCCGGTCGGGTATTTCACCAAAAGCGCTGTAATTGCGTAATCAAATGAGCCGGGCCCCGGCAGTCCTCAAACTGCAGCCGCAGGCTTCTTCCTGTAAAACACCGCAAAACAGATAACGGCAATAACAAGATAGGCCATCGTCTTGGGTATCATCAGCATGCCCAGAGACGGTATCTGCTGCACAAAAAATATAACCGGCACGTAGCATACAAAGGAGAACAGAATAAGCGAGCCGATCCATATAAACGGCCGGTCGCCTTCTGCATATGCATCACGAAGAATGACGATGGCGGTAATCAGCTGCATGAGCATCAGGGGAATGTTGCGGTAGAGCGACCACGGCTTCTGAGGAAGAAGGCTGGACCAGTTGTTGTCAGGGTGAAGCATCAGCAGCGAGCGCAGCAAGGCGAGTCCCAGCACCGCCCACACTGCAGGCCACAGTGATCTGCTGTACCGGGCCTTCCACACAAAAATAAAGCACACATAAAAAACAGTGAATGTGCATGCAGTGGCAAGCGAACCCAGCGCAGCCAGATTTGTGGTTGTGCCGAGCAGAGTGACCGTTGTGTGCAGGCCTCCCATGGCGAACGCAGCCACCCTGAACCCGACATGCCCGGTATCGCCGAGCGCAAGCGCGGCAAACGCTGCAAGAGCAAGTGCCGCCGGGGCATGATCATCGTTTTTTACAGAGGGCCACCGTCGCCACATCGCAGCAACGATCCCCCATATGACGATCAGGTAGGCGATATTAAAAACACTTTCCCCGATAACGCGCGCGCTGTCAGCCATGGCAGGCCTCCTTTTGTGTTATATAGCCCGTATGATGAACAGTCTTGACAAAATCGTAAAAAAACTTTTTGCGCAAGTGTCAGTATTCTCTGTGATGGAGGGGGGTAATGTCAAAGGAAAAATCCCCCTAAATCCCCCTTTATAATTGTGCCATTTGGCGTTAATTTCAAAGGGGGACTGGACTTTGCTATCCCTCTTTTCAAAGGAGGACCGGGCCTGGCTTTCCCTCTTTTTCGGAGACCTGTCTTTTTTCGAAAAGAAACCTGAATATTTTTTTCGGGTTCACTGTTTCTGTATTCAGGTTATATCTTTTCACCGTTTCGCCCCCCCTTTTTGCAAAAGGGGGGGCAGGGGGGATTTAATCAGATTGTGCCAGCGTAATTTTAAGGCACATTCGTTATGCGGTCATATGCCCGCACAAGCGTCGGTGCGATATCACCGCTGTCTATCTGCAAAAGGGTTCCGCGAGCGCACCGCGCTATATTATGTGCCGTTTCGTCCGCGTAATCGCGCCACAGGTACCGGTCATCCCTGAACTGCATAAAGGTAAACAGCACATTGTGCTTTCGCAGCAGGCGTGACTGACAGTATGCCTTTTCGATAATATCACTGTTGTTTTCATGAAAGCGGTAAAAACCTGCACTGCTTCCGCGGACCGGCAGTCCGTCACCGATAAGAATGACGGCCGGGACCCGGTCCGGATCCTTTTTAAGAACCTGCCGGCACTCCAGAAGACAGCTGCCGATATCCTTGCCGGCCCCGTTGACGGCCTTAAGCCGGGCCGTGTCGGCAAAGCTGATGCAGCGGGGATGCTCATGGTAGGCGATATATGAGACCCTGTCGCGCGGATGAAAGCGCTTAAGGTAATAGCCGAAGGCAAGGCACGCCTTGCGTACACGCTGAATACGCCTGCCGAACTGTACCGCTCCTGAGACATCAAGGGCAATGACTATCCGGTAGCCGACTTTTTTACGGGCGTCAAATTCCATGAGATCCTGCTCATCCACTGCCGCGCTCTCCGGATAGATCGTCCGGCGAGCCAGGCTCCGGCGGAGCGTGTGGACAGCGGCAAGGTGCGGGCCGGTTCGCCGCGCCCGGCGGACCCGGTCAGGCATGGTTCGGTGCATGCCCCGTGAGCCGCGATCGTGTGTGCCGTGGCGGCGATAGTGAACCGTCGGCAAACGTCCTTTCAGCGAATAAAAAGCTTTGCGCGCCAGCTGATACACAAACAAATCCCGGTTGATATAAAAGCTGTCGTGCAGCGACGGGCTGATAAACCCCTCCTGCACCAGCCGCTCTATCGCGGCGTCAATATCATCGTCTGAAACTTCCCGGCGGATAGCGCTGCTTATTTTTTTCTGGAGGCGTGCGTAGTGTTTTTCAAGCTCTTCAACTCGTGTAAGCAATGAATCGCCGAAGCGGTGTGGTAATCGGGCGTTTTCACCGGCATAGTCGCTATCAGCACTCTCAGCGTCTGTGCCGTCAAACATCTCCCGCTCGCTGTGGGCAGCATGAATGCGCCTGAAGCGTTCCGCCGGATGCAGCCTTCCGCTGCCGGGTGCGGGCCGGGGCGCTCCGCCCGTACCCGGCTCAGCCTGATTGCCGCTGCTGCCCTGCGCATGCCCGCCTGCATCACCGGCTCCTTGAGAAGCGCCTCCGGACGGCGCTCCGGAGGTGCGGGCACGAAGAGACCTTGCAAAATCAAAAAAGGATCTGACAGTTGCTACGCTGTCAGCCGCCTGCTCGTTGTCGTCATCAATAGCGTCAGCCTGACCTGCTGTGCTGTCTCGAAGCATCGCCCGGGCACAATCGCGAAGTCGGTTTGCTCCCGCGCCTGGGGATGAACCGTTTTTTTCGTCACCGCCCGTACGCAAGCGGGCTCCTGCACCGCGATCGGGCGCGGCCTTTCCGGACTGTTTTTGCGAGGCCGCCGGCTCAGCGTGCTGGCCGCTGCTTTTTGCAATCTGCTCTTCCATGTAGGCATCAAGCTTTTCCTGATGCGCTGCAGAAATGCCGCCCTGCGAGCCAAGCGCGCGGGCAACGTCGCTTCGCATCCTGCTGCGGGATCGTTCCTGCGGCGGACCGCTCAGACTCGCCGCAAGCGACGCAAGATCGCTGCCGGTAAGGGAGGGCCTCCGGGGGCTCCAGCACCACCGCTCAAGCTGCTCATTCAGGCCCACACATTTCACCCCCCTTTGCAAAAGCTTCCGCATAGGCTGCAATTACCTCATAGATACGAAACCTGCTGATCGCCTCATGCCGGATCGTCCACTCGACAAGCTTTTCAAGCGCATTTCCGGATTCTCCCCGCACAATCAGCGCTTTGATATTTTCCGGCGACCAGCCTGCGTGTTGCCCACCCGCTTCGGAGCACGCCTCGGTGACGGCTGCAAAATCAACATCTCCGATCTGCCTGGACAGATACGCAGTAATATCAGGGAACACCTCATCAATTTTTTTTTCGATGTCGTCCCTGTCCTCAAGGTATGCCTTGCCGAGCACCGCGGTATATATGCCCTCTTTTATGTTGCAGAACGATATTGTGCTTCTGCCCTGAAGCATCGCTGAGCTGCGCCCGATAAGGCCTGCGTTGATGCTTGTCCTTGGACCGATATCAAGCCGCTCATCACCCCTCAGGGCCCGGACGACTTCAACGCACAGGCGTAAAAATACTTCAGGCAGATAGGCTGCCGGCCGGCACTTATCAAGCTCCTTTCTGACGATGCGCATCTCGTCCGCCGCATCCACCGGCCTGATTGCCAGGCTCACCAGGCGGTCACGGACCGCGCCGCAGACATATTCCTCATCAGCCGGGTTTGTCGTTGCAACCAGAAGGAAATCGACAGGAAACGTTTCCCGGCTTTTTGAGGGGGTGACGATTCGCTCCTGCCCCGCCTGGATCAGGGCGTGCTGTGCGGTTTCAGACAGCTTGCCGATTTCGTCGACAAAAAGAACGCCCCTGCTTGCCTGGCCTATTTTGCCGGGCTCAAACACCCGCGGGTCAAAGGGGTCGCCCAGCTCTGAAAGCTTCAGCAGATTATAGGTGCCGATAATCTCCTCGGGGAGCACATCGGCCCCGCCCTGCACCCGCGCAAACCCTTTGCCCTCCACCAGACGGTCGAGCCGCTGCACCGCTATTTGAGAAAGATCGCCCTCTGAATCCCGGATCAGCTGCCTGCAGATCGGGCACGGCTCCTGTCCGGCAGGCGCAGTGCCCGATACATACCTGATGAGTATAGACGGGTCTTCCTGCACCGGGCACTGCGAAACGGCATACACCGGGCTGCGGGAACAGTAGTCATTGAGAAGCTCAAGCACATGCTTTGCAAGATCGGTTTTAGCGACCCCATACGGTCCGCTCAGCAGCGCGCCCCTGCCGGCGGCAAGTATTTCAACAAAGCGCCGCTTTTCAGCCTCGAGGCCGAAAATATCCTGAAACAGCCCCTCCCCGGCAACGATTTTATCGCGGACAATCGAGGCAATAATATCACGGGTCTGTCGATACACATACTGACCGCCGGCCAGATCCGCAGCCGATCGAACGGCACCGCTCATATCTTTGCCTCCTTACGCAGTAAATGTGTATAAACAATAATATTGACAGCAGCTTCAGTAAATGCTCAAAGGTGCGCTGCACGTTCATGTCGGAAGCATAACCGGAGCACGTATCCTTCAGCATGTCAATGCACATTGCACGGATAAAGAAAGCGGGCAGCAGCATAACCCGTCCGCTTTCTTGTTAGGTATACCATATATTTCGGGTACTATGAAGTCGCAGGGAGGAAAAAGGGCGGGCGTATTACCGCTCAATGGAATATTTGTGCCGGATCGGATTTTCTTTGATTTCACTGAACGCGCGCTGCATAAACGCGCGCTCTTCCGCGCTGATGGGCCTGAGGGCCTCTGCGGCGGCCTGCGTATTGATCACGGAATTGACATCGATAAAACAGTTTGACCCCACGGTAACAGCCTCAACGACTGCATTTGTTCGCACAAAAACGTTATCCCCGATCCGGCCGTGCGTAACCACCGATTTGCAGCCCAGTATACAGTTGACGCCGATAGTCGACGGCGCATGTATTACCGCGGCATGGTTGACAATGGTGCCGTCACCAATTGCTATGGTGGTGTTATTGTGAGCGTGCAGCAAGGCCAGATCCTGAATGCTGCAGCTGTCACCGATAGTAATTTCAGCGCCGTCATCAATTGAAAACCTGTCAGCTCTGATAACGACATTCGCGCCGATATAACAGTGGGCTCCTATAACAACCCTGCCGATGATTACTGCAGACGGATCGATATATGCTGTGCTGTCGACCTGTGGTACATCACCTACAACATTTTCCCGTATCATATGTCCCCCGTTATTGGTATAATATGGCCTGAATGAACTGATATTCCTGTAAATCCGGGTGAAGTCGCTCGTACGCTGCAGCGGGAGCAGCTGGGTGCCCGGCGCTAAAGTGTATTAAATTATCCGCCATAAATCAAGCCTAAATCAACGCACACGCACAGGAGACAAACACGCCCCTATGCCAATGGACACGGTACTCAATGAATTGAAAAAACATGTAAAATTCAAAGAGGACACGGTTCCCGGTGATATTATTATTGTCGGGATGCCGTCTGGAATTTTTTTTCGGCATTGTTCAGAATATTACGCAGGACGTAAAAAAGAACTGGTACAACCTTTTTTTTAAGCTGCTTGTAATCCCGCCGGCCGATATGGCCTGGACGCTTCGCCGCCCCCAGATGACAGGGGAAATATTCACCATAAACAATGAAGAGCATTTTGTTATAGCAATAGACACATCCCCTGCTCAATCAGGTGATGTACCTGATCCCCCTTCACCCCAAAAAAAACAGCGAAAGCTGACGCTGATTACCGGCGACACAGACGACGATACCCAGCCGTAATTTACCATCTCTCCGGCAATTTAATAACACTTAATATTAATTTTTTATTGTAAATTATTTTTTTTATCTATAATATCGTATGAAAAAAATTTAATTCTATATTCTGCTCCGCTGTTGCCCTACAAATGTCAGAAAAACGGTCCTTCATACGCAGCAAACAACGCATTAAATTGAAATTCGGCCTTACCGGGCCTGACCATCTTGCCTATACCGATGATGTCTCATTGAGCGGCCTTTTTATCAAAACAGCCCATGTGCTGTCCGCCGGCCAGACGATCCACATAGAGCTGCACCCCCCGGACATGAACACAATTCATCTGGAAGGCAGAATCATATGGGGCAAAAAAGTACCCCCGCAGCTGCTTAATCTTGTAAAAAAATCCGGCATGGGGGTGCTTGTTACACGAATCGTATCCGGTGAACAGGAGTTCACAGACCTGTGCCGCTGCCTCGGCCGGAATCCTGTTCCATAGTATGTGCCCTCCGATCGCAGCCACGTCCCCCCGATCCTGTCTGTATTGGTCGAAATCGTTTCGCGCATACTCCGCACGGCAGTGCGGAGTTAAGCGGAATGTATCAAAATAATCAACATTAATTACCGGATACCCCGCAGCGTGCTGCGGGGAGTATCATTCAATTACCTGCCGGTAACGGTATAGAATGCTCAGGCGCTATAAAAAAAGCTCTGCGTATTAATACTTATGGTGGGGGTCAGTTTATCCGATATATAGTTGATAGTTATTATTAGCATCCGTTTTTTCACAGCAGAACACGTTCGCCATGCCGTCAATGAACACACAAAAAAAAGTTCTTGCTGTATACGCAATAATAACCTTTTGTTTCGTATTGTGCATTATTCTGTTTTTAATTCAGTTCGGCCTGCTGCGCGCCCGCCTGTCATATCTTACCCGTGATGTTGCCCGCGAGGTACAGATCGCCAATAAAATCCGCGCTGAAATCCTTGCGATGCGCACTGCGGTCGAAAAATATATCTACCTGGAGAAAGAGCACGATTTACAAAAAGCCCGCCAGCACATAACCGCGCTCACCGGACTTCTTACCCGCGCCACTGAGGATATCCGCTCGAAAGACCGCTTGAAGCTGCTGAAAGAAATTCAGCTGCTTGCTGAGCAATACATCCACAAATTCGACAATGTTGCGGCCAGAATACAAGCGCGCAAAGACAACAAAGAAACGCTGCTCACAACCGGCAAATCAATAGAAAACGCCCTCTATGCCCTTTCCCGGGAAAATGCCCGGAACCGCCGGCTGTTCGGCAGAACAATCGATATTCTACGATCCTTTACGGCGGCAGAGGCCGAGGTCAGCCGCTTTCTGGTTGACCACAATCAAAAGTATCTCAACAGGGCCCGTAAAAATCTCAACACAATCATTGCCGATATCAGCCCCGGGGGGCCTTTCACGCAAATCGGCTATGACATTGAAAGCTATCTTTTTGAATTCGACGGACTGGCTGCGGTCATATTGAAAATGAACGAGGAAATACAAAGCATCCTTCTGCCCATAGCCCCTCGAATCGTCGACCTTTCGGCACAGGTAACCCGGTCCGGGTGGGATGAAATGGATCTGTCCCGCGCAAAAGTAGAGCAGCAGGCATCGCAAACGAGGAAAATCCTTTTGACCATAGCCGTCATCGCACTCCTTCTGTGCGGGGTGATCGGCAACATACTGAGAAAGCGCAAAAAAGAGTTTGAGCTCATTGAGTCAAAAGAAGCGGCAGAGCAGGCAAATGAAGCAAAAAGCAGCTTTCTGGCCAATATGAGCCACGAAATACGGACGCCGATGAACGGCATCATCGGATTTACCGACATGATGCTTGATACCGGGCTCACCGAGGAGCAGCAGGATTATGCCGAGACAATCAAGCGGAGCGGCGAGGCGCTGCTGTCGCTTTTGAACGACATTCTCGATTTCTCAAAAATCGAGGCGGGAAAAATTGAATTCGAGGATATCGAGTTCGACATTGAGGTGCTTGCCTACGACGTTGTCGACCTTATCCGCCCCCGGGTCGAGAAAAAAAACATTGAGCTGCTGTGCAGAATAGACGACAATCTGCCGGCCCGCGTCACGGGGGACCCGCACCGGTTCCGCCAGGTGCTCATAAATCTGATGGGCAATGCAACCAAATTCACCGAGCAGGGGGAAATCGAGCTTGCGCTGCGCGTTGATCAGGAAATGGGCAATGCGCTTACCGTCCATGCCTCGGTAAGGGATACCGGCGCCGGCATTCCCTCTGAAAAAGTTGAATCAATTTTCGAAGCCTTTCAGCAGGCTGACGGGTCGACGACACGGCAATACGGCGGTACCGGCCTTGGGCTTGCTATCTGCAGGCAGATTGCCCGCCTGATGGGCGGCAATGTCTGGGCGGAAAGCAGCGTCGGGTCCGGCAGCACGTTTCACTTCATCGCTGAGCTCAAGCACGCCGAGCAGGCGGAAACAAAACGCTTTTCACCCGTTTCGCTGACCGGAAAAAAAGTGCTGATAAATGACGACAACCTGACCAATCTTGAAATACTGCAGCACATTCTTGAAACAGCAGGATTGCAGGTAACAGCAATCCCTGACAGTAAAAAAGCCCTCGAATCGTTTAACCGGGCCCGCTCCGGCGGCAGCCCCTATGACATCTGCATTTTCGATATTACCATGCCCGACATGAGCGGCTACGATATCGCCCGGGAAATACGCTCAATTCCCGATGCCACCCCGCTGCTGGCCTTTTCCTCGTCGATAGTACGCGGATCTGCTCAGAAATGTGCCGACGCCGGATTTGACGGATTTCTGCCCAAGCCCATTCACCGCGTAAAGCTGTATAAAATGATGGAGCGACTTCTCAGCTCGGCCGCTGCTCCGGATAAATCACACGACCATACGCTGGTAACACAGCATTCGATGAGGGAGGAATCCAAATATTCTGCTTCAATTCTGCTCGCCGAAGACAATCCCGTCAACCAGAAGCTTGCCGAAAATCTTCTCACCAAGGCCGGATATCACGTGGACATCGCCGGAGACGGGCAGGAGGCTTTAGACCGGTACACCAACCGCCCTGATGCGTACGATATCATTCTCATGGACGTGCAGATGCCCGGGATGAACGGGCTTGACGCAACCAGGGTTCTTCGCGAGAAGGGCTTTTCAACCGTTCCCGTCGTGGCAATGACCGCAAATGCAATGAAGGGCGACAGGGAAAACTGCCTTGCTGCAGGCATGAACGACTACATTGCCAAACCCATAAAACGGGAAATCGTATTTTCCGTTTTAAAAAAGTGGGTGTTCGAATACGTGCACAGTGACGTATAGCACGGTTCAAATCGGTTATTATATTTTTT
This sequence comes from uncultured Thermodesulfobacteriota bacterium, assembly GCA_964621615.1. GTDB lineage: Bacteria > Desulfobacterota > WTBG01 > CAIYCZ01 > CAIRTM01 > CAZUMW01. The sequence goes on from CAZUMW010000029.1 coordinate 50,853, forward strand.
CTCCGGTGACCGCAATAATCTAACGAAGCCGGTTCGGGCGGGGCTCTGCAATGCCCCCGCAACAAATTCAAGAGGGTATGCAGCGGCATGTGCCGTTACACGTCAGTACACACACGGCCCGGCGGAGGGGGCTGCCCGGGGCAATCCCTGCAAAATGCCTCTCACATATTTTGTTGAGCAGCTTCGGTCAGCCCCTGCAATGAGGTTTCATATGACGAAGGCTGCACAAAGACCCGCACGAACCGGACTTTGCTCAATGCTTTAATTTATTTTGGACAAGTTTGATCTTTTTTGATGTTTTATTTATTTCAATTTCTATTGTTTATTTTATATTGATAAACAAACGTTAGTGCCGAATACTGTCTGCCGTATAATAAGGGTTTTTTGGGGAACAAGGTGAAAATCGGTTATAATCTCGAGAACAAGGCCGATAGAAAAGAGCAGTTGCTGACGCACCCCGGATAATGTGCCATTCACATCCATCCGCTTTTTGCGCCTACAAATACTAAGATACAAAGGAGTATCTATTCATGTTTCTTTTCAAAACAAAGCTCAGCCTGCGAAAAAAAATTATCAGCGGTTATCTGTTTATCCTCCTGATACTTCTGTGCATTATGTTTATATCAAATAACCGCCTGAACAATCTTGCAGATATTATCACCCACCTTACCGGAGAAGTCGCCGGCGACGTGCAGGCAGCAAACAAAATCCAATCGGAAATACAGTCCATGCGGACATCGGTGGAAAAATATATTTCGCTTGAAAACACGTCATACAAAAAGGCTGCGCATAAAAATATACAAACAGTACAAAAGCTTCTAAGCCAGGCACAATCTACCATCAAAACACAGGAGCGAAGAGAAAAGCTTGAACAGATAAAGCGTGAGACAGATAAATATATCAATAATTTTGAAAGCGTTGCCGACAAAATAAAGGCGCGGGATGTTAAGAAAAAAAGCATCACTGAAACCGGGACAGCAATCGCAAGCCGCCTGTACTCCCTTGTCGGGGAGCAAAAAAGCGACAACGAAACCTATGCGGTCTGCCTTCAGGCATTCAAGGAGTTCATGGCCACCCGTTCCGATATCAGCCGGTACCTGGTAAATTATGACCCCGGCTTAGCACAAAGCGCTGCTGCATCGCTCAGCTCCATCAAGGGAGCCCTCAGCTCAGCATCTGTGTCCGGGGGCATCGTCGGCACTATAGAAGAATACAGGTCGGCCGTCGAAGAGCTTGCTGCCGGTACGGCGACAATGAAGCAAGAAATCCAGAGCACAATAGTGCCCCTGGCCCCGAAAATCGTCGGCCTGGCAAAAGAGGTAACCGAATCCGGCTGGGACGAAATGAGCCTGGCGGGGAAAAGGGTAACGCAGACCGTATCAGCATCCGGCATTCTTATCAACAGCATCGGCCTGGCCGCACTCCTGCTGGGGCTCGCCATCGGTTTTCTGATAGCAAATCTGATACTCAAGCCCATACTGCGGGTTATGCGGGGTCTTAACGATTCGGCGGAGCAGGTAAACAGCTCATCGACGCAGGTCACGTCGGCAAGCCAGCATCTCGCGCAGGCTTCCTCAGAGCAGGCTGCATCGATTGAGGAAACGTCGTCATCGCTTGAGCAAATGGCATCAATGACCAAGAACAATGCAGAAAACGCCAGCCAGGCGGACAACCTTATGAAGGAAGTAAACCAGGTGGTTCAGCAGGCAAACGACTCGATGGCACAGCTCACCTCATCGATGGAGGAAATCTCAAAATCAAGCGAGGAAACATCCAATATCATAAAAACCATAGATGAAATTGCCTTTCAGACAAATCTGCTTGCGCTGAATGCGGCGGTCGAAGCGGCCAGAGCCGGGGAGTCCGGACGGGGGTTTGCAGTGGTAGCCGAAGAGGTGCGCAATCTGGCGGCACGCTCTGCGGAAGCCGCCCGCAACACGGCATCGCTTATTGAAAGCACGGTCAAAAAAATACAGGACGGCTCGGATCTGGTCTCGCAAACCAGCAGGGCTTTTTCAGAGGTCACCACACGCGTGCAGAAAGGCGGCGGCCTGGTCGCGGAAATAACAACCTCGTCGCATGAGCAGGCGCAGGGTATTGAGCAGGTCAATAAGGCGGTCGCTCAGATGGACAAAGTTGTTCAGCAAAACTCGGCCAGCGCTGAGCAGTCGGCATCAGCATCGGAAGAGATGAAAGCGCAGGCCGGGTATCTGCAAAGCTATGTAACCGCGTTGCAAAATCTCGTTGCCGGCTCATCCGAGAAAGCGTTTCTCCCCCTGGAGCAGAAAACCGCTCCGGCAAAGGCACCGGAATCAGCCTCCACAGGCAAAACAAAGAAATTCATCTATGAGCTTCTTCCGGGTGCTCAGCATGCTTCGCCGGACAAAAAAGACAAAGGCGGTGAAGCGAAACATGACAAGTTTGAATCGTTCAAAGACGAGGACTTCGACGATTTCTGAGAGGGCAACGTAGTTTGTAATTAATTTAACCGGCCTCTCAGAGCCTATGCGTCACCATTATATCGGGAGATCATATGACAGAAACCGATAAAACGCTTGAAAAAGTGCTGCATGAGTCTGAAATAAAAATCAAGCTCAAGGATGCCGCCCCGCAGGTACTGATTGAAATACTCTATGAATATCTATCCCAGAACATTTCCACCCATTTTGAAAAAACGATGGAAGGCATAGACACCCTTCATAATGTGCTGATACAGCGCAAAAAGGAGCACGACGATATCATAGAGCGGCTTGATTCGATTGAGCGGCAGATAGAGGGCATCAGGGAGTACATTGAAAAGCCCCGGCAGTGAGTCTTTCGTTACCGGCTAAGGTCCTTGCTATTATTGATCGACGTATCGCGACCGGCGGCACAGAGCAGGTCGCTCTTTGCACCATAAACCAATCGCACAAAAAAAATCAGCCACCGGCAAGCCTCTGAGCGGTTTCTGCACACTGCTGCAGCAGCTGTGTGTTGCGCTTGCGATCCTGAGAAACAAGGGCTTCCGGAAGGCCAAGCTTTTCATACAGCCCGGCAAGCTCCTGCTCAGCCATGCACACCTGCTTCGGCACAACAAGCCTGGTGCCGGCAAGAATATGCAGCCGGTTCTTCGGCCCGAGAATATCGGTGATAAAGGAAAACAGATCACGGACCTGACCGGCCTCACGAGCATCCGGTGACCCCATCGACAGAAGCAGAACGAAGTCCTTTTCCCAGCGATGCCTCGGCGTGTGGCGCAAATCAGCTTCCGTAATCTGCACATGCACGAAAGAGCGGAACCGGTCGATAATAGTTTTAAGCGGAGCGGGCATGTGGCGAAAATACACCGGTGAGGCAAAAACAAGCACATCTGCTCTGAGCAGACTGCTGCTCAGCGAATCCCAGTCATCTCCTCTGAGCGTACAGCGTCCGGCAAGGTTGCACCGAAGGCAGCCCCTGCAGCTGCGCACGTTGATATCGTTCACGTTGAGCGCTTCAACAGCGGCATCAGTACCGGAGAGCGCGTGCAGAAACGCATCGAGCATCAGCGATGAGTTGCCGCTTCGGCGCGGGCTTGCACGTAGTGCGAGTACCCGTTTCATATGCCGCCGGCCCCCTGCACATCCTGTGCAAATGAAGTGTCCTTGAAATAATCACTGATAAGCGAAATGAGGCCGTTTTCAAAATGAACAACCGTAACGCCTCTATTGGCATATTCCTGTCCGCTGGCGCTCCTGCCCTCGTTCTCCCACACCACACACACCCGATCCTTCTCTGCGATGCACTCATGAACAGTAAACAGCAATCGGGGATACTTGCGCAGCAGCGCTTTTAAAAATATCAGCACCCGCTTTCTGCCTGTAACAATCCCTGCCCCCGGAAAATCAAAAGCAAGCTGTTCTGACACCAGCGGCTCAAGCTCTGAAAATTCTCTGCGGTTCATGGATTCAAATATTAAAAGCGCGCAGCTTTTTTGTGTACGCATAATCAGCCTCTCCACATGGTAAAATATTTACAGTCTTTTTTGCTTGCAAATAAGGTAAAATACCCTATTATAAAGATATTTTCATCTTTTTTTATACTCATCCGTCAATCCCAAATACAATTATCAACAAATGGGGAGGTCCATCACATGGCATGTAACCGAATGCATTGCTTTTTGATTCTGCTTGTCTGCGCTGTTTTACTGACGCCTGCCGCCGTAATGTCCCAGGAGTGGGCGCCCATGGAAAGCCCGGTCACCGAACCGCTTAAGGGCGTATGGGGTGCCTCGGCAACAAATGTCTATGCCGTTGGCTCAAGCGCCACCGTTCTGAATTACAACGGCTCTGACTGGACAGAAGTGCCGCTCGGCGGCGTCAATGTCACAGAAAATCTCAACGCGGTTCAGGGAACTTCGCCTTCGCACATCGTTGTTGTGGGCAATGAGGGCACCATCCTGGAGTATGACGGCAGCTCCTGGAGCACCATCGGCGCAGGCACCAGCTCCAACCTTCAGGATGTCTGGTGCGCTTCAGAATCCGACATATATGTTGTCGGCGAGCAGGGCACGCTTCTGCGGTGCGAATCGGGCCAATGCTCAAAGCAGTCGTATTTTACCAGCTACGCTATCAACGGCATCTGGGGAGCTGCCTCAGATAATATATACGCCGTCGGCGCCAACGGCATCATCCTGCACTATGACGGCACATCCTGGAATGATATGGAAAGCGGTACCGATGAGATACTGAATACGGTATGGGGTACAGCGGAAGACGATATTATCGCGGTCGGAAGCGGCGGCACAATTCTTCACTACGACGGCACCTCGTGGACCTCAAAGCCTATCCCAACGACCGACACCATGTACGCTGCAGGCGGTACCGAGCCCCCGGACATTTATGCCGCAGGCGAAGGCGGCAAGCTGTTTTCCTATTCTGGAACATCATGGTCGACAGCGAGCAGCGAAACGACAAACGTATTGTATGACATCTGGGCAAGCCGGAACAATGACATATTCATTGTCGGTTCAAAAGGTACCATTTTGCTGTCTTCAACGGACATAGCCCCCCAAAACACCCCCCCGACCGCTGCTTTTGACGTTACGCCGGAAACGGGGAGCACGGATTCGACGTTTTATGTTGATGCATCGGAAAGCAGCGATGCTCAGGACAGCGCGGACGTTCTTGAAGCCCGCTGGGACTGGGAAACAGACGGAACATGGGACACCGGCTATACCACCGACAAAATCGCCTCTCACAGCTACGCGGCTGCGGGCACATATACCATCACCCTGATGATAAAAGATTCAGGCGGGCTGACCGCCACGGCCTCCCGTGAGGTTATCGTATCAGGGGGCATTGGAGACGACGGCTGCCCGGTTGCACGGCTGTACGGGGAAAGCTCTGCAGAGGCCCGTGCGCTTCGCGCTTTCAGGGACAGCGTGCTGGCCGAAACAGATACGGGACGAATGCTCATCGGTGCGTACTACGAAAATGCGGATCTGCTGAACAGCATTATACAATCCCACCCGGCGCTGACATCACTTTCAAAATCATGCATCTCTGCAATCGTGCCTCTCATCGACGGCTCCGGCACGCAGTGAGCCTTTGGCAGCGAAGGCAGCAATCGCCCGTGATCAGAGCGCGCGGGCGATTGCTTCAAGAGCAGCGCCGTGCACAAGCCCGTTTGTAGCAAGTATCCCGACATTTTCCTCGAGGCGCTCCCCTCGTGAAAAATCAAGAGCGCTGCCGCTGAAATCCGTTACCCTCCCCCCTGCCTCTTCAACGATAAGCGCCCCTGCGGCATGATCCCATATTTTTTCCCGGTAGGATGAGCTTCTGGGCAGGCGCAGGTAAATAGAGGCTTCGCCGCAGGCAACCGCGCCGTATTTGGCCTGGCTGTCTATTCGGTACGGCGGCTGCTCGATTCCGAGATACCCGGAAATGCGGGCGTGGTCTTCATGAGAGGCATGTCCGCTTTCTACGGATTCACAAAAGCGCGCACGTGCAGGGTCGGTATTCGAATCCGCTGTCACAGCATAGCTGCTGTCCGTATCAATGGGCCGAACGCGTGTTCCGCTGCCACTCACCGCATAAAAAATGACGCCGCTGACGCCGTCTTCTCCGACGGCAGGGCAGGTATAATTCGGGCAGCCGAGCGCTGCAACCTTTACGGCGCCGCCTTCGACAAGCGCCAGGGCAACAGCGTACTGCTCACCGCGCAGAAAGCCCTTGGTCCCGTCTATCGGGTCAACTGTCCAGTAGCGGCCGGAAAAATCGATTTTCTGTCTGCCCAGCGAAATCATATCATGAATCGTCCGCTCATCTGCCTGCCCGTCGATCTGTTCATTAACGCAGCTGATAACCTGCTCGTTAAGGTTCGGATTATCGCGCAGGATGTCCGCTTCCTCTTCCCCCACAATGGGATCGTCAGCAAAGCAGCGGCTGATTTCAAGGCTGATGACCGCCTGAGAGCTCAAATCAGCCAGCGTCACGGGTGATTTGTCTTTTTTTTGAACTGATTCAACGCGGGCGCTGCGTTTTTGCACAGTACGGCACAGGCAGGATGCCGCATGCACTGCCCGCAATGCGCAGGAAAGCTCTTTTTCATAGTGCATGACTCTGTTCTCCTTTTTTACATTACCCCCCACATCGTGATATGTATCACCTGTCCCGGACAGGCCGGAAGAGATCAGTATTTCGTGCAGTCAGCGCAATCGATGCCGTTGTCGATACAATAATGATAAGCGGGGAAATCACATTCATTAAGAAAACGGTTGCGTTTATCACTTAATTTTTCAACATTATGTATAAAAAATGCCGGCGCCAGGGCCTGAACCTGCATCTCTCACCGGTCCGCAAACGGCTTACACTGTAGTATCACCCGCCTGCGATTGCAAGCAGTTTTTAGCACCCGGTCCGCTCACAAATGACTTGATTATCGTTCCGGTTGTCCGTATAGTTTAAGTGAACTACCACCGGCTACAAGCCGGTGGATTCAGTTTTCCCGACGTGTCGGGACT
>CAZUMW010000030.1:0-34070 GCA_964621615.1 uncultured Thermodesulfobacteriota bacterium
TTGAACATATGACCCTTGTAGGGGGTGTACGGTTTTATACCAACCCTAGCCTATAGAAGAATAATCTGCAGGTGTCAATCAGCAAAGGGCGGGTACGCATGTGCAGCGCATCGCCATGCCGGTAAGGGTGGTGATGCCCTCACCCCGCCTGCACAATGCGCAGGCGGGGTGAGGGGAATGCAGGTGTATATCTTGTTACCACCGGCACGGCCCGCCGTCGCCCCGGCCGTATCCTCTGCCGGGCCCCATTGAGCCGCGGCCGGGCCCCATACCTTTTCCGCACGGTCCCCGTCCGTGCCGGCTCATGATATTGCCGAATCCGAACGTACACCCCGGAGGAAGCTGTGCTTTTTGCCGGTCAGTGAGAATTTTCCGGGCATCGATCTGAGCCTCAAGCCTTTTTTCCGCAATCTGCGATTTGAGATCAAACATTTCTTTCTGCACCGTTTTCGCCTTTGCCAGGTCGGGATTTGTCTCAAGCATTATGCTTTGCAGCTCAAGCTTTTTTTTCTGCTTTGACAGCCGCAGCGGGGAGATATCGTTTAGCAGGCGGCTTTGCAGATCGGTGAGCTGCTGCATTTGTTCCTGCGACAGGTTAAGGCCCTGCATCATGTAATTTCCTCCCGGGCCCATACCCATGCCCATCATCCCGCCTGCGCCTTTGCGCATTTGCGCCGATGCGCTGACGGCAAACAGCCAAACTGAAATGATGCTGATAACGGTAATTATACTGTTTTTTTTCATGTTGATCCTCCTTGTGGGTTGTGTGAATAGTACGTGCCTTGGTTGATCCCGTTTTTCTCTAAAAGGGTAAACAATGCAGCGGATAAAAACTTGCGTATTTTTTTGATGCGATACCTGTGCAAACACTGAGCGGCACAGCCCTGGACGTGAGAGAGATATTGTGGAAAAAGATGAATTATTTGCATTTTCTTTATTATTAATGTATATTTTTGATTATTTTTATACATATGGAGCGAAGCACGTGACAACAGATATTGATGCGTTTCCCAAAAAGAAAAGGCAGCTTATTGAGTCAGCCATGGAGCTTTTCTTCCGGCACGGCGTCAAGCGTGTTACTGTTGAGGAGATAGGCCAGAACGCCAATGTCAGCAAGATGACATTTTATAAATACTTTGAAAACAAATGGGGCATAGCGAAGGTTCTGCTGGAGGTTTTGTTTTCAGAGGGGTTTCGACAGTACGATGCGATTATGGCCGAGCCGACCTCGTATGCGGAAAAGCTCGAGCAGATAATGGCCCTGACCACCGGCATATTGCAGACATTCGGTGATGTTTTTCTTGCTGAGCTTATGGACAGCTCCTCCCCCCTTCATGACTTTTTCATGAAAAAACAGACCGAGGCCCGCCACCTGTCAGTTGATTTTTTCAGGCGTGCGCAGGAGGCCGGCCAGCTGCGCTCAGATGTTGAGATGCAGCTGCTGGTATTTATGCTGGAGCACCTGTCCGAGCTGATAGACCACCCGGAGTTCAAAGCGATTATGCCGAACATGGAGGACCGCGCATGTGAGCTTGCATCCGTGTTCTTTTACGGTTTTTCCAAAAAGCTTTCCTCTTAGCCGCCTTACCAGTCGCAGGAGGCGCTCTCCAGCATAAATATTTCACCGGTTGCGCCCGAGGGGCCCAGCCTGCCGGTGGTCATCAGATAGAGCTCACCGCCGGCACCCCTGCCGAAGCTCAGCAAAAAGCGGTTAAGGTTGCTGCGCTTTTCGCCATCCAGCATGATTCCGGCAACTGCAGTATTCCAGGTTCCCTGCGCTGTTTCGCGGGAGATAAAAATCTGGCCGCTCGGAACGATAAAGCTTTTCGACCAGTCGCCGAACACATAGCTTCCCTGCAGCTGTTCAATGGCATCCCCTTCATAGACGTACCCCCCGATAACCGATCTGCCGGCTAGGGCGGTTTCGGAACCCGGCCGGGAATAGGCGATAACGGGATCGATAAGCGGCTCGCCCCGGTAGCCTGTATCCGGGCACTGATCAAGAGGGCTTGACGCATTTTGAGGGTTGAAGCAGCTGCCTCCCTCCTTGATATTCCAGCCGTAGTTGCCCCCGGCTTCGACAATGCTTATTTCTTCATAAAGACTCTGGCCGACATCCCCGCAAAACAGCCGTCCGGCACTGTCGAATGAAAACCGCCACGGGTTTCGGAAACCGTACGCGTATATCTCTTCGCATATGCCGCTTGCATTGCCTGCAAACGGGTTGTCCGACGGAGTGGACGGCTTCCCCGGAACGCTTATGTCCAGCCTTATGATGCTGCCCAGCAGGTTTGAGGGGTCCTGGCCGTTGCCGATATCCTCCGTATGGCCGAACCCGGTGTCATTGGCCCCGCCGCCGTCGCCGAGCCCTGCATACAGGCAGCCGTCCGGACCGAAAGCGATCTGGCCGCCGTTGTGGTTGGGCTGCGGCTTGGGAACCTCAAGAACCACTGTTTCACTTGCAGGATCGGCAGTGTAGGGGTCATCGGCTGAAACATGAAATTCGGATATGCGCGCAAGCGAGTGATAGCTGCTGTATTCAGGCGGCGCCTCGGCATTGTAATAGAGAAAAAACCGGCCGTTTTCAGCATAATCAGGATGAAATGCAATACCGAGAAGACCGGCCTCATCATAAAAAGGAATAAGCGTCACCAGCTTATCGCTGATGTCAAGAAACGGTTTATCCAGAAGCGTGCCGTTGTCTATTATAACCACCGAGCCGGTTTGCGTGGTTACAAATATTGCGTTTTTTCCGTCATCGGGGATTGCCATGGCGGTCGGGTTTGCAATGCCTCGCGCGACGCGCTTAAGGGTTATTGTGCATTCTGTCCCTGAGGGGTCGCGGCAGCCGTGCAGCGCACAAAGAAAAAGCAGTATTGCTGCAGAAGCTAGCAGCTTATCGACCGGCAGGGTATCATGTTTTGTTTTCATAAGCGCCTCGCACGTTGTTTTTTTGTAAAAAGAGCGCTACAGCTGCGGATTTTGTCTATTTACACAAATAGACACCGGCCGGGTAAGATCAAGGCTATATGCTGAAAAATAATCTTTTATGTGAGGGCGGGTTTTTAGGCTAGATACTGTTTTATTTCTTCCAGGGCCGCTTGCAGACGGGCAAAGTGATCCTGCGCTGCGGCGAGGTCTTTGTTATGTGCAGCATGCTCCAGATCGATAAAAAGATCCCGGCACGGCAGCGCTCCGATCATGTCTGCGGAGCTTTTATGGGTGTGGGCGATGTAGGCAATGTCATCGCAGTTTTTTTGCTGAATCGCCGCTTCCAGCGAGTGGAGGATTTGGGGGATCTGCTGCAGAAAAATTCCGTTGAGCTTGTCCAGCAGGTGTGTGCGCCCCTGCAGCTTGTCAAGGGCGTGCTGTGTGTTGATATGCGGGCCCCCGCTGCATTGTGACGGATTGTTGTTTTTGGCGGATGGAGCGTTTATGCGTATCGTGCCGATCGCATCTGCCAGTTTTTTAAGCTCGATGGGTTTGGTGAGATAATCATTCATGCCGGCGGATAAACACTTTTCCTTGTATTCGGGGGTAACATGGCCGGTTATGGCGATAATGGGAATCGCGCTGCACTGCTCGCCTGCCTCACCCCGCCGAATGCGAAGCGATGCTTCGAGCCCGTCAATGCCGGGCATTTCGAGGTCCATAAGTATCAGGTCGAAGGAGTGCTGCTTGAGGCTTTCGAGCACTTCTTGACCGGTTGTGGCCAGCTTCACGCTATGGCCCATTTCCTCAAGCGCCAGGGTTGTCATTTGTATGTTAAGAGGGTTGTCCTCAGCGAGCAGTATTGAGCGCGGCGCTGTCTTCTCATAATGCTGCTGCAGAGGCCCGGAGGCATCTTCATCCGGTACGCCGGGCAGTACCGGTACTGTGAACGAAAATTCGGACCCTTTTCCCGGTTCGCTGGTAAGCGAAATGGCTCCCCCCATAAGCTCAACGAGCTGTTTGACGATTGAAAGCCCAAGGCCGGATCCGCCATGCTGCCGTATAAGCGATTCATCCACCTGGGTGAAGTGCTCGAAGACGGATTTTTGCTTTTCATGGGGAATCCCGACCCCGGTGTCTTGTATGCTTACGCGCACCGGAAGCAGGCCGCCGCTTTTGGGATTGTGTCCGGGGGCAATTGCCGCCCGCAGAGAAACAGAGCCGCTGTCGGTGAACTTTACGGCGTTGCCGATAAGGTTGAAAAGAATCTGTCTGATTCTGTCAGGGTCAGCCTGGATGTAGCGCGGGGCTGTTTCGTCTATGTCAAGCGTTAGCCCCAGGTTTTTCTGCTGCGCCTGCACCTGCATTGACAGCGTCACGGAATGCAGCAGCGCGTGAAAGTCGATGTTTCGCTGGTGCAGCTTTATTTTGCCTGATTCAATGCGCGAAAAATCGAGGATGTCATTTATGACGGTGAGCAGATGATCTGCTGCATGACGGATAGTCTGCATGCAGCTGTGCTGTTTGTCCGTCATGTCGGTCAGGCTGAGAATATCGGCCATGCCGACGATTGAATTGATCGGCGTGCGGATTTCGTGGCTCATCCGGGCAAGAAAATCGCTTTTTGCGCGGCTGGCCGATTCCGCTGTTTCCTTTGCCTGTATCAGCTCTGTTTCCTGCTGTTTCTGTGCGGTTATGTCCCGGAATATGCCCTGGATAACGCTTTTGTCCTGGACGCGGGTAGTGGATTCATTGATGGTGACCGGTTTGACAGTGCCGGATCCGGTGACAATGTCGGCTTCTGCCGGTTTGTCTGATCCTTTCTCAATATGTGTTTTGAACATCTGTTCGTAGATGTCTTTCTTGTCAGCGGGGTGAAGGGCTGTATGGTGCCGGCCGATGAGCTCCTGCCGGGGCTGTTCAAAAAGGTGCTCCGCAGCAGGGTTGCAGTTGATGATTATACCTGTTTGAGCATCCGCCCACAAAATAGCATCCTGTGCATTTTCAAATGCAAGGCGGAAGCGCGTTTCACTTTCTTTGACTTTTTCCTCGGCCCGCCTGATATCGGTTATGTCGAGAATAATCCCGACAAGACCGATGACCCGGCCGCTTTCATCGACAAGGGATGCCTTATTGAAAATAACATTTCGGATTTCCCCGCCTTTCCGGTGTACAACCGATTCGTAGGTTTGTCTGCAGGGAGCGCGAAAAAGCTCGGCATCTTTGTCGTGATACTGCGCGGCTGTGTCCGGCGGGGCGATGTCAAAAACGCTTTTGCCGATGATTTCCTCGCTCGACAGCCCCAGGAATGCTTCAAACGCTTTGTTGCAGCCGGTGTAGCGGCCCTGCAGGTCTTTATAGAATACCGGGCTGGGAATGGTGTTTATAAGCGTCTGAAGAAACAGAAAGTGGTTTTTTAAATCGTGCTCTGCCCGCAGGCGCTCTGCGTTTTCCGCCTGGAGCGCCCTGGTTCTTGCGCTGACGTTTTTTCTGAGCGTCCACACCCAGACGACGCCGAAGCAGATAATGACGGCAAGGGGAATGCCGGCATAGAGGGTATACCGGAGTATATCTTTTTGGAAAGGCCCCGAGCCGTGCGGAGTGCTCAGCCACTTGTTATGGATTGTCTGGAAGGTGCCGTTTTCCTCGATGATCAGCAGTCCCTGGCGCAGCCTGGCAAGCAGCTCGCGGTTGCCTTCACCTACCGCATAGCAGTACGGAACAGACAGCACGGGGGGGCCGGCAATTACGATGTTATGCAGCGCGAGCCTGTCGATCCCGTAGAGGGCGGGTTTTTTTGCGGCTAGCGCATAGTCCGCTGCTCCTTCTGAAAGCAGCCTGAGCACATCGGCAGGTGTTGGTGCGGTGATGAGCCGGACGGAGAAATCCTGCTGTTTGAGATAATCATGCATGATATCGCCGCGCATAACAACAACCGTCTTGTATGCAACACCTTCAATGGATTCAACAGAGGAGGTTCCGCGGCGGGCGAACAGCGTGTGCTCGATCATCAGAAACGGGGGTGAAAAATCGACCACGCGGTCCCGGGCGGGAGAGTAATACATGCCCTGGACCGCATCGATGCTTCCTTCCTCAAGGGCTGTGCGCATTTTATTCCATGGGCCGAGCCTGATGGTAATATCGAGCTCCATGGTTTTTGCTATGGCCCGTGTCAATTCGACCGTAAAGCCGGCAGGATCACCGTTTTTATCCAGGAACGAAAACGGGGGGTAATCGTATTCACCGCCGATTATCAGTCTGCGGGTATGCTCTGCAGGGTCTGCTGTGTCCGCATGCAGCGGCACAGCGCAAAGCGGCAGAACATGCAGATACAGGCACCAGCAAAAAAACCTCAGCAGAAAAGCACGCGCATGCCGGTGCGGTTGAACAGGGGCTGTTTTGTGCATATCTATGGTTGTAATATGCATTTCAGCCGAGGTCAATAAAATTAATGAAATGTTTGAGGCCGGGGGGCGTCTTGCAAAGAACCCGGCGGTTTTGTATGATGGGAAAACATCAGCGCTCCGGAGTGTGACAATGATAGTACGCACAGTGGTTTTTTATTTTGCAGCACTGTACTGTTTGTATGGACACAGTGCGTTTACTGCCTCTGCAGGAGACGCAAAGAGTGCAGATGATATTATTCAGGGCGCTGTTGATTATATGCGCGGGGTAGCCTCGGTGTCTGTTGTCGATATGACGATTCACCGGCCCGGCTGGGAGCGGACAATGACTGTAAAAGCGTGGACTGAAGGGCGGGAAAAAAGCGTGTTCCGCATTACGGCACCTCCCAAAGATCAGGGTAACGCCACGCTTCTCAAAGAGGGGCAGATGTGGACATTCAACCCGAAGATAAACCGGGTGATTAAAATACCACCCTCAATGATGTCGCAGTCATGGATGGGCTCAGATTTCTCTAACAACGATCTGGCGAAATCGACTGATATTCTGAGACAGTATACCCATACGCTTGTGAAGGCCGGGACCCATGAGGGAAAAACCGTTTATGTGATTAAATCAGTTCCCCGCCCCAAGGCGCCGGTTGTCTGGGGCATGCAGAAGCACCGGGTGCGCGAGGATTATGTGCTGCTGGAGCAGACGTTTTATGACCAGGATATGCAGCCGGTAAAAGAGCTCACAACGCGAGATATCCGCAGCGTCGACAGCAAGCTGTTTCCGATGGTGTGGAAAATGCAGAAAACCGGCCACGAGAATGAGTGGACGCTTCTTGAGTATAAAAATGTTTCTTTTAAAGACGATGTGCCTGACCGGCTGTTTACGCTGCAGGCGCTGAGAACCCCCCGGAGGTAGCCGGACCCGTGACCATTGACGCAATCATGGCGTGGCGCAACATCTGGCGAAATACGAGGCGCTCCATGCTCACGATTGGCGCAATTGCGTTTGCGTCTTTGCTGCTGGTGTTCATGCTTTCTGTGCAGCTGGGCTCCTACGACACCATGATCAACACCTCGGTGAAAATCCACACGGGCCATATTCAGGTTCAGGCAGAGGGGTATCACGACAGCCGCGACGTGCGCCGTGTGGTGACCATGCCGGATGCTATTGCAGAAAAGCTTACGCGATGTGAGGCGGTCTCCGGATATTCGTTTCGGGCTAACGGGTTTTCGCTGCTGTCTGCCGACAACCGGACCTGCGGCGCCCTTGTCGTGGGCATCGATCCCGTGCGCGAGACCGCTGTTTCGCGGCTTGAATCGCTGGTACAAAAGGGATCGTTTCTTTCACCCGGCGACACAAACCGGGCCCTTGTCGGGGCCCTGCTTGCTGAAAACCTCAATCTTGAAATCGGTGACGAGGTGGTGGTGCTCGGACAGGGGCGGGACGGCTCCATTGCCGCCACTGTGTGTGCGGTGAAAGGTATATACCGGACCGGGCAGGAAGAGTTCGACCGCGCGTCGATGCATATTCCGCTTGGACACTTTCAGGCTGTGTACAGTATGCGCGGCGCTGTGCATGAGGCGGTTATTGTCGCAGACCGCCTTGATGCAGTCGCAGCGATAAAGCAATCAATTACCGAAAGAATCAGCGGTGTGGACAGCCGGTATCCCCTTGCGGTTCTGGACTGGAAAGAGCTGTTGCCCGGGCTGTATCAAAGCATTCAGCTTGACCTGTACAGCGGCATGATAATGTATGTCATACTGATTATCATTGTTGCATTCAGCATTCTCAATACCTTTTTAATGGCGGTGATCGAGCGCAAAAAAGAGCTTGGCGTGCTCATGGCTATCGGAACGCGCCCGGGGCGGCTGTCCCGGATACTGATAATGGAATCGTCGATGATTACGCTGATCGGTATCTGTGCAGGTACGGTATCGGGCAGCCTGCTGACGCTGTATTTCCAGAATGTCGGCATAGTGCTGCCGGGCACCGGAGAGCTTCTGCGGGAGTTCGGTATCCCGGATCGCATTTATCCAAAGCTTTCGGCGGCTTCGATTACCGTCGGCCCGGCGATTGTGCTTGTTATTACTGTGCTGACATCGCTGTATCCGGCCTGCAAAGTCTGGCGGATAAATATGGTGAAAGCGATCGCAGCGACTCCGCAGTGAGGTGCGCGTGAACCGTAAGCTTTTTGATATTATTATTGTTTCGTAGCCGATGACAATACCGACGGCCCTGGACGTTAAGCTCAGGCGAAACGCGATACCGATTGATATGCGTATAAACCCTGAATCTCTGAACCCTGTAACCATTTAACCCGTATGTATCTGAGCCTGGCATGGCGGAATATATGGCGCAACAGCGGCAGGACGACAGCGATTCTGCTTGCAATCGTTATCGGCGTGTGGAGCATGATCGTGCTTGGCGCGTTTGCGCAGGGCATGCTGGAAAGCATCATACATAACGGGGTGTCTACGCTTACCGGCCATATTCAGATTCACCGGAGCGGGTATCGTGCGGACCCGGTGGTTGCACACAGCATCCGCGATACAGAAGCGGTTGAAAATGCGCTGCAAAGCTGCCTGCCTGACGGTGCAGTGTGGACCTCCCGGGTCAAGGTGACGGCGGTTGCAAACAATGCACGGCACACCTCAGGCGTGACGCTGGTGGGGATCGAGCCTGAGCGGGAGGAACGGGTTTCCTTTATCGGCAGCGATGCGGTTGAGGGCATCTATCTCGATCCTGATGATGAGTACGGCATACTGGTCGGAAAAGAGCTTGCAGAAACCATGGAGACCGGCGCGGGCAAAAAGCTTGTTCTGATGTCACAGGACACCTCGGGAGAAATTGCCTCACGCGCCTTCCGCATTGCCGGCCTGTTTGAGGCTGAAATGCAGGCGACGGAAAAGCAGTATGCTTTTATCACAAAAAAGGCGGCTCAGGATATGCTCGGCCTTGAACGCTCGGTTTCTGAGGTATGCGTGCTGCTGCCTGACCGCGCAGCGGTTGACCGTGTTGCCGGCCGCCTGCGTGACCGTCTTTCTGCAGATACCTTTGCAGTATACACATGGAAAGAGCTGCTGCCGCTGGTGCGGGGCTATCTTGCCGTGTTTGAGGGGTACCTGTATCTGATGTATGTTGTGGTGTTTATCGCTATGGGCTTCGGTATTGTGAATACCATTCTCATGGCGGTCATGGAGCGGATGCGGGAGTTCGGCCTTCTGCAGGCACTCGGCATGAAACCCGTTGCAATTATTAAAGAAGTTGTTCTTGAAGCCTGCATGCTGCTCATAATCGGTATGTGTATCGGCAATGGTATCGGCTGCATTACCGGCGCTGTTCTTTCGGGAATTGGAATCGACCTTTCAGCTTTTGCGCAGGGCTCCGAATATGTCGGGATGTCGCGCGTCATCTATCCGCAGCTGCGGGTGCAGGATGTTGCGGCTGCGAACCTGGTGGTGTTTGTCCTCGGTGTTGCAGTGAGCCTGTATCCGGCATTGAAAGCCGCGCGGTTCCATCCGGTGGAGACGCTGACGCGCACCCAGGGGTAAACAGAGATGGCCGTTTTATAAACGATGTGGATGTAAAATCCCTCCCGGCCTCCCTTTGCAAAGAGAGGAGAACTGCTTTTTCGCCTCTTTTGAAAATAGGGGTCAGGGGAGATTTTTAAGTGAGTCGTCAATTGTAGCTTCGGATGTGACATAGGTACATGTAACGATATCAGCACCACAGGAGAACGGCAATTATGAATATCGTAGAGGGACGTGAGCTTACCAAAACGTACCGCACCGGCGAGGTCGCCATAACCGCGCTCAATGGTGTGACGATCGCTATAGACCGGGGCGAGTTTGCTGCTCTTGCAGGTCCCTCGGGATCGGGGAAAACAACGCTGCTCAATATGCTTGGCGGGCTCGATATGCCCGATGCCGGTACAGTTGTGGTTGAGGGCAGCAATCTGCAGAGCATGAGCAGCACCCGGCGGGCGGAGCTCCGGCTGCGAAGGGTTGGTTTCGTGTTTCAGTCATACAACCTTATTCCGGTGCTGTCGGCACTTGAGAATGTAGAGTTTGTCATGCTGCTGCAGGGCGTGCCCGCTGAAGAGCGCAGGAAGCGGGCTGCTGCGATTCTCGATGAAGTCGGACTTTCAGGGAGCTGTGGCCGCCGCCCTGCTGAGCTCTCCGGCGGGCAGCAGCAGCGGGTTGCTGTGGCGCGCGCAATCGTTTCAGGGCCGTCAATCGTACTTGCGGATGAGCCGACCGCTAATCTTGATTCTAACACCGGCAAAGGGCTGCTTGAAATGATGAAGCGCATGAACGAGGAGCACAACGTGACATTTATTTTTTCAACACACGACGCTCTGGTTATGGACTATGCCCGCCGCCTGATTCATATCCGGGACGGCCGCCTGACCGATGATGAAACACGTTCTCAGTGATGCGTTTGCGGATGCAAAATTTTCAGGTGTATCTATTTAAGACCCCGGCATATGGTGGAATTACTTCCGTATTCAATTTTTTTGTGCTCACTGTTTTGTTAGCTTCCTGCTGTTTTTTATGCCCGAACGAGTCAGCTGCAGCAGCATGGGAAGGCAGCGACCACGCGGTGGGAGGCCATCTGAAATTGCGCGGCTCGACCTCATGGCCGGAAAGCGGATCCCTTTACGGGCTGCAGGGGCTTGGCCCGTATTATGACGGATCGGTCGAATTCCGGCTCACCGGCAGGTATTATGTGCGCGGTGATATCTATGTAGACCTGCACTATGAGTCGATATTTGCCGGCGGCGATACCCGCCGGCTTCAGCACCGTATCGGGCGGTATGCTCAGGACGTTCCGGCGCTGCTCGGCGCAATTCCCGACGACCGCGGCCGGCTGTTTGATTTTACTGACTCGCTTGATACAAGCAGAAGCGCTGTGTGGTACCACCGCATCGACCGGTTCGTTCTGACGCTGCTGCCCTCATGGGGCGCAATCCGTATCGGGCGTCAGGCGCTTACCTGGGGAAACGGCCTGATATTCAACAGCATGGATCTTTTTAATCCGTTCCGCCCGACCGATATCGAGCGGGAGTATAAAATAGGCGATGATATGGCGCTTGTGCAGTTTTATGCTGGTGGCACCGATTTCCAGATCCTGTTTGTGCCGCGCCGCGACAGAAAATCACACAAACTCGAATTGGGCCGGTCATCTCTGGCCATCAAAATGCACGGGGCCGCCGGCGTCTATGAATGGGATCTGCTTATCGCCGGCCATTATAAAGATGTGCTTCTGGGGACAGGGGTCGTGGGCTACCTGGGCAGTGCGGCCTGGCGCGTTGATACCGTGCTGACGCTTCTGGGAGACGACGACCGGCGCAAGGACGCGTTCTTGTCGCTTACAGCGAACATTGACTATTCCTGGGTGCTGTGGGAGCGAAACATGTACGGGTTTGTTGAGCTCTATGTGAACACGCTTCCCTCGGGCGGCTACCGGGAAGCGCTTGAGGAGCCAGCCGTTGCCGACCGGCTGGCGCGCGGGGGGCTGTTTACGCTCGGAGAGCTCTATATGAGCGGGCACCTCCGGGTGGAAGTGCACCCGCTCGTCAATATTCTTGCTACGCTTATTGTTAATGTGGAGGATCCCTCAGGGATTGTACAGCCCCGGATTGTCTGGGAGATTACCCGAAGCGTGCGTTTTACAGCGGGCGCCAGTCTGTATTTCGGGGAGCCGGGCTCTGAGTACGGCGGATTCAGGCTGTCCGAGACGAATATCAGGCTTTCCCCCGCCTCCGGCGCATTTGCGTGGATCAATTATTACTTTTAGATATACGCTGTGCTTTCACGCAGCATTCAGCTCATCGCAGGAACGGCATAGCTTTAAATGCAAAAGCATCCTGGATGCGCTCCAGATGATTTTCCATGACATCAATTGAGCCTCCCGCCGTTTTTTGGTTAAGAAACGCTTTTGCACGGGAAAGATTAACGGGAAATTAATACATCGTTAATTGGTTCGTTAACCCTGCTGTATACAGTAAAACCACATGATCTGTAAAAAATCTGGACTGCGAAGCAGCTACGCGATATAGTACGACATTAATGCCCGGCCACCTATTATATGTAAACGATAGCAGGAACCTGACTACATGATTCAAATACCGGCACTAAAAGCCGCTGCAGTGGCCGTGTTTGCGGTATGGCTGTCTGCGGCGCTTATGAGTGCCGGCGGCTGCACCCTGCGGCAGAAAGCCATCGGCTCTATTGCAGGGACTCTCGGCCGCGGCGCGCAAACAGCGTTCTCCACAGAGGGAGACCTTGAGCTCGTCAGGCAGGCGCTTCCAGGCAGCTTGAAGACAATGGAGATTCTGCGTGCAGAGTCTCCTGACAATTCCGGCCTGTGCCTCAGCCTGGCCAGGGGCTATATGCTGTATGCGCATGCGTGTATAGAATTGGAGGCGGCCCGGGAAAAGCACCGCGATGTCACAGCATACCGCCGCCTGCGCTGCCGGGCGCGCAAGTTTTACTTAAGAGCATATCAGTATGCACGGGAAGCGCTGCTGCTCAGCGGCGACATGTGTGCGCGGCTGTATGATAAGGATCCTGAAAAAGCAGTAGCGGATATAACGGATACCGGCAGCGTACCCTTTCTGTACTGGGCTGGAGCCGCCCTCGCAAAATGGATTTCACTTGACAAAACCGACCCTGGCGCTCTTGTACGGCTCGAGGAGGTCAATGCACTCATGCAGCATGCCTACATGCTTCAGCCCGATTTCGATCATGGCGCCCTTCATGAATTTTTTATCGCCTGGAGGGGCGGCAGCCGCATGAGCGATGCCGACCGGGACAGGGCTGAGTATCATTTTGAACGGGCGCGCGCGCTTTCAGGGGACGAAAAACTCTCACCGCTGCTGACATATGTCGAATCAGTGAGCATTCCGCAGCAAAACCGCAGCGAATTTAACCGCTATATACATCGTATTCTCAGCTTTGACCTTGACTCGTATCCTCAGCACCGGCTTGCCAACAGAATCGCCCAGGAAAAAGCGCGCTATTTAAAAGAACACAGTGATGACCTCTTTTTAGGAGATGCGCCATGAATAATCATATACCCGTGCGAAGGGTGCTTATTGCAGCGTTCATTTTTTTATTTTTCTGCCTGGCAGCACACGGAGCGTATGCGGGACAGAGCCCGGTGCTTATAAAGCTTGCCACGCTTGCGCCCGAAGGGACCGTTTTTCATGATGCGCTTTTGCAATTAGCACAGGAATGGGAGCGCCTGTCTGAGGGTACCGTGAAGCTCCGGATTTACCCCGGGGGCGTCTCCGGCAATGAATATGACATGGTGCGCAAGCTGCGCATCGGGCAGATACAGGCTGCCGTGCTTTCATCAATCGGAACCATGCTGATTGATCCGTCATATACGGTGCTGCAGGTCCCCGGAATGATTTCCTCATACGATCAGCTCGACTACTGCCGGAAAAAGCTGGCGCCCGTTTTTGAAAAGCGGTTTTCCGGGAAGGGGTACACGATTGTCAATTACGGCGATGCAGGCCATATTTATTTTTTTGTTAATGAAAACGTACGCACTATAGAAAAGCTGCAGCAGAAAAAAATATGCACCTTTACAGGCGATCGCACCAGCAAGACCATATGGGCACAGGCAGGTTTTAAAACAGTCGACATTTCCATGAACGAGCTGCTCACCTCGCTGCAGACAGGGCTTGCCGACGGGTTTATCAATTCCCCCATTCTGGCGCTGTCCTATCAGCTGTTCGGCAAAGCCTCCTATATGATCGATGTCAGCTACGGGATCGCTGTGGCATGCACCATTGTGCGCAGGGATGTCTGGGAGTCGATTGATGCCGGACTTCGGCAAAAGCTTATGCAGTCTGCCGAGCGTATTGCAGGAAGCTTCCAGGGCCGCATTCGCGCTCTCGATCAGCGGGCGATACAGGTTATGACCGAACACGGCCTGCAGGTGATTTCAGTTTCGCCGGACAACAAAAGCGCCTGGCTCAGGCCGCTTCAGGATATGTATCCCAAAATACGCGGCGGCATCATCCCGGAGGATGTTTTTGACCGGGCTCTTGAGCTTAAGCGGCAGTACCGTTCCGCAAGCAAAAAAACAGCAATGTCCATCGATTCCACAACTGCCGAGTAACTATTGATGGGGCTTTCCGCCATACAGAAGGCCTTTCGCATAAGCGATCGATTATGGTCGTCTGCAGAGGAATATGCCGCTGCAGCAGTCATGGGCTGCATGGTGCTTTTGCCGATTATTGATGCCGCCTTCCGGAAAGCCTGCAATTATTCCCTGCCGGGTATCGATTCCTATGTAAGCCATGCGACGCTATGGATCGCCTTTATCGGCGCATCGCTTGCGGCACGTAATGACAGCCACCTGCGCCTGTCAACCGGCAGGCGTGCCGGCTCAGGATCCTTTGTTTATGCGGCGCGGGTATTTTATTATGCGGCGTCAGCAGCAGTCGCTATCGTGTTTGCTGCTGCCGCTGCTCAGTTGGTCGCTGTTGAGCTGAGCGCACCGTTCTGTGTCGCGCCCTTTCTGCCGACCTGGGCTGCTCAGATTCCCATGCCGGTTTTTATGGGAATCATAGCGATTCGCTTTATCACAAAAGCCCCGACAGGAGTGAGCGGCCGCTTTGCTATTGCCGGCGCAGCGGCTCTGGTGCTGCTGTCGGTGCTGGTTCCGGTTGAGTCGCGGCATCTGCTGGTGCTGCCGGGTCTTGGCGCTCTGGTCATAGCGGTGGCGTTCGGCGCACCGCTTTTTGTCGGGCTGGGCGGGGCTGCCCTTTTCCTGTTTTTTCAAAACGGCATCCCGCTTTCAGCGGTTCCCTCGGAGGTATACCGCATTGTATCCTCTCCGGTGCTTCCGACAATTCCCCTGTTTACCCTTGCCGGCTATGTGCTCGCCCGCGGCGGCGCCTCCCAGCGCCTGGTGCATCTGTTCCGGGCACTGTTCGGCTGGCTTCCCGGCGGCGTCGCAATTGCCGCGGTGATTGTCTGTGCGTTTTTCACCACGTTTACCGGTGCGTCAAGCGTAACCATTATCGCGCTCGGCGGCCTTCTGTACCCGGTGCTGGTAAGCGAGCGCTACCCGGAGCGCTTTTCTCTGGGGCTTATAACCGCTTCCGGCTCTGTCGGCATCCTTTTTCCGCCGGCGCTGCCCATCATTTTATACGGGGTGATCGCTGCAACGCCGATTAATAAACTGTTTCTTGCCGGCATCGCTCCCGGCATGGCGCTGGTTATTTTGATGTCGCTGTACGGAGTGTATATATACAGAAAAAGCGGTTCGGCAGTAGAGCGATTCAGCTTTGACGAAATAATAAAAGCTGTTTCTGCAGCAAAATGGGATCTTCTGATCCCGGCAATCATTATTGTGGGTATTTTCGGAGGGCTTACGACAATCGTTGAGGCCGCTGCGCTTACCGCTCTGTATGCTGTTGTGCTTGAATGCGTGATACACCGCCGGTCGGGTCTGGCAGGCGGGCTTTACGATGCAGTGGTCGAATGCAGCAGGCTTGTCGGGGGGGTGCTCATTATTCTGGGATGCGCGTTCGGCCTGACAAACTACCTGATTGATGCGCAGGTGCCTTCAGCGCTTTTTGACTGGATGCAGCGCAGCGTTTCATCCCCGGTGGTTTTTCTATTGCTGCTCAACCTGTGTCTTGTTGTGGTGGGATGCATGATGGATATATTCAGCGCGCTGGTGGTTGTCGTGCCGATTGTGCTGCCTATTGCAACGTCCTATGGTATCGATCCGGTGCATCTCGGCATTATATTCCTTGTCAATCTTGAGCTTGGCTATCTTACCCCGCCCGTCGGGCTGAACCTGTTTTTTTCCGCGTACCGGTTCAACAAGCCCCTGCCTGAAGTATATCAGACTGTCTGGCCCTTTCTCTTTATGCGCCTGATCATTGTGGGCATTGTGACGTATATTCCCTCCTTTTCGCGCATGTTTATATAGCGCTGTGCCCGGGCATCAGGGGTTGAAGGGCATGCCTCCGGCAGGCGATATTGGAATTCACGCTGAGGCTTCAGCTCTGGCCTGCCTTGAATATTGTTTCAGCAAACACCAGAAGCTCGGGAAGGCCAACCGCAATGACCGAATCACCGGGCTCGAGCTTTTGATCCGCATCGGGAAGCGATACCTTCTCCCCGTCTTTGATGATGGCAAATATGGTAATGCCGTACTCTTTTCGCAGATTCAGCTCGGCAAGGCTTTTGCCGGCTGCGCCGGATTCTTTTTCAACGCGCATGATGCGTATGTCGATGTCTGACAGCAGTGCGACAAAGTCGTGTATTTTTTTGTAATCTGCTGAATCGGAGCGTATCATGTGATAGCCGTTGGAGCGTATCCTTTCGACAAGCGACTCAATGTCGGAGTGCGGAACAAAATATCTGCGAAGCACGCGGGTAAAAATTTCTATAGAGGTTTCATATTCTTCGGCTATCACCTCATTCGCCCCGAGCCGGTACAAGGGGGCAAGATCCGCAAAATAGCGGCTGCGAACGATGATATAGATGTTAGGGTTAATCGTGCGTATTTCCTCGACGATACGGCGGGTTGCTACCGGATCGCCGATGGTGACAACCGCCGCATGGGCTTCTGTAACCCCTGCATGGTCAAGCAGGGTGCTGCTGGTTGCGTCACCATGGTATATGAGCTTGCCGGACGATTTTTGCGCCCGTGTTGTTTCTGGATTTGCCTCTATGATGACGTGGGGAATACCGCATGCCTGCGAAGCCTCGGCTACGTGACGGCCGCCAAGGCCGTATCCGATAATTATCAGATGCTCGCAGAGCGGTGCTTTCGGGGAATTGGTCAGCCCACGGTGTTTCAGCATGGAGGGAAACGGGAGCTTTACAAGCGCATCGGCTATTCCCGACGCCCATTGGATAAGAAACGGGGTGACTATCATTGAGAGGATAGACATCCCCAGGAACAGCTGAAAAAGGTTCGTGTCTATTAACCCGGCGGCTCGTCCGGAATCGGCCAGAATAAAGCTGAATTCACCCACCTGTGCCAGAGACAGGCCGGTGAGCAGGGAGGCCCGCAGGGGCAGGGCGATCAGTATGCCCGCACAGGCGGCAAAGAAAAATTTACCGCCGATAATAAGAGCGGTACCTGCCAGGATGAGAGCGGGATTCTCGGCGATGACGTTCAGATCGAGCAGCATGCCGATCGACACGAAAAAAAAGCTGATAAAAATATCCCGAAGCGGATGAATTCTCCCCAGCGCCCGAAGCCCGTACTGGGATGAGGAGAGTATAAGACCTGCAAGAAAGGCTCCCAGGGCGAGAGAAAGCCCTATGCTGTAGGTCACGAATGCGATTCCGAACCCAATGGCGATAACGGTGAACAGGAAAAGTTCAGAGTCACGGGTTTTTGCCACCTGATGAAGAATTTCGGGCAATATCCAGCGTGCGCACACAATAACCGCTGCAAGGCACGCGACAGCTTTGATGAGAAAGGGAGCCATTGCAGATAGGCTGAGCGAAACGGTTCCTGCAAGCAGCGGCACAAAGAGCATAAACGGAACGACAAGCAGATCCTGAAATATAAGAATGGCAAGTGTTGTTTTTCCATGCGGCAGGTCGATTTCACCGCGCTTTTGAAGCGTTTTCAGCACAATTGCCGTACTGCTGAGCGCAATTAAAAGCCCCAGGAATACGGCGCGGTCTGCGGGCATTCCGCTGTACAGCATAAGGGCTGCCGTTACGCAGAATGTGCCGCCGACCTGCGTTAGCCCGCCCACAATAAGCGTTTTGCGGATTTTCAAGAGGTTCGGGAGGCTGAATTCGATGCCGATTGTAAACAGAAGCAGCACTACACCAATTTCAGCCATTGTTTCAACAGCTTCAACAGAGTGAACCATAGAAAGCCCGTACGGGCCGACAAGAAGCCCGGCAAGAAGAAAACCTACAATGGTCGGAATCCGGATGCGGTTGCAGATAAACAGGGAAACCGTGGACAGGCAGACAATGCTGACAACGTCGGTAATGAATCGGTGTTCCATAGGCGCTCCAGGTGCCCGGCGGTTATAAAAAGGGTTGTATTTTTAAGCCTTATTTAAACACAGGGGCAGGGATTTTCCAACCGGAATTGGGGGAATGGTCTGAGATTTTACCTCCGGTTTGCAAAAAGTTTTCTATTTTCTTTACACTTTTAATGAAATTCCTTATACGTATACTATGTATCTTTGTAACAGCACATTAATTTGATCCGCAGTATCTCACTGCCAGCGCTCGTTAAGCATCATGAAAACACATCAGGACGTGGATCGGCGAAGTCTTTCGCTTTGCCGCGCGATTGTTGAAAAGATAGAGGCCGACCCACTACGGTCAGGCCTTGAAAAAGCAAAAGCCGTTTGCCGCAGGTGGGAGGCCCGAAGCCCGAGCCGCTGTAACCGTGAATGGCTTGAACTGCTCGAAAAGCCATGGGATGAGGTGCGGGAAATGCTTCTTGAGGTTTCCGAACAAGGGCAGCGTCTTCGGCAGAACAGTCCGTTTTGCGGTGTTTTGACCCCCGGGGAGCGATGGGACATATACAGGAGATTTCGTGACCATGAAAAGACAGGATCTTGAGCACATCATCAGAGCTTCCGGTGCTGTATCCGGGACTGATGAGCTGATAATCATCGGGAGTCAGGCCATACTGGGGTCCTGTCCCGATGCGCCGCATGAACTCCTGGTGTCGCGGGAAGCTGATGTCTATCCGCGAAGGGATCCTGAAAAAGCCGATCTGATTGACGGCTCGATTGGTGAAGCATCGATGTTTGAAGAAGAATTCGGATACTATGCACACGGCGTCGGGCCTGAAACGGCTATACTGCCGTTTGAATGGCAAAATCGACTCGTTCGGGTCTGTAATGAAAACACAGGGGGTGTAACCGGATGGTGTCTGTCACCTGTGGACATAGCGGCCAGCAAACTCGCTGCAGGAAGAGATCGTGACCTTGATTTTGTTCAGGGGCTTATCCGGCACGGTATCGTTTCCTTTAACGAAGTCGAATCTGCGCTAAACGCCCTGCCTGAAGCTCACCGGACAGCTGCTGTGCAGCGGCTGCAGCGCATCAGCGGGTAAACAAAACCTTCAATAATCATGAGTAATCCCCCGGCCTTTCCGGGGGGGGCGCAGGGGGGGATGACCTATGCTGTACCGAACCATGCCGAAAAGCGGCGACCGGCTTTCCATACTGGGATTCGGGGCCATGCGCCTGCCGCTGAAAGGGTCAAAAATCGATGAGCCGCGGGCAACCGCACAGATCAGGATGGCCATCGACCGTGGTGTGAATTATATAGATACCGCTATGCCGTACCACGGCGGCGCGAGCGAGCCGTTTCTGGGGCGTGCTCTATCCGACGGCTACCGGGAGAAGGTGAAGCTTGCCACAAAGCTGCCGCACTGGGATGTGCGTGCTCGGGCAGATATGGATATGCTTCTAAACCTTCAGCTGCAGAATCTGCGCACCGGCACAATCGATTATTATCTGCTGCACCAGCTGGGCCTGGCCGACTGGCATCGCCTGCAGGAGCTGGGTGTTGTCGAGTTTATGAATACGGCAAAAAGGGACGGCAGGATTGCCAATATCGGGTTTTCGTTTCACAGCGGTTATGATGAATTCACCGCTATCATCGAATCCTATGACTGGGACTTCTGCCAGATCCAGTATAACTACCTCGATGAGCAGCACCAGGCCGGCACCCGCGGCCTTGAGTTCGCCGCCGGGAAAGGGCTCGGGGTTATTGTGATGGAGCCGCTTCGCGGCGGCAATCTGGCCCGCCCGATGCCGCCGGATATCGAGCGCATCTTTTCCGAGGCCGAGGTCAAAAGAACCCCGGCTGAGTGGAGCCTTCGCTGGATCTGGAACCGCCCTGAAGTCATTACAATTCTATCCGGCATGAACGAGGAGGCCCATATCGAGGAGAATCTGCGGATCGCCGATGAGGGAAAGCCCGGCTCATTGACAGAAAAGGAGCTTGAGATTATCAGGCGGGCTGAGCAGAAGTACCGCCAATTGATGAATGTGGCCTGTACGGGCTGCCGCTACTGTATGCCGTGCCCGGCCGGTGTGGCTGTTCCTGAATGTTTCGATGCATACAACTCACTGCTGTGGGGAAACAGAAAAGAGGGGTTTTTCCGCTATCTGTTTATGGCAGGTCGCCCCCTGAGCGGCAGGGAGCCGGGATTTGCCTCCCGCTGTACGGAGTGCGGGCAGTGTGAGGAGAAATGCCCGCAGGCGCTCCCCATCCGCCGTCACCTGCGTGATGTCGCTGCGGAGTTTGAGGGCCTCAAACTCAAAATCATGCTCCGCCTCATGAAATTGATTCTGTTTTTCAAACGTCGGAAGAATGTGAGAAAAGCCTCATCGATTCGGTAAATACAGGAGAGTGAATCGATCACCGCATTGCCGGTATTGACCAGTCTTTTATTGAGGGCATATGTTGTGTCTCAAAAAAAGAGCCATGGCTTCAATGAAAATTTTCTGTGTGATAACGATACTGCTGTTTCCCGGAGCCTGTGAGACCACAGGGGACCTCGACACAATAGAAAGCATGGTCGCTATTCCCGGCGGCACGTTTGATATGGGCTGTGTGCTGTTTATCTGATACGCACAGGCACTGGTGTCCAAAACAATGTAACGAAGCCGGTTCGGGCGGTGCTCTGCAATGCCTTCGCAACACCTTCAAGAGGTTAGGCAGCGGCATGTGCCGTTAAACGTCAGTACACACACGGCCCGGGCGAAAGAGCTGCCCGGGCCAATCCCTGCACAATGCCTGTCACATATTTTATTGAGCAGCAGCGGGCCGTCCATGAAGGGAGGTTTCAAATGGCGGAGGCTGCGCAGAGACCCCCAAACTGGCTTTTGCTCTATGCTTTAATTTATTTTGGACACGTTTGATACACCGGCCTGTCTTAACTACAGGGATTTTCTATGAACAGCGACATGTGCTCCCATGAAAACAGCCCGGTGCAGGATTCTCTATCGCGGCAGATCGGTCCCTGGTCCGCAACGATTATTGTCATTGCCTCCATGGTCGGCACCGGCATCTTTACCACTTCCGGGCTGGTGATGCAGGAGCTCGGCAGCGCCCCGGCTTTGCTTCTGTGCTGGGTAGTCGGCGGCCTTTTTGCGCTTTCGGGGTCCCTGTGCTACGGGGAGCTTGGCGCCATGTACCCTGCTGCCGGCGGCGAGTATGTTTTCCTGCGGGAAAGCTTCGGAAAGTGTGCGGCCTTTCTGTCGGGCTGGGTATCGCTTATTGTTGGATTTTCTGCCCCTATTGCCGCTGCAGCCATCGCGTTTGCTCACTACGGGCTGCAGGCGGTGCCCTCCGGGCTGAGCGCTCATGTTGCCGGCTTTCATATTTCTATGCCGCTTGTGAGCATTTCCGGATATGCCTGCTGCGCCCTGGCGCTGATTGCGGCCCTTGCCGTGGTTCACTCATGCAGCCTCCGGATCGGCAGCCGAGTGCAGAATACGCTGACGGCAACGGCGGTGATCGCGCTTGTTCTTTTTGTGATTGCCGGGCTGTGCTTCGGTGAAGGTTCGGTATCATCTTTGTCGAACATGCCGCGCCCAATGCTGCTGTTTTCCGGGGAGTTTGCCGTGGCGGTTGTGTTTGTTCTATTTGCTTATGCCGGATGGAATGCGGCGGCCTATCTGGGCGGGGAAATCGTCAATCCCCACATAAACATACCGCGCGCCCTTTTTGCAGGAACGCTTACAGTTACTGTATTGTATGCGGCTGTCAATATCGCATATGTATATGCGCTTTCTCCGGAACAGATGAGCGGGGTCATCGAGGTGGGTGCCTGTGCGGTGCGCGAGCTGTTCGGCTCAGGAGCTGAACGGCTGTTTTCTTTGCTGGTAGCGGTGTGCCTGGTCTCGGTGGCAAGCGCCATGATGATTCAGGGGCCGCGCGTGTACTATGCAATGGCACGTGACGGATCTTTTTTCGCAATATTCGGAAGGGTCAGCCCCCGGCATCGCACGCCGGTACTTGCAGTGATGCTGCAGGGCGCGCTTGCCGGTGTCATGACGATAACGGCTGCCTTTGAGGATCTGCTGATATACATCGGCTTTACGCTTTCGCTGTTTACCATGCTGTCTGTGGCGGGGCTGATGGTGCTGCGGATGCGAAAGCCTGATGTGCCGCGGCCCTACCGCACCGCCGGCTATCCGGTAACGCCGCTTTTTTTTATTGGGGTCAGCCTGTGGGTTGTTCTGTTTTGTCTGCTTAAAAGGCCGCTTGCGCCGTTTTGGGGTTTTGTCACGATTGCTGCGGGATCGGTTTTTTATATGGTAAAAAGCAGACGGTTAAAATAGCCTGTGCGCTTTGGCAATGACCGTTAGCGGTGAGGCCGCAAAAGCGTATGCAGTGTTTCATAAGTCTGTCGCCGACAGGCGCCGGGTTTGCCCTGAAAAATCGACAAAGGTTGATTTTTGCGATGTTACCCTGCTTCCGTCTTTTAACAGGTGTCTCTCTTTGCTGTTTCCGTTTAACATCGCTCGAAGCCGTCCGGCAAACCGGTTCAGTGGATTGCTTCGCCTGAGAAATGTAAAAAAAGGCTGTTTGCGAATCCCCATTTTTTTAATTTCCCTCGTAATGCCGGAATGGCTGTTGTCTATAATCAGCCCCTTTTTGAATGTTTGAAACGCTTTTTCTTTGTTCCCCGAAAGGAGAAATATACGGCCAAGGTTGCAGTACAGATCCGGATAGCAGTAATTGTTTTCTACAGCCTGCTCACAAAGATGCAGGGCCCTGTCGACCGGCTTGCCCAGAAGCGCCTCGCATAAGCCGATATAGGACAGGCTTCGGGGATCTTTGCTGTTGAGCTTGTATGAAGCGATGAACGCCTGGTAGGCCTCCCGAACCATGTTCCGGTTTAACGCCTGGCGGCCCATCTCCAGAAGGCCCTCAAAATCATGACGGCCGTTGACCATGCGGCTGAATATTTCGTTTTTACAGGTTGCTGCATACGCATTGTCGTCCGTTTTCATGGCATTACCCCCGAAAAACCCCAGGTTAGCGTTGTCTATGTATAGTGTAGAGGGCCGCGGACGGCTGTGCTGTGAGGTATTACCTGTGCATTTGTGAAATGTTTACCAGCAGTAGTGTCCAAAATAGGTTCCGAAGCCGGTTCGGGCGGGGCTCTGCAAAGCCCCCGCAACACGTTCAAAAGGTTATGCAGCGGCATGTGCCGTTATGTTTCAGTACACACACGGCCCGGCGGACGGTGCTGCCCGGGACAATTCCTGCACAATGCCTGCTGCGTAGTTACACGCAGCAGCATCGGGCCGTCCATGAAGTGAGGTTTTATCTGGCGGCGGCTGCGCAGAGACCCGCCCGAACCGGCTTTTGCTCAATGTTATTATTTATTTTGGACACGTTTGGTTTACCAGTTTGATTTATAAAATCCGAATTGCACCCGGGGTGGATGTTTTTAGAAAGGTAGAACCGACCTTTAGTCAGGATAATGATGCCGGCACTGATATTGTGAGGCGGACAAAGCAACAGCGTGCCCGCGGATGAGCGAAAGCCCCTTTTTCTCCGGCTTTGTTGGAGCTGTTACGGCTTCACTTCTATCCTGAAAAACAGCGTGTACAGCACCGGAACGACAAGAAGGGTGAGGGCGGTCGCAAATGTGAGACCGAACATGATCGTGACTGCCATCGGACCGTACAGGCGGTCTGTGAGAAGCGGAATCATGCCGAGTACGGTGGTGAAAGATGCCATCAGCACAGGACGAAGGCGGCTTACAGACGATATGACCACCGCGCGGTACGGCTCGGTGCCCGCAGCTATTTCACGATCGACCTGGTCCAGCAGCACCACGGCATTTTTTATCAGCATGCCGAACAGGCTCAGTGCACCAAGGAGGGCCATGAACCCGAAGGGCATGTCGGTCACAAGCAGGCCGACCGTTATGCCGATAAGGGACAGGGGTAGAATAAGCATTATGATGAGCGGCTGGCGGAATGCATTAAAGAGCGTCACCACGGTAAAAGCCATCAGAATCAGTGCGATAGGAAGCCTGGAAAACAGCTCATCCTGTGATTCCCACTCCTTTTCATACTGTCCGCCCCATTCAAGATGATACCCGGCCGGCATCTCGATGGCCTCGATCTCAGGCTTTATGCTGGCCAGCACTTCATTTGAAGTCACGCCATCGCGCGGCTGTGTCTGCGCGGTGATTGTGCGCCTGCGGTTGTAGCGATGGATAATGGGATCCTCGCTGCTGACCGAAAATTTTTTTATTATCTGTCCCAGAGGGAGGCTTTCCGGGCCTCTGCCGCGTACCGGCATCGAGCCGATATTGGTTATATCATAGCGCTCTTTTTCCGGACTTCTGACCAGAACCGGCATCAGCTCATCGTCTTCGCGGTAGAATGCTACGGGAATTCCGTCGGTTGCGGCTGACAGTGACATGGCAGCCGAAGGACGTGTTACCAGCGCTCTTCGCGCGCGGGGCTGGGAAAACTCACACTGAAGTACTTTTACCCGCTGCCGCCAGTTGTCGCGGGTGTCCATTGTGCGGGGATCGCTTCGCATAATTTCCTGCGCCCGGTCGGAAAGCCGGTGGAGAACATAAGGGTCAGGACCGCTGATGCGCGCCTCTATTTTGAATGCGGTGTAGGGCCCAAGCGGAAACCGGCGCAGCCGGGGCTCAGCCTCGGGGAAATGTTTCCGCAGGTAGGCATCGATCCGCGGTATAAGGCTGTCGACGTCATGAAGGCGTTCGGCGTTTATCAGCAGAATCCCGTAGCTGGTGTTGGGGATTTGCGGTTCATACTCGAGGATAAACCGCGGGGCGCCTGCACCGATGCAGGCAGCCGTATGAGTTACTTCGGGCTGACTGCCCACAAACGTTTCGATGCGGTGCAGATCTGCAGACACTTCCTGGATGCGCGAGCCCTCGGGAAGCCAGTATTCGAGCATGAACATGGTGCGCTCCGAGTTGGGGAAAAAAATATTTTCCACATATCTGAACCCGTATCCTGCAGCGGCAAGCAGGATCACCATTGTCAGCAATGTGAGCGCCCGGCGGCGAAGCGCTTTTTCGAGAACGAAGCGATAGTTGCGGTAAAACGGGTGTGCATAGGGATCGGTGCCTTTTTTGTCTTCGCTGATCCGCAGAAACAGCCTGCACAGCACCGGCGTTGCCATCATTGCAATGATCCAGCTCAGGCCCAGGGAAATGGCGATAACCTGAAACAGGCTCCGGCAGTATTCGCCGGTGTTGTTCTGAGATAGAAATATGGGGGAAAACGCAAAAATGGCAATGAGCGTTGCTCCGAGAAGCGGCCAGCCGGTATCCGAGGCTGATGCCGTTGCTGCAGTGCGGTAGTCGTTTCCCCGCTGCAGCCGGATAAGCGCTCCTTCAGTGACTACAATCGCATTGTCTACAAGCATCCCGATGGCAACAATCAGCGCGCCGATCGATGCCCGCTGAAGATCGATCCCGAACGGCAGCATGACGACAAATGTCCCCACGATGGACAGCACAAGAGCAATGCTGATGAGCAGGCCGCTGCGAACGCCCATGGTGATAAGCAGGATGCCGATAACGATGACAATGGCCTCGGTGAGGTTGGTGACAAATTTTGTGATTGCCTTTTTGACGGTCTGGGCCTGGTAGAAAATGGGCTGAATGTCCACACCGACCGGCATATGCTTCATGAGCTCGGAAAGGCGCTTTTTGACCGCTTCCCCCATTACCACCACATTGCCGTTGGGTACGGTGGAGATGCCGAGCCCGATTGCGGGCTTTCCGTTGTAGCGCATCAGCGTTTCCGGGGGATCCAGGTACCCCAGCCTCACCCGCGCAATGTCTTTCAGCAGCACCAGCTCTTCGGGCGGCGTACCGAGAACGACAAGGTTTTTTATTTCTTTTATGCTGCGGAAATCCCCCGACAGATTTATTCTGATACGCTCGCTGCCGGTTTCCATGCTGCCTGAGTACACAACTTTGTTTTGAGCGTTGAGCGTTTTGATAAGCGATTCCGGGTGTATGCCCAGCTCGGAAAGACGGGCCCGGGAAATCTCCACGTAGACGCACTCCTGCTGCAGGCCCCACAGCATGACCCGGTTGACATCCTGAACAAGCCGCAGCTCGTTTTGCAGGTACCGGGCATAGTCCTTCAGCTCGGCATAGCTGTAGCCATCACCGGTGAGGGCAAGAAAAACGCCGTACACATCACCCCAGTCATCATAAATTTCAGGGCGCCCGGCGCCGGGCGGAAGCTTCGGCTGTACGTCGTATATTTTGCGGCGCATTTTATCCCAGATCTGCGGCAGGTCCTTTTTGCGGTACCGCTCCTGAATGTCAACATACACAATCGAAATGCCGGCCTTTGAAATTGAGCGGACCTCATCGAGCCACTCCAGCTGCTGAACCGCTCGCTCTATTTCATCAGTTACCTGCAGCTCAACTGCGGTAGGGGATGCCCCTGGGTACAGCGTCATGATCATGGCGGTTTTGATGGTGAATTCCGGATCCTCCAGCTTTCCCAGTCTGTCATAGGAATAGAGGCCGCCGGCAAACAGCAGAAACATGCTGAACAAAACGACCGCTCTGTTATCGACTGCGTACTCGGGGAGCTTCATGAAGCGGTGTCCGGGTATTGGGTTTCGGGCTTCCATTCGGTTGAGTAGAGGCTTACTTTTGTCCCCGGGCTTAGGTAGTGTGCGCCGGCGCTTACCACCAGATCGCCTTCGGCAATGCCATCCAGGACAGGGATTGCCGCCTTTTGCATCGAGCCCGCGGTAATAAACCGCTTGCTGACGGTTTTACTGTCCCGGTCGACTACCCATACAAAGGTTTTATTGTCACGGTCATGCAGAACCGCCTCCGGGGGCAGCAGGATATGACGGGACACGCCGTTTCTGGTGAATGTCATGTGCACGTCCGCAGCCATGCCGGGCTTTATCCGCTCTGATGCAGGCTGCGGAAGAATGACGGTGAGCGGATACGTCTGGTTCGACGGCTTCGGCTTCGGCGCGAGCTCCTTGAGGTGCGCTTCGTAGCGCTTTCCGGGATAGGCATCAAAAGAGCAGGCAAATGAACGGTATTCGATGCTTTCTGAGACCAGCTCTTCCGGAATGCCCACGGTTACCTCCATGACAGAGCAGTCGAGAAAAATTACTACGGGCTGTGAGGGCTTGACGTAGTCATAGTTTTCGACCAGCTGCGCATACACGTACCCCGGAAAAGGTGCGGTAAGGGCGGTGTCATCCAGCGCGTTACGGGCATCCTGAAGCTCCCGGGCAGTGAGGTCGACCATGGCCGACAGGCGGTCATACGCCGCTTTTGCATGATCGTATTGCGCTTTTGGTACCGCGTTTGTCGCATACAGATTCCGGTATCGATCGTATTGCAGCTTGGCCTCCACGCGCTTTGCCTCGTAGGAGTCAAGCTTTGCTTCAAGCGTTTCGACCCGTACGCGGTAATCCCGCGGGTCAATGCGGGCGATAAGATCACCCGGGCTGAGAAATTGGCCGATTTCCACAGGCAGACCGCGCAGGGGGCCGCCCACCCGAAACGCAAGATGAACCTCTTTTGTTGCCTGAGCGATGCCTGGAAATGACCGGGTTCTGCACGCCGATGTGAATGAAGCCCTGAGAGCTTTAACAGGGCGGCCCTCAACAGGCCATGGGGTTGTTTTTTTTGTGCCGTTGCCGAAGAATACCAGGGCTGCTATCAGGCAGCCTGCAAATATAACCGATGCTGCGGCTTTCAGTATGATGGTTCGCTTGGTAGCCATTGTGTCGCCTTTCTGGATAGCCCGGATAAACCGGGCTATGACCGGAGTGCCTTTCTGTTTTGCTTTACATCATCGGCGTTCGGCCTATTACGTCCTGGAGCGTTGCAATCGCCACCTGAAGGCCGTACTCAGCTGTGGTCAGGTGTGCGGCTGCTCTGTCCCGCTGTGCCTGTGCTTCAAGCTCCTCTGAAAGCTGAACAAGCTCCTGCTGCCTGAGCGCCTTTATTTCCCGCAGCCGCTCCTGCCGTGCGCTGAGCTCTTTTTCCCTGAGGGAGAGCAGCTGCCGGGCCGACTGAAGGCGTAAAAACGCCTGCCGTACCTGCAGCAGTATCATCAAGCTGGCCTGCTCACGCTTGATGAAGCGATCGCGGGCCCGCTCCCGCGCAGCGCGGTACTCATTGATATCCGCAAACCCGCTGAACACCGACCAGGCGCCGGTCAGCCCGGCAAGGCGCTGCGTTTGATGCAGCATGATCGAATCAGAGGTGTGCTGCAGCGCGCCGAAGGCGGAAAGCTGTGGAATGAACCGTGTCAGCGCCATTTTTATGTTGTCATCCTGCATGGCAACGCGTATATCCTGCACGCTCATTTCCGGGCGGTTAAGAAGCGCTTCCAGGGCAAGCGCCTCCATATCCTTTTCAGGAACCGGCAGCCTGCCGGATTCGGCAATCTCCATGCCGGCAAGCGGGTCGAGACCCATAACCTCAAGAAGGCGGGCGCGTGCAGAGCTGAGCGCCCGGCGATTTTCCTCGCAGGCAAAGCGGCGTTTTTCAAGCAGGGCCGATGCCTCGGCAAGGGCGCTTTGGCTGACAAGCTCATATGCTCGCGCCTTTTCAATTTCCTCGTACAGCGCTTCTGCCTGGCGCAGCGATGTTGAAAGAAAGTCGCTGTGCGCTTTGACGGCGCAACACCGGTAAAACAGCCGGATAACCTCGAGTGCTATATGCTGCCGGGTGCGAAGCGTGATGAATTCGCTCAGATCAACACCTTTTGAATACATGCTGAATAAAAACCATGTATACGGGACAAATATCGGCTGCTCTATGGCAGCAGAGGACTCGCTGGCGATCCGCTCTGCAACAGGAAAGGTAAACATGTCTACCTCCGTAGCGGGCCGGTACTGATTCCACCGCCGGGAGGCACTCACATCGATGCTTGGAAGAAAGTTGGAAAAAGCTATGTCCCGGTCAAGCTGTGCGATGCGCTCCTGAACGAGTGCTGATTGAATGGCAAGATTGTGACGCTGGGCTGTCGCAACGCAGCTCTGCAGCGTAAGCGGTGAGCCGGCGAGCGATTCTGCGGTTTTGTTGTCAAGGCCCGAAAGAAACCGGTCCGTGTGCAGCGCGCGCTCTTTGCGCCAGTTATGCGTTCCGCAGGCGCTTATGAGCGCTGCAATCAGAGCGCATATGAGGCACAGAGTCGCTGTTGTGTAATACGGGGCGAAATCAGGTTGTTGATGTGAGGAAGCTCCGCGCATTTTTTATATTCCCAGACCTTTCAGAAAAACAGCCATCTGTTTATCAACCATTTCAGAAAGTGAGGTCGACATGTCCTCAAAATATTTCTGATCGTGCAGAATCAACAGCCCCTCAACGCTTGCCCAGAGCCCGAATGTTATTTCCTGCGTGCTCATGCCGGGTGAAATCCGGTGCTCCTGCAGGAGGCTGTCTACCGTTTTGTGTACGAGCTCAAGGGCGCTGGAGTGAAGCTTTTCAAGTTTTTCCTGCAGCTGGGTGGAGAGGTTTACGTTTCTGAATCCGCTGCTCAGCATTACCCAGCGGTCGTGCTGCTCGACATAAAACCGCAGATAGGCATCCTTCAGGGAGGTGAGACGCTCACGGGCGGATGTTACTTTGTGAATATTTTCGGAGAGCATTTCCAGGAGCACATGAAAGGATTCTTCGCAGATCCGGGTGTATATGTCGTCTTTGCCGCCGAAATAAAAGTATACCGCCCCGGTTGACAGCTTTGCCGCATCGCAGATATCCCGCATGGTAGTGTTGTGGTAGCCTTTTTCAAGAAAAAGCTTACGCGCGGCTGATACGATGGTGTTTTCCCGGGCTTCCCGTTCGGCACGGTGTCGATTTTCAAGTATTTCTTTCATGTATTTCCTGTATGAACAATGTTATTAAATAGAACATTGTTCTATTATAGAATATCGTTCTGTAAATGCAAGTGATTTTAGGAAAGGTATTGATGCTGGCTAGAACGGGGCCGGGGTGGAAACAAGGTCCTCGCGGCAGCATTAAACGAACGGTGAAAAAGATATGCGGGACCTGTTTAGATTGTTTTGTGAATAAAACAAACCGGCTTCACTTATTCGAAATACCCGATAAGGGATTTTCTGAGTCCGGCGCCTGATCGCGATCCTGCATAGAGCGGCGATTTCCGGCGCATCCAGCCCTTGAAGGTTTTATCTGAAATAATATCCGTCTGCATTCCCTCTGCGCGCTCGATATACTCATGCAGAGCATTTTCTACTACCTTTTGCCGTGATATATGCAGCTTTCGGGCTATGCGGCGTATATCGCGGCGCATCGAGCAGTCGCAGCGCATTGCAATAATGTTACCCATACCGTCCCCTTCCCTTGTTGTGTGTGTTTTAATTGTTCCGGAAAACGTGTACCGGCGTTGCAATAGCGTAGGTTTCATTGTCTTCTGCCTGCCGGTACCGGGCCTCGAGAAAAAACGCGGTGAAGCCGGTCTCGGCTGCAGGCCCGGCCACGCCGCTATAGATACCTGAGGCATCGGGTGCGATTTCTTTATATTGCCATGCAATGTTTTTTTCCTGACGGAAGTCCCTGGCCGCAGGGTTTGCAGCCGACCAGAGCACAACACGCTGCGGTGCTGTGTCGGGGCTCATGGTAAAGGTGCCCTCCTCCCCGAAGGTCCATGAAAGGGCTGGCAGGCGTTCCCCTTTCAGGATCGATGCAAAAAATGCATCGATTGCCTTTTGCGCTCCTGCCGCAGCCCTGATATCGTGGCCTTTGTTGGGCTCATAATGCAGGTATGTGTCTGCCTGAAGCTCCTCAAGGTATATGCCGGCCGCATCTACGGTTGAGTATCCGTCGCCGGTTCCGACAAGAATGAGGGTTGGAACGGTTATTTGATCGCGATAATAATAGGGGTCGACATTTTCAACAAGCCGGATACCGTTTTCTGATTGCATGCGCTCAAAAAGATCAAATTCCTGATAGGCCTCAAATGTTTCTCCCAGGGAATCCCAGTATGTTTCCTGCGCGGCATACTGTGAGCGTATGTCGAGGCTGTCATAGCTGAGCGGTGCGATAGCAGCAACCCGGCTGTCCAGTGCAGCGGTAAGCCATACGGTCCAGCCGCGCTTTGAATGACCGGTGAGCACAAAGGAATCTATCGGCTTCAGGCCCCAGGAGCGCTTAAGGAAAAACTGTTCTATCACGTCCATGCCCTGAATAACCCCTTTCACCATAGGGGCAAGGGCGGGCCAGGTCATATCGCCGCTTTCAAGGGCAAGGTCAAACGTTTTTGCCAGAAGGGCGTCCTCCTCACGCCCTTCTTCATCATCGTTAAATGGATTGATATCCTCCCACCAGTCGTCATCCTCCTCATCCTCAAATGCAACCGGTCCGATAGGGATGCCCTGAATTTCGGCGACAATACAGCGATGCTCAAGCGCACGCTCAACAGCAGTTTGTGACGCGCCTGATGGCCGGTCATCGTGCTCCGCGTTACCGCGCACTATCTGCACCAGTGCGGTGCCGTGCTGTACAAGGGAAAAAAACGGCAGATATTCAGTATATTTGCCGATCAGGCGCGGTTCGACAACGACCAGCCAGTGCTCCCACTGCTCCGGCTCCACATCATCCTCATGCCATGATTGTGAAGTGAATTCAAATATATAGGTGGTGTACAGGATGCTGTAATTGGTTTGTATGAGCGAATAGCTGAAATCGCTGTCCTGAGCGGTCGCGTATCCGGCGAGTGTTGTCCGGTTGTCGGCATGACTAAAAGCAGCAAAAAGCATACATACAAAACACAATATAAGACTAAAAGATAAACGGTTCATGTCGGTATTCCATTATCAGGTGGTTAATCCGCAGGGCGGGGTGCAGGGGTTTGATTGCGTATATCAGTTGTTGCCATATTAGTAACATAGGATTTTTATGCTGCCGTGTAAAGGTTTACGGTGCATTTTTATTAATGAACAATGTGGCGGTACCCGAAAAAGCATGGTAGACCTGTAACAGGAGATAACGGGTATGAAATTTTTCATTTTTTTTGCCAGTATTATATTTTGTGTGTTTTGTGCAGGCTGTACAGACACAGCAGGAGGGCCGGGTGGTATGAACGAGGCAGCAACACATACCGGTAAGGATCGCAATCACAGTAACGCACAGGGTATCGCAACACTGGGGGCTGGATGTTTCTGGTCCGTTGAGGCGGTGTTTGAGAGCCTGCGCGGCGTTGAGTCCGTAACCTCGGGATATGCAGGCGGGCATGTGGAAAACCCGACCTATGAGCAGGTGTGCACCGGGGAAACCGGCCACGCCGAGGTGTGTCAGCTCCGGTTTGACCCATCGGTTATTTCGTATCGTGAGCTTCTGGACGTGTTTTTTTACATACACGACCCAACTACGCTCAACCGGCAGGGTGCGGATGTGGGAACCCAGTACCGCTCGGTTATTTTTTATCACAATGATCAGCAGAAAATAACCGCTGAAAAGATGAAGGAACAGCTGAATGC
Source organism: uncultured Thermodesulfobacteriota bacterium (assembly GCA_964621615.1). Taxonomy (GTDB): domain Bacteria; phylum Desulfobacterota; class WTBG01; order CAIYCZ01; family CAIRTM01; genus CAZUMW01. The sequence continues at coordinate 32,814 of CAZUMW010000030.1, forward strand.
ATCAGGAACGCTGCCTGCTCCTGTTGTGACAGAAATTGATGAATTCAAGAATTTTTATCCTGCTGAAGCATATCATCAGGACTACTATCGGGAAAATTCCTCTCAAGGATATTGCACCTTCATTATCAGGCCAAAAATGGACAAAATCCGGAGACTGTATGGCGATAAAATGAAAGACTGATCTCACGGTGCGCAGCCCCGGCAACAGCTCAAACCGTCAACCGGGGCAGGAGGTTATATGGAAATGTGGTGTGTGGTATTTTTATTTTTCGGGTTATTTTTTTCGTTTACTCAGAGTGGTAAAAATGATAATGTCTACAATCGTTCAGAGCGAACTATGCGTATGTGTTCGGCTGAACGCACTGAGATTTTAAGGGTAAGGGTAAACAGATAATAAAACGTCAGAAAAGGAGTAAGTATTATGGCAGTAAAAATTGATGCTGAAACATGTACTGGCTGTGGGACATGCGCTGAAGTTTGTCCGGTGGAAGCAATTACGATTGAAAATGATAAGGCCAAAGTTGACGAAGACACCTGTGTTGACTGCGGAACCTGCGTGGATGAGTGTCCCGTAGAGGCCATTTCCATGGAATAGCCGCTTCACCGGATGTCAGACAGCGTTTAAACAGTTGTAAAAGAAGCGCCTGCGGTAATGAATACTGCAGGCGCTTCTTTTTTTCCGGTTCATAGGTTTATTTTTAATCCACGGGTTCAAGCTGCACCCTGCGGTTTATTGCGCGCCCCCTCGCAGTGTCATTTGAGGCCAGCGGCTGTGTTTCTCCGAATCCTTTTGCAGAAAGCCGATCAGGCGATATCCCTTTTTTGACAAAATACTGCATTACCGACCGGGCTCTTTGCTCCGACAGGTTCTTGTTGTAGTCAGCTGAACCGGTATTGTCCGTGTGGCCCTGAATTTCAATCCGCAAATCGGCGTTTTTGCGTAAAACCGTGACGGCCTCATCAAGAACAGGATGCATGTCGGATTTTATGTCACTTTTGTTAATGTCAAAGTGCAGATTTTTTATAACCCAGCATCCTTTTTCATTAACAGATGCACCTTTTGGCGTATCAGGACAGCTGTCTTTATAATCGTATACGCCGTCCCGGTCGCTGTCCAGCGGGCAGCCGCGTGAGTCAACAGATACGCCCTGCGGTGTGCCGGGGCATTTGTCCTTGTAATCGGGAACGCCGTCCCCGTCAGAGTCCAGCGGGCAGCCGCGTGAGTCAACAGATACGCCCTGCGGTGTGCCGGGGCAT
>CAZUMW010000030.1:34170-57692 GCA_964621615.1 uncultured Thermodesulfobacteriota bacterium
CAACAGATACGCCCTGCGGTGTGCCGGGGCATTTGTCCTTGTAATCGGGAACGCCATCCCCATCAGAATCCAGCGGGCAGCCGCGTGAGTCAACAGATACGCCCTGAGGCGTGCCGGGACATTTGTCATCAGGATCCATGACACCGTCGTTATCGGAATCAGGCACCGCTTCCGCCTCCTGCGGGCACACAAAAAAGCCGATCATTCCACCTACGGCTGCGCCTGCTGCAGCGCCGACCAGGCCGCCTTCAAGCCTGTTGTCGCAGTCTCCCTGATGACCTACTACTGCTCCGGTGCCTGCACCCATTGCTGCACCGAGCGTTGCGCTGTCTATAATACAGTCTTGACGGCTCTGCATTGTTGCGCAGCCGCAAAAAAGAAGCGACAGCGATACTAGTGGTATCCATACTGTTTTATGTATCATAACGTATTCCCCCTTTCGCATAGAGGACAGCCGCCATGTCTGCGGCAGCGGTCCGGGATCAGTTTCAGGCTAGGGAAGGGCCAGCCCGCTTGTATCAACGTCGCCGGCCTTCAGCTTCTCCATATATCCGCTGTACCGGTCTTTGTGATCCTGTATCTCGTTTTTGAGGTCTTCAATTTGCCGGGCGGTTTGCTTTGCTTCCTCCCCCATCTGCTCAGTCAGGGGGATATTGGCTTTTTCAGCAATAAGGTCCTGTAATTTTTCCTTCTTTTCCATGATGAGGTCTTTTTCTTTCATGGCCGCTTCCTTGATTTTCAGCAGATCGATTCCGGGCTCAGCCTCCTTTTGCGTTGCAGCCTGCTCCGGGGCCGGGGCTTTCATTTCAGGTGCCGGTTTGCTTTCCTGCTCCTGCCGGCCGCATCCCGCACAAATAGAAAACGACCACAAAACTGCGCACAGTAGCGCCATTACGTGTTTTGCCTTCATGGTTCTCCTCCTTTGCTTTAAAGTGGTTATGAAATATGTGAAAAAGTCAGCACCATCACGTCCATGGCAGGTCAGTGATTACACCATGAGGGGCCAATGTCGTACCAGAGAGATTTTTAAAAATGCCGACACATATCATGTGGATTGCTAATCGCAAGATGTATAAGGTCCTTTTGTTGGGATTGGTTGCTCATTGGTACCATAATTACACAAAAAGATGTGTTCAAGGCTTTGTCCCAACTTTTTTAAAAAAATCAAGGAATGGTAAAATTAACTACTTGTCCTTAGCGGTATGAAACATTATCTGTTCAAAACAAAAAACATACTATGCACAATGCGGGTAACTCGCATGATCCATCCTGCACGCATACAGGTTTTGAATACTTTGCAGCCAATAAAAGGAACATATGTGCTCTATTGGATGCAGGCCTCCCAGCGTGAGGAATACAACCATGCGCTTGAATATGCTCTTGAGCGTGCCAATGAGCACCGCGCGCCCCTTCTGGTGTATTTCGGCCTAACCGCTTCGTTTCCCGAAGCGAACTTACGGCATTACCGGTTTATGCTCGAGGGGATTTTCGAGGTGCGGGAGGCGCTCAGGAAGCGGGGCATCAAAATGGTTATTGATCATTGCTCCCCTGAGCAGGGGGCGCTGCGCTGGTCGCGGGATGCTGTTTTGACCGTGGTTGATCGCGGATATTTGACGGTGCAAAAGCAGTGGCGGGCCTGGCTGGGACAGCGCATAGGCTGCCCGCTTTATCAGGTGGAAAGTGATGTGGTCGTTCCGGTTGAAACAGCGGCCCCGAAAGAACAATACAGCGCCGGAACCTTCCGCCCACGGATACATCGACATATAAATGAATATCTTACGCCTCTGCGGCGGAAGACGGTGAGGCGGGACTCTTTAGGGCTGCAGGTTTCGGGCTGTGAAGCGGCGGGCCCGGAACAGCTGCTGCAGCAGCTGCCGATCGATCGCAGCGTTGGTGGTGTTAGCGCATTTACAGGAGGAACCAGAGCTGCAAAAAAAATACTTTCGCGATTCATGAAAGAGCGCTGTTATTATTACGGACAGAAAGGCAGCGATCCCGGAGCCCATATGGTGTCTGACCTGAGCCCGTATATTCATTTCGGACAGATATCGCCGGTCTACATAGCACGCGAGGTTATTCGCTGCAATAAAGCAGGCAAAGACGCATTTCTCGAGGAGCTGATCGTACGCCGCGAGCTCAGCATAAACTATGTGTACTATAATGACTTCTATGCCGGTTATGAAGCCCTGCCCGCATGGGCTCGGGAAACACTCAGCGCGCACAAAGGTGATAAGCGGCCCTATCTGTATGATCTTCAGAGCCTTGAGCGCGCAGAGACCCATGATCCCTACTGGAATGCGGCACAGGCTGAAATGGTGCGCCGCGGGAAAATGCACGGTTATATGCGGATGTACTGGGGAAAGAAAATTCTTGAATGGAGCCCCTCCCCCCGGGAAGCGTTTTCACGGGCGCTGTATTTGAACAATAAATATGAGCTTGACGGACGGGACCCCAACGGATTTGCCGGTGTTGCATGGTGCTTTGGTAAGCACGACCGGGCATGGCCTGAGCGGCCGGTGTTCGGTAAGGTCCGCTATATGAACGCTGCGGGTTTGGAAAGAAAATTCGATATGGCGGCCTATATCAAAAGAATCGGGCGATGTTTATGACAACAGCGATCTAACACATAAGGAGGAAAGCACAATGAAAAAAAGAACCACAATTGCTGAAACAACCGTTTTTGCGGTTGCCGTATTCCTATGCACTTTAATGTGCATACCCGACGCATTTGCAGCGGAGGTCTGTGCAGAGCTTCCCGAAGTCGAGGTTGCCGATTATGTGGATGTGGAACAATTTATGGGTACGTGGTATCTTATCGCCGAAATCCCCAGTTTTTTTGAGCGTGCCTGCGCCGGTGGACAGACGGCACAGTACAGCCTGAACCCGGACGGAAGCGTATCGGTGATAAACTCGTGTTTCCGTGCAAGCGGCACACCCTATTCGCGAAGAGCAAAGGCCTTTGTTGTCGATACCGAAACCAATGCAAAGCTTGAGGTAGGTTTTGTGCCGCTTTTCAATTACCGCTTTTTTCGGGGTGATTACTGGATTATGGAGGTGGGTGATGATTATGAGTATGCTGTTGTCGGGCACCCCACCCGCGAGTACGGCTGGGTGCTGAGCAGGGAGTGTGACATTGACGACACAGTGCTCGAGGATATTTTTGAGCTGCTTGAAGAGCAGTACTACGACACCGATGATTTTATTATGATAGATCAGTCACGAAACGGGTGCCCAGCAATGCAGTAGCTGGCTGCATAAATTATCTATGGTGAGCGTATCGCTGCCGGGCGATGATCTTTTTTTTAGAAAATAATTGCCGATATACCCCGCAGTTTGCTGCGGTGTATATCGTTCTGAATCATTTTGAATAAAACAGTTAAGGGCTGGAATGCCGGTTTTTATTAATTTCAGCTATGTTCGGAGCGTTCAATCTCAGCTAATGATTTACGCAACAAAGTGAGCGCGCGGTTATCAGGTGAAATTTTCTCAAGACGCTGAATAACTGCACGTATTCCCTCAGCATACTGCAGCGTCATGCTGATGCTTCCCAGCACGGCAAGTACGGGTGCGTGAGCATTCCTGTCGCTGATTAATGTTCCTACAAGATTTCTGGCATCGGACAGGCGGTTTTGAAGCTTATATACATTTATGAGGCTGACGACAGGCTGCAGAGCTGATGAATCTATCTCACTGGCCTTTTTGAACGCTCTTTCAGCACCCATATAATCGTGGGATTTCATGAGCGCCGAGCCGAGCTGCAGATGTGCCGATAGTGATTTGGGAGCAAGCTCAGCTGCCCGCTCAAGAGCTTTTGCGGCGCGCTCGTTGCGCCCCGTTTCATGCAGCAGCGATCCGAGCGCAGCAAAACCCTCGTCGAATTGCGGGTGCCTCTCAGTCAATTGTGTGAAAATGGAATATGCTGTTTGCACCTCGCCCCGTGTGCGTGCTTCCTTCCCTTGTGCCAGCAGGCGGCCTGCTTCAGCGCGTTCATTGCCGCAGCTGCATGTTGCGGATGCATGATAGCGCCGGATTGTGCCGGCTCGGAGCGCTGTGAATCGCTCTGTTATTTTCTGTACGGTACGGTCCCATGTGAAATTCTTTTGAATGTGCGCGCGCGCCCGTTGACCGAGCGCACGCCCGGCATCAGGCTCGTTGTATACCGAGCGCATATGCTCTGCCAGAGAGGCTATATCCGGCTCGGCACAAAACGGGTTGCCGACAGTTTTCAAGCCGCCGATGCGCTTTTCATTCCGATATCGGATCCGTGAATGAATAAGGCGGGCTGTTTCTGCATTGCAAAAATCCAGACAGGCTCCGCTGCCGGTAACAATTACCGGCAGCGCGCATGACATGGCTTCTGCAACCGGGAGGCCGAATCCTTCACCGCGATAGGGGTGCACAAGACAGCTGCAGGCGGCATACAGCCCCGGCAGCTTTTCAGGGGGCAGATCGTCGCCTATATAAAGTATTTCAGGAGCGCCCTTCCGCCGGGCGGCTGACTGGATTGTTTCCGCGGCAGACTGCTCACGGTAAAAGCCCACGTCCTTTATTACCAGGCACACATCATCTGCATCGGTAAACGCTTCTGCATAGGCCTCGAGGAGCACATCGATACCCTTGCGGTAGATCGTACCGCCGACAAAAAGAAATTTGTACCGCTTTTCTGTCTCAAGACCAATCGGCACCGCATCCGGAGCGAAATATCGAGTATCAACCCCCCAGGGAATAACCTGGACTAATTCTTCAGAAATGCCTGCCTGAAGATATGTGTCCCGCACAAATGTTGAGGGAACCCACACTTCGTCAACCATACGGGCTATGGGTTCTACCCATGGTTCCGGAAGGCTGCCGAACTCCCATGGCTGTATCATAACCCAGCGGCCGGAAGCCGGCGGGGAAAAATCCGGAGGCCATTGGTGACGAACATGGATGTCTGCAGGTTCATTCCGACCTGCCGTAAGCCTGGGCGCAAGGAGGCGGAACGCCGGGGTCTTTTTCAAAGAGATCGGCCCCTCCTCACGTGCCAGAAGGCAGATGTCACATCCCCTGTCAATGAGCCGCAGGCAAATTTCGCGGTTAACAAATGCAAAGGAATGATAATCACACTGGTCGCCCTCCCAGAGTATCCGTATCGTACCTCCCTGCTGAGTATTTTTCATTTCGGCAGAGGCCCCGATATCCAACGCCGGTCCCGTGCACGACGGCGGCGCGGTTTTTAAAAGGCCGCAGAGCAGTGTTTCAAATTGTTCGAGCACCGTATCTGCTGCAAAGCGCTTGCAGTGGGTGAATCCGCGCTCCACATATGTCTGATACAGCGCGGTGTCTGCAAGTATCTCCTGTACGCGTTCAATCCATGCCTTCGGGTTTTTAAAATCATCGACAAGGATGCCGGCACTTCCGACCGCCTCCGGCAGGCCGCCGATACGGCTTGCGACAACCGGAATGCCGTTTGCCATTGCCTCAGCCGCGGTTCTCCCGAATGCTTCGGGTCCGATTGACGGAACGAGCATCAGTTTTGTGGCAGCATAGATTCTGCCCGGAGCTGTATCGGGCCAATAGGTGATATTTTTTATGTCATGGAGCTCGAATGCTTCGGGGGTTCCCCTGCCTGCCACCAGAAACATGTCCTTCGGCATTCCTCCGGCAATTGAAGCAAACGTTTCAACCCCTTTAAAGCGCATCGCTGTACACATTGTTATGTAGCGACGGCCAGCAGGATCCGGCTCTGAACAATAGTAAGGGCTGCGGTCAACCGGCGGATACAGGACGAACGACTCGCGTGCGCAAAACTCCTTTATGATGCCGGCCATATAGCCAGAGCAGCAGCAGAGCACGTCTGCGCTCTCTAACGCTTTGCGCTGTGCGCGCATCGATTCTTCCTGCTCCATCCAGTAGGGACAGCTGCTGCACGTCCGGTCACAGCCGGTCAGGGCAATAGGCGCGGGGCATACCGGCTCATGGCTTGGAATAATGAGCATCACCGGGATGCGCAAACGCCTGGCGGTTCGTATGACGAAAGGAGCGTGATGGAGCTGAGTCAGCAGAGCGTCGGGCTTTGCGGACACGATCGCGCGCCGCATGCTGTCGGGCCCGGATACCCGGTGAACAGGGATCCCCTTATGGTGTATTACGTGTCCGGTACCCTGACAGATTGCCTCCACTGCATATCCGCGCTTTGCAAGCGCATGAAGCAGAATAGCGGCGGTGTGTTCTGCGCCCCCGATCAGCGGGAAAAAGTGCTGAGCTGCAAAGACTATTCTGGGAAGTCCCTGCCGCGCTTTGAATCCGGAACCGGGCGCAACGGCTGTGCACATTGGATTGTTCCTGTAACGGTTTTATGCTATGACGGACTTTTAAGGACTATCATCATTCCGGAAAACGTGCGTCTGGTATATACGTCAGATAGATACGCTATTGCGATTTACCGTTTATCTGCTAATGTATAAAATAATATTTTTCGTTTGTAAATACATATAAAAAATAACATATGGGACTGATGATTAGATTTTACCAAAAATACCGCTGTTTTATCGGTGTGCATTTTATTGTTTTTTTAGCCCTCGTTTCGATAACGCATGCACTGATGAGTTTTTATACCACCGCCGAAAGCTACTGGAGCAGGCTTGGCATACACTATTTTGAGGAACGGTATGCAGATCTTCTGCCGCTCATACCTGACACAGGAATTTTCGGCTATGTGTGCGATCATGACGATCCGGTAAAAGCCGATGTGGAATACATATTGTCAATATATCAGCTTGCCCCCCGGCTCCTTACAAAATCGGACCACCCAGAGCTTGTCATCGGTAATTTTCGCACGCTTCCCGTCGATAAGCAGGACTTAGCTGCGCGCGGGCTCACCGTTTTGCGGGATTGCGGTAATGGCGTGCTGCTTTTAACCGGGAGTAAGGACTAATGGCCGCTGCATGTATCTGGCTCATTGTAACGGTTGCAACAGGTTTTTTCTTCCTGTCCTGTCTGTTTCAGCGGCCATGCAGTCAGCAGCCCGGACTTTTTCTCACGTTAAGCGTAAGCGTGGGCGCTGGTTTCGGTATTACCTCTCTTGTTGCCTTTGTGATGCTTTTTTTGACAGGACCTTCACGGGCGGCAGTCTTATTGTCAGACAGTGCCGTTCTGGTGCTGTTAGTGATAGTATTTATCCATCAAAAAAAAGCGGCTTCCCCGCACTATACGTTTTCTACAGCACGGCTTCCTGCGCAATCAGCAGGAGCCCCCTCCTTTTTAGCTGCTTGTTTTGCCATTATTTGTATTGTTTCGGCTGTTCTTTTTATAGCCACAGCGAGTTTTCTCCCGGAGGGATATTCAGATGCGTGGGGAATATGGAATCTGCGGGCCCGTTTTTTATTCCGGGGCGGCGATGGCTGGCAGGCGGTTTTTTCGCCGCTGATAAGACATGCAGATTACCCATATCTTGTCTCGGCATCGGTCTTTCGCGGCTGGATCTACTGCGGCAGAGAGACTGCGCTCGTACCGGTCATGATTGCAGGCCTCTTTACATTCGGGACTCCAGCGATGCTGCTGGCGGCCCTGGCACATGTCCGCACCGTCAGTCAGGGCATGATTGCGTCGCTGCTGCTTCTGGGCATGCCGTATTTTATCTATCAGGGAGCGGGTCAGTATGCCGATACGCCGCTTTCTTATTTTTTTCTGGCTACTCTCATTTTTTTATATCTGTATGATCGGGAGATTACCCCTTCGCACCGGTTTGTAACCTGCGCGGGGCTCACCGCCGGGCTTGCCTGCTGGACGAAAAACGAAGGGCTGCTGTTTCTTGGTGCTCTGATAATTGCGCGGATCATCAGCCCTTATCGACTGATTCGAACAGGAAAGCATATGCTTTTTTTCGGGGCCGGGATCCTGCCCGCTCTGGCAGTGCTGGTATGTTTCAAAGCGCAGGTCCCGTGTAACGAGCTGATTTATCCCTCATATCAGCGGCTTTCCGCGGTCGCTGCCCATCTGATGAACGGCTCCCGGTATCTGTATGTGCTGGAAAAATTCATTGAGCAGGGTATGTCGTTTCATCTGTTTGCGGTGTCTCCCCTTCCTGTGCTGGCGCTTTACCTTTTCTGTATGGGGGCGCGTGTGCACAGGCAGGACAGGCGCTTTTTATTGACCGCTGCTCTGTGCCTGTGCGGTATGGCCGCCGGATATTTTTTTATATATGTGACAACGCCGCAAGATCTTGCGTGGCATATCCGCACATCATTAAACCGGCTGCTGCTGCATCTATGGCCCTCTGCAGTATTTGTTTTTTTTCTGATAGTACGGACTGCAGAATCTGCCGGGGTGAACGGCGCCCGGCTTCAGCGTGATGTGAAAACCGCCTGTGAGGGTGAATAGCTAAGGCGCGTATGCTTGACAGCGGCACGCTGCGGGAGTTGCGTATCCGTACTGCATGCATTGCATTCACCCGGTGAGCCGGAATGCTGCCTTTCCCCGACTGTCAGCCCGGAACAAATCTATCGGGATTGTCGAGGGGTACGTCACAAAAAACAGAGTCGCGCAGGCGTAAATTATTTTTCTCTGCCACCCCTGAGGCAACTTCAAGTATATACCGGGCGGGTACCGGCGGTGCAAAGACACGAGGGTACGTCGAAGGGTCTACTCCCTGCTCGATATGTACAATCCGCAGGGACTCATCAAGCCAGATAATATCAATCGGATAATGCATGTCCTTCATCCATATTCCCCAGAAATCATCGCTTTCATATACAAAAAGCATTCCCTGGTTTTCAGCTAATGGGCGGGTGGCCGACAGCCCCATCAGCTTTAAGCCATCAGTATGCGGAATAAAAACCTCGATGGCAGTGCCGTTGGCAAATGACACGTTAGCGCATCGATAGGTTTTAGAATCAAGAGGCCGCCCGGCAGATAGCGGCAGTGCAGCGCCTGAAGAGCGAAAGAGCATATGGTGAAAAAATGTGTTTGAGAAGCGGCATGCCGCTCCATATACCCCCTGTAGCGATGCCCGAAACCATCGGGGTATCCATGGTGTTTTTCTACCCAAAACACGCACAGCAAGGGCGCAAAACAGCATTACGCCAGCGGCACGGTTGCACGCCTTCCACCGGAACCGGTCGAGATTGATTGTCCGCTGCCCCTTTTTTATTAGTGCAACCCGTCCCAGTACCGATTGTCCGCGGCACAGTGATGTGCGCGCAGAGGAATCCCCGCTTTCTATGAAGCACAGCGCATTGTCTTTGATGCATTTTCTGACAACACGGTGTGTAACCAGCACATCTCCTTTCCAGAATGTAATGATGTCGCCGATGCGGATATGGTTTAGGGGCGTTTTGCGGACAATAATTCTGTCACCGGTACTGATGAGCGGCGCCATGCTTCCGCTGAGGATTGTCAGCCGGCCGAGGCCTGATTGCTGATAATTGTCAACCCATGCCTTGCTGACGAAATTATTTCCTGACGGCTGCTGTTGGGCATATTTAACTGTAGTGCCATTCATGCTATTCCCATTTCATTGTGCTGAGGTGTTCCCAGAATCGTACCTCTCTGTCAAAATGCAGCTCAAACAGCGGCACTGCCTGCTGAAGTGCAAGGCACACTTTGGCCTTCCGTTTGCGGGCATGCTGCCCGTCTGCTGAGATAAGCGTGTGGGGCAGGACTATATCGTTGTAGAGGCAGGATAGGGCACGCTCCGGAGTGAGCCGGTTTACAAAAAACTTATTATCCCTGACCGCAAGAAATATCCTTTGCAGCGTGCAGGGCCTGGCAGGGCGCTGTCTGAGATTATGGCGCGCCGGCAGGGGCGTGCTGTCTATGGTAAGTGCATTGCCGTCACGCGTTATAATCATCTGGTCATCATGGAGAATAGGGGCGCCCGAGAGCATGCCGATGGTCGTTTTGCCTGACTGGTGGGGCCCGATAAACAGATAGCCGATATTGTCTCGGATTATGCCGCATGCGTGAAGAATCCAGCTGTCCCGGCTGTAAAGAGAGCACAGCGTGTAGTACAGGCGGTAGAGAAATTCATGCAGCACGCGCAGAAACTGCGGCTTGAAGACGTCCTCATGTGCAGTAACAACGATCTCTTTGTAGTCGTGACTGAATGTTCCCTGCAGAACCTGCGGACCTATATCAAAAGAATTGCCGTGCACGGCGATAGCATTCCACTGCGTCTGTGTTACATCACAGGGATGCGGCAGATCCTGAGAAATAGCAATTCGCAGGGCAATGTCAGGCGGCCGGATGCTTTCGTATCCGGCAAAAAGCTCCTTCAGGCGGTCAATCGCTTGTTTTGAATGCGATGCCCACGAGATGGTGAACTGACCGAAATACATGCAAAGCTGCTGGCTCATGGGCTTCCGGGGTTTTGCGATAGCGGGTTGCCGGCTTTTGCTGCTAACATGCGCGACGATGAAACCATTGCCTGAATGCGCTCATCATGTTCGTATTCCAGGGACAATTCGAAAAAGCGTATTGCGTCCGCATACTTTTTCTCCCTGAAACAGCAGTATCCCAGGCCGGACAGCGACCAGCTGCCCAGAATATCCCGGCGATATGAAATGCTCATATCTCTATCCGGCTGCTTTGCCAGATCGAGACACTTCTGAAAGTGACCTATTGCCGCACCATACTTATGCAGGCAATAATACAGATGTGCCGCGTGGTAATGAAACAGGGGGCAGCGCGGAAGCGTTGCAACAGCCTCCAGGTACACTGCCAGCCGCTCATGGATATCGCTGTTTTTTTTAGTCAGGTACCAGCCCTGCAAGTGGTAATACAGCGCCCGGCACATATTCAGCTTGTATTCGCTGTGCTGAGCGCTGCAATTAAAAATAAGCTCACGCGCCTGCTGCAGAAGCGGCTCTGCACGTTGTGCAGCATCATGTTCAAGGTAGAGCTGCGCCAGATCGAGCATCTGGTATGAATCATCAGAATACCGGCGCAGGTGCTTTTGCAGGAGAGTGACTCTGCGTTCATATTTGTTTTTTTTTATTGCCTCAGTAAAAGGTGTGTGAATAATGCGTAGATCGTTGGCAATAATTGTGCTCGGGCTGCCCCGGGGAAGTTTTAACTCTTCATGATACACCCCTTTGAACCGAAGGCCGGGCAGGTTTCTGAACAGGCGCATGCTGCGCACCGGGGTCCAGTCGGGGTGCATGTCTAAAAGAACCCGGAACCCGAGCAGGTTTTTGTTTTTTACAAACTGCCGGATTCTGTGCTGGGCTTCCGGGGCAAGCCGCTCGTCGGCATCGATCACTAAAATCCACTCGGCGCGGGCGTGTTCAATCGAAAGATTGCGGGGGGCTGAGAAATCATCCTCCCACGGGCAGGAAAAAACCTGTGCGCCGAATGAGTGGGCAATCTCTTTGCTGTTGTCATGCGAGCCGGTATCAACCACGATTATTTCGTCAACCGCCTCACGAATGCTTTCAAGGCACTGAGGAAGGCATTTCTCCTCATTTTTAACAATCAGGCATGCGCTGACCCGTGGCGGCATGATACACCCCGTTATACCGCGGTTGCGGATACCGTAAGCAGGTTCCGGCTTTTCATATCCTCAATAAACGCTGCGGCATCAGCGCTCGCGGTTTCGGTGTCAACATCAAATGTCTGAGAAACATGCTCAATGATCTTCTGAACAGGCAGTGCGCCATCAGCCATTTCCCAGATGCAGGCAGCTGTCTTGTTCAGCTTCAAAACTTTTTCCCGGGCATCTTCAGTCGAGATAATCATGATGCCCTCATCCAGTTTTGTCCACACTGCATTTTCCTCGTTTCTCCGTATAAAACAGCTCTGCATGTTTTCCATTGTGCGCCTCCTGTTTTGATATGCAGTCCCAAAAGTTTGTTTCTTTTTCAAAATACAGGCGGTAATAGGGCACCTGAGTGCTCAATGCTGTAATGCACCGGAGTAAGTACGCAAAAGCGCGCTTCCGATCGTCAGAAAACAGCGGCAGCGGCAGGAAAATTTCAGGCACAATCTTTTTCAACAATTCATCCGGGGTGCTGCGCTCAAGGCATGTCCTGTCGGATTTGTGAAGTGAGCAGATCATTGACAGCGGCGCGCGTGTGTTGGTGCGCTCGATCAGTTTCGGGTTGAACGGTGCGCCTGCAACCGTTACTGCATCGTTCTGCATGGTGACAATATTCATGTCATCATGCAGAACAGAGAATTTTTGCGATAAGCGTGCAGCCGTGCTTTTCCCGCTCTCGGGCGGGCCGAAGAACACATATCCCCTGCTGTCCCGGACAACGCCGGCGCTGTGGACGATAAAGGGATCAGCGCGCCTGCCGGCATCATGCATGACCAGCGTGTAATACACGCGGCACAGAAACCGGTCAAACAGCCACAGCTCCTCCTGAACCATAAGATCACGGCTGATCTGCACATTGAATTGTCTGCTTCCGAAATCCCAGCGCCCTTCGAGCAGATTCGGCCCGAAATTCACCGTGGTATCGCCTGAAAACGCATACCGTGTTTCAGATTCCGGGGGAGCAGATGCAATTGTTCCCGGGGGAACAATTGTCAATCGTATTGTTACATCAGGCTGTGCATCGGTCAGGTGCTCATGGAAATGCAATGAAAGAAGATCCAGCACACCCGCATCGTCACACAAAAACCGCAAAACGTAGTCGCCGAATCCTGTCGTTACGGGTTTATGCATAGGTATACCGTTACATAAACGAATAGCACTTCCCGCACAATATCAGGAAGTGCTATTCGTAATAAGGCTTGTTTGTTATTGTAAAGCTAAATAATTGAGAGGTTTTTTATCATTTTCCTGTAAAACTACGAGGGACTGATTCCCTGTCCGAAGCTGAAAGATTCCTCCAAGTCGATTTCTTCAATTATTGGCTTTTCATAGTGCTCTTTCATAAATCAGTACCCTCCTTGTTCTGTTTGTGTTTGCCAAAAGATCAAAAAACGAATCCTCTTCGCTACGGCATTATGGGGCTACCGGATTGTCCGAAGCTGAAAGATTCCTCCAGGTCAATTTCTTCAATTATTGGCTTTTCATACTGTTCTCTCATAACACACCCCCCCCTTTTGCACAGTTGTATTTTTCGATTGTGGTTCATACTAATTTTTTACATGTAAATAATAACGACGTCAAGTAAAAATTTCCAAAAAAATATAATTTAATAGTTTTATGAAATATAAATTTCATTTACGGTTAATAATACATAATTAATGAAAATAATTAGTGTAAGCGAATCTTGGAGATTTATTTGTCTTTTTTATCGTTATTACAAGCCTGTTCAGTCAATAGCATATATATATATATACTATATTAGCTGAAACGGCAGCTTAGGAGAGATGCAAAGAATAGACCGCTCGCATTACGGGTTTTGTGAGACGCGGTATGTGCGGTTACTGCAGAATAGCGGGTATATCTTTATGCTGAAGGCTGTGCATTATGCGCAGCAGCGCGCTTCGAAGCTCAGGGGATGCCCGACGGGCTAGATCCGCAAGAAAGTCGTGCGCTTTTTCCCTCAGAGGATGGGGTTCTTTTGCAGGTTTGTTGTTAATCAGGGAACGGATCTGTGGAGCGGCTTCACGGAAAAGTGCAGCGCACCTGCTGTGTAAATCAGGATTATCGTTCAAAAGGGCGATGACATCATCACCGATTCCGTAATAGGCCCGGATGATATCTTTTCCGCATGAGCTGTGTTCCAGTATGCGGTCGCGGAATGCCCTGAGCAACTCAAGATCTGCCTGTGCAGACGGTCCTGTTAGGACGCTGGCGGCAATGCAGCCCGAACCGGTGGCATTGTCGTATTCTATCTCGTCAGAATCGAGCTCGGTTACGGTGAATGTTTCATCAAACACGATTTTCCGCCGGCACAGCTCAATCGTTTTGTCACCGGTCACGGCATCGGGATATACTTGAACCCCCATAAAGATGGGGGTGTCTGTGTTGTTGACAAAGGTGTAGGAGGCGCTGCCGTCAGAAATCCATGTCCACATGACATCATCCGTTTCATCAAGCAGAGCTTCAGGGATCGTGTCAAACCCGATCCAAACGTCTTCGAAGTCTTCAGGTGCTGAACCGGGTATCAAGCCGGAAATTTCCTGGGCGGTGACGGTAACCGTGCAGTTATCCCCCGGCGTACATGAAACGGTTTCTATACAATCCGCATATACTGTGCTGTCGCCCCGGACTTTTGCGGCGTGCTCATAGGCAAGCTCGAAACACATGTCCGTGATTGTGCGCACCGGGCGCATGGTTTCGTACTGCTCGGAAGGCGGCGGGACGGTGATGCCGCCGGGAAGCTTTGCGATGTCGCCGGTTCGCAGCCACTGCTCAATGCTGTTAAGCGCTGTATCGATTTGTGAAGTTTTCGTGTCGCTTTCCATGAATTCTCGAAGGCTGTCCGATGACGGCAGCGACTCCATGAACGGGATCAGCATGTCCGCGATTGCGCTGTTATAGCAGCCGGGGAAGCTGTCGCCCGGCTCCTGCGCGAGACTGTTGAGCTCGTCGATAATCAGATCTGCCGGGTTGGAGCCTTCTTCGGCTTCGATATCCCAGAGCACAATGGGATAAAATCCTGCTGCAACGCTTGACTCGTAGTCGAGAGAAACGCCGAACGGCAGGGAAAACGGCATCAGCGAGAAGCTGGCTACCGGGCCGGCGCTGTACTGAATGCCGCGCTGGATGCTTTTGAGCGAGCCGATGCGGAACACTGTCTGAGCCGATGAAATGGCCAGGGATACATGTGACAGTGCACCAGCCGTTGCAAACGAGGTGTCGAACGCGTCAATGGACAGTGTTACCCCGAGCAGTGACTGAATATAGGCTTTGGTGAGTATGCTGCCGCGGGGCGATTCCAGAACGCCGTAAAAATAATCATAGCCGGCATACATATCAACGTTTGAGTAATTGGACTGTGCCTGCTGAAGGGCAACGTACATTCCCTCCGGTGCAAAATATACCACCCATGCGTAGGTTTCGCTGTAGGGATCATAGTTTTCAGA
Organism: uncultured Thermodesulfobacteriota bacterium; assembly: GCA_964621615.1. GTDB lineage: Bacteria > Desulfobacterota > WTBG01 > CAIYCZ01 > CAIRTM01 > CAZUMW01. Next base: position 49,132 of record CAZUMW010000030.1, read on the forward strand.
AAACGTACCGTCCCACCCGAGCCACAGGGTCCAGCCGTCAAAGGTCCCGATTCTGTTTACGGCGGTGCCGTACGTCAGATTTGCGAGCGCTTCGAGCATGCGCGATTTGGGAGGAAGCGGGCCGCTCGCCGAAGCGGGCTGGGCGCTAACAGGCTGCAGTGACAAAAGCAGCAGTGCAGCAGCAGCTGCCCAACACAGGACCGGGACACGAAACATGATATGTATGCGCATAAAAAGCTCCTTTACCGCTAATGAGGTGGCGATTGGTGCTTCCGGGGAATCAGGCAAACAGCGGATAGCCGGATATGATACCCTTATAGACGATTTTGTGATACTATCTTTTTATACCTGTTTTTGCGGTAATATGTAAGAAATTTTTTGCATTAATGCGATCGCCGTATTACAACAAGTAAACAGCAGTGTTAACTACAGGGGATGCTGTATGGATAAGGAATCACTTGAGAGGCTGCACAGCTGTCTTATGCGCGCCCGCGATAAAGGCCGGCCGCTCAGCATACGCGTTGCCGGCTCAGATGATGTGTTTCACTCTGAGCTGATTGATGTCGGACCGCCGGCGTGTCCGTCATGGCTTACCTTAAAACCGCTGGATCCGGATCACGGAAACGCCATTCTTTCGTGCAGCCCGTCACTGACTATTTCATTCGCTGAAGAAAGCACGGCAGGTGAAAATGACCGCTGTGCTGTTAAGGCTGTTTTTTTGCAGCGTGAGGAGCTCCCGTCTGGCTATATGGTGAAAGTGACATTTCCCGACAAGCGGCGGCAGCTGAGAATAGAGCCGTCCGCCCGTGAGCCTGTGCTGGTGATGTATGAAGCCGGCGGAAATCAGGCCGATGTTGTTGCCAATATCAGCACCGGCGGCATAGGGTTTTATACAAACACCGATGACTCGGTGCTGGCGTTCGGCGCACAGATGCCGGTTTCGCTTGTTCTGCCCAAAGAAGAGCCTATTTTTTGCACGGCAACGGTGCGGTGGCTGTGGCCGGTAACAGACAAGGCAGGGGCACGGCCATCTACCCCATACCGGTTTTATTGCGGTATGGAGCTGAAGCCCGATGCTGCAGAGGATTCTGACAGAATAGTACAGTATATACAATATCGCGAGCGGGAAATAGTCCGCACCTGTCTCCAGACGTAAAATGCGACTGGTGCTCTTCACTGCGCGGATGATGGTGGTCGGTTTGAAACAGCGCCTCAATATATCTTCCTGAATCATATGGTGCATCTCAATCTATAACGGTACCCGTTACGCTTTAATCACATAGCGGCTTTCCGGTACGTATCATGCGTCCTGTATCTGTTATTGGTATTAAAAAATATGGAATTATTGCCCTGCTTTGTGCAGGCTTTCTGTGCGGCTGCACAAAGCAGCTGACGCTCACCATAGCTCACATCAACGATACCCACGCCCATCTTGATCCTGTTCCAGTTACTGTTTTGCTTGACGGCATGGAGACCAGAGTGTGCGCCGGCGGGTTCTCCCGCATGGCGACCAAGCTGCAGAGGCTGCGCAAGACAGAGGAAAATCTGCTGTTTTTACATGCAGGAGATGAGCTGCAGGGCACTTTGTATGGCGCCTACTACCGCGGCAAAGCGAACGCTGCGCTGCTGAATGAAATGGGGGTCGACGCACTGTGTGTGGGCAACCACGAATTTGATTATGGTCCGGGCGTGCTTGCCTCTTTTATCAGGGCGGCTGATTTTCCGGTTCTTTCGGCAAATATCGATGTTTCCGGCGAGTCCCTGCTGAAGGGCTCTATTGACAGATGGTCTGTCAAGACAATAGATGGTGTTCCGGTCGGGATTATCGGGCTTACCACTGAAAGCACCCCTGACATGTCAAACCCCGGGGATGGGGTAGTATTCAATAATGCGGCCGAATCGCTGCGCCGCGCGGTTTCCGCGCTTGAGCGTCGCGGGGTCGGGATCATTATCGCGCTCACGCACCTTGGCTACGAACAGGACCGCCGCATAGCCGGATCTGTTGGCGGAGTGGATATTATCGTGGGAGGCCATTCGCACTCACTGCTCGGTGATGCGATTCAATACGGGCGTGTGGCGGCCGGGCCCTATCCGACCGTTGTTTGCGGGCCGCGGGGAGATGATGTGCTGATTGTTCAGGCATGGCAATGGGGCCTCATGCTCGGCGTGCTCCGGGTAACCTTTGACAGCACGGGGCGGCTTGTTTCCGCTGAGGGCGGGCCGGTTATGCTTATCGATAAGCCATTCGAGCAGAAAAACTTAGATGGCGCATATGTTCCGGTGGACAAAGAAACAGAAAGGCGCCTCAGAACATTTGTTGAGCAGGCTCCCCTTGTTGAAATTGTTCCCGAAGACAGCTCTGTGCGGCGAAAGCTGCAGCCGTATGCCGCTGCGGTCGAGGATGCTTACCGGACGATAGTCGCCCGCACGGCAGAGCGGCTTGATTATGAACGGGTTCCTGAACGGGTAAAGGAGCCATCCGAGCCGCCTGCAGCCTGTCTGGCTTCACATGTTACTGATGCCATGCTCTGGAAGCTGCAGGCGGCGGGGCTGCCTGCCGAGGCAGCACTCGTAAACGCCGGGGGGATTCGCAGCGGCATCCCAGCCGGCCCTGTATCCGCGGGTAACGTCTTCGAGGTGCTTCCGTTTCAAAACAGGCTCATTATGATCGGCATACAGGCGGGCGACCTTCGCCATGTGCTGGAAAGGGCCGTCTCGCGGGCTCTCTGCAACAACAGCGGCGCGTTTCCCTATGTGGCCGGATTGCGGTACAGCGTTGACACCGGCAGCCCGCGGAAAGACCGCATTGTCCGCCTTGAACGGTGCCCCTCCCGCGCCGGCTGCATACCGCTCGGCGATCATGAGTGGATAAATCTGGTGATTAACAGCTATATGCTTCGCGGCGGCAACGGCTATGGCGGCCTTGCTGTCCGGTCTGGATATATATATGACAGCGGGCTTATAGACACGGAGGCGTTTGGGGAGTATCTGCAGATGAAGGAAACCGTTGCCTGTCCCTCGGAATGCCGTGAGGTATTGTATGAGTAGGTACGATCAATAGTGTCCAAAACAATGTAACGAAGCCGGTTCGGGCGGGGCTTTGCGCAGCTGCTGCAACAACTTCAAACGGTAATGGTTTTCTGCTCCGGCTTGTCCGGGTTAAGGGGGATATACAAATGAATGTATTGGGTTTTATGGCAAGCCCGCGAAAGGGCGGCAATGCTGATATTCTGCTTGAGCATTTTCTGGAGGGAGCGCGCTCATCAGGGGCCGCGACCGAAAAGATACTAATTTATGAGTGCGATATACAGTTCTGTCAGGGCTGTCACCTCAAATGCTGGGTTAATGATGACAATTGTCCGCAGTGGCGGGACGATATGAACATGCTCCATGACAAGATGATTACAAGCGATCTTATCGTTTTTTCATCGCCGGTGTATATGGGCGCACCTCCCGCAAAGCTCATGGCATTTTTCGAGCGGAGCATTGATCAGAAAAAGGTGAACCTTGAAACGCTGAACGTTGAAAAAAACAGACTCAGCGGCAAAAAAGCCGTTGTATTACAGGTCAATTTTTTCAACGACAGGAAATATCAGGACCTGCCGCTATCAATTTATAAAAGAATACTTTCTGAAATATTCGCTATGGACCTGGTTGGGAGCCTGGGTGTTGCAGACGTCAGAGAGCCCGGTGATATTGCCAAAAAAAAAGAATCATTGCAGGAAGCCTATAATCTTGGTGCCCGGCTGTGCGCGGGTGCGTAATCGATTAATACGGTAAATTTCATGGAACACAACCAATCACTCAAAGAGCTTCAGGAAAAAGTTGCGCAGCTGGAAGATGAGCTTGCCGTAAAAAATAAGGCATTAAGCGCTCTGAAGGAGACAGATGAGAATTTCAGGCTGCTGGCTGACCACACAAATGACGCTATTTTTATTATCGATAAGCATCAAAAGTTGACCTTTATAAATCCGGCTGCGACACATTTGTATGGCTTTACCAGAGAAGAGTTAAAACAGATTCCTTTTGATCAGCGCTACACACCGGATTCTGTTCAGCGCATATGGGAGGCCGTAAAGCAGCACCGGAAGCACCTTGAGCGCGGACAAGCAGATAGAGCGCCATTTAGGCTTGAATTGCAGCATTATCACAAAAACGGCGGCCTTGTTGATCTGGAGACAGTTATTTCCCCTGTCTATGATGAGGACGGCACCTACCGGTGTGCGGTGGGTATTGCCCGTGACATAACAAAACGCAAAAAAATGGAGCAGAGCCTTCATCTTCATTCTGCTGCAATAAATCAGATACAGGATCTCATTACCGTGACCGATCTCGACGGTTTCATTACCTATGTCAATGATGCAGAGTGTCTGGCCCGGGGGAAAGCCCGTGAGGAACTGATAGGGCAGCATGTGTCTATTTATGGCAAGGGCAGTGCGGCTGAAGAAAAATCAGAGGATATTATTTCTAAGAGTGTGCAAAACGGCTTCTGGCGCGGCGAGATTGAAAATATCGGGAGAGACGGGAACATTTTAACCCTTGATTATCGCATACAAATGATACGGGATGAGGCTGGAACACCTGTCGGGCTGTGCGGCATCGGGACAGATATTACCGAGCGTAAAAAAGCCGAGAACAGGCTGCGGGATGCTGAGCTGGAGAGAAGGACCCTGCTTGATAACCAGCCCAATCATGTCATACTGCAGGATCTCGACAATCGTATAATATGGGCAAACCGTGAAGCGTGTGCCTCGGCACAGATGACACGCGAAGAGCTTATCGGGCGATTTTGTCATGAAATATGGGCTCAGCGCTCAGCTGTCTGTCCGGATTGTCCGGTAAAAAAAGCGAAAGAAACCGGCGCCCGGGAAAAAGCGGAAAAAACAACGCCTGACGGCAGATGCTGGCGCATATATGGATGCCCCATAAGAAATGAAAGGGGGGAGATAACCCATATGCTTGAAGTTTCTGAAGATATAAGCGATCGCAAAGAGCTGGAGAGGCGTCATGTGCTTCTTGCGGACGTTGTGGAGCGGAGCCGGGACTTCATCGGCATAGCCGACCTGGAACGGAATGCCCTTTACGTTAATCCTGCAGGAAAGAAAATGGTCGGCCTCGAGGGGGATGAAGCAGTTAAACAATCGAAAATCGAAGACTACTTTCTGCCCGAGGACCTGCCGTTCGTCAAAGAAAAAATACTGCCCGCCATTATGCACGAGGGGCGCTGGGTGGGTGAGTTCCGGTTCCGGCACTTTAAAACCGGAAAGCCCGTGCATGTGCTGTACGATCTGTTTCGATCAAGCGATCCTGATACCGGAAATACGACAAACTACAGCACTGTTACGCGGGACATTACCGAATACAAGCAGGCTGAAAAGGCATTAAGAGACAGGCAAGAACAGCTGAGCCTTGCCTTAATGGGCGCCGATCTGGGAACCTGGGACTGGAATATTCAGACAGATTCCGTGGAATTCAGCGAGAGATGGGCAACAATGAAAGGCTATAGCCTTGATGAGGTGAAACCGAATATCAGCACCTGGAAATCATTAGTCCATCCCGACGATTTGCCGAAAGCTCTTGAGAAACTGGATGCGCATCTTGCAGGTAAAACGCCGTTTTATGAAGCAGAATTTCGCATGCGACACCGGTCCGGTCAATGGATATGTATACTGGACAGGGGTAAGGTTATTGAAAGGGATGCAGAAGCCAAACCGGTCCGTGCCTGCGGAACACATCTGGATATTACCGAACGTAAACAGCTTGAAGAAAACCTTCGCCGGGCCCAGAAAATAGAAACAGTCGGCACACTTGCCGGCGGCGTCGCCCATGAGTTCAACAACATCATCGGCGGCATGATGGGCTATGCTGAGGTGGCAAAAGATATTGTTTTAGGAGCGAATCCGGCACATGAAATGCTGGACCGGATACTTGAGCTTGGCAGCCGCGCCAGTGATATTGTCAGGCAGATGCTCGCTTTCAGTCGTGAACATGAGACCAGCAAAAGCCTAATCCGGCCCCACGTGGCCATTAAAGAACAGATAAAAATGCTCAGCAACATCATTCCCGCCAGTATCGAAATAAAAACCGGTATCGATGAAAGCGCCGGCTCGATTATGGCCAATGCCACGCAGCTGCAGCAGGTCGGGATGAACCTGTGTACAAACGCCGTCCATGCCATGGAGGAAAAAGGCGGCGTTCTCACCATAACCCTTTCCCAGGTATATCTTGACGAAGAAGCAGCGCAGCCGTTTCACAATATCAGGCCGGGCAATTATATTAAGATCACCGTTGGCGATACCGGCCCGGGTATTGATCCTGCAGTTGCTGACCGCATCTTTGACCCGTTTTTCACCACCAAAGAAGTAAACAAGGGAACCGGCCTGGGCCTGTCGGTGGTCGACGGCATTGTCCGGGATCACGGCGGCGCCATTACGGTTGAGAGTACGCCCGGCACCGGGACCGTGTTTACCGTTGTTCTGCCGGCAGCAGAAGGAAAGAAAGCTGAAGATCAAGAAGAAAAAACAGCTGATATTCGGGGCGGAACAGAGCGCATCCTGCTTGTCGATGATGAGGAATCTATCATATTCACGATGAAGGTTATACTTGAACGGTTCGGGTACCGGGTGACAGCGCTGACCGGCAGCATAAAGGCTCTTCAGATGTTTAGAGCGGCGCCCCATGATTTTGATCTGATCATTACCGATCTGACCATGCCCGGTTTGACGGGTGATAATTTATCTGCTGAAATCCTATCCATCCGACCGGACATACCGGTAATCCTCATGACGGGTTATGAAGATATGGTGGAAAGCGACAGGATAAATATGAGCTGTATTAAGGCGTTTATGCCGAAGCCCTGCAAAAAGCCGGAGCTTGCCGGGACCATCAGGCGCGTGCTGGACGGGCAGTGATTTTACTGTTCAGAGATTGTGCGGTTAGTCACGATTATGTTGAATTATCCCCCTTTTTATACTACTCATAACAATTGACTATTGTGACAGTGAAGTTTTATGCAGATTCCCATCACCTTTTCATGAATACGTTTATTGATCAATCCGAAGCTCCTATCCTGTAAAACATTATGAAGAAAAACCCTGTTCTGAAACAAATTGATAGCGCTTCGCTGGAGCATGTTCCGGTTTCCATCGCCCTTCACGACACACAGAACAATATTGTCTGGGCAAATAAATGCTACCGGGAATCCACCGGGTTGTCGTTGCATGAGATAGAGGGCAGGAAATGCTATGTAGCCTGGGGCCTGGAAAAAGCGTGCAGGAACTGCCCTGCAAAGAAGGCCATCGAAAACGGCGGCGCCTGTGAGGCTGAGCTGACCCCGCAGAACCAGGATCACTGGCCGGAGTCACAGGGCTCATGGCTTGCAAAGGCTACCCCGGTTCGAAATGAGCAGGGCGACATCATCGGTGCCATTGAGGTTGCATATGACATCACTGAGCGAAAGCTGGCACAGGATTCGTTAAAAAACGCCTTTGCCGATCTGGAAAAGCAGGTTGCCGAAAGAACTGCCGGCTTAAAAAAGGCGAATGATCAATTGAAAAACGAAGTAGCAGAGCGCAAGCAGGCAGAAGCGAAGCTGAAGAAGAGCGAAGAAAGGTACCGCGAACTTGTTGAGAATGCAAACAGTATTATTCTGCGAATGGATCCCGAAGGCACGGTGACGTTTTTTAATGAATTTGCACAGCGCTTTTTCGGGTTTTCAGAAGATGAAATAGTCGGCCGCAATACCGTTGGAACAATAGTGCCCGAAACAGAAATGACCGGCCGTGACCTCACGGCAATGATCCGGGACATTGGAAAAAACCCGGACCGGTATTCAAATAACGAAAACGAGAATATGCGCAAAAGCGGCGAGCGTGTCTGGGTCGCGTGGACAAACAGGGGCGTTCTTGACCAAAAGGGGCATCTATCTGAAATACTCTGTATAGGCAACGATATCACGAAGCGTAAAAAGGCAGAGGAGGCGTTGCAGCAGAGCAAAGACAAGCTTCAGCTTATTCTCGACAGCCTCCCGGATATGGTGACGCAAGTTGATCGAAGAAAAGAAAGAAAAGGGGTCAGGTCCGCTCTTGACTCATATGCAGTGTGGTTTCGATGTTCTTTACCCGTTTTTGAAGCTGCCTGTTTCTCTTGAGTCTTTCCCGCATGCGTACAAGTATACTGCTGACGCTGCTGTATGAGGCAATTGTATACAGATGCGCAATTTCTTCAAAAAGAAAGAAAAGGGGTCAGGTCCGCTCTTGACTCATATGCAGTGTGGTTTCGATGTTCTTTACCCGTTTTTGAAGCTGCCTGTTTCTCTTGAGTCTTTCCCGCATGCGTACAAGTATACTGCTGACGCTGCTGTATGAGGCAATTGTATACAGATGCGCAATTTCTTCAAGCTTTAATCCGGCGTGTTTCCGTGCCAGATATATCATCACATTTCTTGCATCATTGGTTATGCCGCGCCGGCTGCGGGAAAGCTCCTCCGGGGCTATACTGAATTCGACACACACCGCCTCCTGTATCCGGGATATATCCGGGGCAAGGCTTCTTGACTGGGG
>CAZUMW010000031.1:0-57212 GCA_964621615.1 uncultured Thermodesulfobacteriota bacterium
CAATATTAAGTTTTTTCAAATAGTTATCAATCTGGACTTTTTACGGAGCCATCAAAAATTAACTTTGAGCAAAAATATTATGCAAGCTTATATGCAAAGATAAAACAGTAATCTGTAGCGGTCATACAGTGTCAGGCATGATCATGTCCACGCGGTTTCGGCCGTTGTGCTTGGCACGGTAGAGTGCATCGTCTGCCCGTTTCAGCAGCTGTTCTTCAGAATCACGTGCGCACATAGATGTCACCCCGCAGCTGACTGTCACCTGAGGCACAGCGCTGAATGCGTGCTGTGCTGTGATGCTGCAGATTCGCTCTGCGAGCTGCAGCGTGCCGCTTTTGTCGGTCATGCTGCACAGGATCATGAACTCCTCACCCCCCCAGCGGGAGAAGGTGTCGGTATCGCGTATTATTTCGTTTACAAGAAAGGTCAGATCTTTCAGTACCGCATCGCCTGCATCATGGCCGCGTGTGTCGTTGATCTGCTTGAAATGATCTATGTCAAACATAATCAGGCCGGCGGGAGTGCCGTAGCGGTTAACCTGCTGTGTTTCACGTCGAAGCTCATCCATGAACTTAGCCCGGTTGTAGAGGCCGGTGAGCGGATCGGTAACGGAAAGGCGCTCAAGCTCTGCTTCCCAGAGCTTTCTCTGAGTGATGTCAACATGAGTGCCGGTCATGCGAACGGGCGTTCCGTTCCGGTCTCGCCCGGTTACTTTGCCGCTGTCATGCACCCAGCACCAGGTTCCGTCTTTGCGCAAAAGGCGATGCTCGCTGCGGTAGCGGTCAGTTGTGCCCGACAGGTGATCGTCGATCAGCTGTTTCACGCTCTCCCGTTCATCGGGATGGATAAGCTGCTGCCGCTCCTGGATTGACGGGGTAATTTCCCCGGGCTCGTAGCCGAGAAGCCTCTGCCAGCCCTCGCTTAAATAAAGCGATCCCTCAGTGATATTCCAGTCCCAGAGGCCCGCCCCGGTACCCTCAAGGGCAAGCTGCAGCCGGAGCCGGCTGTGCTCAAGAGATTCCTCGAGCTGCTTGCGCTCGGTGAAATCGTTTTGTATTGCAGTGAAGTGCGTTATCTCGCCGCGCTCGTCGAGAACCGGGGTTATTATTTGGAACGCATAATAGAGATCGCCGCTTTTTTTCCGGTTTACCACCTCCTCGGTCCACGGTTTGCCTGCGAGAATTGTTTTCCAGAGAGTGCGGTAATAGACATCAGGCATGCAGCCGGATTTTAAAAGGTTCGGTGTGCTTCCCAGTGCCTCAGCAGCGGTATATCCGGTAATGCGCTCAAAGCTGGGGTTGACAAACTCGATAATGCCGTTTTTGTCGGTAATATAAAAAACATGTTCCGCCTGCAGAACGGCGTTACGGAAAATATCAAGCTCCCGCTGCAGACTGAGGCATTCTTCGCGGCATTCTGAAAGGCTCTCAGAAGGGGAGGGAGTATCCTTTTCTGAAGATTTCTTTCCCATGGGAATAGTGACTATTCTGTCCCAGCTAATTACTGTATGGGTAAATTCCCGGCTCTGCTTTGCAATTCAAGAAAAATCACTCCCGTCCTCCCTTTTATACGAACGGGAGGAGACATCCTTGTTCCCCTCTTTGGAAAAGCCCTGAGCCTGCCGAAGGGAGGGGTTAGGGGGGATTTTTTTACGCATTATTGCCGGACACGCTTCGCTGTGTCCGAGCCTACGACTATTCTCTTAACACAGGAATAATCCTTATACAACATTTGTTGGTAGATTGAAGGAATTTATGATTATGATATATACTATATTTGTGCTAGAATTAATTTATATAGCGATATACTTACATTAAACATTAGAAAGACAATATGAAAAAGCTGCCGCTTACCACACTCGTTCCGGCTGTGATGCTTTTTCTGTGTGCTTCATGCTATTGGAAACCCGGCGTAACCATAACAGCCCCGGACAACGCTACAGCGTATGACACCGGAAGCCACATTCGGTTATCGGCACGGATATATGAGCCCGACGGCGCTATAGCGCAGGTTCGGTGGGTTTCAAGCCGTGACGGCCTTTTGTCGAAGGCTGTTTTTAACGATAACGGCACTACGGCACAGACAGGGTTTACAACGTCGGCGCTTTCACCGGGTATACATGATATATACTGCTTTGCCTACGGAAGCCAGCGGCTGCTTTCCGGTGATTGTGTGACGATTACGATCGGCACCGACAATCAGTCAGATGATGCCTATATAATACTGGCCAGCCCGCTTGACGGGTGGGGCTTTAATGAAGGGGATTCGGTGCGGCTGTATGCCGAAGCCGGCCTGCCGGGGCTCAAAGACGGAGTCGATGAAGAGGATCTGGTGTGGAGCTCAGATTATGCCGGAACCATCGGGGCCGGCTTCGAGCTGACCACAAAAAGCTTTTCCGCCGGGACGCACGCCATTACCGCAGCCGTAACGGCCGATGATCAGGAGGAAGTATCCGCCTCGGTTACCATTTCAGTGTACCGGCAGGACACACCTGTTACGACAACGGTTCCGGAGACCACAACCAGTATGCCGGCCGGCGAAACCACCACAACAAGCATTGCCGGTTCCGTCTTCACAACAACAACATCCGCTTCAGCCGCTGCGACAACAAGCATCTCCGGATCGGAAACCTCTTCGACAACCACGACTGCGCGCCAGTTTGACTGTCCGCCCGATGCCCCGATCGGCTGTGTTGATCCTGACTACGATCCCGATCAGTACTGGTGCTGTGAAGTAGATACCACCTGCGGGAAAGTCGTGTGTGAAAACGGCAATTGCAAGGGCACCTGTATTCCGCTGTCAGACAACGATACATCCACAACAACGTCGGTCGTATCGACCACAACAACCTCCGCTGCACCCGAACGGACAACCCTGTATGTGAGCCCGGATGAGGAATCCGATCTGCTGTTTTACATACACCACCGGGACGGCACGAAGATGTTTTATAACGGGTCTGCCGGTCAGAGCGGGATGGCTCTCAGCTTTGTTTCATCAGATGCAGGAAACGCTGTTATCTTCAGCGATGATTTTTATCCGGTTCAGTGGATTATGGAGGGCTTTTCCGCTGCGGTATATCTGACCGGGGAGGAGGAGTACCTTGATCCGCACAATGCCTATCATGAAGTTACCGACGGAAGTGAATTTGCTTCATACACGCTTGATATCTATCCCGATGATTTGTCCGCCATACTGACACAAATGGAGGAAAAGACCGGGGAGGAGTTCCCGGATGCGGCAGAATTTTTAACAAACTACGGTATCGACAGCTTCAGCGAGCTGACGACACTGGCTAAACAGGCGGGAAGCGATCAGGCGCGCTATATAGCAGCCGCTGCAGCATTCGGCGCCGCTGCGAGCTATCTCAGCATGGAAGCGGCAGATGCGGCATCCGCCCGGGCATTCGGAGGGCGCATTACCATATGCTCACCGCTGAAACCAATAATACAGTATCACATGAAGTTTTTAGCATCACTTCTTTCAAGCAAATTCAACGATGAGTTCGGCCCCCAGCCGCCGACCGATCCCGACGACCCCGGGGTTGAGGTCCAGCTGTGCCGCGGCCAGTCAAGCATCAGTCAGATCTGCCACTACATGTTTTTCAGGCCGTCTTATCCCGGCAGTGCAGGCCCCTGTGTGGATTTGTGTGTAACCTCAATGAAATGCTTTACCGATATCTGCATGCCCATGACCCTGTCCACCCAGTCTGCTGAAGACTTCAAGGGCCATTTCTATAATTAATCTCCAAAGCATGCCGTTTTGTTGAATTAAGCACGATATAGAGAAAACCATTCCGTTTGCCTCTGCAAAGTCTTCTTAGCAAAAGGGCAAAATATTCCCTGTCAGTTATTATCCAGTCCAGAGCATACGCTGCGACGAGCGGCCGGTAGCGGTGTGCAATTTTAAAATAATAAGCTAAAACAAATACATAAATAAAACACCCCGGATTGTTTCTCCTCTTTCAGCCGCCCGGTTAACAATGGCATGCATTTTGATTGTAAGAGAAAGCGGAACACCGCACTGGGAGAAACGAAAATGCATCCGGGAATATATATTTCATTATCAGGAGCGAAGCTCCAGGAACTGCGGCTTGACCTGACGGCGAACAATCTTGCAAATGCCAACACCGCCGGGTTCAAATCTGAAAAAATATGCTCACGCTCCTTTACCTTCGACCTCCAGAGCGCTATGGCAGGCGCCATTCCCTCTGAAGATACAGCCCCTCCAGACAATGACCTGACACCCTACCGCGGCACATACACGAAAACCGCTTTTGTCGGAACCGATTTTACCCAGGGGGATCACAAATTTACCGGAAATCCATTCAATATTTCCCTGAACGGCCCCGGATTTATCGCTGTTGAAACACCGCAGGGAACCCGCTATACGCGGCACGGGTGTTTCGAGCTCAACAGCGACGGAGAGCTTGTTACCAATGAGGGATACCCGGTTAAGGGCCGCGGCCTGAGCGATCTCGGCGAGGGCCTGTTCAGCGTTGATACGACGGGAAATGTGCTCATAGACGGCGATCGTGCCGGAGAAATAGAAATAGTCGAGTTTGAGAATCCCAAAGTTGCTCTGCAAAAAGAGGGCCATACGCTGTTTGCCCCGACCGGCGAGCAGCGGGCCCGTGATGCCGACAATACGGTGGTAAAGCAGGGCTACGAGGAGCTGCCCAATATCAGCGTGGTAACGGAGATGGTCAATATGATCGAACTGAACCGGCTGTATGAGGCGTATCAGAAAAGCATTACCGCCATAGATGAAAGCACGGAAAAAATTATTAATGAGGTTGCTGATTAAATCATGAGGAGGACGGCATGATACGAGCACTGTGGACCGCTGCAACGGGCATGCACGCCCAGCAGACCAATATTGACGTCATATCCAACAACCTGGCAAATGTCAACACCGCCGGGTTCAAGCGCGGGCGGGCCGATTTTCAGGACCTGCTGTATCAGACGCTCAGGCTTGCCGGCACCACCTCCTCGAGCGGAACCGAGGTGCCGACCGGCATTCAGGTAGGGCACGGGGTAAAAACCGCTGCAGTACAGAAGATATTTCTGCAGGGGGACTTTATGCAGACACAAAACGAGCTTGATTTGACCATAGAGGGGAAGGGCTTTTTTCAGATACTCCGCCCGGATGGGGAAATAGCATATACCCGCTCGGGATCGTTTAAGCTTGACAGCGACGGACGGGTCGTAACCGCAGACGGCTATCCGCTGGAGCCCGAAATAACCGTTCCCGACGACACCGTTAATATTACGGTGGGCCCGAGCGGTACTGTATCGGTTCTTCAGGCAGGGGATACAGAGGCAACTGAAATGGGCGACATCGAGCTGGCGATGTTTTCCAATCAGGCGGGGCTGAAAAATGTCGGTAAAAACCTGTACCTCACGACAGATGCATCCGGGGACCCGACGACCGGCACCCCCGGCGAGGACGGGTTCGGTACAATCGCCCAGGGATTTCTTGAAATGTCGAACGTGAGCGTTGTCGAGGAAATGGTAAACATGATTACCAGTCAGCGGGCATATGAGATTAACTCGAAAGTTATTCAAACCTCTGATGATATGCTGCAGACGGCAAATCATCTGAAGCGGTAGCGTGTGATATGAAGAAGGCCTGTATCTACATAGGTGTTGTAACAGCGTTGCTGAGCGCAGCTTTTCTTGTGCTGCCATCCCGAACAGGAGCTCAGTCAAACGCCCTGAGTATCGATGAGGATGCAGTTGTGTCCGGAAGCGATATTACGCTCGGCGACATAGCCACCATAGAGGGTGATCTGGGCTTTATAACACGTGCCGAAAATATCGTTGTCGGCAGCGCTCCGCTGCCCGGACGGAAGCGCTCGGTCAAGCGCCCGCTGATAGAGGCCCGGCTTCGACAGCACGACATAAACCCCCGAGTGGTGCGCATATCATGCCCTGAGGAGTTCACGGTCACCACCGCCTACCGGTCCTTTTCCGTAGAGGAAATACAGAATATGACCAGAGACTATATTCTTGCCCATATGCCGTGGGACAGAGATATGGTCGAGATAAGCGGCTTTATCTGTGAGCCTGTTCGGGTGCCGACAGGCAGCATCGACATTCGCTTCGAGCCCAACCCGAATGAAAATTATCGCGGAAGATTTACCGCTCATATGGTTTTCGGGGTGGATGGACAGGATGCGGAGCAACAGCGGGTTTCTGCATATATTACGGTGGTTGCCCCGGTCGCTGTCGCGCGCAGGAAAATTGAGCGGCATGAGGTTGTTGAGCGGGATGATTTCACGATGAAGCCTCACGATATTACTCATTTTGCCGGCACGCCGGTAATGGATGCCTCTGACATTGCGGGGATGCGGACAAAGGGGCGCATACGGGATTCAGAGGTGCTGAAGCTGGATTTTTTTGAAAAGGCGCCGCTTGTCTATCGCGGGGAAATTGTCCGGCTTGTGGTCGAAACCGATTTTTTTCACATAAGCGCACCCGGCGAAGTTCTTGAGGACGGCTGCATCGGTGAAACGGTCAAGGTAAGCAATCTGAGCTCTGATAAAAAGGTGTATGGAACGGTCCGGGGGCGAAAGCATATAGAGGTGAGCTACAAATGAAAGGCGCAGCACAGCATATCGTCATTCTGGTACTGACAGCCGCCGCGGGCATGTCCCTTTTGCAGGGGTGCACCATGCTGCGATTGCCGGGACGGCAGGCAGCGGCCGGGACAGATGAAAGCGTCAGAACCGCGGATGATTTTTCCGACCGGTCCGCACGCGCCTATGTGCCGATTGAAAACCCGTATGAAGGATCCCTGTGGTCGCCGCACAACTCGAGGGCGTTTTTGTTCTCAGACAACAAGGCCAGGAATATCAACGATATTATTATGGTCAGGATAATGGAAAGCACCGATGCCTCCAGAAACGCCTCAACGCAGCTGTCCCGTAACGCGGAGATGGATTCAAGCATAACCAAATTTTTCGGCTCCCCGCTGGATTTCGGACTGGATAACCTGTGGGGGAAGAAAACAGGCGCAGCTACCGCCGATGCACGGACAAAGCAGCCCTTCAGCCCTGAGCTGAGCACGAATTCGGAAAATGCATACAACGGCTCCGGCGCCACAATCCGAAAGGACAGCCTGGTTGCCACCATATCGGCTAAAGTGTGCGATGTGTTTCCCAACGGGAATCTTCTTATCAGGGGGAACCGGGAGGTAACCATAAACGAGGAAAAGCAACTTATCAGCCTGTCGGGTATCGTGAGGCC
Source organism: uncultured Thermodesulfobacteriota bacterium (assembly GCA_964621615.1). Classification (GTDB taxonomy): domain Bacteria; phylum Desulfobacterota; class WTBG01; order CAIYCZ01; family CAIRTM01; genus CAZUMW01. Next base: position 7,248 of record CAZUMW010000031.1, read on the forward strand.
GGAGGATATATCCCCTGACAATACCATCATATCCACCGCTATCGCGGATGCAAAGATAAGCATTGTCGGTAAGGGGGTCATTGCCGACAAGCAGAACCCGGGATACGGACACCGGCTGTTTGACGTAATCTGGCCGTTTTAAGGTGATGTACATGAGCGCTCGACAGATCATAGCTTTTTTCTGCATACTGTTTTTTACCGGCGTTCCAGCCGCTGAGGCTATACGCATCAAGGACGTCGCATCGATAAAAGGCGTGCGCAAAAATCAGCTTGTCGGCTACGGCATTGTTGTGGGGCTTGACGGAACCGGAGACGATGACAAAACGGAATTCACATTTCAAAGCCTTGCGAGCATGCTTGAAAAAATGGGCATCGTGGTCGACCCGGAGGAGGTCGACATCGACAATGTCGCTGCTGCGATGGTAACCGCGGATCTGCCGCCGTTTTCCAAAGTCGGCTCGCGGATCGACGTTGTGGTTTCTGCAATCGGCAACTCGGAAAGCCTTCAGGGGGGCACCCTGATCATGACCCCGCTCAAGGCGGCGGACGGCAATGTGTATGCTGTCGCTCAGGGGCCGATTTCCATAGGCGGTTTTGCTTTTGCCGGTGCTGCGGGGGGCGGGGTGCAGAAAAACCACCCCACCGTGGGGCAGATACCGGGGGGCGCAATCATCGAGAAAGAAGTTCCGGTCGATCTCAACCTAAAGGAAAACCTTAACATATCATTGTATAAGCCTGATTTCACAACAAGTTTACGCATGGCGGAGGCAATCAAAAAGAACATACCGGGAACCATGGCGCTTGCTGTTGATGCAGGAACGGTGCGCGTTACGGTGCCGCCTGGCTACAGCGATAATGTTGTGCAGTTTATCGCAAGCGTTGAAAAGATCGATGTGCGGCCTGACAGCGTTGCCAGAGTTGTCCTCAATGAGCGTACGGGGACGGTTGTTATGGGTGAAAAGGTGCGCATATCGACCGTTGCCGTATCGCACGGGAATTTGAGCATTATTGTTAAGGAGCAGCCTGCCGTTTCTCAGCCGCTGCCGTTTTCTCAGGGCGAAACCGTTGTGGTGCCGCGCACCGAGATAGAGGTCGAGGAGCAGGAGGCGAACCTACTGCTTCTGCCCGAGGGGCCGAGCATCGGCGATGTTATACGGGCGCTTAATGCAATCGGGGTGTCGCCGCGCGATTTGATTGCCATTATTCAGGCGATCAAAGCCGCGGGAGCATTGCATGCAGAGCTTGAAATCATATAAGGGGAATACAGCATGAGCATTACAGGACTGCACAGCGCGTATCAGCCGGCACCGCAGGCGGCGCTGGAAACGAACCACGGTCAGCACACCGGCGCTGAGGCGCAGGATGCCCGGCTTCGCAGGGTTTGTCACGAGTTTGAATCTGTCCTGTTTTCCTGCATGCTCAAATCGATGCGCCAGTCCGTTGACACGTGCGATCTTTTTTCAGGCGGGCGGGCGGAAGAGATATATACCTCGCTTCTTGATCAGGAGTATGCCCGGTCGCTGTCCGGCAGCGTTTCCGGGGGGATTGCCGGTGCGCTGTATACGCAGCTGTCGCCGGGCACGAAGGATGATCCGGGCGCAGAAGCTGCCGGCCGCGAGGGTATTAATATAGCGTATTAACTATAGAAAGGGATGTTTCGGGATTAGCTGAAGCGGCTAAAGTTTTGCTGGGTTTTTGCCGATACTTATGGTAGATTCAGAGTATCACACGGAGAGAATCATATGAAAATAAACAATGATGATTCCCTTGTCAATGTCCGATCCCTGCAGTCCCCGCAGAGCGAGAAGACTGAGACAAAAAAGCCCCGGCATAGCAGCCCCCATAATTCGGACCAGGTTCAGCTATCCTCCCGAAGCAAAGAGTTTAACCGGATAAAGGAGGTAGTGGAGAATACTCCGGACGAGCGGGAGAATAAGGTTGCTGAGCTTAAGGCTTCCATTCAGGACGGCTCATATTCTGTAGATTCCGAGGCTGTCGCGCAGAATATGATCCAGGAACACATCATCGACCTCATTATGTAGTTCCTTCCACTTCCCGGCAGGTCTCCAATTACCGCTTTTTATCCACCATGCACATGACCAGGGTGGATGCTATGAAACAGCAATTGGATGACCTTCAGAAACTTATCCAGGACCAGACTGAGCTCTATGAGCGGCTTCTGGCGGTGCTGCGCGAGGAGAACGGCCTTATTGTCAGCTCTTCGGTCGATGCGCTGACCGGCTGTAACAAAAAAAAGGAGGTTCTCATCTTGCACATAAAGCTCCACGACGAGTCATTTGCAAAGCTCATTGAAAAAATATATTACCGCGTAAGCGGGCGCAAAGAAACGCCCTCGCTGAGCGCGCTTATCGGAATGCTTGACGAGCCGTACCGGACACGGCTTGAATCAGCCTACTCACAGCTCAAGCGCATGATACACGAAGTAAAAGAGCTCAACAGCCATAATGAGCGGATTATCAAAGGCGCGCTGCGCACGATTAAAAGCTCGATTTCGTTTCTCGTGTCGTGCGCATCATCCGGAAGCCCTGTGTATCAGAACAGCGGTCAGATAAAAACAGAGTCGATATCCCGCCCGCTGTTCAGCAAGGAGGCCTGATCGTATGGGCATGGGCATATTTGGAGCACTGCACGTAGCGAAGGAGGGCCTGTATACCCAGCAGGCAAGCGTCAGCATTACGTCGCACAATCTGGCCAATGTCAACACTGAGGGCTACTCACGCCAGAGCCCGGTTATCAACCCGATTACCCCGCAGGAAATCGGGGGGATTTATTTCGGGCGCGGGGCGGAAGTAGAAAAAATAACAAAAAGCTATGATGAATTTTTAAATAAAAGCATACGACATGAATCAAGTGTTCTGGGGCAGCTGGAAGTAAAGGAAAACCTGTTGGGCCAGGCTGAAATGGTTTTTAACGAAGCCTCGGAAATAGGCCTGAACAACGCGCTTAATGAATTCTGGAGCGCCTGGGAGGATGTTGCAAATCATCCTGAAGGCATACCCGAGCGAACAGAGCTGGTTACGCAGGGGGAAAATCTCTCACGTGCATTTAAGCGTATTTATACCAGGCTTGAGGGGCTTCGATCTGATGCCAACACGCGGGTGCAGAACTATATCAGCAGGATCAATGAGCTTTCCGAGGAGATTGCCACACTCAACAGCCAGATTCTTGGAACGGAAACCTCCTCGGTTGGCAATCCCAACGATCTGACCGACCAGCGTGCGCTCAAAATAGAGCAGCTGTCAAAAATTATCGATACAACCGTCATAGCGCATCCTGATGGGCAGCTTACCGTGCTCACCACAGGAGGCAAGGCGCTCGTGTCTGAAAATCTTTACTGGGATATGTCGGTAAAGGCTGACAGCGATCTTGATAATTATTATGCCGTATATTACGGTACCGGTGACGATGCGGTCGAGATAACAGATTCTATTTCCAGCGGGTCCCTTAAAGGGCTCCTGGAAGTCAGGGACGAAATCGTTCCGGCGTTTCAGGAAAAGACCAATCAGCTTGCCGCCTCTATCGTGACCGAGGTGAATAAAATTAATTATCAGGGCTTCGGGCTCGACGGGACAACCGGTAATTATTTTTTCGCGCCAAACACCATCAGCCTTGAAAAAGGAAGCGACAACGACGGCGGCGGGAAAATATACGGCGCTGAGGTTGTCGATCCCGCCCGGACCCTTGCAAGCGACTTTGACATACAGTTCACATCCTCTTCACCGGTAGCGGTGCAGTATGAGATGTATGATGCCCGAAACGAGCAGTATCTGTTTCATGTTGATGCGGGAAACCGTACAATCGTCTTCAATGACAGCGCCGGAGGCGGCGGTGATGACTCGTTTGCGGCGCTGAATGAGGGGACATACACCGGCGAGCAGCTGGCTGCTGAAATCGAGGCCCGGCTGGAGGCAAAAAGCTCAACAGGACAGGACTATACCGTAACATATGACACAGGCGACCGGGAGTTTGCCATAACCAACAACGGCGACGAAGCGCTTACCCTTAAGTGGGATGATGCCAACACAACGGCATCGGCGTTTCTGGGCTTTGATGACAGCGCAAGCGATACGGTCGCAACCCACGGGTCGACATCGGGGAGCATAAGGCCCGGGGCGTATACCTATGCGGACAACCTCTTTGTCATACAGACCGGCATGAACGACACCATACGCTTTGATGACGGGGACGGAAATGCTGATGCTGTTCTGAGCCAGGGGGTATACAGCGGCGCTGAGCTTGCAGCCGAAATCGAAGCGCAGCTTGAGGCAGCGGGCGGGGACAGCGAGTACACGGTCACCTATGAGCCGACGGATAAAAAATTCACCATTACCTATGACACCTCAGGCGGAGCGAATCTGCAGCTTTTGTGGAGCGATGCGGCAACCACCGCGGCAGCAACGCTCGGGTTCGATGCGGTTGACTCGACTGTACCAGTGGGCGGCATTGATGAAAGCGACAGCGCAGGGGATTACGAATATAATTATTTTGAACGGCTGTTTACCGTCACCGACAGCAGCAATGAGATAGTGTTTGACGACGGCGGCATCGGCGGCAGCGTGACTGCCGAAATTGCGCAGGGCACCTATACCGGCGAGGAGCTTGCGGCTGAGATTGAAAAAAAGCTGGAGTCCGTGCAGGGAGCATCGGGACAGGACTATATAGTCTCTTTTGACACAAAGCAGGGGCAGTTTTCCATTATAAGCGATCCTGACAATCAGCACGATATCGATATTAACTGGGCCGGGTCAAGTGCTGCATCGATGATGGGATTCAGCGGCACCTCGAGCATCGGTGCCGGGTCCTCCGCAACCGGAACCTTTAACCGGGGGCGCTTTGCCGAATATAAGAAGATAGATGTGTACGGCCTGGCGGCAAAAATGGCCGATGATGACGGAGCCCCTGAAAAAAGGGATGTGTTTTCAATAAATACGGTACAAAGTGCCGTTGTAAACATGTCAATGGACAGCACCACCCTGACGGATCCGGAGAAGGTAGCGGCCGCGCTTGGTATCGGCGGCAGGACGGTTTTTGAAATCGACGGATCAAACAATACGATCATTTTTGATGATGACGGTTCGCCTGGAGACGGAAACGATTATTCCATTGAAATACCCAACGGGCGGTATACAGGGGAAGCGCTTGCAGCGAAAATAGAACAGCTTATGGAGGAAAACGGGTCCGGCCAGTCCTACCGTGTCTGGTATGACAGCGACACAAACGCGTTTACATTTGCCAGCAACCCCTCCAATGCCAACGAGCTGGTTATTATGTGGGATGACCCCCAAACGACAGCAGAGTTTATCTGCGGTTACAATGAGCGGCGCTATTCCATACGAGAGGGTTTTAACGATGAGATTGAATTCAACGAAGGCGGGGCCAATGTAACCGCCACGCTCACTCAGGGAGCCTATACCGGAGCCGAGCTTGCCGCTGAGCTTGAGCAGCAGCTTGAAGCGGCCGGTACCGGTGAGTACAGCGTTGCCTATGACACCGATCAGCGGCGATTCACCGTTACCAACGACAGCGCCGCAACGGTAAATTTTCACTGGTTTTCCGACAGCGATTCACAGCCGCTTGCGACCGCCATGGGATTTTCCTCAGACGACCTTATCGGTCCGGACAGCTCGGGAACAAGCGATTATGTTCCGGACAGGATCCTGCCGGGCGGGTCAACCGAGAGCGAGTTTGCAACCGGAACGGTCAATGTCGGCGATAACCGCAATGCGCTTGATATGGCTGAGCTTCGCTACGAAAGCCTCATTGACGATGAAACGCAGTCGTTTGATTCGTATTATTCAACCATTATCGGTGACGTCGGGGCAGAGGTATCAGCCGCAAAAGGAGGTCTTACCAATCAGGAGTTTCTGATCGAGCAGTATGAGGAGCGTCGACAGTCCATTTCAGGTGTTTCAATCGATGAGGAAATGGTCAATCTGATTAAATATCAGCAGGCATACACGGCATGTGCAAAAATGGTTACCACCCTTGATAGAATGTTGGATGATCTGCTGAGCATACGGTAAAAGGGACGCTGATTTTTTAGCGTGACCGCCTTCCAGGCGGGACAACTCACTACATGAGGTGTCAGAAATGCGCATATCAACATCAATGATTTATAATCAGTCGATAGCCGACATAAACAGCCGGTTTGAAAAGTTTTATAATCTTCATGAGGTCGTGTCCTCCGGAAAGCGGGTAAACAGGCCGTCAGATGACCCGGTCGACTCCGGAAAGATACTGGGGTACCGGTCGCTGATAAGTTCGATTGAGCAGTTTCAGCGAAATATTGACAATGGAATTACAATGCTGCGCTATACCGAGTCGTCACTTTCCGCGGCTGATCAGATTATGAAAGACGCTAAGGTGCTGTCAGAGCAGATGGCAACCGGCAGCTACAGCGAAGAGCAGCGGGATATGCTTGTGGTTCAGGCTGAGCAGCTGTACGATCAGCTTATGAAGGCCGGCAATACAAAAATAATGGACCGGTATATTTTCTCCGGATTTAAAACCGACACAAAGCCGTTTACCCGGGATAATGATTACAATATCAGCTATCACGGCGATACGGGCAGCATCCGTGTTGCGGTACAGCAAAACGTTGAGGTTACGGTAAATACTACTGGACAACAGGCGTTTATTGATGGTACAAATTGCTTCGATATTCTAAAAGACCTCCGGAAAGCGCTCAGCGAAAACGATCAGGCTGAAATCGGCGTTATACTTGAAAGAATCGATGACGCAATGAACGATATCAGCAAAGAGCGGGCCCGGGTGGGCACATCGCTGAAGGAAATGGAATCCTCGAAGATGATACTTGAGGAGATGAATCTCGGAACCACCGAGCTTCTTTCAAACACCGAGGATGCCGATGTCGTTGAGGCGGTGACAAACCTGAAGGAAATGGAGGTCGCATTTGAAGCTGCGCTCAAGAGCACCGACCTGATTACGTCGCTGTCTCTTGCTAAATTCATGTAACCTCTGCAGTGATAAATCGATGCTTGTACTTACCCGGAAGGCCGGCGAGAAGGTTCAGATTGGTGACGATATCACCATACTTATTATGGATATTAAAGGCAAGCAGGTACGCCTGGGCATCGACGCACCCTCTCACGTAAAAGTGCACCGCGAAGAGATTTATCAGCGCATTCAGGAAGAGAACATACAGGCGTCAAATATTGATGTGAGCGACTTTAATACGGTCGCGGACCTGCTTGAAAAAAAGGAATAAAAAGGAGGCGACGTTGAAACTTGTCACCTCGCGGTTCGGCGAGCTTGAAATCGATGAGTCACGGGTTATCACCTTTCCCGATGGAATTCTGGGGTTTCCGCAATACCGGAAATATGTTTTGGTCGATAAGGACTCCCGGAAGCCGCTCAAGTGGCTGCAGTCGGTTGAAAATGGTGAGCTTGCGTTTGTTATTGCCGATCCGTCCCAGCTTGTTGCCGACTATACCGTAGAGGTGGCGCCTGAAGATATCGCCCCGCTCGAGCTTTCTTCGCCAGAAAAAGCGATTGTGTTGTGCCTGGTTACGATCGGCAAGGGCGGCAGCTCCATCACGGCAAATCTTGTCGGCCCCATTATCATTAATCCTGACAACATGATCGCCAGGCAGGTTATTCTCAACAACAACCTCTATAGCGTTAAGCACGATATTATGGCATCAGCCGGCCGGCGAACGGCAGAATCGTGAAATTCACATTGTTTAGCACCCTGTTGTTTTTATTCCAGGACACCGTCAACCTTTGCATTGCACCCCGGGCACAAGCCACCTGATATATTATTTTCCCGTATGCAGAAGCCGTATCTGCCGATCAGTTTTGATCCGCACTGATGACAGTAGGTGTTTTCACCGTCCTGCCCTCTGATGTTGCCGGTGTAAACGTAGCGAAGCCCTTTTTCGTAGCCGATGTTCTGTGCGTGTATCAGCATGTCGGCTGTTGTCGGCGGCCGGTCGGTCATTTGATACGTGGGATAAAATGCTGTTACGTGCCATGGTATGTCTGTGCCGGTATCTGCGATAAAGCCGGAGATGCTTTCCAGCTCATCAGCCGTATCATTATACCCGGATATTATCAGCGTAGTCACCTCCACCCAGATGCCGAGCTGCTTATAGGTGCGGATTGTTTCCAGCACCGGATCAAGCCGGGCGCCGCATATCTGCCGGTAGGTATCATTTGAGAAACACTTGAGATCGACATTTGCCGCATCAAGATACGGGGCGATTGTTTCTATTGCCTCCCTGCCGGTAAAACCGTTTGTGACAAATACATTGCGTATGCCCGCCTGACGGGCCAGCTTAGCAATATCGAGAGCGTACTCAAAATAAATGGTGGGCTCGGTGTAGGTGTAGGCTATGCTTTGACAGCCGTAGCCCTGTGCTGCGCGAACAATGTCTTCGGGCGACCGGTCCGTACCGGGGATCGGACCGCCGGAGCGCGGATACTGGGATATATCGGAATTCTGGCAGTGTTTGCAGGTTAAATTGCATCCGACTGTTGCGATTGAATAGCTGATAGAGCCGGGAAGAAAATGAAAAAGCGGCTTTTTTTCTATCGGGTCGGCATTTTCCGCAATAGCCTTTCCGTATACAAGGGTTTCAAGAGTACCATTGCGGTTTTCCCTGACACCGCAGAGCCCGCGGGCACCGTTTTTTATTGTGCACCCGTGAGGGCACAGGCTGCAGCTGACCGAATTATCTTCAAGCCGTGTGTAAAAGAGCGCTTCTTTCATGGTGTGGATCCTCTGTGCTGATGTATGGCTGCATCAGCTTTTGTATAATTTTTTTGGCCGTGTTGTTTTTTTTAGAATAATAACATCCATACAGCAAGTCAAGGAGGCGCACGGGGCTATGTGCCGAGGCTCAGCAGAACAACGGTTTCCACATGATGGGTTTGCGGAAACATATCCAGAGGCTGGATGCGGCGTATTCTGTAGCCGCCGGCGATAAGGCTCTTAAGGTCGCGGGCAAGAGTAGGGGGGCTGCAGGAGACATACACGATCAGGTGCGGCTGGTGCTCGAGAACCGCGGTCAGGGTTGCAGCGGTGCAGCCCTGCCGGGGCGGGTTTAGCAGAAATGCATCTCCCCGGTAGCGGGTCAGGTGGACAGGAAATGCCTTGCTGTCAGCCTGTATAAATGTGCACCCGCTCACATTGTTAATCTCAGCATTTTTGCGAGCCAGCTGTATGGATCGTCTGCTTATGTCCAAACCGGTAACCGAAACGCCGCCGGATGCAAGGAACAGGCTGAAGTTGCCGCTGCCGCAGTACAGATCGATAACGGTTTCAGGCCCGAATTCAGACAGCCATGAGCGCACGATTTCGATCATGCGCTCATTTTGTCCGGGGTTAACCTGTGAAAACACATCGTGGCGGCGCTGGAAATAAAAGTCCAGAATTCGCTCAAAAGCCGGCTCGCTTTTCGGCTCAATCATATCGGTGCGGGGGTTGTAGCGCGCCTCGAGCATGATATCCGGACCAGCACATGAAATCGTGACCGGCTGTGACGGTTCGCTGCTGGTGAGCTTTACCTCCTGTATGGCACGAAGCTCCGGAGCGCCTGCTGTCAGCTCGCGGTGAAGCGCTGCAAGCGCCCGGTTGATTTCATCAGACAGCAGCATGCACGTTGAAATCGGTACGATATCATGAGTTTTTGCCTGATAGTAGCCAAGCGCCGGCTCAGGCTTCTGCGCTACTTTTATGGTTGCGCGCCGGCGGTAATTGAAATGCTTCGTGGACGGGATGAGCTCAAGCGGGGTGTCGGCTTCTATACCGCCGATTCGATTAAGGCAGTCCTCGAGAACCGCTTTTTTGGCGTCGCACTGGCGCTCGTATGTCATGTGCTGCCACTGGCAGCCGCCGCAGCGTTGAAACAGCGGACATGCAGGGGTGATGCGACAGGGTGAGGGCTCATCGACGGTGAGCAGCGATGCGCGAATATAGTGTCGTTTTATGTCTGAAGCCGCAGCAGCGACTGTTTCTCCGGGAATGACATAATCGACAAAACAGGCACGCGAGCCGTGGTGGCAGAGACCGGAGCCCCCGTGAAGAAGCTTGTCAACGTAAAGCCTCAGGCGGCTGCCCGTATGAATATTTTCTTTGTTTGACATGCCGGAGCTATAGATCAAACTGTTTTTTGATAAACGGGGGAAGTGTAAAGCACGCGCGGTGAATGTCCGGGCTGTAGTACTGCGTTTTCATAATGCCGGGACAGAATGCTGACTGACGAACGCTTTTAACGGGATCAATGCATGGTGAGCAATACAGAAAGCTCCATATGCCGCTGACATAAGACGGCATAAACGCTACATACATTTTTACCACGGGAAAAACCGAGCGGGCCGTCCTGTATATGCCGGCAACAATGTCGGGGTCAAAAAACGGCGATTCAGACTGCGCTGCAAAAACGCCGCTGTCGGTAAGCGACGACCGGCAGTGCCTGTAAAATTCTTCGGTGAACAGGCTTTCCCCCGGACCGATCGGATCGGTTGAATCAATTATTACAACATCATAGCACTTTTTTTTGTCTGAAACATAAGCCGCAGCATCATCATGTACTATGCTGACACGGCTGTTTGAAAGCTCCGAGCTGACGGATGGTAAATATTTTTGAGAAACCTCGATAACGCCCGGGTCAATTTCGACCAGGCAGGCCGAATCAACGCCGGGGTGTTTCATTACTTCCCGGATAATGCCGCCGTCCCCGCCTCCCACGGTGAGCACCTTTTTGGGGTCCGGATGTGAGAAAAGAGGAACGTGGGCCAGCATCTCGTGATAAATAAACTCATCCTGCGTTGTAACATTGATAATATCATCGAGCACAAGCATGCGGCCGAAATCGAATGTATCAATCACCTCGATTTTCTGAAAATCGGTTCGGCACGAATATATCCGCTCCTTGATCCTCACTGACAGCGTTGTATTGTCTGAATAGCGTGCCCTGAACCAGCCGGAGGATTCAGAGGCGCCAGCATCAGGAGCTGTTCCGGTTAGGTATGTCATAGCTTACTGTACGGCCTCCAGGGGTTTGTGTCTGAGAATGCTGTTTTCGACTCCTGCAGCATCGGGGAGACCGCGGTTAAAATCCTTTGCTGTGTAATGGCCTGCATGAAGGCGGGCTTTGAGAATCTCAAATGCCGTCCATGGATCAACGCTTTCCCCGCAGGTAAACAGATCGACTGCGGCATAGCTGTATTCGGGCCAGGTGTGTATTGCCAGATGCGATTCGGCAATGACGACTACCCCGCTGACCCCGTGCGGGCTGAAGCGGTGAAAAACCGAATTGACAATTGTCGCGTTGCTTTTTAAAGCAGCTTCCTGCATGTGCTGTTCGATTGCGTGCTGATTGTTGAGTATCGTGCTGTCGCAGTCGTACAGCTCGACTAATACATGTTTTCCCAAGACTCTCATCGCCAGCCCTCCTTTCACCAAAGAAATTGACCATTGCCCCCACAGCGGAGGTCTACACGTATAGAGTTGCTATGTCGCTAAGACGGCTGTAGCAATAACCTGGCTGCCGACAGGAGCGTGAGTAATATATGATATGTAATGAGAATAAAAACTCGGGGCGGGGAAAACGCGGAAAGCAGTGGAGACCGTTAACCGGATACCCCTGTATCACTCAAAAACCCCGGGCAGCAGCAGGCGCGAAAGGCGTTCTGTCTGCTTATAGCGTGCGCCATGTGTTCCGACCATGGCTGACTCCTTTTATAGCGGATCTGTTATCGTTGTGTGCGGTCCTGCGGCGTTTCTGACTGTGAGGGTTACTTTTTTTTAATGCACATACGGATTTTCTGTCAACCGCAAACCAGTCGGGCCATGCTGCAGTGCAGCCGCACAGAGCTCAGCCTTAAATTAATAATTAATTAGCGGGTTGATGTCAACTTTTTTTTGACATATGAATGTATTTTTGAAATATTTGATATACTACACGGTGACAGGAGAGATGCTAATACACATCCTGGTCAACACGGGGCCCCTTATATGAAAATACAGGTAAAGCTTTTTGCCACGCTGAAAAAATACATACCGGATGACGATCGCGGGGTGTCGGAGCTCGTGATGCCGGATCCGGCCCGTGTTTGTGATGTTCTTGATCAGTTACGCATCCCCGGGGATATCCCGAAAATAATACTTGTTAACGGTGTTCAGAAAGAGCCTGATGACATTCTTGCGCAGGGCGACTGCCTGAGCATCTTTCCACCTATAGCCGGCGGGTAAGGCGGTGAATACACAACAGCTGCCGGGCGGCGTAATGGAAGTTTCGGAGGGAAGCGGCAGGACCTGCATAACAGCGACGGTGCAGAATGTCGGCAGCGATCTGATGATCGCGATAACAGGAGGGGCTTCACCGCATATCGGGGCGGTTATTATTTCTGAGCCCCGTCCCAGTCGTGACAATCCCTCGGAAGTAAGCGTAACCTCCTCACGCTATAACGTTATCGGTCACAAGGATGAACAAATCGGCGTTATTGTTTCCGAGGCACTGTGCCGCTCGTTCAACTGCAGGGCAGTAACCGCCGCCGGTGTTCATATCGACGATATTACAGAGAGTGAAATTCAGGCAGTGCTTCATAATGCAGAGATGCTGTGCGCGAGGATAATTGGATGTCTTCACAAGAGCCGGTAAAGCGCCGCATTGTTGTCGGGATAACCGGCGCAAGCGGGGTCGTGTACGGGGCGTCGCTGCTTGAGGCGCTAGCCGGAGTAAGCGGCATTGAAACGCACCTCATCATCAGCGAAACAGGGCTGTATCTGCTGTCACAGGAGATCGGCGACTATGCCCCCGAAAGGATGCGCTCACTTGCCGGACGACTGTATGACATACATGAGCTGAGCGCTCCCCTGGCAAGCGGATCCTTTCGCGCTGAGGGTATGATCATAGCGCCGTGCAGCGCAAAGACGCTCTCAGCTGTGGCCAACGGATACGACAGCAATCTGATTTCACGGGCGGCGGATGTTACGCTGAAGGAGCGGCGCCGGCTTGTGCTGCTGTTCAGGGAAACGCCGCTGACGCTTGCACACATCGATAATATGAGAAAAGTAACCGAAATGGGGGGCATCGTATTGCCGCCCGCTCCTGCTTTTTACCATAAGCCCGGCAGTATCGATGATATTATCAACCACACGATCGGCAAGACGCTTGACCTGTTCGATATAGACCATGACTTATATGAGCGGTGGAGCGGACCGTCCTGAGATGAAAAAAAGCGGCAGAGATCAGTCTGCCGCTGTTGTGTGTGAACAGGCTGTGCTTACCGGAATGTGGCGGGAAATCCCTCGCCTTGCAGGGGCGCTGTTATATGTTACTGCGCTGCCTGAGCCTCATTTTTCTGAAATAGCGACCAGCTTTTTAAAATATTTATTGCCGTCTGCAGGGGCGGGTCGATGACCTGCGCCTGCTGCTCGCCCTCTTCCATGTGCTCCTGCTCCTCACCGCTTTCCTCTGTCTGCTCCTCATCACCCTTGAAGTGGTTTTTTAAATCTTTTTCCCGAAGGAATTCCAGCTTCTTGCGGGCAGGCGAGTAGCCCTCAAGGCTGTCATGCACGATAATGTCAGGGGTGATGCCTTTTTCCTGAATCGAGCGGTGGCTCGGCGTGTAATATTTTGCGGTGGTTATTCTGAGGCCCGAGCCATCGTTGAGCGGATAGATTGTCTGAACTGTTCCCTTGCCGAAGGTCGGCGTTCCAACAATTATTGCTTTGCCGTGATCCTGAAGCGCACCCGCCACGATTTCAGAAGCGCTTGCGCTGCCGCCGTTCACAAGCACGATCGTCGGCAAATCAACAGATCCCGAGTTTTCCTCAGCATGAAACTGCATTTTCTGGCTCTGAATCCTGCCCTCAGTGTATACGATTAGGCCGGAATCAAGAAAATAGTCGGATATTTTTACCGCCTGATCCAAAAGTCCGCCGGGGTTTCCGCGAAGGTCAAGAATCAGCCCCTTTAGCGGAGGGTCGTGATCGATTATTTTATTCATTGCTTTTTCAAACTCCTCAAGAGAGTTTTTCTGAAACTGCGCAAGGCGAACATACGCAAGCTCTTCGTCGACGATTTTGTGCTTCACGCTTTTGATTTTGATAATGTCCCGTATGATGGTAAATTCCTTCGGCTCCTTGAAGCTGTCCCGCATAATGGTAATATTGATTTCTGTCTCGGGCTTCCCGCGCATTTTTTTCACCGCATCCATAAGGCTCATGTCCTTTGTGGACTCGTCCTCGATTTTGATTATCTGGTCGCCCGTTTTTATGCCGGCTCTGAACGCAGGGGTACCCTCTATGGGGGATACGACCGTAAGCACACCGTCTTTGATGGTAATTTCGATGCCCAGGCCGCCAAAGCTGCCCTTTGTTTCGACCTGAAGCTCTTTGTACAGATCGGGAGGCATAAAGGCGGAGTGCGGATCGAGGTTTGAAACCATTCCCTTGATCGAGTCGTAAATTATTTTTTGAGCATCGACCTCTTCGACATAATTTTTCTGAATAATGGTAAGAATGTCGGAAAACGTTTTCAGGTGCTCGTATGTTTCCTGTGTTGTTGCCAGTACCCGAAAGCGGCTGCTGTCGGCCAGGGTAAAGCAGATTATCACGGCAGCCATAAGACCTGCCAGCGTCCAGGTTTTTCTGTTCATGAGAATCCTCCTGCAATGAGATAAAAAGTGTACACAATAAGATATAGTATCATAAAAGAGCCGTAAACGGTACTACCTTCAGCTGTCCGGTTTCTCTGGGACGCTGCGGAGGCGGTTTCAGCGGCTTCTCAGCCATCGCAGCGGGTCTTCCGGTTTTCCGTGGTGGCGGATTTCAAAGTGAAGGCAGTTGCCCTTCATGGAATTGGTGTCACCGACCAGCGCGATTGTTTCACCTTCGGATACAATGTCGTCAACTTCTTTGATGAGCTCGGAAGCATGAGCGGACAGGCTGTAATAATTTTCGCCGTGATCGATAATTATCATATATCCGTATCCCTTGAACCAGTCGGCAAATACGACTTTACCGTCGTATACAGCTTTTATTTCCGCTCCTGCGGGCGCCTTAATATCGATGCCTTTCCGATAGGTATACGTGTGCAGCTCGGGGTGCTCTTTTTTTCCGAACGTGCTGATAATTTCTCCGTCAACGGGGAACCGCAGGCGGCCCCTGAGGGTTGAGAATTTGCCCCGGCGCGCAGTGAACGTTTTTTTGTTCTTCTGGAGATCATTGATGAATGACTGCAGCTTTTTTGAGCGTGCTTCGAGCTCCTTAAGCGTATTGAGCTGCAGCGATTTTTCCTGCTTTATTTCTTTAAGAAAGGCTACTTTTTTGGTTTTTGCATTTTTTATCTGATGCTGACGCTGCAGGAGGTTTTCCCTGGCAGCGAGCAGCGTATCCTGCTGGCGGCCAAGATCCTTTCGGTAGGACTGTGCATGCTGAAGAGCATCCGAGCACGCGCGAAACAGGGTGTGATCGCTGCGGACAATATCGCCGAGAAATTTTTCATGCTTCATGAATTCATTGCATGAAGCCGAAGAAAGCAGTATGCGAATGCCGTTGCGCTTGTAATATTTATAGAGCGCTCTGAGGCGCTTGTGGAGATATTGCTCCTTGTTGTGCAACTGCGCTTCAAGCGTGCGCAGCTTTTGTTGCGTCTGGCTTATTTTGTTTTTGATGTCGGATATTTTATCTGTCAGCTCGGTATATTTTTTTTTCTCCTGCAAAAGCTGCTGCTCGATTTTATTAAGCGTTGTGAGTATGCTTGCCTCTTTTTGCTTGACGCTTCTGATGGCTTGCTTTTTTTGACGAATCTTTTCGGTTATCTCTTTCAGCTTGATGCGCTCGCGTTCAATGGTGCTGTCTGAGGCAGCCGATGCCGATACAGAGATAAACAGCGCAAGAAAAGCAAAGCAGCCGGTCAGAAGAAGCCTGCAGCCCGGTTTCATATCAGCTTTGAAACTCCCCCAGTGCTTTCAATGAAAATATGCTCCCGATAAACCCAAGAGATGCTCCGAGCGCCAGCACGGCCAGCGAGTGATGCGTGTCCAGAAAAATAAAGCTGTTTGCGCCAAGATAAAACTGTATGGAATCAATGAGGCGCTCCAGTATGAACTTTACCGTTACAAACACGAAGACAAGCGCGGCAAGGGCGCCGGAAAAGCCCTGCAAAGCACCCTCTATCCAGAACGGGCACTGTATAAAAAGGTTGGTCGCCCCCACGAGCTTCATTATTTCTATTTCGTCACGCCTGCTATAGACCATAAGTTTTATTGTGTTTGAAATAATAAAATATGTAAAAAGAAGAAGAAAAACACCGAGCACAAGGCCGGTTATTGTCAGCATGTCGAATATCGCCATAAACCGGTCAAGCCATTTCTGGCCGTATTCTATGTCCTGTGCGTGAGGAATGCCTTCAAGCCTGGAAACAAAGCGCTCGATGCCTTCGGACGTAAGATGGCGGGGCGCGAGCTTGATTTCCAGTGAGGGGGGCAGCGGATTTTCTGAAAGCCCCTCAAGAATACCGTCCTGGTCGCGCAGCGCCTGCTTAAGCACCTCAAGCGCAGCATCGCTTGAAACAAACCGTACGGAGGAAACTTCGTCATAAGCGGCGATGGTCTGCTTAGCCGAATCAATGGCTGCTGCGGGCGTGCCGTCGCTGAAATACAGCACGATCTGAATCTGATCGACCCAGCTTTTTTTAAACGCGGACAGGTTGAGAAAAATAATGAGAAAGAGCAGGCAGATAATGAAGCTGATCGCTATGGTTGTCGTGGTAACGAGGCTCAGCAGCAGGTTGCTTTTAATATTGCGAAACGCTGTTTTGACCGCGTAGATTGTTTTTACGAACATAGCCTTAACCGTGTATCATTGTGCACGTCGAAATGGCGGGGCTGTGTCAGAGCAAACACAGCAGCCTCAGGAATGCACCGCTGTCGCATGACCGTGCTCCAGATAGATGATGTTGCCGGAAAATTTCTCAGCCGTATTTTTATCGTGCGTGGCGATGACGACAGTGGTGCCGCGCACGTTTATTGCTCTGAACAGCTTCATGATTTCCATAGAAAGCACAGGATCGAGGTTTCCGGTGGGCTCGTCGGCAAGTAGCAGAATAGGGTTGTTGATTATGGCCCGGGCGATGGCCACCCGCTGCTGCTCACCGCCGGAGAGGTGCGGAGGAAGAACATCCTTTTTCTGCAGCAGGCCTACCCATTTGAGAACCTGCCAGACGCGGCGCTTGATAAATTTTTGTTTTTTCCCCAGTATTTCAAGCGGGAAGGATACATTCTCATATACCGTCTTTGTTTTGATGAGCTTGAAATCCTGAAAAACGACACCGATCCTGCGCCTGAAATAAGGGATCCTCGAGTCCTTGAGGCGCCCGATATTGACGCCGTTAACAACAACCTCTCCCTGCGTCGGTCGCTCGGATGAAAACATGAGCTTGAGCAGGGTAGTTTTTCCGGCTCCGCTCGGGCCGGTTATGAAAAAAAATTCCCCCTTGCTTATTTTTACGTTGATATCACGCAGCGCGGGAACAGAGGAATCATAGTGCTTGGTTATGCGGTGAAGCTGGATCATGGTAAGACTGTTCGTAAACAATGTATCTGAAAGTTAGCGAAAAAAAATAATTTTTAATATTTATCATATCATCAACCGATAGGCAAGTAGGAAGGGAAGGGCGCAATATTGGCGTGCGGGAGAGGAAAAATATATTACTGAATATGAAATTTATATTGAAATAAAACAATCAGCCATGATAGAAAATGGAAAATCTTTCGGAATGCGCTTATGGATGTGAAAAAATATTACAGCGAAACAGTAAAAGCGCTTATATCGGTTATCGAAGAAAAAGAAGCCTCCATTAAGACGGCTGCAGGCCGTATTGCGCGCATGAGCACCCGGTTTTCCCGGCACCTTGGCGTTAAAAAGGGGGAAATCGATAAAATATACCTTGCCGCCTCTCTGCATGATATCGGTAAAATTCACCTTCCCGATGAAATCATTCACAAAACAGAGGACCTTGACGAGGGCGAGAAGGCAATGGTCAGGATGCATCCCGAGATTGCTGTCAAGATATTATCAAATCTCAGCTTCCTGAAGTCAATTCTTCCTATCGTGAAACATTATCACGAATATATCGACGGCAGCGGATTCCCGGACGGGCTGAAGGGTGATGAGATACCGCTCGGGTCCCGCATCCTGGCTGTGGTTGATGCCTATGATGAAATGGTGAACGGCAGGCCGGGCAAAGAGCGCATCGACAAAGAGAAAGCCGTGCAGAATCTTCAGCAGTACGCCGGGAAGCGGTATGATGACCGCCTTGTCAAGAAATTTCTTGAATTCATCGAGCTTGCAGATGCATCTGAGGAAGCCGTGCAGCGGACGCAGGACCAGAAAAAGAAAGCCTCGGTACGGGAAGCGATAAGTATGATCGTGAAGCGTTTCAAGGAGGGCAAGATAGAGCTGCCGGTATTGCCAAAAGTGGTTTTTCAGGTACGGAAAGTCATCCAGAACCCCATGTCCACAACAGATGACGTTGCAAAAGCGATCGAGCAGGATGCTGTCATTTCAACGCGGCTGATAACAGTGTGTAACTCAGCTGTGTATCGGGGCGCCGAAAAGACCACTACCGTTCGCCAGGCTGTGCCGCGCCTCGGCCTCAAGCAGACGCAGAGCATTGTCACCACAATTGCAAACAAAAACCTGTATCAAACCGATAATGAGCAGTTTATGGAGATGATGCAGCAGCTATGGATGCACTCGCTGGCAAGCGCATACTGCGCAAAAAGCATCGCTCAAAAAGCCGGCTATGAGGATATTGAGAAATATTTTATGATCGGCCTGGTGCACGATATCGGAAAATCGCTTCTGCTGCGGGCGCTGGAAGATCTACTGCAGGATTCCGGGAGCGTTGATACCGCCGAGGTTAAAAAAGCAATACAGGAGGTCCACTGTGATTTCAGCAGCGCTTTGCTGCAGCGGTGGAATTTCCCCGGAGAGTTTGTGCGGGCCGCAAAAATGCATGATGATAAGACGTTTTCAGATGCCACGCAGCGGGAGATCCTTGTCATAAACTGTGCAAGCAAAATGGCCGACAGCCTGGGGTATAATGTCAATGTGCCGGACGAAACACCCCTGGCGGAGCTTCAGTCCGCACAGCTTATCGGCCTTGACGCCGAAGCGCTCGACACCACATCGGGCGAAATCAGAGAGATAATGCAGGAAACCGTCCATATTTTTTAACAGCAGTCACTTTCCCAGACACTTCCGTATCTCCTCAGGGGCAATTGCCCCGTCCCGGACTATTCTGTACGGTGCCGCGCACAGATCAATAATTGTGGACGGGCGCCCGCCGGGGGTATCCCCCGAATCGATTATGAGGTCGACGGCGTCCCGGATCTGATATGGAATGTGCGTAACGTTTGCAGGGGGCGCCCCCCCGCTTATATTAGCGCTTGTTGACGTGAACGGCTTTTTCAGCTCCTGCGCAAGCGCAGCCGCCAGGGGGTGGCTGGTTACCCTGAAAGCGGCGGTTCTCTGGGGGCCGCACAGATACTGTGAAAGCCCCTGTGCAGCCGGCAGCAATATGGTGACCGGTCCCGGCCAGAACCGCTCTGCTATTTTGAAGGCTGTTTCGGGAACCGCCGACGCATACGTGCGCAGGCAGTCTGCAGAAGAAATGAGCAGAAGGGCCGGTTTGTCGGCCTCGCGCTGTTTGATCGCGAACAGCTTTTCCAGCGCGGGTTCGTCATCGTATAGCGCGCCGATGCCGTAGAATGTTTCTGTGGGGTGAATAAACAGGCTTCCTTCTGTAAGGTGTGACGCGCATTCGGCTGCCAGTGAAGCCCGGGGTCTGTTATCGTGAAAATGTATTACTTTTGACATAGAACTCAACGAACGTCCCCGGAAAAAGGTAAAAAACCTGTCATTGCGGGGAGTGAAACGGCGAAGCAGTCCCGTTTTTATTTAATGATTTACAACAGAGGGATTGCTTCTCTATGATTTCAGCCGATACGTTTGCGCAGATTTTCTGCCTTATTGGCAACTTTTTGTGCCATATCTTTGCGGTGATCGATCAGGGCATCGGCGATGTCGGGGTGCTTCAGCGCAAGAATCTGAGCTGCAAACAGGGCTGCATTCCGTGCGCCCGCCTTACCGATGGTCATAGTTGCCACCGGAACGCCTCCGGGCATCTGGACGGTTGAAAGCAGGGAGTCGAGCCCCTGGAGCGGGGAGGAATCTATGGGCACGCCGATAACGGGCAGCGTGGTTTCGGATGCGATGACACCGGCAAGGTGCGCTGCCCACCCCGCACCTGCTATAATAACCTCGATGCCGCGATCGCGCGCGCTTTGAGCGAATTCAGCTGTTCGCTTCGGGGCGCGATGTGCTGAAGAAACAGTAATGTCATAGGGTATGCCGAACTGCTCACAAACGGATGCTGCCTCGCTCATCACCTCATAATCCGAATCGCTTCCCATTACTATTCCGACAAGCGGCGTACTCATATGGCAATCCTCACAATTTGTTGTTATTTATTACAGATCGGGTTTGCCGGGCTCTCCCAGCTGCGCCTGCTCCAGATTTTCGTGTTTTTTTTCCTGATCGCGCATTTCGCGTGCTCTGGCGAGAAGGCCGGCGATCTCCTCGTCTTCAGGCCTTTCCGAAGTAACTTTTTCAAAATATCTGCACGCCGTCTCATACCAGCCGTGCTCGAAGCACGAGCGGGCGACTTTTTCATATGCATCAAGAGGGCCGTCGGGAAACATGCGCTGTAATATATCGTAATAGGCTTCGCTGCCGATACTGTTTATTATGGTGCTTTTGCTGTCGACCAGATATCGCACAAGCAGCGTATTGTTCTGTTTTGTAATAAGCATTTCACTCAGGTGATACACCGCTTTGTTAAACAGCTCTTCAATGCTTTCAAGCTCTTCCTGCAGATTTTTATGTGCACGCTCGATAAGAGCACAATATTCACTGATAATGTCTGCAAGGGGGCTGTCGTCGCTTAACTCCCTGGAGTCGTAATCCAGTAGCGGGCGGTATGACTCAACCTGGTAGGCGTCCTCTTTGAGCTTCATTGCCTCATGAAAAATAGAGCCTATTGCCCAGTCAAAAAGGTATTCATACAGGTTATCGGAAAAGCTGTTGTTTCTGAACAGCTGGTGGCTCTGGTCTTTGAGATGCCATAGCGGGCCTTTGTACGTCTCTGTGCCGACCCAGGTATCCAGCATGGAAAACGGGACCGTTGCGCTGTCCCGGTAGGCTTTCAGTATTGATTCGAAATACTGTTTAGCCTCAAAAAAATCCTGAAACATATCGCGTTCAAAAATATCTTTTCGTGATTCAAGCCAGCAGTTTTTCATCGTGATAATACGTGCTTTCCGATATCCGTTCTGTAGTGAACCCCGTCCCATCGTATTTTTTCAACCGCGGCATAGGCGGTGCCGATCGCCGACCGGATGGATTTTCCGCGAGCGGTTACGCCGAGAACGCGGCCGCCTGCTGTTTTCAATACCCCGCCCTCCAGTACCGTGCCTGCGTGAAACACCACTGTGTCCGGCATGCGCCCCGCTTCATCAAGCCCGGATATAACGTACCCTTTGGAGTAGGGCCCTGGATAGCCTCCTGAAGCCATTACCACACAGACAGCCGGGTCCTCATGGCACTCAAGTGAGCACCGGGAAAGATCCCCTTCTATAGCGGCCTCGAAAATGTCTATAAGATCGCTTTTTATACGGAAAAGGATCGGCTGGGTTTCCGGATCGCCGAACCGGACGTTGAACTCCAGAACATAGGGCGTGTTGTCCTGTATCATCAGCCCTGCATATATGATTCCTTTAAATATAACGCCGCGCGAGCGAAAGGCTGCCAGCAGTGGTTCCATAATATCATTCATTGCAGCGGAGTGTATCTCGGGAGTCACAACAGGCGCCGGGGAGTAGGCGCCCATCCCACCGGTATTCGGGCCGGTATCGTTGTCGAAAGCCGCTTTGTGATCCTGAGATGACGGCAGGGGCATAATGCTTTCACCGTCGGAAAAGCAGATAAAGGATGCCTCCTCTCCTTCAAGAAAGTCCTCAACGACCACGCGGGATCCGGCGCTGCCGAAGTCCCTGTCAACCATGATGGTGTCCACCGCTTTGAAGGCGGCCTGTGCGTCACGGCAGGGAAACACGCCTTTACCGGCTGCAAGCCCGTCGGCTTTTACGACCACAGGAGCGTTTTTTCGCTGTATGAACGATTTAGCCTCCCCGGGGTCCGAGCATATCGTAAAGCCGGCAGTGGGGATGCCGGCCTCTTTCATGATCTGCTTTGCATATGCCTTGCTTCCCTCAAGCTGTGCAGCCTCTTTGCAGGGGCCGAATATTCTGAGCCCTGCCGCCTCAAAGGTATCGACGATACCGAGGGTCAGGGGCAGCTCCGGGCCGACGACGGTAAGGTCTATGCGCTGCTTTACAGCAAAGTCGCACAGCTCCTCAATACGGTCGTCCTTTATGGGAATGCATTCGGCAACAGACGCAATGCCGGCGTTTCCTGGTGCGCAATAGAGTTTAGTAACGCGTGTGCTTTGCGACATTTTCCATGCAAGGGCATGCTCGCGCCCGCCGCCGCCGATAATAAGAACTTTCATAGGGGCATTCCTTTGTTTTTATCTTTTTTGTGTACCGTTTCGCACCCGGCGCTGTGTGGTGCCGGCAGCCGGCTCAGCAGGGCAGGGGTGTCGGGTGTCATATGCGCTGCCGCTGCAGGGTCTTTTTTTATCATTAAAAGTGTGTTAAGTAAAGTCTTTAACCCCGGCGGATTGTATTTATCGCATGACCGGGGATATTGTACCGCCTGGCAGACATGTTATACGGATGAGAGGATGGTTGCGTATGCGGCGCTTTTATATTGATGCGCCCCGGCATCCGGGAAGCAGCGTATCGCTGTCCGGCACAGAGGCGCGCCACGCCGTAAAAGTGCTCAGGCTTGCGGCTGGAGACGGCATTCTTTTGTTTGACAGGCTGGGGGGCAGTTATACCGGAACGATTGCCGGCATTACCGCAAAAGAGGTAACCGTCCGCATTGATGAAAAGGCAGAATACGCGCAGCGTCACATCGAAAACGAGACAATCATATACCAGGCTGTGCTCAAGTCTGACAATATGGATTTTGTAGTTCAGAAGTGCACCGAGCTGGGGGTTGACAGAATTCAGCCCTTTTTTTCGGCACGCTGCATACCGCGCTGGGATGACCAGAAGTGCGCGGCGAAAGCAAGGAGATGGAAGTCGATTGCCGTTTCCGCAGTCAAGCAGTCAGGCGTCGGAAAAGTGCCGGAAATACCCCGGCCGGCTGATTTTATGGAGCTTGTCAGCAGTCGCGAGCAGTGTCCGGAAAAGCTCATTTTCTGGGAGCGGGAACGTACAAACGGTCTGGGGAAAATCCTTTCAGCCATCGACACCGGCAGGATTCTTTTTGCCGTCGGGCCCGAAGGCGGGTTTACCGACGAGGAAATACAGCACGCCTGCGCAGCCGGGTTTAAGAGAGCAGGCCTTGGCACCGGTATTCTGCGGGCGGAAACCGCCCCTATTGCCGTGCTGTCCATTCTGCAGTATGTGCGGGGGGGGTTGGGATAGTTTATTAACTGGAGAATATTATGTGTTTCAGCTGCTGGAGAGATGTGCCGAATCAGGGCCACGCTCAAGAGGGAGATCAAAACAAATGTGCACGGCAGACACTGAGCCGGGGAGGCCGCAATGAAATGTCCTAAATGCGGGTATGTCAGCTTCGATACGCTTTCACACTGTAAGAGATGCGGAAAGGAGCTTCCTTCTGAAAGAGCTCATACAGATGCGGGGAATGTAAGCGATGATTGCCGGCCAGCAGACACTCCTGCGCACGCTCAGGAGTCCGCCGCCCGTCCGCAGCACATCGATAATACGCTGAAGTCAATAAAGCATGATCTCGATGAGCTTGGCCCGGCGCCCGGCGGCGCGGGAGACGCATTCGAGGAACAGTCTGCAGAAACAGGATTCGGATGTATTATTGATCCGCACGATCGGCCGAAAGCCGGCTTTTTCATTCGCTTTGTTGCCTATGCCATCGATAGCCTTCTTCTGGCCGTAATATCGGGCGTGCTTTTTTTTATTGCCTATCGGCTTTTCAAGGAGTCGTTTTTGTTTACCGCCGATACGACTGTACAGGTCTTTGCCGCGCTGTACGGGCCGTTTCTTCTGATTTCAACAGTCATACAGGCATTTTATTTTATCTATTTTCACGCGGTTACCGGCCAAACCGTCGGCAAGCTTATCTGCGGGGTTCGCGTTGTCGGAACAGACGGGTCTCTTATCGGTGCAAAGCGGTCAGCTCTTCGCTATCTGGGATATGCTATATCTTATTTCGTTTTTTACCTGGGGTTTATCTGGATTGCCTTTGACCGGCAGAAACAGGGGTGGCATGATAAAATCGCGGGCAGCTACGTTGTAAAGTAACCTTTACAAGAGCATACTGCTTGCGGACTTCCCGGTAAATTATCTGCACAAATATGAGGCGTTCCACGTTAACATAGGTCAATATTATCATTGATTCGGTACCATGAGGACCCTGCAGGCGGTATGTCGATGCGCTGTTGACAGGGTATTGTGCTTGACATACCCCGCCAGTTGTCCTACAGTTTTACACTTATATACGAATTTTACCTTATCATATCAGCTTGTTTTATATGCATGAGCTCACCCGGCAACGATGCAATCGGTATATTTGATTCCGGAATCGGCGGTTTAACCGTTTTTAAGGAGATACGGAAAAAGCTTCCCCACGAAACGATCATATATCTGGGGGATACCGCCCGCGTTCCCTATGGTATTCGCTCGGCACAGACCGTGCTGAAATATTCGATAACAAATACCGAGTTTCTGGTGAAGCAGCGCATCAAGCTGCTGGTGATTGCATGCAACACTGCATCGGCGGTCGCAACCGGGGCTCTGCGCCAGCGCTATCCGATGCCCATTGTCGATGTTATAGGCCCTGGTGCGCGGGGAGCTGTTGTTGCGACGCGCAACAAACATATCGGCATTATCGGGACCGAGGGAACCATCCGCAGCGGAGCCTATCAGCAGGAAGTGCTGCGCCTCGACGGTTCAGCGCGGATATTCACAGCCCCGTGCCCGCTTTTTGTGCCTATGGCAGAGGAGGGGTGGTGCAACAGCGACGACGAGGTGGTGACCATGGTGGCCAGGCGATATCTTTATCCGCTCAAAGAGCACGAAATAGATACCCTGGTTCTCGGATGCACCCATTATCCGCTGCTCAAAGGCGCTCTTCAGACGGTTATGGGTGCCGAAACGATACTGATCGACTCAGCGGAGGAAACCGCCTGTATGGTTGAGCAGACGCTCAAAAACAATCATTTGCTCAAAAGCGATGCTGCTGCGCCCGGGGAGTCGGTGTTTTATCTGACTGATATACCGTTCAGGTTTACTGAAACAGGAAAGCGGTTTCTGGGAGATGAGCTTTCAAACGTTACCGTTGTTGATGTGTAGCCCGGAATTGAACTACCACCGGCTACAAGCCGGTGGATTCAGTTTTCCCGACGTGTCGGGACTAAAGGAAAAACACATAACTACAAAAATTCTCCTGAGGGTAAGCACCCTATACGAACAGCACGTTCTGAGCCAATAATCATTCTTCGCCTATCGAAGATCCCGCTCTGCGGGGAAGGCGAGGGTTTTAAACCCCGAAGGAGACAATAACAAATATTTGCTGATTGGCTTTTTGCATTAAAGGCCATGCACGTAAAGGAAAGCTGGAGTTAAACACAGGCTCCTATGGCTCAAAAGAAAAAAAGCGCTTCGCGGAAAAAGAGACCATCGCCCAAAAAAGCGTCCCGCACGAGCGGCAGGCCGGTAAAGCTTGTTCTTTTTTGTCTGTGCATTATAGGCCTCTGTGCCGGACTGTATCTGTATAGATATCCCGGAACCATCGAACGGTTACGCGGGAGTATGCCGAAAGCACTCACCGAGCGGTTTAAAAAGATAGCTACGGTACCCACAAAGAATGAAGAAATACGGCTTTTTTTCGGAAACGAATACGCCGAACAACTTGTCATGGAGAAGCGCACCGTCAAAAGGGCCGATACGCCCGAAATAAAAGCAGAGATTTTGCTGCGCGAGCTGCTTGCCGGTCCCCGGACGCCGGACAGTATTCTGACAATTCCCGAGGGAACACGTGTGCGCTCCGTGGCCTTTGACAAAAACAGCCGTTTGCTGACGGTTGATTTTTCCCGCGAGATTTCGACCCGTCACCCGGGAGGGACATCTTCGGAATTGCTGACGGTCTATGCGGTTGTAAATACGCTAACCGCCGGCATAGACGAAGTGAAAAAGGTGAAATTACTTATAGGCGGGAAAACCGCCGACACTCTTGCCGGACATATTGACTGCAGAAACAGCTTTGTGTTCAGCAGTGAAATGGTTCACGCTCAATAAAACGGATCGCTGAAAAACAAATGGCTGCAAAGACACCACTTTCAAAAATCAGAAATATCGGCATCATGGCCCATATTGATGCCGGCAAAACAACCGCAACAGAGCGCATTCTGTACTATACCGGCAGATCGCACAAGATCGGAGAGGTGCACAATGGTCAGGCGGTTATGGACTGGATGGACCAGGAGCAGGAGCGGGGCATTACGATTACATCCGCGGTTACTGATTTTGAATGGAACGGGTATGAGCTGCATCTTATCGACACGCCGGGGCATGTCGATTTTACGATCGAAGTTGAGCGATCGCTGCGCGTTCTTGACGGGTGTATCGCGCTGTTTTGTGCTGTGGGCGGCGTGGAGCCGCAGTCCGAAACCGTGTGGCATCAGGCGGATAAATATCATGTTCCCCGCATTGCATTTATCAACAAAATGGACAGGGTCGGGGCTGATTTCTACGGTGCCATCCGGATGATGCGCGAAAAGCTGGCAACTGTGCCGGTACCGATTCAGATACCGATCGGCGCCGAAAGCGACTTTCGGGGCGTTGTGGATCTGATTGCATGGAAGGCCCTTATCTGGGAAGAGGAGGACTATGGTAGTACATGGCGGTGGGGGGGGGTTCCTGACAGCATTGCCGCTGATGCGGAAAAACATCGCGAATCGCTCCTTGAATTTGTGGCGGAGAGAAACGAAACTCTTATGGAAAAATATCTGTCAGGGGACCATCTGACGGAAGCGGATATAAAGGGCGCGCTGCGAGACGCGGTGCTGAGGCGCGAGGCCGTACCGGTTATGTGCGGGAGCGCTTTGAAAAACAAGGGCATCCAGCCGCTGCTTGACGCGGTTATTGATTATTTTCCCTCGCCGCTTGAAGTGCCGCCCGTTGAGGGCAGGGATCCGAAAACGGGAGAGCCGGTAAGCCGCCGATGTGAGGAAAAGGGGCCGCTTTCGGCGCTGGCCTTCAAAGTCATCATGGATGAGGGCCGGAAGCTTACCTATGTGCGGATATATTCCGGGACGCTGAATGTGGGGGACAGCGTCTATAATCCCGGAAAAGGGGAAAAAGAAAAAACAGCGCGTATTTTCAAGATGCACGCAAATAAAAAGCAGCGTGTTGAAAGCGCGCGCGCCGGCGAAATAGTGGCGGTTATGGGGCTGAAGATCACCGCTACGGGCGATACGCTGTGCTCTGAGGAAGACCAGATACTGCTTGAGTCAATCGAGGTGTATAAATCCGTTATTTCCATGGCGGTTGAGCCGGAGAAAGTGAGCGATGAAGAAAAATTGAATGCGGCTCTGGAAAAAATTGCCGATGAGGATCCCACATTCCAGTATCGCTGCGACGAGGATTCAGGACAGATAGTCATTTCAGGTATGGGCGAGCTGCACCTTGATATTCTTGCCAATAAAATTAACCGCCTGTACAAGGTTCCCATACGAACCGGAAAGCCGCAGGTTGTGTACCGTGAGACCATTACCGCTTCTGCCGAGGCTGAAGGCATTTTTGATCGCGAGCTGCAGGACAGCCGGCAATACGGACACGTCTTTATCCGCCTTGAGCCGCTGAAGCGCGGCGCGGGCGTTGTGTTTGAGTCTGCGGTGGCGCCGGAAAAAATACCCCCCGACTTTATTCCGGAAATTGAAAAGGCGTTTTACGATGCGACGCTCAGCGGAACCATTGCCGGTTACCCCGTGGTTGATATTAAAGGAATTCTTTTTGACGGCTCGTATCGCGATGGCGCATCCACCGAGCTTGCCTATATCATGGCGCTGAACACCGCTATGAAGCATGCAATAGAAAACGGCAATCCTGTTCTGCTTGAGCCGATTATGGAAGTTGAGATCGTGACGCCCGCAGAATTTCTCGGCGAGGTGATATCGGATATTAATGCGAGGAAGGGCAAGGTCGATTCGATTCATGACCGCGGGGCGACCAGAATAATCACAGCGCACGTGCCGCTCAAGAACATGTTCGGCTACTCCACGGCGATACGCTCGGCAAGCCAGGGCCGCGCCACGTTTACCATGAAGTTTTCAAAGTTCGAGAAGCAGGAATAAAAAATAATGCGCTCTTTGGAGCGCATTATTTTTTATGTGTATAATTGTTATTTTTGTATATATGTGTTATTAATGATAACCGCTCATCAGGAGCGTCCAAAATAATCTTACGAAGCAGGTTCGGGGTGCGCAGAGACCCTGGCGAACCGGCTTTTGCCCAATGCTTTAATTTGTTTTGGACATGTTTGACCGCTAAAAAAAAGGAAGATGTGAACATGAAAGAGCGCGTAGAAGAAGCACTGAAGAAAATACGCCCCGCGCTTGAGGCTGACGGCGGAGGCATTGAACTGGTAGATGTCGTTGACGGCGTGGTAAAGGTTCGACTTCAGGGGGCGTGCCGGGGATGCATGGGCGCACAGATGACCCTGAAGATGGGCGTCGAGAAAGTCCTGAAGGAAGAAATTCCCGAAGTTGTGTCCGTTGAAGCCGTGTAACAGCCGGCCGCACTGGTGCTATGTCCTATTTTCTGAGCGTTATCGGGCTTGTTCTCATCATAGAGGGCATACCGTATTTTGCTTTTCCTGACAAAATGAAGGTGCTTCTTTCAAAGCTTCCTGAAATGCCTTCATCCAGTCTCAGAGCATTCGGTATAACCGCTATTATTATTGGTCTTGTCCTGATTTTTCTTTCGCAGAGAATTCTGCCGTTCCTGTAAGGTTTTTCACACAAGCCTTGACTGTTCCTTAAGGTAGGACAGATGTTCCCCGGTGAACCCCTCCCACCTGCACGGCAGCAGCGTATTATTGTGGAACAGCGGTTCGGCTTCGATAGGGAAGGGGCTGCACCGTACCGCATCATGCCACATACCCGTGCCGGGTATCGGCGAGTACTCAGCCACATAGGGGCGAAGCCCGTGATCGCGCACAAAGAGAATGGTGTCATAGACTTCCTTCCAGGGCTGATGCGGCAGCCCTGCGAGAATATAGACCCCGACATCGCGCGCGCTGTAACCGGCTGAACGCAGCGCCTGTGCCGCTTTTGAAAATTCCTCGCAGGAAACTTTCCCCCCTAATTTTTTCTGAGCCTCGGGATACGCTGTTTCGAGGCCAAGCCGCAGCGTGCTGAACCCCGCTTCTTTTAAGAGAGCCGCAAGCCCTTCGTCTATATGCTTACTGTGCAGACCATTGGGCGCGTGGAACCGCACGTTCAGCTTTCTTCGTATAACCTCTCTGAGCAGCGGTATGCTGTGGGACCGGGCGCCTATAAGCAGCGCATCGTCATAAAACACAATATCGGTCGTTCCGGCCTCGCGTACCCAATACTGAATTTCGTCGGCTGCGTCAGCAGGGGGCCTCTGATAAAATTGCCCGAAAAGAATGCGTGAGGCGCAGTACGGGCAGCGGTTCGGACACCCGCGTGATGTCATAATCGGAAGGGCCGCTTTTCTGGAAAGCAGATCACACCGGCACTGAAAAAGCCCGGCTTGAGCTGGCGGGCATATTTTTTTGCCGGTTGTCCGCTCAATTGTCTGCCAGAGGCGCTCGCCTGCAGGGCCGGGGATAACTGCATCGGCACCTGAAAAGCGCCGGGCGTGCTGCGGGCACAGGGTGGCGTAGACGCCGCCGAGAACAAGCGGAACATCCGGGAAGCGCTTTTTTGTCAAACGTATTGCATGAAACACGCCCGGATACCAGTAGGTCATCATTGACGTCACAAGAACCATATCGGGCCGGCCGGCTTCGGCAATTTCATCCAGAAATGTATTTTCCGGCACCCCGTAGCGGCGGTATGTACGCTTAATGGATGCGAGCGGAGGCGGTTTGGGAATCTCCTGCTTAAAGAAGTGGCCGCTTCCATTGCTTTTGCGCCTGGGCCGCTTAGGTGTTTCGGAGGCATGCAGCTTTTCCGGGGTGTCCAGACAGTCGACAAGCCTGAGCCTGAATCCGCTCTCATGCAATGCAGCGGCGATGTTCAGGAGCCCGACCGGCTTAGCCCAGAGATCGTACGCGGCAAAATCGTGTATCCAGGGGCTGATAAGCAATATGAGCGGTTGTTTCATGAAGCCGTGTATATGAAAAACAATATATTCTTTGTGGTTGCCGGTTAAATAATCTATAATAGAAGCCTGTTAAAATCAACAAAGGATGACCTGGTATGAATATCGGGGTTCTTGGCGCCGGAGCCATTGGATCGGTTTTCGGCGGACTGCTTGCAGAGGCCGGCCACTCCGTATCGCTTATCGGCAGGCCCTCCCATATGACGGAAATAGAAAAAAACGGGCTTTTGATTGAAGGCATCTGGGGCACACATCACATACGGCGGCTCCGGTGCTTTACGGATATGCAGACCATGTGCAGCTCGCAGGAGCAGCCGTTTGACTGTGTTTTTGTGTCGGTGAAGTCTTATGACACTGCATCAGCGATCGCTCAGCTTACGTCAAGCTGCACGGGGCACGATCCGGCCGTGGTATCGCTTCAAAACGGTCTGGGGAATCTTGAAATCATACAGCGCGCCGCCGGTGCTGACAGGGTTGTCGGGGGGCGTGTTATTTTCGGCGTTGAGTTCTGCAGGCCCGGGTGTGTCACCGTTACCGTTGAGGCTGGAAAAACGGTTCTGGGTGCGCTGAGCAGTCATATGCACCCCGGATTTACGGAACGCCTTGCTGAAGTGCTCTCGAGCGCGGGGATTGCTGCGGAAACGACCGATGATATATACCGCGCTTTATGGGGGAAGGTGCTGTATAACTGTTCGCTGAACGGCCTTGCTACCCTGGCGGACACCCATTATGGCGAGCTGCTCACCGACAGCGGCACAAGGCAGATTATGGCCTGTATCATAGATGAGCTGTTTCAGGTTGCCCGCGCCTGTTCGGTAACCCTTGACTGGACCGCGCCTGATGAATACCGGGAGGTGTTGTTCTCCGATCTGATTCCGAAGACATTTCATCATCATCCGTCTATGCTGCAGGATATTCGGCGCGGGAAGAAAACGGAAATAGATGCGCTCAACGGTGCTGTCGTCGAGCTGGGCAGGCTAAGGGGAATTGCGCTGCCGTATAACAGTACGGTTACCGCTCTTATAAAAGCCTGTGAAGCGCGGAGCAGCGCTGCAGGGTGATCCCCGGCCGGGGGGCAGGAAGCAAACACCCGTGCCCGAAGAGCCACGCGTGGTGTTTCGTCAGGGGGCTGAAAGGCCACGCTCAAGGGAAGCGGAGGAATCCTTTTGCTTCCGTGCGCAAAGCGCACGGTATGCGGCACACATGAATATATCCAGGAAACCGTTATATGTCGATCAGTCAAATAAATCAGGGCTACCTTGAGCGGTTTTATGCCTATATGATTGCTGAAAAGCGTTTTTCCCCGAATACGGTTTCCGCATACAGGGGAGACCTTGAAAAATATCTACGCTTTATTTATAACAGCGGAAACAAAAGCGCAGATTCCTGCGGAAGCGTAGAGCTTCTCATGTTTTTAACCGGGCAGCAGAAAAGCGGAATATCCTCACGGTCTCTGGCGCGTGTGATATCCAGCCTCAAAACGTTTTATAACTTTATGACCGCTGAGGGTGTTATGACAGATAACCCGTTTTCTGAAATACGCACGCCGGGCACAGCAAAAAAACTGCCGGACGTGCTCACCTATGATGAAACAAAAGCGCTTATAGAGGCACCGGATCCGGCAACCCCCATCGGTCTGCGTGACCGGGCACTGCTTGAAGTGATGTATGGGGCAGGCCTTCGTGTGTCAGAGCTTATTGAGGCTCAGCTGCATAATATCAACTATGAAGCCGGGGTGATTATTGTTGTGGGCAAGGGCACCAGGCAGCGCGTGGTTCCGCTTGGGGAGGAGGCTCTTTTCTGGCTTAAAAAATATACCGGGGAATCCCGCCCTTTTCTTGTGAGGCATGCAGTAAGCAGCTGCGTATTTGTCAACCGCAGCGGGAGCCGGCTCAGCAGGCAGGGATTCTGGAAAATGGTTAAAAAATATTGCGTGCATGCCGGCATTAACAAAGCGGTATCACCGCATACGCTTCGGCACTCTTTTGCGACACATATTCTCGAGGGGGGCGCAGACCTTCGATCGGTGCAGACTATGCTCGGCCATGCCGATATCGCCACGACACAGATTTATACCCATATTGCCCGCGAGTCGCTGATGAAAATGCATCAAAAATATCACCCGCGGGGATAGGGCCTTAACGAGGATGTGCCGCTACCGTTTGTACGCTGGAGAAACAGCGGGAGATCGCCTCATGGAGGTTATCACAACACACATAAATGCAGATTTCGACGCTCTTGCGTCCATGATCGCCGCGCACAGAATCTATCCGGATGCTGTTATGGTATTTCCCGGGTCTCAGGAAAAGAGCATCAGGGATTTCATGCTGCAGTCGACCATGTATTTTCTTGATATCCAGAAGCCGAGCTCGATTTCATACGATGACATACGCACGGTCATACTTGTCGATATCCGTCAGGCAAGCAGGATCGGACCGTTTGCCGATGTTTGTAAAAAAAAGGGCGTTGACGTGCATGTCTACGATCACCATCCCGCCTCCCCGGATGACATCCGCGGCACCTACGAGCTCATAGAGCCTCTTGGCTCTACAACGGCATTAATGTGCCGGCTTCTTAAAGAAAAAAATATTACAATAACCCCTGACGAAGCAACGGTGATGATGCTGGGCATTTACGAGGATACCGGCAATTTGACTTTTTCATCAACTACGGTGGAGGATTATTCTGCTGCAGCGTATCTTTTGTCCCGGGGCGCGAACTTGAATGTTGTTTCAGATATGGTCGTCAAAGAACTTACCGCCGAGCAGGTTTCCATGCTTAATCAGCTTATTGAGAACACCTGCTATTACACTGTACACGGTATCGACGTACTTTTTGCGCGCGCTTCCTCGGAGCGCTATATCGGAGATTTCGCTGTTTTGGTACACAAGCTTAAAAATATTGAAAACGTAAATGTTCTGTTTGCTGTTGCAAACATGGAGGACAGAATACACGTTGTGGCGCGGAGCCGCATACCAGAGGTGAACGTCGGGGAGATCGTGTCCGGAGTGGGCGGCGGGGGGCACGCGACAGCGGGTTCCGCCACTGTGCATAACATGACGATCGTGCAGGTTGAGGAAAAGCTGCTTTCTTTGCTGCATAAGAAAATTACGCCGGCCAAAACGGCCCGCGACATCATGAACGCGCCGGTAAAGACGGTTTCTGTAGCAGAAACGCTTGACCGCGCAAGTAAAATGCTGACCAGGTATAACATTAACGTGCTTCCCGTGGAGCACCAGGGCAGGCTTGCCGGGCTGATATCCCGGCAGATTATAGAAAAAGCCAAGCACCACGGCCTGAAAGGCGTGCCCGTCAGGGAATATATGACATCAGAGTTTGCCGCCGTGAGCCCGGAAACCCCTCTTCATGAGATCAAGTATCACATCGTTCAGGGCAATCAGCGCTTTTTGCCGGTTGTGTCGGGCGATGCAATAACAGGCTGCATTACGAGAACCGATCTGCTTCGCGCCCTTCATATGGACACCGGGCAGGAGCCCGGCATGCGTGAGCAGGCTCAGCGCAGCGTGCAAAAAAAGCAGATGGCAAGCGTTCTGCATGAGCGGCTGCCGGACAACATCCTTAAGCTCTGCAGGGATATAGGCACCCACGCGAGCCGGATGGGATATAAGGCCTATGCGGTTGGGGGGTTTGTGCGCGATATCCTGATGCGCGTTCCGAATTATGATATCGATATTGTCATTGAGGGGGACGGAATTGCTTTTGCGAAGTCGTTTGCCAAGCACAGTGATTACCGGGTAAAGGTTTACAAAAAATTCGGCACCGCAGTCATTACCTCAGCTGACGGCCTGAAGGTGGATGTTGCAACCTCACGGCTTGAATATTATGAAAAGCCGGCTGCGCTTCCAAAAGTCGAGCGCAGCTCGATAAAGCATGACCTGTACCGAAGGGATTTCACCATCAATACGCTCGCCGTCAGGCTGTGCCCCAGCCATTTCGGGCAGCTTATCGATTTTTTCGGCGGCAGGCGCGACATAAAAGAGCGGGCTATCCGGGTGCTGCATAACCTCAGCTTTGTCGAGGACCCGTCGCGCATTTTCCGCGCAATACGCTTTGAGCAGCGCTACGCATTCCACCTGGGTAAGCTTACCAGGAAGCTCATCGAAAACGCTGTAAAGCTTGACTTTCTTGAAAATTTGAGCGGAAAGCGGATTTTTTCCGAAATGATGCTGCTGCTGAATGAGCGGGACGTTCCATCGGTTATATCACGGCTGAACGATTTCAACCTTCTCAAATATGTCCATCCGGGCATTTCATACGATGCGCAGCTGAAAAACATTATGCACAGCATTGACGACGTGCTGTCGTGGTATGAACTACTTTATCTTGACAACCGGTGTGAAAAATGGTTTGTATTTTTTCTTGGTCTGATTGACCGGCTCACCGCACAGGAGGCGCAGGAGCTGTGCAGAAAGTGCGATGTAAAAAAAAGCTATGCCGTGTCCATACAGGTTGCGAAAACAACAGGAAGTGATATTCTGATGAAAATGGCGCATAAGCGCCGCCTGAAAAATTCAGACATTTACCGCCTGCTCAGAGATGTCCCCGACGAGGTCTGTCTGTACATTATGGCGAAAACCGGCAGGCAGTCGACCAAAAAAGCAATTTCAGTCTACTTTACCAGATTGCGCTCAGCCACGTTGCACGTCAGCGGAAAAGAGCTCAAAGAGCTTGGAATCCCGCCGGGTAAAATCTATCGAAAGATACTGGACAGGCTTCTGGATGCGGTTCTTGACGGGCGCGTCCAGGGCAAAAACGAGGAGCTGAAACTGGCAAAAGATATTTTTACAAAGGAAGTTGCCTGATATGAAAGTTATACTGATGATACCGGTGCTGCTGTTTTCCATAATCTGTCACGAGTGCGCGCACGGGTATACGGCGTATTTGTGCGGTGACGACACCGCAAAGCGGGCCGGCAGGCTCACGCTGAACCCTCTTCCCCATATTGATCTTTTCGGCTCGATTCTGTTTCCGCTGGTGCTTATTATCACGCGATCGCCGTTTCTGATCGGGTGGGCAAAGCCCGTGCCGGTAAACCCCTCACGCCTTCGGCAGCCTGACCGGCATCACCTGTATGTATCGTTATCAGGCATTGCTGTCAATTTGATGCTTGCCGTCTGCTTTACAGTTATATACGGCCTGTACGGGACCTATATTACCGGGTCGCCCGAGGGGGCGGTCGGTATTATGCTTCAGTACGGCATTATCATCAATGTGGTGCTGGCTGTTTTCAATGTGCTTCCCGTACCACCGCTTGACGGCTCATGGATACTGTATCACCTGCTTCCGCGCGATCTTGCCGAGGCATATTACAGGCTGTTTCCTTACGGCTTTGTCATATTGATTTTGCTGCTGATGACAAATATTCTGCATATGATCATGATGCCGATATTTTCTTTTATTATGTCGTTTCTGGATGCCCTGCTCAGACTGTTCAGCTGAGCTGTGTATATGCATGTTATAGAGAATAACATATTGGACACTGCTGATGGCGTATAATGTCAAGCTTGAAACATTTGAAGGTCCGCTTGATCTGCTTTTGTTTCTGGTGCGGAAAAATGAGATCGATATTCAGCAGATACCGGTCATAACCATCGCCGAGCAGTATATGGAATATATCGAGCTCATGAAGGCGCTCAATATAGATGTTGCCGGCGAGTTTCTGGTCATGGCTTCAACGCTTCTGTATTTAAAATCGCGCGCCCTGCTTCCGCAGCCGGACGAGTCGGAAGACGGAGCAGAGGATCAGAAAACACTTGATGAGCTCAAAAAGCAGCTTCTTGAATACCAGCAGTATAAAGATGTTGCGGAGCGCCTGAAGGAACAGAACATTCTCGAAAAAGACGTGTTTGTCCGCAGCAGCTTTGCGGATCCCGTTTCGGCAGACGATACGGAAACCATGGAGCGCGCCACCGTTTTTGATCTGCTCAGCGCATTCAAAAAGCTGATGGAGCGTACAGACGGAAGCGGTGATTCCATGGAGGTGAGCGTTGAGCACCTTTCAGTGAAGGATGCGCTGGGTGAAATACTTGAAAAAATTCAAAGCGCGCCCGATGGCATGCCGTTTGAAAATATTTTTTCCGGAAACCGGGACCGGCTCTATATTATTACGACATTTCTTGCATTGCTCGAGCTTATAAAAATGCAGGCGGTGCGCGTGTACCAGAGCGCGAATTTCGGCAATATTTATATTTATCCGGTCAGTGATGATGAGCAGCAGGAAATGCCGGTTCATTAACGTTAACTTTTTATAGCGACTGTGGTCAGGCCATGAACACCGAGCACTACAAGCCAATTGTCGATGCGCTCATCTTCGCATCAGAAACACCGCTGAGCGTGCAGAAGATACGCCAGATTCTGCTGGAGGGTCAGGGTGATGAGGGCGTATCGGCACAAGAAATCAGAAAGGTTATTGAGGAAATCAATCGTGACAACCGCGAAAATCAGCGTGGGTTTTATCTGCAGGAGGTGGCAGGCGGCTACCAGTACAGGACCCGTCCTAATTATGCCCAGTGGATAAAGAAGCTCAAAAAGCCGAAGCCGTTTCGACTGACCCAGTCGACGCTTGAAACCCTAGCAATCATTGCGTACAAGCAGCCGATTACCAGAGCTGAAATTGATACCATACGCGGTGTTGACAGCGGCGGAACGGTTAAAAACCTTCTTGAGCGCGACCTTATTAAAATAGCAGGAAGAAAAGACATACCCGGCCGCCCGTTTGTATTTGCCACCACCCGCAGATTTCTTGAAGTGTTCGGTTTTGAAAAGCTGTCTGATCTGCCGAACCTCAGGGAGTTTGACGATATCGATGCCTCACAGCTTCCCACCATACTTCGCGACCAGGTGCCCGATGAGATCTTAAGCGACCAGGATGACGACATGAGCCGGGCCGATTCGACAGACCGCCGGGCCGGGCAGGATGACACCGGCCTCCGGGAACGTCACGAGTCCGGCTCCGATGATCCGGGCGGCGCTGAGGGGTCATCAGGCGCTCACGCCGCGGATTCCGACAGCCAGAGCGACCGGTCCCGCCTGCAGGATGATCAATAGACATAAACTGTCAAAAAAGTAGCGGTGCATATGCAGGAGCGGCTGCAAAAAATTTTATCGCGCTGTGGAGTTGCCTCGCGCCGGAAAGCAGAAGAGCTCATTATCCAGGAGCGCGTCTTCGTAAACGGCGTTCCGGTTAACAAGCTCGGCTCAAAAGCCGACCCCGCAACAGACAGCATTACCGTGGACGGCAGGTCCATTACACCGGAAGCGAAAAAAGTGTACATACTCCTTCACAAGCCGGCAGGGTATATCTGCAGCCTGAGTGACCCCCAGGGCAGGCCGACGGTCGGAGAGCTGGTTTCCGGAATCAGCGAGCGGGTGTTTCCGGTCGGGCGGCTTGATTATGACACCGAAGGGCTGCTGCTGCTTACCAATGACGGTGAGTTTTCATATGCAATGCAGCACCCGCGATTCAACATCAAAAGAACCTACCGGGTCAAGGTGCGCGGCGTCCCCGAAAGTGACCGCCTCGATATGCTCGCGGCAGGCGTTGTTCTCGACGGGGTTAAAACACACAAATCCGCTATACGTTTTATTGGAAAAGCCAGGAAAAATACCTGGCTTGAAGTTGTTCTCAAAGAGGGCCGCAACAGACAGCTGAAAAAAATGTTTTCTCTCATCGGCCACCCCGCAATGCGCATTATCAGAATAAAATTCGGACCGTTTGCGCTTGGCAGGCTCCCTTCCGGCTCATTCCGCACTATTTCCCCTGATGAAGTAAAGCGTATCACAGCATCGATCTAATCTGCCATCACCATTGTGCTGTCAGGATCGATTCGGAAAACGATACTGCTTCAAAATATTTCATTGGCTGCAGGGCCCTGTTCTATGTGCGCACGTCATGCCCCGCCATGCCGGCGGGGAGCGTCGCTGTGTCCGTTTTCTGCAACCGGCGGCAAAGCCTTCTGGTATAAACAGGGATAATGTGATATTATAAATAATTTTATTCTCTATCTGAAAGGTGCGGTATGCAGACAGCATGGGTTGCGGACCTGGAGGTCATCGATTATGAGGAGGCATTTGAGCTGCAGAAGCGGCTTGTCAGCGCACGCGCGAACGACAGGATTCCGGATACGTTTCTTCTGCTTGAGCACAGCCCGGTTTTTACAGCAAACAGGCAGGAAACATTTTCCAACATCATAGCGCCGGAGGACGTGCTGAAGAAGCACGGGGTGAGCGTGTGCAGAACCGATCGCGGCGGCGATGTCACCTATCACGGGCCCGGCCAGATTGTCGGGTACAATATTATGGATTTGAAAATGCAGGACCGCGACCTGCATGCATATATCCGCAATGTTGAGCAGATGCTTATCGACACGCTTGCTGAATATGACATTAATGCCGGACGGGATTCGAAGCACCCCGGGGTGTGGGTTGATAATAATAAAATTGCCGCGATCGGAATAGCGGTTAAAAGCGGATGGATTACCATGCACGGGTTCGGGCTGAACGTTAACCCGAATATGGATCACTACAGCATGATAATTGCATGCGGCATTTCCGATAAGGGCGTAACGTCAATGAGCAGGGAGCTCCAGCGGGAAGTGTCCGTTGATGAGGTGAAACGGCACATCATCGCCAGGTATGGGGAAACGTTTCACCGCAGACCCTGTGCTGTTTCAAAGGAGGATATAGCGTGGTTGTAACCAAAAAGCCGGAGTGGATACGGGTTAAGGGCGTGGATGAGTCGGTGCTCGATAAAATGAAGGCGCTGGTGGAGAAATATCATCTGCATACTGTGTGCGAAAGCGCCACCTGCCCGAACATGGGTGAGTGCTTTTGCGCGGGCACGGCGACGTTCATGATACTGGGGGATATCTGTACCCGGAACTGCAGGTTCTGCAGCGTAAAGCACGGAAAGCCCCTTACGCCCGACGCGCAGGAGCCCGTAAATCTTGCACGCGCAGCAGAGGAGCTGGGGCTGAAGCACGTTGTTGTAACCTCTGTAACACGGGATGATCTTGATGACGGCGGCGCGCATCAGTTTGCCGACACTGTCCGCACAATAAACCGTATCCTGCCAGGGGCAACCACCGATCTGCTTATCCCCGACCTGCGCGGCAGCAGGGAGAATCTGAGCATTGTGACCGAGGCTCGTCCGGACATTCTGGCTCACAATCTGGAAACCGTACCCCGCCTGTACGGCGCCTGCAGGCCTCAGGCTGACTATCGAACATCCCTAACCGTACTTGAGCGATCAAAAGAGCTGAATCCCGACATACATACAAAGTCGGGCATTATGGTGGGGCTCGGCGAAACGCGCGATGAAGTGATTGCGCTGATGAAGGACCTGAGAGGCGCAGGCTGCGATTTTATGACCATCGGGCAGTATCTGCGCCCGTCCACCGAAAATATCGAGGTGAACGAATTTATTACACCTGCCATGTTTGATGAATACCGCCGCATCGGCGAGTCGCTGGGCTTTTCATATGTGGCGTCAAGCCCGTTTGTCAGGAGCTCTTTTCACGCCGAAGAAGCGCTGAAGCATCTATCATAAGGCGTCCTTATGGAACAGGCACTGTATGTGAGCAGGGTCGGCAGCCTGTCGTGCTGGACAGAGGATTTTACACGGCTGTATTTCGGACAGGAATTCTGCGAGCGGCTTCTTCCGTCCGTGCAGGACGTTGAGCAGGCACTTGCGTTTGCCGTCGCGCGAAATGCAGGTTTTACCCTTCTAACACCCTATGTGACCGACCGGGGCCTTGATCGCGTGGAGAAGCTGCTTGATATTGTGAGCAGCAGGGCGGAGAGCCCCGAGGTTGTGTTCAACGACTGGGGCGTCTATCACATGCTTGCCCGGCAGTTTCAGAGCGCACAGCCGGTGCTGGGCAGGCTGCTCAACAAAATCAAGCGGGGCCCCCGGATCATGAATATAATCGATCAGCTGCCGTCAGCGTGCCGCTCCTATTATACGGGAAGCAATCTGGACGTTCCGGAGTGTGTGGCGTTTCTCACGGAAAAGGGCATTCGCCGTGCAGAGTTTGACAATGTGCTGCAGGGAACCGATTTTGAGCGAATAGACAGCCGGATCAGGAGGTCTCTGTATATGCCATATGCTGTTGTTTCAACGACTCGGTTTTGTTTGACGGCGGGATGTGCGGATCCCGAAAGAGCCGGGCGGGTCGGCATATTTAACTGCAGCAGAGAGTGCGAGCAGGTATCCTTTACGCTTCATAATCCGGTAATGGGGCGACCCCTTCTGCGGCGGGGCAACACGGTGTTTTTTATGAACGAAAGCATACCGGAGGCCGTCCCGCGCCGGCTTGTCGACAGGATTGTGATCGCCCCTGAGATACCGATCTAACATCACTGAGGTAAGGCAGCGCTGCAGATAATGAATATTCTTTCACCGCTTGATACCGCTGAAGAGATAGAGCCGCTTGCAGAGGCCGGTGCAGATGAATTCTACTGCGGGGTTCTTGAGGATCGCTGGTATGAAAAGTATCCGGTTATTTCAAACAACAGGCGCCCTGCGGGCAAGGGCCACTTCAGGTCGTTTGATGCTTTGAGAGAGGCTGTTTGCGAGGCTCACGCGCGCCGGAAACCCGCATACCTGACCCTTAACGAGCATTACTATCAGCGTGACCAGTATCCGCTTGTGCATGCATGCCTTGAGGGGGCTGCGCGGGCTGAAGTCGATGCGTGCATAGTTTCTGATTATGCGCTGATGGCCTATATACGGCAGCGGTTCCGGATCCCGATACATGTAAGCACCGGGGGGACGGTTTTTAACCGGCGGGCGGCTGAGTTTTACCACCGCGAGTTCGGCGCGGAGAATATAACGCTGCCCCGCCACCTCAGCGTCCGCGAAGCGGGCGATATTATCGCAGGATATCCTGATGTGCCGTATACGGTTTTTGTGATGAACTCCCGCTGCATAAA
Organism: uncultured Thermodesulfobacteriota bacterium; assembly: GCA_964621615.1. Lineage (GTDB taxonomy): Bacteria > Desulfobacterota > WTBG01 > CAIYCZ01 > CAIRTM01 > CAZUMW01. The sequence goes on from CAZUMW010000031.1 coordinate 48,717, forward strand.
TGTTGATGGATTCTGTATGTTTCAGCACGGCCTTGCCGGGCGCACCGTAATGCCCATGTACCGGAATGCCTGCATGCTTCCTTTTCAGGTGTCCGCGCACCTGACCCCGGAAGCCTCGGAGCGGTACGCTGATGCTGATCGGGACACCATGATACGCCGTCAGAAAATATGGGAGCGCGTTCATGTGGATGACCATCCCTGCGGTGCGTGTGCGCTGTATGATTTGTCGGTGGCAGGTGTCACATCGATAAAAATCGTGGGCAGAGGCAACCCGCTCAGCCGTAAGATTACCGATGTGCGCTTTCTGAAAACACTTCTGGAATATCTCGAAAGCGGCTCCGCGCGGGACAGCTTCATCCAGAAGGCGCAGCTTCTCTATCGCCAAACGTACAGGCGGGAGTGCCGCCCGCATATGTGCTATTATCCTGAAGCGGTAAGCGGTAATAAATAAATTGAATATTGTCGGGTGCCCGGGCGCTCTCGACTGGCAATTCCGGTGCGCTTTCCGGCAGGGCATCCCCTCGCCGGCAGGGCGCTTTTTTATCAGAGGGAATACCGGAAGTGAGAAATGATTATTACACCATCCTTGGCGTTGAAAGAAACGCCGGGACGGCTGAAATAAAAAAATCCTACCGGCGGCTTGCCATGCATCTGCACCCGGACAGAAACCCGGAAAACAAGGATGCCGAGGAGCAGTTCAAGCTTGTATCCGAGGCCTATGAGGTGCTCAAGGATACTGAGAAGCGCGCTGCTTATGACCGGATCATTGCAATCGAGGAGCAGAAGCAGGCTGAAAGCATCTCGCGTCCGCCGGACGAGGTGATTGTTCCCAATGATGAGATGCTCGGCGATTTTCTCAAGGGATTTTACTCGCGAAGCGGCGGCAGGCAAAAGGGCCGGCGCGGAGGCGATCTCAGATACAATCTTAAAATAACGTTCCGTGAAGCCGCATTCGGGGCTGAAAAGGAAATCCGGGTCCCGTTTATGGGAACCTGCCCGCGCTGTGCGGGAACCGGTATGAAGGCGGGGGCAGCATCCTCCATATGTCGAACATGCCGCGGCACCGGAAGAATAAAGCGTGGGCACGGTAAATATCACGCCTGTGAGATGTGCGATGGAACAGGTCGGGTGGTGACCGATTTCTGCAAGCGCTGTGACGGGGCCGGCACGGTAAAAACCAGCCGGATAATCAAAGTACATGTGCCGCCGGGCATCGAAACCGGAACACGGCTGCAGGTGTCCGGCATGGGTATGAAGGGTGTGCGCGGCGGCAAAAGGGGGGATTTTTTTGTGGTGGTTAACGTGAAAAAACATCCTTTTCTTGAAAAACACGGGCTTAACTTTACCTGCACAGTGCCGGTGCCGCTTTTTACGGCTCTTCTGGGCGGGCACATCGAGGTGCCGACCCTGAAGGGTAAAAGAAAAGTGAAATTGCCCGCAAACACGCACACGGGCAAAGAGCTGCGGGTAAAGGGGCAGGGGGCGCGATCGCAGGACGGCACACGGCGCGGAGATCTTGTTGTACGTATAGAGGTTCTGGTGCCGAAAAAACTGACGCGCAGGCAGCGGGAGCTGCTGAAGCAGATCGAAGAGCAATCGCGCGAGGACACCTATCCCCGCATGCGGCGCTACAGGCAAAAGCTTGAAAAATATGCCGACACTGTGTCCTGACGTTATTCGTCGGCGGCATCCTCTGCGCTGTCGCCTGGTGAAGAACCGAAAATCCGCGCTATAATAATACTTGTTTCATAAAGCAGCAGCAGCGGCAGCGCCATCAGTGTCTGGCTGATAATATCGGGAGGCGTAAGAATTGCGGCAACTATAAATACGGCAATCACGACCAGCTTCCTGTTTTTAGCAAGCTGGCGATGATTGACCAGTCCGATTTTGGACAGGAACAGGATAAAAATCGGAAGCTCAAAGACAACCCCGAATGCAAGCAGGATTCTGCAGGTAAAGGAGAGGTATTCGCTGATTTTCAGGTGCATAAGGATGCTCTCGTCCGCATAGGTGGCGAAAAATTTACACGCTATGGGAAAGACGACAAAAAAGCAGAACAGGACGCCCCCGACAAAAAATACGGTCGATAAAAGCACAAACGGAAAAACATATTTTTTTTCATTGCTGTAAAGCCCCGGTGCGACGAAGCGCCAGATCTGATACAGGATGACCGGGCTGGCCAGCAGAATGCCGGCAAAAATGGAAACTTTCAGATAGGTGAAAAATGCTTCGGTGAGTCCGGTAAAAATAAAGGTGCCCGTATCGGGCATGACAGACAAAACAGGACGGGCAAGTATTCGGTAGAGCCTGTCGGAGAAGCCGTATGATAACCCAAAGCAGACGGCTACCGCTGCAAGGCATATAAGAATACGCTTTCTCAGCTCTTCAAGATGCTGCGTCAGGGGAAGTTTGGTGTCCTCCATTTAGGTGCCGGATCCTGTCGTGTTATCGTCTGTGTGTTCGGCGTCGGCGTTCCGGGAATCGGATTCAGGCGGGGCCGGCTCCTGCCGGATATTGGCCGGGCCGTGAATGGTATCATTTATACGGTCCATTTCAAAATCCCGTTTCAAATCATCCGTGGCTCTTCTGAATTCCCTGGTGGCTCTTCCGAGCGCGCGGGCGATTTCGGGCAGCTTCTTCGGGCCGAGCACGAGCAGTGCAACAGCAAGAATCAAAAGCAGCTCCTGCATCCCTAATCCGAACATATGATTGTTCTCCGGGCTGAGCGGTTAGTTGACCGGAAGTGTTCAGGCTGCGCCCGCTGCGGCAGTGGCGGGGCCTGGCGGAACAAACCGTAATACGCAGCGATAATTACCGGTGCACTCCTGCAGCGTTCTGCGGGATGTGTCGTTATGTCACTGGATTGTTATATAATCAATTTGCTATAATGTCAATTGCGCGTGTCGGGAGTTATTGATATAATTCAGCCATATGCCGTTAACTGTAATAATAAAACATAACACGATAAATGCAATACCAAATGACTATTCTGAGGCGAGGATACAATGAGTAATGCAACCGCTGTCATAAAAGATCCCCGGTTTCTCGATCATGTAACACGCTACGGCCACCCGGAGTGCCCGCAGCGCCTCGAAAATATCTATGCGGCGCTTGAGCAGGAGGATGTGAAGCATCTGTATCAGAGTGCCGGGCCGCGGGAAGCGTCTGTCGAGGAGATTATGCTGAATCATGCGGAGTCGTATATACAGACGATCAAAAATACTGCCGGCAGGGATTTTGTTACGCTTGATCCTGACACCAATACCTCTGCAGGCTCCTGGCAGGCATCTGTGCTTGCTGCCGGTGCGGTGCTGAAGGGGCTGGAAATGATTCTGGACCGGAAAGCGGCAAACTGCGCGGCCCTGGTGCGGCCTCCCGGGCATCATGCTGAGCGGGCACGCGCAATGGGGTTTTGTCTTTTTAATAATATAGCGATCGGTGCCAGGTATCTCATGGAAAAACGGGGAATTAAGAGAATTCTGGTTGTTGACTGGGATATCCATCACGGCAACGGTACGCAGAATGCTTTTTACGACACCCCCGAAGTGCTTTATTTCTCGACCCATCAATACCCCTATTTCCCCGGAACCGGCGCTGCAAAAGAGGTGGGCATGGGCAGTGGAGAAGGGTACACAGTCAATGTCCCGCTTCACGGCGGACAGGGAACCGGTGATTATTTATACCTGTTTTCCCGCATTCTTCAGCCGATCGCTGAAGAGTATAAGCCGGAATTTATTCTCGTGTCAGCCGGTTATGATATTTATGAACGCGATCCTCTCGGAACGATGGACGTCAGCGCACAGGGGTTCGGTGATCTCACCGCATTCATGAAATCGCTTGCGGACCGCCTGTGCGGCGGGAGGCTGCTTCTCAGCCTCGAGGGCGGATATCATTTACAGGGTATCGCAGATTCAGTTACGCATACGGTGCATGCGCTTGCCGGTGACAGACAGCTTTGCAGCGACATCCGACCCCATGCAGACGGGACAGCACGGATCCTTTCCCAGTCACAGAAGATCCATTCGCAGTTCTGGCCCTGTTTGAAATAACGCCTCTTACCCGAACGCCTTTGCCTGCATACGATCTGTTCCGATCAGTTGTGTTTTTGTCGCTTTTGCATTGTAGCGCTAAAAAATAATTCATAATTTACTTGACACTATGGTAATAACTCTATAAATTAGCTAAATAAATTTTAGTGTACACGATTAGTTGCCATAACCAATGACACTGGTATGTGAGCGTGGATTTGAAGCCTTTTGAAAAGCTGTCGGAAAGAGTTGAGTTATTTGTTAAAAAGTATGAATCCCTTAAAAAGGAAAAAGAGCGCATAGAGCAGCAGCTTATTAAAAAGGAAAGGGACAGGCAGGAATTAAAAAATTATCTTGAAAAGCTCGTTAAAGAAAGATCTGTCGTTAAAAGCCGTATTGACGCAATTCTTGAAAAAATAGATTCCCTGAATGTACGTTAAAATCATATGAGCGATTCATATCAAATTACCGTGATGGGGCGCAGATTCAACTTGAAGGGTGCCCATGATCCTGAACATATTGCGCGTGTTGAACGCTATATCAATGAAAGAATAGACGAGGTCAAGGCGGCCGGCGGGCCGGTGGATACGACAAATTTAATGATTCTCGTAGCGCTTAATATGACGGACGATTTGCTGAAAAGCCGGGATGATCTGGAAAGGATGCAGGACACAATTGATAATAATGCACAAAGGCTGATAAATCTTATTGAATCACATGTATGATTTAGTGTATACTTTTACGATAGTGTGTAAATCGGTTTAATGGGGGAGAACTCTTTCAGCTGTATACCAGTGTAATCCCTGTTAATAGATGATTCAGGGTTGATAGATAGAGGTTTGAAGGATAGCGCTGTATTAAGAATATCTGTATATTTTTTAATATATATATGAAATTAATTTTTAGGTTAATATTTTTAATATTATCGCCGCACATCTGTCATTATCCTTCATAACATCTCTCCCCTGCACGGCACATCCCTGTTGATGTGCAGCCCCGTTTTGCCGTTAATGTATGTAGCGTTTTTCATAACACATAAGCAGTGTGTCCTGTATTAATATGTGTATATGACACACGATTATCAAGGAGGAGATATCATTGGACCCGTTACTGATAATTGTCAGCGCCGTATGTCTGTTTGCCGGTACAGCAGTTGGGTTTTTGTTGAGGAAGAAAATCGGCGAAAACAAAGTATCTGCAGCAGAGGATGCATCGCGGAAAATTCTGTCCGAGGCACAGAAAGAAGCAGCTAATTTAAAGAAAGAGGCACAGCTGCAGGCAAAAGAGGAGCTGTATAAGACAAAAGCCGAATTTGAAAAAGAAACCAGAAACAAGCGCCACGAGCTGCAGAAGCTGGAAAAAAGGCTGTCCCAGAAAGAGGAGAATCTTGAAAAAAAGGTAAACCTTGTTGATCAGAAAGAAATTTCGATAGCCGGCAGGGAAAAGGCGCTCGAGTCGCAGGAAAAAAGTGTCAAGGAAATGGAGGACCGCTACACGAAAGCCATAGAGGAGCAGACAAAAATGCTTGAAAAGATTTCAGGCATGACCTCCGAGGAGGCCAAAAAGGTCCTGATGCAGAATCTTGAAAACGAGGCCAAGCACGAGTCGGCGCGGACAATAAGACGGATAGAGGAAGAGACAAAAGAAAACTCAGACAAAATCGCCCGTAATATCATAGCGGTGGCTATTCAGCGATACAGCGCGGATTATGTCGCGGAAAAAACCGTATCGGTTGTGAGCTTGCCCAACGATGAAATGAAGGGCAGAATTATCGGGCGCGAAGGCAGAAATATAAGAACCATAGAACAGATTTCCGGTGTTGATCTTATTATCGACGACACCCCGGAAACGATTCTGATTTCCTCGTTTGACCCGATTCGCCGGGAGGTTGCCCGAATCGCCCTTGAGCGGCTTATTACCGACGGCCGTATCCATCCCGCACGAATCGAGGAAATTATAGAAAAAGTCAATCAGGAAATGGAGAACACGATCCGCGAGGCCGGGGAGCAGGCAACCTTTGATGTGGGGATTCAGAAAATAAACCCCGAGCTGCTTCGACTGCTCGGCAGGCTGCGGTACCGGACCAGCTATGACCAGAATGTGCTGCAGCACTCCCGCGAAGTTGCATTTTTGTGCGGCATTATGGCCTCGGAGCTGAATATGAACGTCAAGGCTGCCAAGCGGGCAGGGCTTCTTCATGATATCGGCAAGGCCGTTGATCATGAAGTCGAGGGCTCGCATGCGGTTATCGGCGCGGATATAGCGAAAAAATACGGGGAGTCTGAAGAGATTATACATGCTATCGGCGCTCACCACGATGATATTAAAGCCCAGACGGTTCTGGCGGTTCTGGTGCAGGCGGCCGATGCACTTTCAGCCGCCCGCCCCGGCGCACGCAGGGAAATGCTGGTAACCTACGTCAAGCATTTGAAAGACCTCGAGGAAATCGCCAATTCGTTCAAAGGGGTGAGCAAGTCCTATGCGGTGCAGGCCGGCCGCGAGATACGCGTCATTGTTGAAAGCAGGGACGTGAACGATGATGAATCGGTTGTGCTCTCAAAGGATGTGGCGAAAAAGATCGAAGAGGCGCTGTCCTATCCCGGCCAGATAAAGGTGACGGTTATCCGGGAGACACGTGCTGTCGAGTATGCGAAATAGGGCTCGCGTGTGCGGCTCTGAAACCTCTGTTTCGAACCGTCTTCGTTACATTGTTTGGACATTACTGGCGGCATATATATGAGCAATGATGTGTTTTCAATATTGCAGGAGCGCGGGTTCGTTGAGCAGGTAAGCGATGAGGCCGGCCTTCGCGACAGCCTTGCTTCCGGGCCGGTTACCTGTTATGCCGGCTTCGATCCTACCGGCAGAAGCCTCCACGTTGGCCACCTGCTGCCGATTATGGCGCTGGCGCACATGCAGCGGTCAGGGCACCGGCCCATTGTTCTTGCGGGCGGCGGTACGGCTCTGATCGGCGATCCCAGCGGGAAAAATGAAATGCGCAGAATATTGTCTCATGATGAAATAGAGCGCAACCTTGAAAGCATAAAAGAGCAGTTTTCTCACTATCTGATGCTCGACGGTGATACGCAGGCGCGTGTTTTAAATAACGCAGAGTGGCTTGTTCCGCTCAGGTATATAGATTTCCTGCGCGATATCGGGCGGCATTTCAGCGTAAACCGGATGCTGGCTGCCGAATCGTATAAAATGCGGCTCGAAACAGGCCTGAATTTTATAGAATTCAATTATATGCTCCTGCAGGCATATGATTTCTGGTATCTTCACGCGCACCACGAGTGTGTGCTGCAGATCGGCGGTAACGATCAGTGGGGCAACATTGTCGCAGGCATCGAACTTATCAGGAGAATGTCCGGAGGTGCGGCATACGGGCTGACCTTTCCGCTTATAACGACCGCGGGCGGTGCAAAAATGGGAAAAACCGAAAAAGGTGCCGTATGGCTTGCCCCTGAGATGACCTCACCGTATGAGTATTATCAGTACTGGAGAAACTGTGATGACCGGGATGTCTACCGGTTTCTGGCACTTTTTACGTTTATGCCCATGGAGGAAATAGCTGCGCTTGAGTCTGACAGGTCTGAAAATGCACTCAGGAAAGCCAAGGAAATGCTTGCGCTTGAGGCTGCCGCCGTCACACACGGACGCGATGAGGCAATACGCGCACGCAATGCGGCACAGAGCGTGTTTTATGGAGCCGGTGGAGGAGATGATTCGCTGCCGTCGAGCACATTTGCAAAAGATACATTTGAGCAGGGCGTACCTGCTTTTATTCTGTTTCATGAAACAAAATTATGTCCCACGCGCAGCGAAGCACGGAGGTTGATTAGCGCGGGCGGTGCATATGCCAATGGAAAAAAGATTGATCGTTTTGACGAACTTATTGATATTTCTTCGTTTAATAACGATCAGCTGCTGCTGAGAGCAGGCAAGAAACGATACCATAAGGTTATTGTTGAGTAATCGTAAGAAACTTAAAAAAAAGTTAAAAAAACGGTTGACTTAATTTTTCATATCGGTATACTACTCAGATAGCCATCAACAACATGTTCTCTGAAAAATGAATAGGGAAGGATAAAAGGAATTTGAGTGTCAAACTCTTTATACTTAAATCGAAGAGTTTGATCCTGGCTCAGAACGAACGCTGGCGGCGTGCTTAACACATGCAAGTCGAACGAGAACTTCCGCCTTCGGGTGGATTAGTAAAGTGGCGCACGGGTGAGTAACGCGTGGGTAATTTACCTTCGGGATCGGGATAACATCGCGAAAGCGGTGCTAATACCGGATAAGCTCACAGCACTTCGCGTGCAGTGAGAAAAGGTGGCCTCTGACATAAGCTATCTCCTGAAGATGAGCCCGCGTACCATTAGCTTGTTGGTGAGGTAATGGCCCACCAAGGCTACGATGGTTAGCTGGCCTGAGAGGGCGGCCAGCCACACTGGAACTGAGACACGGT
>CAZUMW010000032.1:0-56978 GCA_964621615.1 uncultured Thermodesulfobacteriota bacterium
CTATAACAATTAAAATAACATATAAAGCGGCGAGTGCTGTAAGACCTGCACGAAGCTTTTTCATGATTCTCCTTTGGCAGCATAACCGGATTTTTGATGGTGGGCTGTGAATGTGCAGCCCTATATATATACCAAGTGTCCGGCCGGGAAGCAAACAGTAATAGCACCCGGCATGTTTCTACTTTAGTGCGGCAAGCAGTGCCGGGTACTGCAGAACAGCAAAAAAGTGCATAATCCAGGGGACATAAAGGCTCTGTGATTTTTTATAACAGTAGCCGAACACCAGCCCCAGCAGTGTGAACAGACAGACAAAAAACAGGCGCGCTACCGGCTGCTGCTGCCAGACTGTCCATACTGACAGGTAAAAAAGACCGTACAGTACGGATGATATAAGAATCGGGGGCCATGCTTTTTCAGTGACGCCCGACAGCGTGGTTATGAGATAGCATCTGAAAAATGATTCGGTTGCAAACGCGTGAAAGCACGCAAGCACAAGGGCTGTTGCTTGCCGGGGATCAAATCCCCCTTTGTTCCCGAAGCCCATAATTATGCCGATAGCGACGGCACCGCCGATCCATTTGAGCGATACGCTCCATCCGTAGCGCGATACAGCACCGGATCCCGTGACAGCAGGAAGTACAAACGCACCTGCAATCATAAGCAGCCTTCTGAGGTAAAGCCACCCGGAAGCCGGATCATGTGCACTTTCCGCGGGGCCGTGCCGGAGTATGATGCTTGAATAAAAGGAAAGCAGCGTCAGGGCCAGATAGGCAGCAGCGGCGATAAAAATATTTTTCATTGTATGATATCCTGAGTCATATAGTGTCCGGAACAACAGCAGCGCATGCCGCTGAACCGCACGGGCCGGGGCGTTTTTCCTCAGCTCACAAAAACAACCTGTTCTGTTAAAGCGGCCCGCGATGACGACATGATTATTCTGGGCACTAATGGTTCTTTTTTGGGTTTTTTGAAAAGGCCCAGGTTAGTTTTTAATAAACAGCTCATAAAAATGCAACAAAAATGAGTGATCAGACAGAATTTTCAGAAAACGGACCGTGCGAAATTCCAATTGACGGCGTTCTTGATCTCCATCTGTTCAGCCCCCGTGAGGTCAGCGACCTTGTGCCGCATTATCTTCAGGAGTGTGTGCAAAACGGGATTTTCGACGTGCGGATCATCCACGGCAAGGGAACCGGGGTTTTGCGTGAGCGCGTACACGCTCTTTTAAAGAAGTCTCTGCTGGTTGAAACTTTTTCACTTGCAGACGGTTCCGGTGGCGGCTGGGGCGCGACACTGGTTACGCTCAAACGGTCCGGCTGTTGAAATTGTCAGCATATATATAAGTCTGCGCTGTCTGTGAGGCTCATCGCTTGCGGGGCTGGTTTTTTTGCTTTTTTATTTTTCTGCAGTCTGATAATATAAAAGTTTATCGGCAGCAGTAAGCCGATGCCGTGGTGGGCCGGTAAAAAGTTTTCACAGGCGTCATTGAGGAGCACAGCGATCTCGTTCGTTGATGCGTCTGAATAAAAACGTGGGTGCTGTGCCGCTCCGCACCATGCAATGACGAATTTTTATGATTTTCTTCAGAGCTGTAAAGCAGTAACTGATATAAACGTTTATTTCGTGGAGGTGCTCAAAACGGTTATGAGCAACACATTGACGTATAAAGATGCAGGTGTTGATATTGACGCTGCCGATGAGCTGACCCGCTCTATTAAATCCGCCGTAAAGCCCACGCTTCGCCCCGAAGTATTATCCGAGATCGGAAGCTTCGGCAGCATGGTCGCTCTGAACACAAATAAATACAAGGAGCCTGTGCTTGTCTCCTCAACCGATGGCGTCGGAACAAAGCTGAAAATAGCCTTTATGATGAACAGGCATGATACGATCGGTATCGATCTGGTGGCCATGTGTGTCAATGACATTATTGTTCACGGTGCCTCTCCGCTCTTTATGCTCGATTATATTTCAACCGGCAAAATAGATAAAGACGTACTGCTTGATGTGGTCAGGGGGATTGCATCCGGGTGCAAAGAGGCGGGCTGCTCGCTGGTCGGGGGAGAAACAGCTGAAATGCCTTCATTTTATAATGAGGGGGAATATGATATTGCCGGGTTTGTCGTAGGGGTTGTCGATAAAAAAAATATAATTGACGGATCTTCGGTGACAGTCGGAGACAGAATAATCGGCATTGCCTCAAACGGCATTCACAGCAACGGCCTTTCGCTTGCCCGCAAAGTCCTGTTCGATACCATGGGCCGCGGTCACGACGATGTTATTGATGAGCTGGGGTGCAGCGTCGGCGAGGAGCTGCTCAGGCCTACCAGGATATATGTTAAAACGGTTATGAATATCCTTCGTGACTTCCGGGTGAACGGTATAGTGCACATTACCGGCGGCGGGCTCGTTGAAAACATTACGCGCGTGCTTCCCCAGGGATGTATGGCGAATATACAAATGGGCTGCTGGCGTGTTCCGCCCATATTCGACCTTATTAAGCAGGGCGGCGGGATCGATGATCAGGAGATGATGCGCACGTTTAACAACGGCATCGGGATGGTCCTGATTGTTCCTGCTGACGAGGAGGAGGAAATCCTCGTCAGGCTGCAGGGTCTCAAAGAAGAGGCATTTATCATCGGCGAGATTGTAAGCAAAGACGGGCGCCGGAAAAAGCGGGTAACCTTTACCCATCCTTGAGAACCGCCAGAACGGTTCTGCCCGCGGTAACTCTGCTGCCTTTTTTTGTTTTTATCTCAGCATCCGGCGGCACATAGAGGTCGACCCGTGAGCCGAAGCGTATCATATTGATGCGCTCGCCCTGGCCCACGGCATCTCCTTTTTTCCGGTAGAATACAATCCTGCGCGCAATAAGGCCCGCAATAAAGTGAACCGCTATTTTTTCGGGAGCATCCGCGCACTGTATGCCTATAAAAAGGCTTTCGTTTTCCTCTGATGCCTTTTCCCGAAATGCGGCAATGAACTTTCCGGTATTATAATAGACAAAATCAACAACCCCGCGAACCGGGCTCCGGTTGACATGCACATTAAACACCGACATAAAGACGCTGATGCGCATGCAGGGACCGCCGACATAGCGCGGCTCGGTTACCGTGGCGACGTCCAGAACAGTTCCGTCAGCGGGAGCATAGCACGCCGCAGGTGAGAGCTCGGTCGCCCGGTCAGGGTCCCTGAAGAAATAGACGGTGAACATGCTGAAAATTGTCAGGGCTGCGGAGCACAGTACATTTACGGCCAGCCACGGCCCCTGCGCAAAAAGCAGGGGGATATAGCTGATGCCGGTCATTATGACTGCCGCAGCGATTACGGGATACCCGGCAGAGGCTATGCGTATATTCATGTCTGCCGCCTTTCTATAGACAGAAGTTCTGCAAAGTGAAGCGTTTCAGTATTGCTGTCTGTGCAGCACGTAGTGTATCCGTACAGACAAAGTAATATTATGAGTCACTGGTGTCGAAAAATAATGTAACGAAGCCGGTTCGTGCGGGGCTTAGCAAAGCCCCCGCAGCAAATTCAAGAGGTTATGGAACGGCATGTGCCGTTAAACTTGATTATTTATGCATGTTTCGAGCCGGTCCCGTGAAAAAGCTTCTGTACGGCATCGCGGACTGAGGCAACCCCTGAGATATCGATATCGGCTGCCATATCCGTGATGCGTGCGTTTGCCCGGGGTATTAGGCACCCGGCAAAGCCGAGGCGCTGCACCTCGCGCACTCGCTGTGCAATTTGGGGAATAGCCCGTATTTCACCGGTCAGCCCGACTTCCCCGCATATAACCCGGTCTGCCGGTACCGGCTGATCGGTGGTGCTTGAAACGATAGCTGCCACGACCCCCAGGTCAACCCCGGGGTCACTCAGCCTGATACCGCCCGCAACGTTGATGAAAATATCCTGATTGTACAGCGGTATGCCAAGCCGTTTTTCAATCACCGCGACCAGAAGCGATGCTCTGTTCTGATCAAAGCCGATTGCGGTCCTGCGCGGAAGGTTAAGGTACGTCTGAGAGACAAGCGCCTGGATTTCGACAAGTATCGGGCGTGTTCCCTCAATACTGGCAACCAGCGCCGATCCCGGAGCATTCCGGGGGCGTTCCGCAATAAAGGCTTCAGAAGGGCTTGCCACTTCCCGCAGCCCGCCCGAGCACATTTCAAATACGCCGATTTCATCAGTCGAGCCGAACCTGTTTTTTACCGCCCTGAGTATCCGGTAGGAATGGCCGCGGTCGCCTTCAAAATAAAGCACCGTATCCACCATGTGCTCCAGAACCCTTGGCCCTGCGATGGCGCCTTCCTTGGTGACGTGACCGATAAGAAAGCAGGCCGTGTCCGATGATTTTGTGCTGTTGATCAGGCGGAAAGCCGATTCCCGGAGCTGGCTGACGCTGCCCGGGGCTGATTCAATGTCGTCGGTGTATATGGTCTGCACAGAGTCGATAACAACAACCTTCGGCCCCAGTTCGGAAATATGGCGAAGAATGTGCTCAAGAGAGGTCTCCGGAAGGATATGTACCCGGTTGTCCAGGGAGTCGACGCGTTCGGCCCGAAGCTTAATCTGGCCCGGGGACTCCTCTCCGGAAACATACAGCACCGGCAGTCCCTGGCCGGCAAGGCGGGTAAGGGTCTGCAGAACAAGCGTGGATTTCCCTATGCCGGGATCACCGCCGATGAGAGTCACCGAGCCGGGCACCACGCCGCCTCCAAGGACGCGGTCAAGCTCCTGTATTTCGGTCAAAAAGCGCCTTTGATTCTGTGCGGCAATCTCGGGGAGCCTGACAGGAGAAGACGGTTGTGCGCCGGGGACAGCGGTGAGCCTTTTGGACGCGGGCGCAGTCTTTTCTTCATAAAAGGAATTCCACTGATCACAGTCAGGGCATTTGCCGAGCCATTTAGGAGTCTGATGCCCGCAGAATGAACAGGTATAGATGGTTTTTGTTTTTGACATAGCTACAGTAAACAAACACCGGTATGAGTCATATTATCAATGCGGCCATTGTTGCCGGCACAAAAGGGCAAAGAAGCGGCGCAGGGGGAGAGCCGTATACATATTGTATCAGTTCGCTATGTGCTGTCAACGTGATTAACTACACGGGCATTGAGCGAACCGGCACCCCCGCACTGTTTGTGCAAAAAATGAGGAAGTGCCGTCATTTATATGCCATTTCTTATTGACATTGCAACAGGTTATCTCTTATAGTTAAACGTTGCGAATCAATCAAACCTGTCGCCGACTGATATAATTACCCGCCACGCTGAAGGTCCGGCCCCGATGGACGGCAGATAATGGTATGGATAAAACCTGTTTATTTTTTTGAGTAAGGAAGGACAGTTTCATGAAAAAAAACGAACCGACGCAGATCAGAAACATAGCAATAGTGGGACATGGAAAGTCAGGTAAAACGTCCCTTGCCGAGGCCATGCTGTACACCGGCAAGAAAACACAAAAGCTCAACAAAGTTGATAATGGTGATTCAGTGCTTGATTTCGATCCTGAGGAAAAGGCGCGCACAATGACTATTATGAGCTCTTTTCATAATGTGACCTGGAAAAAGCACTTTATCAATCTGATTGACACTCCCGGTGATGCCAATTTTGTTGCCGATACATTCAACAGCCTTCAGGTTGTCGACGGTGCCGTTCTGGTTGTTGATGCCGCTGCAGGTGTTCAGGTTATTACCGAAAAGCTATGGCAGTTTCTGCAGGAAAAAAATATTCCCACCCTGATTTTTGTCAATCGGCTTGACCGTGAAAATACGAATTATGCGGGCGTTCTCGAGGAAATCAAAAACACCCTGAAAGTAAACCCGACTCCATTGACGATTCCCATCGGCAGCGAAGCGGGGTTTGCAGGTGTGGTTGACCTGGTAAAAGGGAAGGGGTTTTCATTTGCCGAAGATGAATCCGGTAAGCTGAGCGAATGTGATATGCCGGATGATATGTCTGACACGGTTTCCGATCTGCGCCAGAAACTGATTGAGGACATCGCCGAAACGAGCGAGGAATTGCTGGAAAAATACCTGGAAGGTCAGGAGCTGAGCGAAGAGGAAATGCTTGGCACTATAGCCGGGCGGGTGAAGGACGGAAGCCTGACCTGCCTCATGTGCGGTGCGGCTGTGAATAATTTCGGCGTTTCCCCGCTGCTTGATTTTATCGTTCAATATTTCCCCTCACCGCTTGACCGGCCTGAAGTTGAGGTTACAGGTGCGTCATCAGAAGAGCCCGTAAAGCTGAGCCTGAGCCCGGACGAGCCGTTTTTCGGCTATGTGTTTAAAACCATAAGCGACCCGTATGCGGGCAAGCTCTCTATCTTCAGAGTGTTTTCAGGTCAGCTGTCGGCTGACGGAACGGTTTATAACGCAAATAAAAAGGTAAAAGAGAAGGTCAGCCAGCTTCTGAGTATTGAGGGCAAGTCTCAGACGCCGGTTGATGCCGCGGTGCCCGGAGACATTGTAGCCATTGCGAAGCTGAAGGACACCGCAACCGGGGACTCGCTGTGCGATGAGAAGCGCCCCGTCTGTTTTAAAGGAATCGAGCACCCCCGGCCGGTTACCTCATATGCCGTTATACCGAAAACCAGGGCTGACGAGGATAAGCTGGCGACTGCATTCGCGCGTCTCATGGAAGAGGATCCGACGCTCGATTTGCGCAAAAACGAGGAAACCAACGAATTTGTTCTTTCAGGTATCGGCCAGATACACCTGGATGTTGCCGCCGCGCGGCTTAAAAGAAAGTACAGCGTCGACATTGAGATGACCCTGCCGAAAATCGCCTACCGAGAGGCAATCAAGGGGCAGACGAAAATTCAGGGCAAGCACAAAAAACAAACAGGGGGGCGCGGCCAGTTTGCCGATACCTGGATCGAAATAGCGCCGCTGCCGCGGGGAAGCGGCTTTGAGTTTGCGGATAAAATCGTCGGCGGCGCAATCCCCAAGAATTATATACCAGCCGTTGAAAAAGGCATAGCGAACCAGATGAAGGAAGGCATCCTTGCCGGCTATCCGATTGTGGACGTTAAGGTAACGTTGTACGACGGGTCTTTTCACGAAGTCGATTCATCGGATATGGCCTTTCAGATCGCCGGGTCAAAAGGGTTTAAAACCGGCTTTATGCAGTGCAATCCCGTGCTGCTTGAGCCGGTCATGAATGTTGAGGTGACCGTGCCCGATGACATGACCGGTGATGTAATGGGAGACCTCAACAGCAGGCGAGGCCGCGTGCTCGGCATGGAACCGACAGTCGGGGGACAGCTGGTTCGGGCGCAGGTGCCGCTTGCCGAAATGCTTACCTATTCCGCTGAGCTGACCGCCATGACAAGCGGGCGCGGCATGTTTACCATGGAGTTTGATCACTACGAAGAAGTTCCGCAGAATCTGAGCGAAAAAATTATTGAGGCCTCTCAGGCTGAAAAAGCATAATGATCCGGGCATGCGCATCTGCTTCGTGACGGGCATAACGCATGCCGCGTGCTGCGGGAGCTCTGATCATAACCTTTTTACGGCGCTGGATATGGGTGAAGTTGAGTTTCCGAAAGATTTCACAGAAGAACCGTCCGGTGAAACGCCGCAGCAGATGCATGAATCGCTCCACAACAGAATTCAGCAGCTTGGTGTGAGTGAAAAGATTAAGCTCGCCTCGCTTGGCAACAAGGAGGCGCGGCGCCTGCTGATAAAGGACCCTGTGCGGGCTGTTGCCGAAGCGGTCATCAATAACCCGAAGCTTACTGAAGATGAGGCAATTCAGTATGCAGGAAATAAAAACTTATCCAGCGATGTGCCGCGTCTGATTGCCGGCAAAAAGGAGTTTCTGAAAAGCTATCAGGTTAAGGTTGCGCTTGTCGGGAATCCAAAGACCCCGGTGCCCGCCTCGCTGAAGCTGCTGCCGCTGCTGCGTGACAAGGATCTTAAAAATTGTGCGCGCAGCAGAAATGTACACCGTGTTGTTGCCGAAACGGCACACAAATTACTTACAAAGCGCGGAAAGCACTGATGAAAGCTGCTGTGCTGACAATAAGCGATAAAGGGGCACACGGTGAGCGGATAGACAGAAGCGGCCCGGCGGTGCGCGATCTGCTGCAGCAGGCGGGCGCGGCGGTTGATAGATGTGATGTTATTCCTGATGAAGCGGATGCCATCGCCGGCATGCTGCTTCACTATGCTGATGAAGATGCTCTGGACCTTATAGTGACAACCGGAGGAACCGGTGTCGGGCCCCGGGATGTCACCCCTGAGGCCACCAGATCGATTATTGACCGTGAAGTGCCGGGCATTGCCGAGGCAATGCGGGCGGAAAGCTTCAAAATCACTCCCCACGCTGTCATTTCCCGCGGCATTGCCGGTATCAGGGGACGCACCCTGATCATAAATCTTCCGGGCAGCCCCAAGGCGGCGGTGGAAAATCTCCGTACCGTACTGCCCGCCCTTGCGCATGCGGTGGCAAAAATAAAGGGTGACCCCTCAGACTGTGCGTCGTAGGGCCGCGCCCGGAAACAGCGTGGCGATTATCAGTCCAGGGCGATATTTTTAAGCAGGTCTATTTCATCAAGGGCTTTGCCGGAGCCGGTAACCACTGCTGTCAGCGGTTCTTCCGCGACAATGATTGGAAGGCCTGTTTCCTCCTTGAGCAGCTTGTCGAGATTTTTCAGAAGAGCTCCCCCGCCCACCAGCACGATGCCCTTGTCGACAATATCCGAAGCGAGTTCAGGCGGAGTCCGCTCGAGGCCTATTTTAACTGCATCCACAATTGTGTTGATCGATTCCGCTATCGCTTCACGGATTTCTTCCGAGCTTATTTCAATTGTCTGGGGAACTCCCTTCACCATGTCACGGCCTTTAACGTCAACGGTCTGGATTTCATTTTCAGGATAGGCATTGCCGATGGTCGACTTTATGAGCTCGGCGGTGCGCTCTCCGATCAGAAGGTTGTATTTGCGTTTAACGTACTGTACGATATCATCATCCATTTTGTCGCCGGCGGTGCGGATGGACTGGCTGTAGACGATTCCTGAAAGAGAAATAACCGCAACCTCGGTTGTTCCGCCTCCTATGTCTACGACCATGCTGCCCACAGGCTCGCTGACCGGAAGGCCGGAGCCGATAGCGGCAGCCATGGGCTCTTCGATGAGGTATACCTCACGAACGCCGGCCGACTCTGCAGATTCTTTAACTGCGCGCTTTTCAACAGGGGTTATCCCTGAGGGTACGGAGATAATGACTCGCGGCCGGATAAAGCTTTTTCTTTGGTGTACTTTCTGGATGAAATATTTCAGCATTGCCTCGGTGATATCAAAATCCGCTATGACGCCGTCTTTTATGGGGCGGATGGCTATGATATTTGCGGGGGTGCGTCCGAGCATCCTTTTTGCCTCGTTGCCGACTGCGAGGATTTTGCGGTTGCCGCCGGTATCTCTGATGGCGACAACAGAAGGCTCGTTTGCCACAATGCCTCTGCCCTTTGCGTAGACAAGAGTAAACGCCGTGCCCAGATCGATTGCAAGGTCATTTGACATAAGCGCTAAAATGCGATTCACAATCATTATATGCTCCCGTATTTAAAAACCGTCTATGGCTGTTTTTTTTTTCAGCTTGTGCCTGTACAGCAGAAAACAATATGCTTTCAGCTTGTGGAATGAAAACTATAGGGTGTTAAAAATGACTTGTCAACAGTAAAGGTATGCAGGTGCGTTTTCCGGCCTTTTTTTGATTGCATCGCACGGGCAATTCCTTTATACCTAAACAGAGTTCAGCACGGCGCGGTACGCCGATCGGGCACCACCTGAAGATACGGGAGATTTCATGCAGGATACGAACCAATACCCTCATCATGTGCGAGATTATCTGATACCGGCATATACCGGCGATGTTGTCTATGAATGTATTAGCTGCGGAGGCACCTATGACCTCAACCAGTTTTTATATGTCTGCCCGTCGTGCAGGAGCCTTCTCAGGCTCCGCGACCGGTCTTTTGATGAGCTGAAAAAAATCGGCGGCAGGCTCTGGCGCGATATCTTTGATTATAGAAAGCTGCTCCGAACTGATGCGCTGAAAGGGATATTTTCTTTCAAGGAAATTCTGTTTCCGTCGATTCCGCTCGAAGATGTTATTTATCTGGGTGAGGGCCACACGCCGCTGGTCAAGGCAAACCCTGAGCTGAGCAGCGCAGTGGGCATGGAGTTTTACGTTAAAAACGACGGGCTTAACCCGTCCGCAAGCTTTAAGGACCGCGGCATGGCAAGCGCGGTGAGCTTTATTAATTATTCAATTCACACGCGGGGGCTTAGCGAGGTGCTGGGCATATGCGCCTCCACCGGCGACACCTCCGCCGCCGCCGCGCTTTATTTGAGCTATCTTGACAAAAACATTGTCCGCTCGGTTGTTCTGCTTCCCCGCGGAAAGGTTACGCCCCAGCAGCTTTCACAGCCGCTCGGAAGCGGTGCAGTGGTTCTGGAAATACCCGGCGTATTTGACGATTGTATGCGGATAGTCGAAGACCTCGCAGAGCGCTACCAGGTATGCCTGCTTAATTCAAAAAACCCGGTTCGCATTATGGGGCAGAAATCATATGCGTACGAAGTTGCGCAGCAGCTGGATTATTGTACCGAAGGGCTTGTTATAGTTGTCCCCGTAGGAAACGCCGGCAATGTTACCGCTATTATGGAGGGGTTTCTTGACCTGTATAATCTCAATATTATCAGTCAGCTGCCGCGCGTTCTTGCAGTGCAGAGCAGGCATGCGAATCCGGTTGCCACATGGAAGCGGACCGGCAGCTACGCGCCTGTGAGCGTTCGTCCAAGCGTCGCTCAGGCGGCAATGATCGGGGACCCCGTTTCGTTTCCGAAAGTGCGCATGCTTGTGGAGCAGCATTACCGTGAGCAGTTTATGGCGGTTGAGCTTGATGAGCAGGAGATTATCGAGGGTATGCTCCGGGCGAACCGATACGGCCACGTTATCTGCACGCAGGGCGGAGAGTGCATAGCAGGGCTTGCCCGGGCTGTTTCTCTGGGCGCTGTCTGCAGCTCTGATACAGTTGTTGTTGATTCGACCTCTCATCAGCTGAAGTTCTCAAATTTTCAGCAGATGTATTTTGAAAGCTCATTCCCGGAACCCTATAACATACGGCCGCAGGAGAGGTACATTAACAGGCCTGTTCAGGTCGACGCGTCAGCGGATGCGGTTGCGCACTTGCTGCAGTTGAAAAAAAAGGAGCCCTGACACAGCGCTGTATGAAAAAAATTGTTATTGTCGATGACAGCGAAACAATCGCAACGATTATCAAGCGTGTTCTGGAAAGGCAGGGGTATGCAGTTCATGCGGCCCTTGACAGCACTGCGGTGTTCAATGAACAGGTGCTTGACTTCGGCCCCGACCTGTTCATTCTGGATATCAATATGCCGAAGGCGGACGGTTTCAGCATCCTTGAAAACATACGGCGGATGCCCCGGCTCCGGCAGGTAAAGGTGGTGATGTGCTCGACAAAGTTTTTTGAGCACGATATTGAGCGGGCGCGCGAGCTCGGGGCTGATTCTTTTTTAGTAAAACCGTTCAGCGAGAGCGAATTGATAGATACTGTTGTATCTGTTCTTGCGTGACAGCCGGGGCCACATGCTTTCAATCCGCTTCTGGGGCGTTCGGGGATCGCTTCCCATATCAGATGAGAAAGTGCTGCGCTACGGCGGCAGCACCTCCTGCGTTGAAATAAGCGCCGATAACGGTGCCCGTCTTGTTTTCGACGCCGGTACCGGCATTCACCCTCTTGGCCTCACCTATATCCAGGAGGGCGCAGCCAGTCACATTGCGGTATTTATTACCCATCCCCACTGGGACCATATTCAGGGGCTTCCCTTTTTTGCACCCGCTTTCGTTCCCGGCAACTTTATTGCGTTTTACGGATGCGATCAGGGCACGCTTACTTTCGAAGATGTGCTGAGGCAGCAGATGCAGTCGCCTTTTTTCCCGGTGCAGCTGACAACCTGGAAGGCCGATATTAAAATAATTTCTATTGCCGAAACCGAAATCCCGATACATGGTGTTACTGTCCAATCAATGTATGCCGAGCATCCCGGCATGACGCTTGCCTATAAAGTCAGCTATAAGGGCAGCACGGTTGTGTATATGCCTGACAATGAGCTTTTTGCACAGTGGGGTATGGGCAGGGTGCTGTCGCCCCCGCAGCATGATGAGCACGGTTTTGATATGGAATCTGTTTTCCTTGAGGAGCAGAAAAGAAAATTTTTCGGATTTATCGACTCAGCGGATCTCCTTATTCACGATGCCCAGTATACGCCTGAAGAGTATCCGTCAAAAATCGGGTGGGGCCATGCCGATTATGAGTTCACTGTGAGGGCTGCAATGCACGGCAGTGTCAGGCACCTTGCCCTTTTTCACCACGATCCCGGGAGAACCGATGATGAAATCGATCTGATCGTAGAAAAAGCCCGCACCATTGTGAAAAAAAGCGGGTCTGCAATGAGGGTAACAGCTGCAAGCCAAACCGCACCGCCGCTCACTGTCGGGGAGTAGCATCGCGCAGGCCTGTGTGTGTGCGATCAGAATTGCGCTGCTGGTGCAGCGAGAATTTTCTCGGTATTTTCCACCGGTTGTGAAGCCAGCCGAACCAGTGGTCGGGTCGCCTGCGCACGATTCCTTCCAGAAAGTCATTGTATTGCTGCGTGTTTGCCAGAAGGTCATCGCTCTCATCTCCGGTGTCGATCAGGGGAAACGGCTCCCCGATGACAAGCCGGTGGTTCCTGCGGCCCGGTGTTTTTTCCATATATGCAGGGAGCACGGGGGAGCGGGTTTTGCGTGCAAAAACGGCAGGGGCCGCATAAGTGTATGCTGTATGTCCGAAAAACGTTACCGGCACGCCGTTTTTGCCCGCGTTCTGATCGAACAGTATCCCCACGGCGTGTCCGCTTTTTAGATTCTTCATGACGCTTCTCAGCGCATTTTTGCTTGGTATTAAGGTCAGGTTGCTTTTGGCCCTGGTTTCGATCAGGTGCCTGTCAAGATACGGATTTTTCAAGGGCTTATATATGACCGATGCCTTATTCAGATGTGCGCCGAACACGAAGCTCGCCAGCTCCCATACCCCGAAATGAGGCACCAGGATAATAACGCCGTTGTTTTTATCGAGTGCGCTGCGGACACGTTCCATGCCGTCGATGTGTATGCAGGAGGAAATGTCGGCAGGGGAAAATATGATTGATTCAACAGCCGCCTCACCGAGGAGCCGGAAAAGATTGCCGATGATACGGGAGCGCTCCTCCTCTGTCAGGCTGTCCCCGAAAGCGCGCTTCAGGTTTTCATGAGCAAGCCCGGTGCGGGAGCGCAGCACTGTATGCGCCGCAGAGCCGAGCTGTGAGCCGAAGCGAAGGCTTGCCGATACCGGCAGGGCCGCGACCGCTGCGCTCAGCATGCGCACAAGCGTATATTCAAGCATATGCTGTTGTTTCGCTAACAGTGCCATGTGTGCAATTGTAATCGGGTTTTGTTCAGCGACGCGAGAGCCTGGTTCCCAGGGGGTACCCTTTGAAGATCCATAGCGGCCTTTTTTTTTCAATATAGTGCAGCACCGCAAGCCGCTCCGCGTCAATGCTTTCAGGGTTTGTTTTCTGCCAGCACTTGTATACGCCGGATATATCCACAAGCTTCAGGTACCGGTGCACCGGGTGCGGAACGCGGTCCAGGAAAAGGCTCGATTGAAAATCAAGAAGCGCGGGGCGGCCGTCTTCACAAAGAAGAATGTTGCGCATATAGCGTATATCCAGATGCACCACGTTGCGGTCGTGCATCTCAAACACCAGCTTTTCGAGTGCCTGGAAAAACTCGGCACTTATATATTTTTTCCGGGCGTCCTTCAGCGTTGTTCCGGGAATGTATATATAGCACAGTGCAAACGCATCCAGCAGAAACGGCTTTTCCGGAACGCCATGTATGCCCTGAAGCCGGGACAGCACTGAAAATTCGCGGCGCGTTATATAGCGGCCGTATGTGTTTTTAATAAGCGCATTGCAGGGGGTGAAATCCTTAATGACCCAGCTGCCGGTTCCGTTAGTGTAGCGCACAAGATCGGCGTTGGCCCATCTGCCCCTGCTGAGCACATCAACGGGTCCGTTACGGATGTGGCTGCGTTCAAAGGGCTTTGTCGCGACAGCTGAGTTCATGCGCAGTATGCATACACGTTAAATGGGAACGTTTTTTTCGGCTCATCAGGCTGTGCAGGGATCCGGGTGCACGGCTGATCTCAGCCGAGCCTGCCTGTTATGTACAGCAGGCCTCCCAGAAGGCAACATGCTGTGCCGGCCAGGAACAGTCCGATTGCTATCATCATGACAGAGCCCGCCACTTCCACAAGCATATTTTCCTGGTCTTCAGTCATTGAAAGGTTGAAGCGGTTTTTCAGGACATTGACAATAAAAGCCGATTGTGCAGGGAATGCGGTTTTCATGAAACCCTTTTTAATAAACCAGACGGCAAGGTACAGAAGCCACACCATAAAAAAACCGATCACAAAACCGAGAAGCCCGTATTGAAAGGAAAATGCGGGGCTGTCGGTGCTCAGCAGGCCAAAGAGAAAAAGGCCCATAACAATTGAGGCGGCAAGGCTGGCTTTAAACGCACGAGAAGATCTTTTCATATGTTTGTCCATATCGTTTTAACCGGCACCTGCCTGCATTTCATGCCGGATGCTTTTTCGGATGATAGATGAAAACAACAGCAGTTTACGAGCGCATCGTTTTACGGCTGAACAATGGCGTCAAACCCTGCATTATATTATAATCATAACTAACAAATAAATCAAATTTTGTCAAAATATACAACCGCTTTGTTGGTTTTTTCTTGACACAAAGAGGCCAATAGATATATTTTGATCACAATATACACGCATGCATATTTTTTGTATTTATAACTGCTTATCAATAAAATATTGTGGGGGGACAATGAGAAATTCCGCAT
Organism: uncultured Thermodesulfobacteriota bacterium; assembly: GCA_964621615.1. GTDB lineage: Bacteria > Desulfobacterota > WTBG01 > CAIYCZ01 > CAIRTM01 > CAZUMW01. The sequence goes on from CAZUMW010000032.1 coordinate 14,966, forward strand.
GTATTATTTCCGCTTTTATTTGTTTTTTTTTAGTATTATTCTGTTACGCTCCCCGCGCTTCAGCGGCGGAAGCAACACGCCTGTATCTTGAGCTTTCCTCTTCGTCAGCGCTGATGCTGCCAACCTCTCAGGGGGAGGACTACCTGAGAGGCCGGGTTACGCTGCTTGATGCCAACAACCAGCTGGCGACCACCTTTAACGGCGCTGCCATTGAAGATGCCGAGATCGTTTTTCAATCCGCCTACGGCGCGAGCGCACAGTTTTCACTGCGCCCGGCGACCGATCTTGATTTGAGCTCGAGCGATTGGGAAACGGCTGCTTCCACGGTGACGGTATCTCCGGAAAAGGCCTGGCAGGAATTTGCCGTAAGCTATGACTCCATAACGCTCAGCGGTACGGATACCATCACCGTCACGCTGAAGCAGGGCGGGGATACGCTGGTTGACCAGCGGAGCGTGGAGGTGCAGGGACCGCAGGCGAATTGCTATGTCGTTCGAACCGGCGGCGGTCTGAACGTCGGCTTATATGATGATATACCCGGGCAGCAGAATGACCGCGGCAATGTGAAATCCTCGGGCGACACGACAACCGTTGATGTCTATGCGGCGTTTTACTATACAGACAGCAGCGGAACCGAACATTATGTATATACCGACAATGTGCCCATAGCAGCCCGGAGCCCGAGCGTCGGGGGTACTGCATTCACCCTGACAAACGGTCATGCGCAGCAAAGCGTTTCCCAGGAGACCAGCGCTAATACCGGCAGCGCGTCGGGCTTTCACGAATCTTTTTCCGCCGGCAGCTCACAGACGTTCAGCGCGGGCTTTGATTCAGAAGCAACGCGGTGGGTGGGAAACGACGGCGGGGATGTAACCGGGGATGAGTATATCAATGTAACCCAAAGCAGCTCGTTATTTGATGAGGCCGGATCATCCGACTATAAAACAGACACGTCCACTTATAAGGCTGTCGGAACGGTCAGCAGGATAACCATAATCGGGCTTCCGGTGAATCAGGTTGATGAGGACGGCATTCATAAGGAATCAGGATTCGGCGCACAGGAAGAGGATCCCGGGCAGCTGACCCCGGATCCTGATGATGCGTTGAAACTGCTTGATGATCCCACCCAAAAGCCCACAAAGTTCCGCGTCGCCGGAGAGGAGGGGCAGACGTATATATATGGCGCGATCGTGGGGTTTGATGCTAACGGTGATCCGGCGCCGTTTGCACAGGGCGTAACCGCAACCTTTTATCTGGGAAAAGGAGAGGGGATTCCGGTAAACAGCGCCGCTCCGGAGCTGTATTCTATTTCTCCCACCTACAGTCCTTCTGAAAGCGGTGTGAATGCCTCGGGAATGATAACCGCGAGTTTTGCCTATCAGTGGTTTCTTCCGTTCAGAATTCCTGCAACCGCGGATGACGGCTCCACCCCGTCCATTGAAAATCTTTATATCAGTGACATTCGGCTCTGGAACGGCTCCTCGTATTCCAGCTATTCCGATGCGTCCATCTACGATAATATTGACACGCCAGGAGAGGGAGTGGATTTTATCGCGCAGGACTTCATAAACAGCATCGATGTTACCGATGTGGCAAATCTGAATGACAAAAATGCAGGAGATGACGCAGAGATAATCATAACCGGTACAGACGATGAGCCGTCTTTTCAGATGAAAGTATTTGACGACGGGGGAGGGGCTGTCAGTATCGGATACAAGGACACGACGGATGAATTGACCTGGATCGGGGTCCCCGAGGATGAAGACAATACAGCCCTGCAGGATGTTGCCTTTTTTACAGCTCTTAACTCGAAAAATCTTCTTTTTCTTGTGAAAGGGGGCATAAACGATACGTATGCGAATGTCTATTATGGGGACGGGCTGACTATTGTCGCCGCTGACCCTGATGACTTTGAGCCCACATCGATCAGCTCCGGCTATTCAGAAATAAATGTATTGCTCGACGATGAGCAGGATCACAATACGGTTGCGATTCGTGACGGCGTTATAAGCGTTAAAGATATATTCAGCAATTCCTACGGTGCAACAGGAGCCACGCTTGAGGATTCAAAAATACAGCCCTCTGTGCTTTCGCTGAGCGATAACGGGAGCGTGTCGGAAACCGCCTTCCCGGGCGCTTCTTCAAAAGTAGACGGCAATTCGGTTGAGGTCAAGTTCAGCCTCGACGATATTACCGAAAGCCGCGATTCGGCTGTTTTGAGGCTTTCGACGCCCAAGGGCGGGGCAAGCGCTGAGGCGACGCTGTATATGAAGAATCTTGACGCTGTTTCCCTTGACAATGTGTTTGTACCCATTCCAGGTATTGATGATACTCCCGTTGCGGTCAGATTTATAGACCAGGATGGCGAACAGATAGCGCCGGTAACCGTGACGGCGGCCAGTGCCCCGGGAAATGATGAGAGCGAAGGCAATGCGATTGAAGTGGAGCTTTCCGCCGATAACGGCACAATCGGCGGCGACCAGACCATACTGCTGAAAACAGTTTCGCCGAGAAAAGTCATTACCGCCGACCCGGGAGATAACACCCGCATGTCGGTTTCTGCGGATACCCGCAATTATGGAACCGATACGCTTGAGCTTGTATTTGAGCCTGATTTGACCCCCCCCTATGTCGGAGACATAACCACAGACAATTGCCAGGTCGCCATCGAAATAATCGATAACAGCGATGTTGATCTTCAGGAAACAGAAGTGTCCATCAAAAACAGTACCGGTGACGATATAACGGCACAGCTTGAGAGAACGCACATCGATAACGGTACCAGCGGCACCATTGTTTTTACCGGAACACCGGGGCAGGGGTTTACTGAAGGGGAGAATCTGGCCTACACCGCCGATATAACACCGAAGGATGCGTGGCAGAATGAGCGGGCGGCTGTTGAGCGGATTTTCAGCCTTACCTGTGAATCCGGGCCCGAGCCCCTGTGCCTTACGGTTGATCCTGCTTCCGGAAACACCGGTGACAATATGACCATCACGATAATCGCCCAGGATTCGCATTTTGAGCAGGGGCTTACCGAGGTTTCGTTCAGCTGTGACAATGAGACGATCGCGGTACAGGCGGTGCGGGTGCTGTCCGAAACCGAGCTTGAGGTCGATATCGCCATAGCAGGGGGCGACAGCGGCCAGAGCGGCGGGGGGGATGATAACGGCACCGTTATACCCAGCAACGGTGATGAACAAACCGGCACCAGGGTGTTTGTGTCAAGCGTTGCCGCGCAGACATCGCCGACCACCACCGTACCCACAACCACCACTACCGTAACGCCGCTTGAGGGATCCCCGTGCGATATATCGATCGCTACCGGTGATGAAACAGTTACCTGCGAGGGGGCGTTTACCGTATATGATGTAAGCAGCGGCAAGTGTCTCGGGCTGGTTCCCTCGGCTGTCGATTCGGGTGCATCAACCACACTGTTTGTTACCGGGGAGGGGCTGAATTTTTCCGCCCTGACACCCGATCAGGTCAATTTTGACTGTGATGAGATAGCCGTTACCGGGGTTTCGGGCAGCGGGAACCAGCTGCTTGTAGACATAACGTCCAATGCTGTCGATGAAACGGTTACCTGCATCATGACGCTGAGCGATGATGCGATTCCGTGCGGAGAGGTGACCGTCAAGCCAATGGCTGCTGATGCTGCGTGCAGGCTGATCAGCATCAGCAGACAGGTCGTACGTGCAGGCAGGGTATTGCCCCGATTTTATCTTGTCACAATACAGGGCAACGGCATGTGCTCCTTTGACTCCCGTCCGGAGGTGCGGTTCGGTGCCGATTCCATTACAGCGCAGCCGTTTTTCTGGCTCGGGAGCACCGTGGTCAGCGTGGTTCGTGTCAATCCCAAAACGACCCCGTATACGTATAATGTGACGGTTAACGGTGTCGGAGGCGTTACGCTGACGGTGCGGTGAGCGCTTGTGTGAGGCATGGTTACAGGTATGTTTTTTTCTGGAAACGTTTTTTTTAAAACACTTACGATGGGGGAGGAGAATGAGTATGCAAAAGCAAGGGGTTTTATGCGGTGTAGGTATTGTGCTGATGGTATTGTCAGTTACTGCAGCTCCGGCAGCAGCCGGCTCTCTGGATGGCATATACGTTTCCGTGGCTTCCGTATCGGCGCAAAGCACCGAAACCGATGACGGAGGCGGAGGATGCGCTGCTTCGTACCTGCTCGGGAACAGTGATCCCCGACTTGACACGCTGCGTGCTTTTCGTGATCAGATTCTTTCATCATCACCTTCAGGCCGGGTGCTGATTGACCGTTATTATGAAAAAAGCGAAGCTTTTATAAGGATATGTGAGTCACATCCTGCGCTTAAATACAGCGCAGCACGTATGCTTGAAGCGGTCGTGCCTGTGGCGGAGCTTATGCTCCCTGCGGAGCAATAAGGCAGGATAATCAAGGGCGTTCCGGCGGGGCGGGATATGAAACCATATCCCGCCCCGAATATTTTGGACCCTTTTTAATAAATTTATTCTTGACTTTGATCGTGTTCATCAATTAGAGTCTTACCTATCCCCACAACATAACAATCTAAGCGATCGGTTATGAATACCCTTCAGTCTTTTGATAAGCACATTGAATACCTTCCGGCGATGTATCTTACGAAATCCATGCGGATGCTTTTCGAGCAGGGAAAGAAAATAACTGAACAGCAGCGGACCTCTCTTATGATCGCCGGGGAAAAAGGAACCGGTAAAGAGCTCCTTGCCAGAAGCATTCACTATAACACATCGCCCAACGCACCTTTTTACACCATAAACTGTACCAATATACCGCTGAATCATTTTGAGGATAGAATAGACGCCTTTTTGCGGCTGAGTGCCGAGAGCGGCTGCAGCGTGCGTGATAATGGAAAAGCTTTTGTAGCCGGAACGCTGTTTTTGAGAAACATCGCAAAGCTTGACAGGGAAAAACAAAAGCAGCTGCTGGATCTTATAAGAGAAAAACTGACATCTGTGCCTGTCTTTGTTGATGATTCCACAGGGGTCCGTATTATGTTTTCGGTGAGCACGGACGCCGAACCGGCAGACAAATCAGGATGCTTTGTGTCAGGGAAAGAACCATACACAACTTTTAACCCGTCTTTGCTCAGCATTTTACCGCTGCGGGACAGAAAAGAGGATATCTACCCGCTTGCGATTTTTTTTGTGGATTCATTTGCGAAAGAGCACGGCAAAGACATCGGCGGTATTCACAGCGGCGCAGTGAAGGTTCTTGAGTCGTATCCATGGCCGCATAATATCAGCGAGCTGAAAGATGTTATTGAAAATGCGGTTCTTTTGTCTCAAAGCCCGCTGATAACAAAAGAGGATATCCGATTTAATGTTTCAAAGAAGTCGATAGCGCTTGAGAGCTTTCTCACCCGGGAGGATTTTTTCAGGCTTGATGAAATTGAGAAAATCTACATACAGACAGTCTTAAGGCGCTTAAACAACAACAAAAGCAAGACAGCTAAAATTCTCGGTATTTCACGCAATACCCTTCTGCGTAAAATAGAATCCTTTTCAGCGGCTACAAAGAAAAGCAGAGGCAAAAAGAAACAGCAGCGCCAGCAGCAGCTGATTTTTTAAAAAGTGCTGTTTTGTTTATTGCCCAGCATTGTTTTCTGCGCTGCATGCGCTTGTATATTCCTTCCATAGATGCTCTTTTGCTATTCCATGTGATATGTGGTCCCAGGGAAGCCGCTCAGAGAACGCTCTCTCACGGTATACATAAAAATCTGGATTGATATGCGATGTTTTGAATGCGGCGTTCCAGTCGCCGCTATTGTCGAGCGCATCATGTAACAGCCGTATGACCCGCCTGTCTCCCCTGCTGAGCAGCGCCTGAATATAACCCCATTTCGGCAGGTCATAAATCAGTTTAATTTTCCTTTCCTTTTTCAGGCCCTGAGAGAGAATAGCGATTTTTTCTTTCAGATGTTTTATCTGGTCAAACGGTGCCCACTGCAGCGGGGTGAACGGTTTCGGCACAAACGGGCTGACGCTTACAGTAATAAGATTAAGCCATTTTTCACTTTGTGTTGTGAGAAAATATGTGTGTTTTATCTCTTTTGCAAGCCTGATAATCTCACGCACATCGTGTTCTGTTTCTGTAGGGAGGCCAATAAGAAAATACAGCTTTATATTCTGCACATGACGGCTGGCAAGCAGCGATACGGCTCGGAGTATGTTTTCCGTTGACAGGTTTTTTGCAATTGCCGCCCGCAGGCGCTCCGATCCTGTTTCCGGAGCGATAGTGTAGCTCTGGCTGCCGCTCTCCTGAAGCTCCTGTATCATGGAATCGGTAAGCATATCGGCACGCAGCGAGGAAAGCGACACGGCGGCGTTTCTTTTTCGCAGTTTTCTGGTCAGCTCAACTATGTCCGGATGATCAGAGACTGCAGATCCCAGCAGCCCTACTTTCCCTCGATGGGTATCCGGCAGCGGCAGCTCGTCAAGCTCACGGATAATCCGGTCCGCTGACCGGTACCTGAACCGGCCGTATACGTGTCCGGCTGCACAGAACCGGCATGAATGCGGACAGCCGCGTGTCGCCTCCGTGAGCACCATGTTGGAAAATTCTGTATGGGGCGTCAGAATGCATGAAGATCCATTATAATCTGAGAGCTTTTTTATGTGGCGTGCGTAAACCTGCTGCGGAAAAGGTGCGGAAGCTGTGTATGTATCAATACATCCGCTCTCGCGGTAGCTGACATCATATGCAGCAGGAGCGTACAAGCCGTTCATGCCGAAGCAGGCTTTCAATAAGCTGTCTTTCCACATTTTTTCGCCGATCACGCCACCCGCGGCCGTCATCAGCTCTGAAAGGACATCCTCGGCCTCGCCGATTACGAACAGATCAAAAATGTCTGCAAGCGGCTCAGGGTTCAAAAAAACCGCAATGCCTCCCGCAATGATCAGCGGCATGCGCTCATTGCGGTCCCGCTGCAGAGGCGGTATGCCCCCGGCATGCAGAATTCGCATAATGTTAAGGTAATCATTTTCAAATGACAGGGAGAAAGCGACTATATGGAAGCTTCCCAGAGGTGAGCGCCGCTCAAATGAGGTGATTGCGCGGGTGCTTTTGGCAGGTTGGCCCAACTCCTTTGCGGGAGGGAGAAATACACGCTCACATACAATGTCAGGAATGGTGTTGAGCTGTCTGTATATAAGCTGAAAGCCGAGATTGGACATCCCGACATAATACGTGTTTGGAAATGCGAGTGCGATTCTGATTCGCCCCTCCCTGCGGGGCGTGATAGCGCATGTTTCGGCCTGAATGTGATTTTGTTTTGCGTTCAAAGATAACCGGGGCGATATGCGTGTGGTGGTTTATTGTCGCCGGTGCTCAGCTGCCGGGAAGAAAAATCAGTGCTCAGAAAAAAAGATGTATATTGTATCGGGATGTGTAAGAAAAAATACAATCCTCAGTAAAACGGTCAATAATATATGTATCACAATAAACAAAACGGCGCAAGGCGGCGATAGCCAGCAGGACCAGCCTGAAATCAGAAGAGAAAACAAGTCCGCCGGCGCAGCGGCTGCCAAACAGTATATACCGCATAATGATCTCCCGATTGCACAATTGAAACAAGCGGCACGGGCAGAAGCGTGCGGCGAACATCCTGCCGTACAGACCACGAAAATACGTGAGGCCGGCTTTTAGACCGGAAAGTTCGCCTCTGCATCAGCTCCTGCCCCCAAGCATAACTGCGATGCCTGCTAATGTCTGCTTTCGCTGACCCGTTAAATGCTTTTTTGCTGCCGCACAAATGTGGGGATATCATATTCGCCGTCATCGGCGAATTCGCTTATTATCGTGCCGATTTTTACTACTTTTGTGTCATGCTTTACTTTCTCAAACGCCATATCGGGCACTTCAGGCTCGACCTGCTCTTCCTGAAGCTGCGTTTCATCAGCTTCTGCATTTTTTTCTTCAACAACGCGAACAGGGTTTTCTCTCGGAGCAGCGGCGTGCTTTGCTGTGTCGTCCTGTGAGGCCTGCTGCTCCTGGACATGCTTGAAGCCGGTAGCAATGACCGTTATCTGGAATTTTTCCGCCATGCTGTCGTCAATGGCTGCGCCGAATATTATGTTTGCGTCCTCATGTGCCTGTTCCCGAATGAGATTTGTTGCCTCTTCCAGATCCATAAACGTCATTGAGCTGCTGCCGGTGATGTTTATCAGCATGCCCTTGGCACCCCGTATCGATATATCATCAAGCAGCGGATTGGTTACTGCCTTCTTTGCAGCTTCGGCAGCACGATTTTCCCCGCTGTGGATGCCTATTCCCATAAAGGCCATTCCCATGTCGGACATTATGGTTTTAACATCGGCAAAATCGAGATTAATGAGCCCCGGAACGTTGATGAGGTCTGAAATCGATTTTATTGCATGCAGCAGCACCTCATCCGCCATTTTAAAGCCTTCGAGGATGGTGGTTCTTTTTTCAGCTATGTGAAACAGCTTGTCATTGGGAATAACGATGAGTGAGTCAACATGCTGCTCGAGCTCGGTCAGGCCCTGCTCAGCGACGCGCTTTCTGATTTTTCCTTCAAAATTAAAGGGTTTCGTCACCACGCCGACCGTGAGCGCTCCCATTGATTTCGCCGCCTCGGCAATGACCGGCGCCGCACCTGTTCCGGTGCCCCCGCCCATACCGGCTGCAATAAACACCATGTCAGGAATCTCAAAACTTTGTTTTATTTTGTCAATGTCCTCCATGGCGGCATTTTTGCCGACTTCAGGGTTTGATCCGGCCCCGAGGCCCTTGGTGAGGGCTTCGCCGAGCTGAATTTTGTGAGATGACTTGTTGTGTTCAAGGGCCTGGCGGTCTGTATTGGCGACAATAAAATCAACGCTGTCAAGCTTTGCATCAATCATTGTGTTGACTGCATTGCAGCCTGCGCCGCCGACTCCGATGACCTTGATTTTTGCCCCGTTTGTACTCGACTGGTCAAATGAAAATGTCATAACGTTCCTCCTTTAAAAAAACAGGTTTCAATACTTACATTATAAAAAGGCTTCACAAAACCATTGTTTCATTTTATGAGTGACGCTTTTTATCGGCCTTGGAAAAACCCCTGGCTCAGCCTGCGCGCCGCTTCGCCCCGCAAGAACCGCAAGCCCCACACCTGCTGAGCATGATGGATGAATAACATCTGTTATGCCGTTGACCCCCTGCGGTGATGCAGCTCTTACCGGCATATCAAGCGTTTTTTCTGCTAGATCGGTAATGCCGTCAAGCAGCCCCGTTCCGCCGGTGAGTATTGCGCCGGTTGCAGCCATTTTGTGCATGCCTGATTTGTCGAGCTCTTTTTTGATCAGATCGAATGTTTCCTCAACGCGGGCAGTAATAATTTGAGCAAGCGCTGAAGCCGGAACGCGGCGTGTTTCGTTTTTGTCGATGCCGGGCACCTCTATGCATTCATCTTTTCTGTTGCCGGGATGCGCGGGGCTGCGATAGTCTTTCTTCAGCTGCTCGGCGGCTGAAAGGGGAGTGCGAAGCCCTATCGCCAGATCCGATGTTATTTGATTGCCGCCGATCGGCAGCACCGAGCAGGATCGAATACTTCCCCGGAAAAACGTTGCTAAATCTGTTGTTCCTCCCCCCATGTCGATAAGCACGCAGCCGAGCTCTTTTTCATCATCGGTAAGCACCGCTTCGGCTGATGCCAGATGCTGCAGAATGATGTCCTGTACTTTTATGCCGCTGCGGTTCAGGCATTTAATGATATTCTGTGCGGCGGTAACCGCACCCGTGACGATATACACTTTTGCTTCAAGCCGTACTCCCGACATGCCGATCGGGTGCTTGATGCCGTCCTGGTTGTCGACGACAAATTCCTGAGGGATAATCTGGATTACTTCGCGGTCGGTCGGTATAACAACCGCTTTTGCCGCCTCGATCACGCTGTCGATGTCTGCACTTTTAACCTCCCGGGAGGGCAGCGGAATGACGCCGCTGTTATGTACGCCGGCAATGTGGTTTCCCGAAATTCCCACCACCGCTGAGCTGATGTCAATCTCAGCCATGGTCTCGACCTCTTCGACAGCCATTTTTATTGAATCCACTGCGCTGTCTATATTGATAATATTTCCTTTTTTTACGCCGCGGGATGGCCGCGAGCTGTATCCGATGATCGAAAGGCCGTTATTTTCCGCCTGGGCGGCTATTGCGCTTATTTTGGTTGTGCCGATATCAATGGCAAGAATGGTTTTGCCCCGTCGTCCCATAACGCTGAATCCCCTCCTTCAAACAGATACTGAAGCTATGATGCGCTGTGCCGGCTGTCGCCGGACGCGCCAGGCTGATGTATGGTTACATATGCTTTTGTTGATGACGCTATCGTTATTTTATGTGCTTTGATACCACGCTTATCGAGGTCGCTCAGTATTCTGCCCAGCAGTGTGATTTTTTCTTCAAAATGATCATGGCCGAGCGTGATGCTGAGATCGATGCGGCTGCACGTGACCGATATGCCCATAACCGTATCGAGGCTGAAGGTTGTCTGGCTGCCGCATTGAAATCCTGCTTCTTTCATAAGGCTGATGAGGCGGAGCGAGCCGTTGAAAAGCGTGCGGGAGCCCGTCTCTTCATTAAAAACGGCATCGGCATCAATGCCGGCTATGCGGGGGAGCTGGTGAAGAAGGCGGCCCTGAGCGCGGGCAAAAAGGTCACCGTGCATATCGACGAAATACGGCTCATCCATCTCGGCAACCGCTACCGCCTTTCGCTCGGTGATATATATCTCTATGGTATCGGGCAGCTTTCTGCGTATGAGCGCGCGGTAGATCCACGGGTGCTTTTTGATCCGGCAGCTTTCCTCTGCAAGATCAATGGACGTGGTATTTATCCCTTCCCGGATCATGGTTCTGCTGAGAACCTGACGGGGGGTTGTTTCCGAGCACCCATACACGTTAATATGTTTCAGGGTAAAGAAATCGGAATGCCGGAGCCAGCCGTATGCCCCTTTTGCGGCGCAGAACAGCAGCGCACAGCTCACTGCGCTTATTGCGCAAAAAAGCAGATAGGGCTTCGCTTTACCCGCCTTCTTTTTGCGCTTTTTCGCCTTTGGGCTTACTTTGTTACGGATATATGGTCGGTTACTTTTCAATATCGGCCCCGCTCAGTATCTGCTCTATCAGTTCTGAAAAGGATATGCCTGCGGCTTTTGCCGCCATAGGCAGCAGGCTTGTTTCAGTCATTCCCGGAATTGTGTTGATTTCCAGAACGTACGGCGTTCCCTGCCCGCTCAGAATAAAATCCGCACGACATGCCCCGCGGCAGCCCAGCGCGCTGCAGGCGCGAAGCGCCAAGCGCTGCATCTCCTGAGCGGTTTCCTGATCGATGTCCGGGCTGACGATATAATCGGTTTCCCCTTTGGTGTATTTTGCGCTGTAATCATAAAAGCCGCTCCGGGGCTTTATCTCTATAAGCGGCAGCGGTTCGCTGTTTAGAACTCCTACGGTGAGTTCCCGGCCGGATATGTAGGCTTCTACGATTATGGTATTACCGTATGCAGCAGCCGCCGTGAGCGCTGCAGAAAGCTGTTCCGCCTTGTGCACTATGCTTACGCCTATGGTTGACCCTTCCTCTGCAGGTTTGACAATGCAGGGCAGTTGCAGCCGCTCAAGGGTATCCTTCAGCAGGCGGCGATCATCTGTGCGGCTGCTGTCAACCAGCATAAAATCAGGTGTGGGCAGCCCGTGCCAGCAGAACATTTTTTTGGAAGCCGGCTTGTTCATTGCCAGCGCGCTTGCAAGAACCCCGGATCCGGTATAGGGAATCTGAAGCAGCTCAAGCAGCCCCTGGATAGAGCCGTCCTCCCCATACCTGCCGTGCAGGGCTATGAAAGCCGTATCAATCGGATTTTCAGCAAGCACGGTGCAGATGTTCCGGCCCACGTCGATGCCCTGTGTCCGGTACCCCAGCGACTGCAGCGCATTGCATATGGCTGTGCCGGTTTTCAGTGAGATATCACGCTCTGCGGACATCCCTCCCATGAGTACGCCGATAGTGTTGTCACCGTGGTATGCTTTGGCCGGCATGTCTCTCCCTGTGCTTTTTTGTTCAGCTTAATGTGTGCGGCGCGCTGAGGCTGTATTCGCATGCGTATGCTTCCGGGTGCAGTAACGCTTTTTGTCCCGGCGCAGCTGTTTAAGGTGCTGCGAGCTTCTGGCCCTGCTGACCATATCGATCAGCGATGACGCGCAGGGCCCGCTTACCGGCGCGCGCATATTAACAATATGGCTTGAAACGGTTGCATATACCGGTTTGGGTTTTCTGGCTGCGGCGGCCGCTGCCTGATGCTGTGAATGCAGTTGAAGCCTGGTGCGGTATCGTGTGTCCATGAGCATGTGCCCCCTGTAAGTAAGGGTTTTATGTATTATATATTGTGCATAACCCGGTCCCCGATTTTCCAGATATCACCGGCCCCCAGCGTTACGAGAATGTCACCGTCGCTCAGTATGGCGTGCAAATGCTCTGCTGTCTTGTCCGGATCGGTTATAAGCGAAACGTCCTTGTGCCCGTATTTCTTCAGGCCGGCATAAAACTGCTCAGCATCGATTCCTGCAACAGGCGCTTCTCCGGCAGCATAGATGTCTGAAACAATGAGCACATCGGCGTCATAAAAGGCTGTCATGAACTCGCTGAACAGCGCTTTGGTTCTGGAGTAGCGGTGCGGCTGAAAAAGGACGACGACCCGCTTGTGCTTCAGGGCTTTTACCGATGCAAGGGTCATCTTGATCTCTGTGGGATGGTGGCCGTAGTCGTCGATCCATGCAATGCCCTTTTTTTCTGCGCGCAGCTGAAAGCGGCGCTGAATTCCCCTGAATTCTGACAGCGCCTGCTGTATGCGGTCAAACGGGAGCTCGAGCTCAAGACCGACGCCTATGGCGGCAAGCGCGTTATAGGCATTGTGCATGCCCGGAAGGTTGAGCGTTACCGGCCCCAGCAGCTTTTCGTGGTAATATGCATCGAACTGTGTGCGGGTGCCGTTCAGCTTGATGCCGCGCGCCTGCAGATCCGCCTGCGAAGCGCATCCGTAGCTGAGCGTCCTTTTTTCCATGTGGGGAATGAGGCTTTGCACATTTTCGTTGTCAAGGCAAATGATGCACAGACCGTAAAACGGCACTTTGTTCAGGAATGCAAGAAAGCAGCTTTTGATATCGTCTATATCCCTGTAATGGTCCATGTGCTCACGGTCTATGTTGGTTACTACAGCTATTGTCGGAGGAAGCTTCAAAAAGGACCCGTCGCTTTCGTCCGCTTCGGCAACCATGAATTCCCCTGATCCGAGCACGGCGTTTGTGTTTGTTTTGTTAAGCTTTCCGCCGATTACCACGGTGGGGTCTATATCGCCGTGGTCCAGCACTGCGGCGACAAGAGATGTCGTCGTTGTTTTCCCGTGCGCCCCGGCAACGGCGATACCGTATTTAAGCCGCATGAGCTCGCCGAGCATTTCGGCCCGCGGAATAACCGGTATGTTATGCTCGCGCGCACCTGCTGTCTCAGGGTTGTCAGACTTGACCGCAGAGGAAACAACAACGACATCGGCGCCTCGTATATGCCCCGCGCTGTGCCCGTAGTGTATGGCAGCTCCCAGGCTGGACAGCCGTTCGGTTGTTTCCGTTTTCTGCAGGTCAGAGCCGCTGACGCTGTATCCAAGATTGATAAGCACTTCAGCGATACCGCTCATGCCGATACCGCCGATGCCGACAAAGTGTATGTGATGATTTTTTTTGTACATAGCGTTTTCCCGATTCAGCCGTTCAGCCTGTCTGATGCTCGACCGGATAGTGCTGCACATCATCAGCCTTCATGCTTTCAGCAGAGCCAGCCTCCGGGCTGTTTTTTCCATAGAAAATAAGGCCTGATTTTGCACAGAGTATCTCAACGGCCATAATGCATTTCACAGCGCAGCTGTTTTTCCGAGCGCGGTACCGTATGATAAGGAGCCTGTTAAGAATAAAATGGTTTATGCGGTTGCGCAGTCGTATAATCATCGGGCTCCTTCCACCAGCTCGTAACACTCATTCACAATGTGCTGCGCCGCTTCGGGCCGCGAAAGCGACAGAGCCCGTGTGCGCATTTCCTGCAGGCGCTGTCTGTTTTGTGCAAGATTTTTAATGCAGTCGGCAAGCGCCCTTCCGTTAAGCTCGGATGAGCGGAGCATAAGGGCTGCGCCGCCGGCAGCAAATTCCGCTGCGTTCTTTTCCTGATGATTCCCTGCCGCGTACGGGTATGGAATCAATACAGCAGGGCAGCCGCTCGCAGCGATTTCTGCAATGGCCGATGCCCCAGCCCGGGATATTACCATGTCCGCCCGGCGCAGCCACGCGGCTATATCGTCAACAAACGGCTCGACCACAGCGGCCGCTTCAGCTTCCTCATAGCTTCGCCTGAGCATTTCCGCATCCGCGGGTCCGCTTTGATGCATAAATTCCACAGAAGCTTTTATATCTCCCAGAAACGGCAGGGCATCCCTGAGGGCATGATTGATGTGACGCGCCCCCTGGCTTCCGCCGAGAATGCATACGCTGAAGCGCCCGCTTCGGGGGCCGGCCTCTACAGCGCTGAATTCCCGGCGCACCGGCATGCCGCTGTGACAGATTTTTTTTGCATTAAAAAACGCCCCGCTTGTTTTGTACGATATGAACACCCGGTCCGAAAGCCGCCCAAGCAGGCGGTTGCTCAAGCCGGGCACGCTGTTTTGCTCGTGAATAACCGTTGGAACTCCCATAATCTTCCCGGCGGCTACGCCGGGAAATGCAATATAGCCGCCCAGACCGACAACGAGATCGGCCCGGCATTTTTTTATGTATCCGATTGCTTTCAGAATCGCGGCGGGGACGCAGCACGCCGATCTGCATTTATCAATAAAGCCCTTGCCTGCAAATCCTGACACCGGAACCGTCAGCAGAGGAAGATTCATTCGGGGCAGCACGCGCGCCTCAATTCCTTTTGCGCTGCCGATAAATGTAATGCTGTTTGCGGTATCCCGTTCCATGAAAGCCTCTGCAATGGCGATTCCCGGGAAAAGATGTCCCCCGGTGCCGCCCCCGGTGATTATAATGTTCATGTTCCTGAGCTGAAGCTGCACTGCCCTGATATATTAAGCAGCACGCCGATTGAAATCATGTTTATCATAAGAGAGGTCCCGCCGTAGCTGACAAAAGGCAGCGGCATCCCCTTTGTGGGCAGCAGCCCCATTACGACACCCATATTTATTACCGCCTGCAGCCCCACAAAGATGCTGATGCCTATTGCCAGATAGGAGCCGAAAAAGTCCGGGGCATGTGCTGCGGTCCGAATTCCGCACAGTATGATAAAGACAAACAGTGTTATGACGAGCGCCACGCCGATAAACCCGAGCTCTTCACCGACCACCGACAGAATAAAGTCGGTGTGCGGTTCAGGCAGATAAAAAAGTTTTTGCTTTCCCTGTCCGAGCCCGGTTCCGAGCAGGCCGCCTGCAGCAAACGACAAAAACGACTGCACAAGCTGGAAGCCTGTGTCCGAGGCATGCTTCCACGGGTCTAAAAACGCTATGAGGCGCTCGAGCCGGTAGGGCTTAAACACTATCAGCGGAGCTGTAGCCGCCAGGGCAACCGCAGACATCGCAGACAGATATATTCCGGGAACGCCGGCAACAAAGAGCATGATGAACAGAAAACCGAGGACTGTCACCGCAGTGCCGAAGTCAGGCTGCATCAGAATCAGCACAAACACCGGAAGAACAAATATCAAATGCGGCAGCACGCCGATGGAGAAGCGCTTTATCCTGAGCCGGTCCTTTTTTGCCAGCGAGCAGGAAAGAAGAACCACCAGCGAAAATTTAGCGAGCTCTGAGGGCTGAAAAGACAGCGGCCCTACACGCAGCCAGCGGATTGCCCCCCCCACTCTGGTTCCGACGGCGGGAACCAGCACCAGAACAAGCAGCACAATGCTTACAATCCACAGCGGGTATGCATATTTTTTTAAGATGCCGTATGATGTGTTCATAAAAACGATCATGCACGTTATGCCGAGCATACCGTAGGCGATTTGCTTTTTGAGGAAGTAAGCTCCATCGTGAAATTTCTGGGCTGCACATATCGAGCTTGCGCTGTACACCATAATCATGCCAAGCAGAACCAGAAAAAGCGTTGCTGATATCAGAAGCGTCTGTGTAAGATTTTTGCTGCCCATGTGCGTTTCTCACAATGTGGAATCGTCAAATGCCCGCTTTAATCAAGATGCTGGCGGCAGGCTCAGCGCTCTGCTGCGCTGCAGAGCCCTTCCCCGCGCTGCGCCAGCGAGCGCACGCATTTTTTGAAGCACTCGCCACGGTGCTCATAGCTGTCAAACATGTCAAAGCTCGAGCACGCAGGAGAAAAAAGGACGGCATCCCCCGGGCGGGCTCTGTCGCCTGCCTCTTTGACTGCCTGGCCGAGATCCTCTGCCATTATTGTTTCGGTGCTCCGGCCGAGCTCGTGCTCGATGCGGTACGCTGCCTCTCCGATCAGAATCATGGCTTTGACTTTTTTTTCGACAAGCTCAATGAGCGGCTCATAGCTGCCTCCTTTGTCCCTGCCCCCGGCAATCAGGATGACGGGCTCCGGAACGCTTTCCAGCGACTTGAGGCAGGAGCCGACATTTGTTCCCTTTGAGTCGTTGTAGTAATCGGCGCCGTTAACTGTTGCCACATATTCCATCCGGTGCGGAAGGCCCCGGAATGTCTGCAGCGCCTGCAGTAAGACACTTTCCGGTATGCCGCAGATATAGCCCGCCGCAGCCGCGGCCAGCATATTCTCCCGGTTGTGCCTGCCGGGAAGGTGCGGGTTGTCAACCGCAAGGCGAAGGGCAGGGCGCCCGCTCATGCTCAGGTGCAGCGCACCGTCATCATACGCGCCGGGTGAGCGCCGCTGCTGTGTGCTGAAGCAGAATGCCCGTGCGCACGAACCGCCTGCGCATTGCATCACTGACGGATCATCGCAGTTGAGCACTGACCAGTCACTGCTGTCCTGGTTCATGAAAATCCGGCTTTTTGCGCAGCGGTATTCATCAAACGATGGATACCGGTCAAGGTGGTCCTCGGTAATGTTGAGCAAAACGCTGACAAAGGGCTTGAAGCTGTCAATGCCTTCAAGCTGAAAGCTGCTGATTTCAGCAAGAATATAGTCGTAGCGCTCGCCGGACCTCATGCACTCTATCAGCGGAGTGCCGATGTTTCCCCCGGTAAACACTTTTTTGCCGGCAGCGGAAAACAGCGCGCTCAGCAGTGAGGTTGTGGTAGTTTTACCGTTTGTCCCGGTAACGGCAATGACAGGTGCGTCCAAAAACCGCCACGCCAGCTCTATCTCGCTTATTACCGCAACCCCGCGGGCGCGCGCCTCAATAACGGCGCGGGTTATCAGCGGCACTCCCGGGCTTACCACAATGAGCTCCTGAGACGTAAAAGTTTCCACCTGGTGTCCGCCGCGCTCGACAGCGACCGCCCGGCTTTTGATGTCTTCCGGTATATCGATCTGCTTGCGGGCGTCGCTTATGGTGACGGCGGCCCCTTTTTCGAGCAGGAAGCGGGCTGCGGCGACTCCTGTAGCGCCCAGCCCGGCAACCAGCGCCTTTTTTCCCTGTAGATCCATATCCCTTATCTCAGCTTAAGCGTGCTTATTGCCAGCAGCGCCAGCATGGTTCCGATAATCCAGAACCGCACAATTATTTTTGATTCCGCCCAGCCTTTGAGCTCGAAGTGATGGTGCAGGGGCGTCATGAGAAAGATTCTCTTTCTTCTCAGCTTGAACGAGCCGACCTGCAGGATTACGGATACGGCTTCGATCACGAAAACGCCGCCGACGATCGCAAGCAGGAGCTCCTGCTTGGTAATTACCGCAACAGTTCCAAGAGACCCCCCGAGGGCCAGCGATCCGGTGTCCCCCATAAATATCTGCGCGGGGTGGCTGTTGTACCACAGAAACCCCATGCCGGCACCGACCATGGCGCCGCAAAAAACAGTGAGCTCGCCGGCGCCGGCTATTCTGAACACCTTGAGATACTCCGACAGGCCTGCATGTCCGGTAATGTAGGAAAACAACAGGTATGTCGCTGACACAATCAGCACCAGGCCGATGGCGAGCCCGTCCAGGCCGTCTGTGAGATTTACCGCATTTGTGGCCCCGGCGATGACAAATATGACAAACGGGATATACATAATGCCGAGGTCCGGAAGAAGCTTTTTAAAAAAAGGCACGCTCAGGCGCGTGCTGAAGTCGTCCTGAAAATACAGAGCACAGGCGACAAGCGCTGCAACGGCTAACTGACAGATGAATTTCTGCTTTGCGCTGACACCCCGGGAATTTGCCAGCTTGATCTTTTTCCAGTCGTCTGCAAGGCCGATGCCCGCCATTCCGCACAGGGAAAGCAGCACTATCCACACGTAGTTGTTTGCTATGTCGGCCCACAGCAATGTTGATATGACGACTGAAAAAACGATCAGTATGCCGCCACCCGTCGGAGTTCCCTCCTTGCTGAGGTGGGAGGTCGGGCCGTCATCGCGTATATATTGTTTAAAGCGCCACGATTTCAGCTTTTGTATCACAAGCGGGCCCAGGATAAGGGTTAACAGCAGCGCGGTCATGGTTGCATAAATCGTGCGAAAGGTAATGTACCGGAATACATTAAAAATGATAAAATGCTCATGCAGCGGATACAAAAGATGATACAGCATCTGTGGCTTCCTGTTCTGTGTATGTACCGGTGAACCTGTGCCTGCGCACAGGGCAGGTATTATATTTTATATGCTTCCATTCGCTTTTTGAGCAGCCGGCCGGCAGCGCTGATCCGGCGGATGCTGATGTGCGTCCCGCATGCTGTGCTCTATTATGGAAAAAAGCTTTTCCGTCAGAAACGGCTTGTCAAGATTTGCATATACACCTATCTGTCGGGCGTAGGATTTTATGTCCCGGGAAAGTTGTGATGACATCAGCACACACGTTACGCGGGGGTTCCGGCCCGTGATAGATTCAAGCAGCTCAAGCCCGTTCAGGCGCGGCATATGCAGGTCGGTCAGGACCATATCGAAGTGAAGGTTTTTCATTTTCGAAAGCGCGTCCAGCCCGTCGGGTGCTGTTTCCACCTGCAGGCCTTTGAGTTCAAGCAGCTCCCGCAAGGTGTCGCGAAGCGACGGGTCGTTTTCAACAACGAGAATAGACATCGGCGTCTGCCCGGCGTTGTATGCCATAGGAATTTCCCCTTACTGTGCGTTTGACAGGGATGCCTGCTCACCCCGTATATAGTCGATGCAGGATTCCATGCGCATTTTCCGGGATCCTTTCAGCAGGATCACGTCGTTCGCCGCAGCACATTTGTCGACCCCGGCAGCGGCTTCCGGGGCGCTTCTGCAGACGACAATTCGGCTGCTGTCCATGCCTGCCTGCTCCGCTCCGCGCTTTGTGTGGCCTGCGAAGGCGCCGACAAGGAATAGCCGGTCGACGTCAAGCCGGGCTGCCTGCAGGCCGAGCTCTTCATGAAAGTGCGCCGATCGTTCTCCGAGCTCGAGCATATCGCCCAGCACGGCTATTTTTTTGCCGGCAGCCTCTGTTGAGGCCAGCAGGTCAAGGGCGGCCTTCATGGATGCCGGGTTTGCGTTATAGGCGTCATTGATGATTCGGACGCCGCCCCGGTCCAGTATCTGCATCCGCCCGGAAACGCCGCTGAACGATTCAAGGCCGCGCTTGATATCATCCGGCCCTATTCCCATGGCCCGGGCTACAGCTGCGGCTGCAAGCGCATTTGAAACAAAATGCTTTCCGGGGCAGGGCAGGAAAACGGGCGTGCGTGCGGTTTCTGTTTTCAGCTCAAATGCAGTTCCGCTGAATCCTTTGGGCTCTATATTGGCAGCGCTGACGTCGGCCGCGCCCAGCCCGTAGGTTACGATGGAGGCAGCGGTTTTTCTGCCAAGCGCGCAGACGCGCGGATCGTCGGCGTTCACTACGGCAGTGTCGTTATGCGAAAGATGCTCAAACAGCTCCGCCTTCGCCTCTGCAACGTCATCGAGCGTCGGCAGCTCCTCGAGGTGCGCGGGGCATATGTTTGTTATGACCCCGGTCTGCGGTCCGCTGATGGCGGCCAGGCGTCTGATTTCGCCCTTCCGGTTCATCCCTATTTCGAGCACGGCTGACCGGTGATCCGGCTCAAGAGCGCACAGAGACAGGGGAAGGCCTATAAGGTTGTTGAAATTGCCCGGATTTTTCATGCACGGCATAACGTTTTTTATGATGCTCCATGCCATTTCTTTGGTTGTGGTTTTGCCGTTGCTGCCCGTAACGGCTACAATGTGCGCGCTGCATCGCCTGCGCCAGAATGCGGCAATGTCGCCAAGGGCATCAAGCGTATCGTCAACCTCAATAAGCAGCCTGTCCGCCGCGTCCGCTACCCCATGCCGGACCCGGCTGTTTTTTTGAACCAGGGAGGCTGCGGCGCCGCGCGCAAACGCATCGCCAATGAAGGCATGCCCGTCTGCATGCTCTCCGGCCAGCGGCACAAAGATATCCCCCGCTTTAGCGGTTCGGGAATCAATGCTTATGCCCGTTATAATAGCCGGCTGCCGGCTCTGCGGGCAGGAGCCGCGCACTGCGGTGCAGATGTCTGAAACAGTCAGCTTCATAATGCCCCGGTTTCTTTTTTATGCGCACATGCGGATGGCCTCACGCGCCTCGCTCCGGTCGTCAAATCGTGTTCTTCGCGGGCCGATCTCCTGGTATGCTTCATGCCCCTTGCCCGCGATCAGCACCACATCGCCCCGGCGGGCGGCTTTTATGCCGCTTCGGATGGCGCTGCGCCTGTCGGAAATAACACAGTACCTGCGCGGGATCACCATGAGCTCTGCAGCATTCTCGGCATATGAGAATCCTTTTTCTTCAACGCCCGGACGGATTTCAGCGATTATGCGCTCCGGGCTTTCGCTGCGCGGGTTGTCTGAGGTCAGGATCAGGCTGTGGCTGTATGCTGCGGCAACGCTTCCCATGGCCGGACGCTTCGTGCGGTCCCTGTCGCCGCCGCAGCCGAATATCGTCATAATGCGTGAAGCCCCCGATTCGTTCAGCGCGCGAAGCACATTTTCCAATGCGTCCGCAGTATGTGCATAATCGATAAAAACTTTTATGCCGAGCCCGTTGTCTATACGCTCCATTCTTCCCGGAATGCCGGATACCGCCTCTATGCCTTTTTTGATGCTCTCGGACGGGATTCCCAGAAACCAGGCAGCGGCAGCGGCGGCGAGTATGTTGTAGAGATTAAATCCTCCGATCAGCGGCGATAGTATTTCAAACCTGCTGTCGGGGGTGACGACGGCGGCCCGGATACCGTCCAGGCTGTGCCGGACCCGATCGGCATGTATATCCCCTGCGGCCCGCCCGAAGCTTACCGCCCTGCAGGGCTGCTCATCAATGAGCCTGGCGCCGGCGGGGTCGTCCCGGTTAATGACCGCCGCGACATTTTTTTTGCACGATGCAGGCAGCACGTCCGTGAACAGCCGGGCCTTGGCTTTATAGTAGTGCTCCATATCGTTGTGGTAGTCGAGATGCTCGGGGCTTAAGTTGGTAAAAATGCAGACATCGAAATGGCAGCAGCCGACGCGGTTCTGGTCAATGCCGTGGGATGATACTTCCATGACCGCGTGTGTAGTGTGCGCATCCGCCATGGAGCGGAACATTTTTTGAAGGTCAAGCTGGTTCGGCGTCGTGCGTTCGGCGTCGTGCTGATTGCCTGCGTACCGGTAGGCAATGGTGCTGATCAGCCCCGTTCGCCCGCCCGCCCGGCTGATTATTGATTCCATAATAAAAGCCGTTGTTGTCTTTCCGTTGGTGCCGGTTATTCCTGCAAGCGTCAGCTCGCGCGTCGGATGGCGGTACAGCTCAGCGGCAAGCAGTGACAGCGCGGCCTGGGTATCGGGCACTACCACGGTTGTTGCATCCGGTTTGACATAATGCTTTTGGGTGACAAATATGCGCGCCCCCGCGCGGTAGGCGGCATCGAGATATGCATGGCCGTCTGCGCGCTGGCCCGTCAGCGCCACGAAAAGCGACCCGGGTCCGCAGCTGTCCGAGTGGACCGCGACAGAAGAAAATGAGACATCTGCGCTGCCGTGCAGCCCGGTTACGTCAAGCATCGTTATAAGCGGCTGTAGATTCATCCGTGCTGTTTTTTTCCGTTGTCCCTGTTTTTTGTTTCCCGCCACGGCGTCGTGATGCTGTGCTGCGGGTCCGGGGCTACATGCAGGTAATTGAGCGCAAAGCGCACAATGCGCCTGAAGACCGGCGCTGCAACAGCTCCCCCATAGTAAACATCCTTCGGCTCATCGATAAGGACCACTGTGCAGATGCGGG
Source organism: uncultured Thermodesulfobacteriota bacterium (assembly GCA_964621615.1). Classification (GTDB taxonomy): domain Bacteria; phylum Desulfobacterota; class WTBG01; order CAIYCZ01; family CAIRTM01; genus CAZUMW01. The sequence goes on from CAZUMW010000032.1 coordinate 37,340, forward strand.
GGCGCGATGCAGGTGCATACCCGGCAAATGACGCGATCATCTTCTTTTTGGCATAGCCCCTTTGTGAGCATTGTGTTTTTTGCGATGTTCCGGTTTTGCCGGCCACGCTGTAACCGTCAATAGCGGCTTTCACGCCGGTTCCGTCTTCGGTAACCACGTGCCGGAGCATTCTGGTGATAGCCTGCGCTGAGCGATCAGATACAATTCGCTGCAGGCAGGCCGGCTTGCTTCGGCACACAACGCCGTCCTTTGAATCGGTGATTTTTTTCATTATGTGCGGCTCCATGAGCACCCCACCATTGGCAAGAGCGCAGTATGCGGTTGCAAGCTGAAGAGGGGTGACCGAAATGCCCTGGCCGAAAGACAGCGTGCTTTGAGTATGCTCGGATATGCGGTAGGGCATGGGCACAAATCCGGGCGCCTCGCCCGGAATGGATATGCCGGTTTCGCGCCCGAACCCGAATTTTCTGATATATTGATAGAACAGGTTCATTCCAAGGTGCTCGCCGATTTTGCTGGCGCCGATATTGCTTGAATATTTCAGAATGGCCGTTACGTTGAGCCATCCGTGCGGGTGCGCATCGTGGATGATTTTGTCCGCAACCGGGTACGCGCCGTTTTCACAGAAAAATATATCGTGGGGCTTGATCAGGTTTTCCTGCAGCGCTGACACAACCAGAAACGGTTTGAACGTCGAGCCCGGCTCAAACACATCGGTGAGGGCGCGGTTGCGCCATTCTGACGGCGTGTACTCTGAGAAGCGGTTGGGGTCGAACAGGGGAACAACGGCAAGCGCTAGTATCTCCCCCGTCCACGGGTCCATGACAATGGCGATGCCCCCTTTTGCGCCGGTCCGGCTCACCGACTCCGCCAGCTCTTTTTCTGCAATGTATTGTATGTTTTTGTCGATTGTCAGCATAAGGTTATGGCCCTGCTGATCCTCAGGCCTGTCAATGCCTTCCAGGAAAAGCAGGCGGCCGAGCGCATCCCGGTTGACGATCAGCGTGCGCGATACGCCCTGCAGCTCAGCATTGTATCTGAACTCCAGCCCCTCAAGGCCCTTGTTGTCGACACCCACAAAGCCGAGCACCTGTCCGGCAAGCGTCCCGTTCGGATAGTGCCTTTTTGCCTCTCTGACGAACCGGAGCCCGTCGATGCGGAGCGCCTTAATCTTTTCAGCGGTTTGGCCGGCGAGCTGCCGCTTGATCCACACAAAGTGTTTGCTGCTGGTCAGTTTTTTGCGAATAAGGTCAAACGGCATATCAAGCAGCGGTGCAAGCGCCCGCGCCGCCCCGTCCGGATTCTGTATCAGATGGGGTCGGGCAAAGAGCGATTCGACCTCAATGCTGACCGCGAGCTCTTTTCCGTTTCTGTCCACTATGGCGCCGCGGCGCGGCGTCAGAGAGACAGTGCTTTCGTGCTGCTGCTGGATGCGCTTGGCAAGGTGCTTTGCCTGAAATATCTGGAGAAAATAGGCCCGTCCCGCTAAGATAGCAAAAAAGATGATAAAGCAGAACCCTACCACCTGCATGTTTTTCCGGATGTCATTTTTTGTCCGATGCGTTACCATGATAGTGTGATTACCTGATTCTGTTCGGGCGTTTTCATGTCAAGCGTGCTGACGGCTATGCGCTCAATGCGCGAAGGTGCGCTCAGTGACGCGTGCTTGATTTTAAGAGACCCGTTTTCCTGCAGAAGCCGGTTATGGGTATCGTGAGCAGCAGATATGCGGTAGCCCAGCTCGAGCACATATATGCGCACCCACAGAAAGGCAAATGCGCACAAAAGCAGGGTGACCCCCATGCAGATGAAGCTCAGCGGAAGCGGCTTTTTTTTCCTGCTTTTTCTGCGCACCTGCTGCCGGGCCAGAAAGTTTGTGTGAATAAACCGCTCTGCCGCTCTGTCTAAACTCATGACGCTGCCACCTTTTCAGCCGCCCTGAGCTTTGCGCTGCGCGCCCGGGGATTGCCGGCAATCTCTCCGGGATCGGGCGTCACGGGCTTTTTAGTTATAATGCGCACCAGCGGCTTTTTGCCGCAGCTGCAGACCGGCATGCCTGGCGGGCAGGTACAGCCCTTGTGCCAGGCGGCAAACCGTTTTTTGACAATGCGGTCTTCAAGAGAATGAAAAGAAATAACACATATTCTGCCGCCCTCAGACAGCAGCGGCACAGCTTTGTCAAGGCCCTGCTCGAGGGCGCCGAGCTCATCGTTGACCGCTATTCGTAACGCCTGGAATGTGCGGGTCGCCGGATGAATTTTTTTCGGGTGGTAGCGGGAGGGAATAGCGCGTGCAACAACGTCTGCAAGCTCCGTTGTTGTGTTTAATGGATGTTCGGCTATGCGCTTTTTGATGGCGGATGCGATTTTTTTTGCCCATCGCTCTTCGCCGTAATCCTTAAGCATCCTCTGGAGATCATGGGTCGGGACGGTGGCGAGAAGATCTGCCGCGCAGGCTGCGGTTTCTGTATTCATTCTCATGTCTAGCGGCCCCTCCACGTTAAAGCCGAATCCCCGTGATGGATCCGAGAGCTGCATCGATGACACCCCGAGGTCAAAAAGGATGCCGTCTATAGACTCTATAGCAGCTTTCTTGAGAATTTGTGTAAGATTGCGAAAATTACCCTGGAGTATCGTTGTCTTGTGTTCAAAGCCTGAAAGCGTTTCTCCTGCGCGAATAACCGCTTTGCTGTCATGATCGATTCCTATCAGATATTTGATTTCCGGATGCTGTTCAAGAATGTAGCGTGCGTGCCCCCCGTTGCCGACTGTGGCGTCCACGTAAACGCCCGCCGGCTTGCATCGCAGCAGCTCAACAGATTCCTTCAAAAGGACAGGTGTATGCATCGGCCGGATTAAAGTCCAAGTTCATTGATAACGTCGCTGACCTCTTCGCTGGCTTCAAATTCCTGTCCCATCTTAATATTTTCATAGAACCGCTGGCTGTCCCACAGCTCAAAATGGGTTATCTGTCCCGCGACAATGATATTTTTTTCAAGCTTCGCATAGGATTTAAGGCTCGGCGGAATAAGTATGCGCCCCTGCTTGTCCACCGGGCATTCTATGGCGCTTGAAATAAAGAACCGCTTAAAAGCCCGTACCCGCGGATTTCCCGATGGCAGTTTCTGAACCTTTTCTTCAACCACCAGCCATTCCTCGGTGGGATACGCAAGCAGCGCGTTGTCGAAATTGGTAATAAAAAGCGTGTTGTCGTATTTTTTCAGAAGCAGCTCGCGGTATTTTGCCGGGAGGACGATGCGTCCCTTTTGATCGATTGTATGCTCGCTTCTGCCTCTGAACATGGGTGTTCCTCTTGCTTTCTCCCACTTTCTTCCACTTTACGCCACTTTTTCATGAAATATAGTATTTTATGCATCGTTTTGTCAAGGAGAAAATTGAAGTTTTTTCAATATGTTCCAACTTTTCCTTCAATACCATATATAGCTGTTTTGTAAACTATAACCACAATATATTGTGTTAAATTGCAATATCTATACATAGTTAAACAGACAAATAGATGCAAAAAGCAAAAAAAAATTTTATATTTCGGTAAAAATTTTGTGATATGGTGAGCGAAACGCACAAGAGCGCATGCCATTGTTTAAGAATGTATCTGAGACATAGTGTCAAACAGGCTAATTTCGCTTGGAATTTTTTTAAAGCTGAAACATCTGGACATACACTGCTGCCTGTCTAATGCTTGACTTAGCGCTTCAGATGTGACACATGTATATGATACGTTTATTTTTAATAAGGTGCGGTATCGGTAAAAGCGAAACCGGCAGTCAAAAAGGCGTGATCAGTATGAAAACATTATCCAAGCTGATAGGGAATACCCGGGTTGTTGAGCTGTCCCATATCGGGCACAGTATCGGAACGATTTTTCTTAAAATGTCACTTCTCAATCCGAGCGGCAGCATAAAAGACGTTATGGCAGCCTTTATGCTCGCCCAGGCTGAAAAAAAGAAGCTTATCAAGCCGGGCGGAAAAATCCTTGAAGCCACAACCGGAAACACCGGCATTTCGTTTTCCATGCTTTCCTCGGTGAAGGGATATGAGTTTATAGCCGTTATGCCCGAGCATATGAGCATCGAGCGGCGCCAGATGATGCGCGCATTCGGCACGCGGATTGTTCTCACCCCCCGGGAGCTTGATATGCAGGGCGCCATAGACCGCTTCAACGAGCTCAAGGAGGTATATCCCGATGCATGGCTTCCCGATCAGTTCAGCAATCAGGACAATATAGATGCCCACCGCCGGTTTACCGGCTCTGAGATACTGAAGCAGGTTCCCGGGGCTATTGACTATATTGTTGCGGGAGTCGGCACCGGAGGTACTCTGATCGGGTCCGCCATGGCCATTAAGGAAAGGTATCCGGGCTGTAAAGTTGTTGCTGTTGAGCCGCATGAGTCAAGCGTTCTGTCCGGTGGCTCTGCAGGGCTGCACGGGATACAGGGAATCGGAGAGGGGTTTGTACCGCCGATTATTCAACACAACCGGGATCTCATAGACCAGGTCGTGCCGGTTTCAACAGCACAGTCCATGGATATGTGCAAGCGCCTTGCTCAGGATGAAGGTATCATGGCAGGGCCGTCGACCGGCGCCAACCTGTTTGCAGCGATCCATGTGCTTGAACAGAACAAAGGTGCACAGGTTGTTACCATCGCTCCTGACAGAGGCGAGCGGTACCTTAATCAGGGGCTGTACGGCTGCAGTGCCGTTAAATGCAAAGAGCATCCGGCGTGCTACACGCAGGCGGGTGAATAGGCGCTAAAGCAGCTGAGCAGAAGCCCGGGAGATACGCACAGCAATGAAAAAAAAGGTCGGCTTCGGCACGAGGCCCTCTGAAATAAAGCAGCGCCGTCGCGAAATCGAAATAGGTGAGGCCGGAGGCGGCGATCAGGATGATCGAGCGCGCTCTGCAGGGCGTCCGCAGAAAAAAAAGCCTTCTTTTTCTCCTGGCCGCCTGCTTGCCCTTCTGCTGATCGGTGCTGTGCTGATCGGTGCAGGAGCTGGGCTCGGGTACCTGATTTCACGAAGCGACGGCCTCACACCCCGCGCCACTGCCGTCAGCATTGTTATCGGGCAGGAGAAGCGTCTGGTAGATATGGGAGGCTCGATAACGCTTTCCTATGATGAAGGGCTCATTATAGACCGTGTCGTTTTCAGCGGATTGCACCGCCTGTTCCCTCCCGACGATGTTTCCATAACGGTCCCCGGCGTAGACAGTGCTGTCAGGCGTGATATGGACATAATCCCTCTTATCGCTCCTGAAGAAAAAACCGCCTATGATATTGTCGTTAGCCGTGGCGGCACAGGTCTTGGAAAAATTTCCTTCACCGTCATGATGGACGCTGATGCGTGGATACAGCGGGCGTCTGTTGTAAAGGACCGCGCTGTCAGAACCCTGTGCTATGAGAAGGCCATAGATGAAAATCCCGATTCAGTGAGCGCGCATATCGCGCTGGGCCGGCTCTATGAGCAGCAGGACAAGCCGGAGAAAGCCGCCGGTGAGTATGAATCGGTGCTGGCGCTTGAAAGCACTAACAAAACAGCCCTGCAGGCGCTGATTCCGCTATATAAAAAAACAGGCCAGACCACAAAGCTTGTATATACCTATGAGCGCATTGCCGGCCTTGATACCCCCAGGGCCGATGAGTATTACTGCGAGGCGGGCAGGCTTGAGGAGAAGCTCGGCGACACAAAAAAGGCGATGTATTTTTATCGCAAGGCCCTTGCTGAAAACAGGGCCAATCTCGACGCACGGCGTCTGCTGATAAAAATATATGAGCGCAACGGGCAGTGGAACCGCGTTGCCGGCAACACCAGGGTGCTGCTTGAGTACGAGCCCGGCAATGCAAATCTGTATCTGTACGCTTCCGATGCCTACGCGAAAATGGAAAGCATACGGGCGGCCATCAATTACGCCAAAAAGGCGGAGAAGCTCACCTCCGGCGGCAATGCCGATATCTATCAGCACCTTGCACTTTTGTACTCCCGCGCCGGCGAGTATGAGGAGGCGGCAGAGTATTACCGGAAAGCGGTTCGCTCAGGAAGAAAAAGCGCAACGATGTATAACAACCTCGGCGTTGTTCTGGAAAAGCAGAACAAGCTCGAGGAGGCAACACGGTATTACAAAAAGGCTGTTGAGAGCGATCCCGGCAACACCGGATATCTGGCAAATCTTGCCGATGCCTATGAAAAGCAAAAGGATTGGAAACAAGCTGCAGCAGCATACGAGAAGCTCACAAAGCGCGACAGCACCAACAAAAAGGCCTTCGAGGCGATGGCGGTTATGTACTACAAGGCCGGAAACAAGTGGAAAGCACTGGAGGCCTACCAGGCGCTTTCCCGTCTTGAGCCAAAACAAATCGCCTGGCATCAGAAAATGGCTGCGCTGTATGAGCAACTCAACAGGCTTGACAAGGCCAGACAGCAGTACAAACAGATTTTAGCACTTGATCCAGACAATTCAGAAGCAAAACAAAAATACCTTGATCTTGGCGTCCTGCAGTATAAATAACAATTAAAAAAGTTGGGGTTGAATCTTACCGAAAAAAAGTATATATTATTTCGATTATCAAATGCGCCCTTGGCTCAGTTGGATAGAGCGTCGGACTACGAATCCGAAGGTCGCAGGTTCGAATCCTGCAGGGCGCACCACTTTTTTAGCAAGTAATTTCGGTAGGTTAGGCTTATGGGTGTGGGCTTCCAACATGGTTCACACCCTCTTTTTTTGCCCCGATTGTGAAGTGAATCTCCGTTCAACTGCTGATCCAGCACATTTACCGCATTTACTTTGTGTGCCGGTGCAAGATGCGCATAGCGCTTGAACCGCTCTTCTAACTGTTTTATGATATTTTCTTTTTGGTAAAACCCCCGCTGCCGTATACCCCACTTCTTGTATTATTCAGAAAACAGCTGACCAAATCTGTATTTCGGTATCCACGCCGTGTTCACATGGTGAACATCCTATCCGGATATTTGCTAATTGTCAAATTAATATAAAAATCAAGCTTTTTAAGGACAATTAACTTGACTGGAGTTTAAATTAAACAGTAAGATGAGTATATATAAAAATTATTTTTATAGTTATCATAAGCTAACTTTTTATAATTTAAGCACCATTAAGAGGAAAAGTTTTATGCCAAAAATTCAATTAATTCTTTTTGCAATGTCGATTTTCTTGTTTTTAACAACGAACGCTTTTAGTAATTGTGTGTCATATTGCCCATCAGGCACAAGTGAATCAGATGGGTATTGTTACACGGAAGATGGTATTGAAGTTACTATTACGGACTATGCTGGATCTGGCGGCAATATTATAATCCCTGCGACGATAGATGGAATGCCTGTAACCCAAATTGGAGCTATGGCCTTTCATTCTTGCACTAGCCTGACAAACGTTTTTATCCCAGATAGTGTCACCAGTATCGGCTTTCATGCTTTTGTTCGGTGCTATAGCATGCAAAGCCTAGACGTTGACCCAAACAATCCCAACTACAGCAGTTCTGATGGTGTTTTATACAACAAGAATCAGACACTTTTAATTCAATATGCGATTGGTAAAACTAATATTAATTTTACCATCCCTGATGGGGTCACCGATATCGGGATTGCGGCATTTTATGAGTGCACTAGTCTGACAGACGTTACCATACCCAATAGCATCGTCAGTATCGGTCATGCGGCTTTTCATTCTTGCACCGGCCTGACAAGCGTTTTCATCCCCGCTAGCGTCACCGATATCGATAGTGCACCGTTTGGGCGTTGCAAGAGCCTCCAAAACATAGACGTTGATCCTAATAACCCCAACTACAGAAGTGCTAATGGTATCCTGTACAACAAAGACAAAACAGTTCTGGTCCAATATCCAGCCGGAAAAGCTGACACCCGCTTTACCATCCCTGAAGGCGCAACCAATATTGAGCAGCAAGCGTTCGATGGTTGTAACAGACTAACCAGCGTGACTATTTCCGATAGTGTTGTAAGCATCGGGGATTTTGCTTTTAATTTTTGCACTAGATTGACTGTTGCAAATTTCATGGGGGACGCACCTGCTATCGAAGATTATGTATTTAAAGATTGCGATGGCAATTTTCATGTTTGCTTTTCTAGCGGAGCAGTTGGATTTACAAGTCCCACGTGGTACGGCTACCCTGCGTTGATATGCGACACAGACGATGATGGTGTAATAGACGCAGAAGACAACTGCCCAGATATTTACAATCCCGACCAGGCCGACGCAGATGAAAATAGTATTGGTGATGAATGCGATTATCGATACTGGAAAAACCGTTATTTTAACTGTCAAACAGAACTTCAAGAGTGCCTTGATGCATGTGTCCCTGTTTTGGTTAGAATGTCTTCCTTTGAAGCATACCCCTGGGATCGTGAAGTTAAACTGAAATGGAAAACAGAATCTGAAGTAGACAATGCAGGGTTTAACGTCTGGCGAGCTGAGGGCTTCATAAAAATCAATGACGGTATTATCCCTGCCTGGGGTTCGCCCACAGAGGGTTCAACGTATGATTTTCTGGATGAATGGGTGATAAACGGCAAGCGGTATTTTTATTTGCTTGAGGATATAGACAATAGCGGTGTCAGCACATTTCACGGTCCGGTGAAGGCCGTGCCGGGAAGGTGGTGGCAAAACAAGTAAAGGGTGATTTCATACCATCATATAGGTAAAAAAATGGCGTGCTAAGTCATAAGAAAACAAAAACGCAAGGAGATATAAAATTGTTTTATTTAATAAATGTTTTTTTTATTGGATTCTTTTTCTCGCTGATTTCATTCACTAACGCCCAAGCCGACTATTGGGCAAACACCTATGGTGGTGATCAGGAGGATATAATAAGGACGATCCAAACCACCATGGACGGAGGATATATTTTATCGGGTTATTCGAAATCTTGGGGCAATGGGGATTATGACATTCTTCTGATAAAACTAAATAGCTCTGGAGATATTGAATGGCAAAAAACTTTTGGAGGGAGCGAAAAAGATTATGCAACATATGTTTGTCAACTCCCGGATGGGGATTATATGATTTCAGGCTCAACATGTTCATTTGGTTCAGGCCTTACAGATGCTTTGTTGTTAAAAATTGACATAAATGGAAATATTAAATGGTCAAAATCATATGGCGGTCTTCGCGATGATTATTTCACGTCATTATTTTTAACTCCTGACAACAATGTCATTGCAGTTGGTGCAACAGATTGCCTCGAGGCAGAAGATTGCACAACCTGGGCGGCTATGTTTGACGCGGCCGGCGATATAACCTGGCAAAAAAAATACCACTTTGGCAATCGTGGACAGGGACGGTCGATTTGGCCAGCGTCTAATGGAGATTATCTAATTGCCGGGAATGCAAGCTACAACAGAGGAGATGGATACATTATAAGAATTGACAAAAATGGCGACGCCCTATGGGGGAAAGTCTACGGTTTGTCTCAGAGTCCGACAAATACTGGCAATGATGAGTTTTATGAAATAAAACAGGATGGTAATGGGGACTATGTAGTTGTTGGAAAAACTGCATCGTTCGGAACAGATTATGAAGACGCATGGGTAATGAAATTAGATGATAACGGTCAATGTATATGGGGGAAAACCTTTCGGGGCAGTAATAACTTTATTGATGATGCCATATCCATAGATCTTACCACAGACGGTGGTTATATAGTCGCTGGGACAACCGTATCTTTCGGAGCAGGCTACTTTGATGGGTGGTTATGGAAGCTTGATAATATGGGGGAAATCCAGTGGCAAAAGACCTATGGTGGAACAAAACGGGAAGTCTTCTACTCTGTCAATCAAGCGGCCAATGATGATATCGTAATGGCGGGCGTTTCCAATTCTTTCAATGCCGGAGACCCGGATGCTTTTGTGTTAAAAGTTGATCATATGGGGGATACTGATACCGAATGCATATTTGGTATAGAAAGCAACGCCATCATAACTGATATATCGGATAACGGAATAGACCTAAGCATAACCGTTAGTTCAACCAATGCCGTTGTGACTACTATAAATAATCCTACAGAAGATTGTAATGCTTCGGTGATCGATTTATTGGCCGATGACGATGAAGACAATTGTTGTAATTTAAGCGATAACTGTCCGTCTATCCCAAACCCTGGTCAGGAAGACGATGACAATGACGGGATTGGAGATGTGTGTGATGTATGCCCGCATGATCCTGGTAATGATGCTGACAGCGATGGTGTATGCGGAAACGTTGACAATTGTCCTGCTACCGCCAATGCTGCACAGATTGACACTGACAGCGATACCATCGGTGATGTATGCGACAATTGTCCCACCGATTACAATCCAGATCAGACAGACTCAGACTCGGATGGTGTTGGGGATGCGTGTGATGGTTACCTATTTGACCCCCAAAATGATATAGACAATGACGGAATCGGTGCAGATATGGATAATTGTCCTGAAGTTTTCAATCCGGACCAAGAAGACAGTGACGGCGATGGTATAGGTGATGCGTGTGATTCAACATTGATAACGCTTTATGATTTGAATGCAGCAGCGGGTAAAAATATGATTATTTTGACATGGATCACTATGTCAGAATCAAAAAACGTCGGTTACAATATTTACCGTTCAAAAAAGGGTAGCGACTATGTGCAAATTAATACCCACCTGATACCAGCCAAAGGTTCATCTACTGAGGGTGCTGAATATATTTTTATTGATAATGATGTTCAAAACCGAACAACATACCGCTACAAGCTTGAAGACGTTGATCTGAATGGTGTAAAGACAAAACATGGCCCAGTCAAAGCAACGCCACGGCTAATTTACGGAATCGGTAGGTGAACGGATTTATATCAGTAGTACGATATAAAGGCAGAGGTCAAAACGGCCTCTGCCTTTATTAATTTTACTCTGTCCAGAGCGTGCAGTTGAGATATGAACTCGTTATCATGCGGTCATTTTCTCTTGACTGCTAAGGAACACCCTTCACGGTGACCATTTTTTCACCACAAATTAAATTCCCCTTTTTCCCCTGATAAGTTTCGGGCGTGAAATTGTCAATTTGCAGAATTGAAGTTTAAGCTTATATTGTGCTAAAAAACCGAACGGTATTTGTTTTTGCAAATTCATCAAATTATTTGGGCTATAAATTTAAAATTTAACTCAATTCATTTGACAATAGTTCGATAGATAATATATTATAATTATTTACAGCATAAATTTTAACTAATAGCAATGTTAATCTTAATTTAGGAATGTTTCCAATGCGATATCCCGTTTTAGCAGGTGACTGCAAAGAAAAAACCCGTCAAGGCAGCGGAGGCACGAACAGGCGCCCGAAAAACTGCGGAGCCGTTTCCCATCGCTATCGTGAAGGCGAAGACGAACGCCGGATTCATCCCCTTGAAAATACATCTCACAATACAGTTCTTCTTATCCAGAGAAACAAAAACGGCCTGAACCGTTTAAATACGTTTCTTTCAGAAACGGGGTATACTGTGCACATGGCAGGTGACAGGACTGAAGCAGTTGAATGCCTTTCAGCTATACAATACCATGTTGCCGTGCTTGACGGTGAGATGCTGAGGGATGATTCAGGCACCAATATTCTGTCAGCAATCAGAAAAGCAGCGCCCTCCTGCAGAATAATTCTTATTGCAGCAGACGGCTTCCATGGATTGCAAGAGCATCATGACTGTAATGTCTTTTTTACATACCTCCATGGGCCGGTTAACGGGCAGGAAATCTGTGAAGTGATTGAATCTGTTTTTCAAAGAATTCCCACAGAACGTTTCTGTTAACACCTCTTCAGACAGGCATATTTTTATCATTGCACGATTTGGATGCTGGTCCAGTGTCCTGCCGCTATAGAGAACAGTACCCATATTGCCGTGGCCTCAGACATAAAAAAAATTCTGGATATGTATCCGGGTATCCCATATCAGGTTATAGGAATAGGGGAGGGCGGCATTTATGTGAATCCGACAGCCGTATGCACGGTGCTTGGCTCCTGTATTGCGGTGACGTTTTATATCCCGCAAGAAAAAACAGGTGCCACCTTTCATGCCATTTTACACAAATGGAACGTTTATGAAAAATACCCCGGTACGGTCAACCACTACAAATATGTAGACTCTGCAATAACGCATACGGTTGACGCTCTTGCCCGAAGAGGTATACGCCGGGAGCAGATTGTTGCCAAAATTTTCGGTGGCGCAGAAGCGCTGTCTCAGGGAGTGAGCAGCCCGGGGAAATTAAACACACAGACAGCCCATGAAATGCTGTCAGAGTATAATATTACCATCGCAAACGCACATATCGGGGGGAAGCGCGGACGGAAGTTGATATTCATTACCAGCACCGGTGAGGTTTATCTCCGCCTGCAGGAAGAGTTGCCCTTGAAGTCACAGGGTAATACATGAGCAATCAAACAGATGGCAAATGAGGATGTACCCTATGGCGCGTTACAGTGACGTTAATGGTTTGATCGGTGTGATTTACCGGTACATACAGAGCTTCGGTTTCTCACAGGTTGAAAAATACGGTATCACCCCGCCGCAGTTTGATGTGCTGAGAGCGCTCTGGAAAGAGGACGGGTTGATCATGAGCGAGTTAGGGCGGCGGACTGCCCGCGATCGTCCCACCATTACCGGTATTGCAGACCGGATGGAAAAGAAAAACCTGGTTGTCCGCAAGCGCACTATACGTGACAGAAGAATTGTCAGGGTGTATCTGACTACCAAAGGGTGGCAGGTAAAGGAGGACCTTGTGAAAATACAGCAGGAGATCAGCAAGCACATCGCCGTGCCCTTTACTGATGAGCACATACGGGTTCTTGAGGTGCTGCTGCATTTAGATTCAAATGAGGCCGACCCCGACCTGAAAAGTGTGCGGTGCCGGTCCGTCACTGATGAATGCGTGCATTCCGATTAGCTCAGGGGTGTACGGATGCTGTGAGGACGGGAAAAAGGGAGTGCGTCAATCATATGAGGATGAATTTTATGATAATTGCAAACGTTGACGATCGAAAACACAATTTATCAGATATCATTAAAAACAAAAAATGCTCACAAGCCACCATTGAAGTTTTTGGAGCCTTCATAAACCGGGTTAATGACATTTTCATGAAACAGAAACGGCAGGTGGTATTCCGGGCGCACAAACACGGGGTGACAGCCTTCTGTGATGAGAAAAAAGCGTTCATGTTTATAAATCTGTGCAGAAAGCATATCGCTATTGTCTTTTATTCAGGAAGCGGGAAAATTCCGGGGCTGGCAAAAGGTAACTGGGCACAAAAAAACGATAACAAAGGCAGCGAAACGTTTATTGTTAAATATGACGACAGCCTTGCTATTGCCTTGAATTACGCTGAAGCTGCATGGAGCCTGAGAGCCTGCTGCTGATAATTTTCGCCATGCGCAGATGTCAGTGCAATTCCGCGATTCATATAAGGCATTAACCTGGAGTGAAATCGATACCAAAACAGAGGAAAAAATGGAAACAAAGCAAAAAGATATAATAATCAAGACAATTACGGCAGCAGCTTTTACGGCCATGATTATTGTCAACGCTTTGGCCAACGCGCTTCCGATTAACGGCCAGACCACCGGCCAGGTTTCCGACGCATACCCAAATCTTTTTGCCCCGGCAGCACAGGCCTTTGCAATCTGGGGGCTCATATATCTCCTTCTGGCAGGGTACACGCTGTACCAGGCTGGTGCTTTTCACGGCGACAGCGATGCGATTAACAATAATCTATTGAATAAAATTGGAATACTGTTCTCTGTTTCCTGCATTGCCAACGCGTCCTGGATTTTTTCCTGGCATTATCATCGCATCCCATTGTCCATGGCGTTTATTGTCGTCATTCTCCTGTGCCTTATTATGATAAATGAGCTGACAAGAAATAAACAGCTTTCTGCAAGACAGTATTTCTTTGTCAGGCTTCCATTCAGCGTTTACTTTGGGTGGATTACCGTGGCGACCATAGCCAACGCTACCGCGCTTCTTGTCAGCGTAGGCTGGAAAGGCGCCGGCATAGCTGAATCAACGTGGACTGCAGCAATCATCGTTGTCGGGCTCGCCATTGGGCTGACAACAATGTTGAGAAATAAAGATGCTGCCTATGGCCTTGTTTTTGTTTGGGCCTATGCAGGAATATTGTTAAAGCACCTGTCACCAGAAGGATTCGGCGCTCAGTATCCTGTTGTTATAACAGCAGCGGCTGTGTGTATTGTTGTATTCGCTATAGGGGAGGCATACCTTTTATTTTTGCGAAGCAAAAGCATACGGTGAAGCTATTATGCGCTATGCGGTTTTCCCCCTGTGTGCAGGAGCCTCAGCAGTGAACCCGGTCCTTTAGCGGAATGTGCCCCGCTGCAGAGGAGTGCAATGTGAAATATCCATTTTCCATGCCGATATCCCCCGCATATTACAGGATGGCGGGCATCACGTCAAAACACCCCTCCCCCGACAGCAAGGCGAATAAGCCCGAAGAACAAAGCGATCGTGCAGCACAGCATACCGGCCGCACTGCTGCCCTTCGGCTTCGGGTCTGCGGAGCTCAAGGCGAGGCCGCTGATGATAATGCCGACGCCGGCAAACGGTATGTTCAGCCAGTTCAGCGCACCCAGGCAGGGTAAGAACCCCACAATCATGCCAAGTACCGCCAGTATTCCCCAGAGAAGACTTACTACCTGCATTGATTGCCCTCCATGATTATCAGGTAATCACCGCTATCGTTTAATATCAGTGCGGGTGTCCTTAGACGGGTCGAATATGCTGAAGAGATCTATGCCGAAATACCGCAGGCACACGATAAGAAGCGAGGTGGCGGCGGCTTCGTCCAGATTCCCGATGACAGGAAAATTGTCGGGAATAAGCTCGAACATGCCAAGCGTCGGATTCATAAGATAGAGTACCGCCAGAGCGCCAAAACAAAAAACGATAATGCCTTTCACTGGTATTCTCCCTGCATGTGTTTTAATCGTTTCAGGTTCTCATCATATGTTTTTTCATCTGCAAAGAAGACGTTTTTGACCACCGGTTTGAATTCAGCGTTTTCAAACTGTACCGCTAAAAGCCAGTCCTCCACAAATTTTTTTACCATTTCTCTGGCTGACGGCCGGATTATTGTAATCTTGTTTTCCGCCCGCTGTGAGCCGGCATCGGTTATCTGCCTGAGGAGTTTGTTTTTCATGTCCTGCTCATCGATTAATATGCCGCTTTTCAGATTTCGTATAACCATGTCCGACAGATTGACCGCCGGCGTATTCCATTTGATTTCGGGCGCAAACACTGTGACGGTCCGATCCCGGTCCTCAAAATAAAAATCCCATTTACGGCCAAGCTCGACATAATAGGTGTATTCAACCGGAACAATAATCTCGACCTTCGCCGTGGAAAAAATATTTCTCCAGAGTATCGCTTTTGTTGTTTCCCTGGTAAAGCTTTCCGTCTGTTTGTATGTGCTTACCTGGAGCCGGTTGTACGTCTCGATGTCCGAGCAGTATTCCCTGAATTCTGTGGTAACGGTCCCTGTTTGAAATGCTCTGGCAATGTCTTCGACTGATTGTGCCGATTGCCTGCACGAATGTACTCCCAGCCACCAGACAGCGCATATTCCCGCTGCTGCAATGCCTGCCACGCCGAGCAGGAAAAACGCTTTTGCCCGGGGTTTGCCTTCCGGCACGCGGATGGAGTGATTGCTGTTGTCTGTTTCGTTTCGATCACCGGTGTCCACGAATGGTCTCCAGTATGTGCGGGAAGCCTGATGTTTTATGTGAATCGAAGAATTTTTGTATGCGGCCGGCAAGGAACAGCGCGGCACACAGCTGGTTGAAAAGTAAAGCTGCGTACAGCGGAACCGACCATTTGTTGAGGGCGAGCGCCCGGGTGCAGCTGCCGTGAGAAATGGCTATGAATGCTCGTGTCATCCCGCATAGAGGGCACTGCTCCTGACCGTGATGGGGCTGCCGTAACAGAGCGCTTGCTGTCAGCACGGTGTCGGCGGGCAAAACATGCGGCGCTGTCAGTATCAGCAGCAGTGCTGCCGACATGATAAGCCATGCCAGCATAAGCGCCTGTTTTGTTTCATCCGTTAACAGCTGTGCCGGCCTTTGTTCCTTCATGGAATCGTTCCCGTAGCGTATTATCTGCCCGTACCGTCTGCGTCAGGTCGCTGGGCACCATGGCTCAGGTCAACAACAGAGAATTTCTGATGCTTTTTTTGAGTCTATCAGGAAATGATGATGTATGTAAAATTTAAAATTGACAATTTTGTTATGTTTTTATTTTGTAATTCATTTTCTAATGATATAAAATAACATAAATAATATGGATAAATGCCGGATTAGCATATTATGACTTCTGAAACGTGTGCTTCATCACTGCACAGCGGTACGCTGCACGATCATCTGTGCCTGATCTATGAATCCTTTGTGGAGCAGTGCGCGGCTTTTGTGCCGTTTATCAGAATCGGGCTTGAGCGCGGGGAAAAATGCCTGTATGTCGCTGATGACAACGAGGCGGAAGCGGTGCTTTCTGCAATGCGGTCTTATGGGATCGATGTCGATGCCGCCCTTGCATCCGGCGCCCTCGCGGTTTGCGGGCCGCAGCAGTCATATCTCGAACAGGGGTATTTTGACCCTGAGCGGATGATGGAATGTTTGAAGCACCATATCCGGGAAGCCCAGCGGCAGGGCTGCAGCGGGCTCCGGATAGCAGGTGAGATGAGCTGGGCGCTAGGGGGCGACGCCGGTACAGACCGCCTCATAGAATATGAAAACAGTCTGAACCGGTTTTTGCCGGAACATAATTGTTGTGCACTGTGTCAATACAACGCGCGCCGGTTTTCTCCGGACACTATCCGCGATGTTATCTGCACCCATCCGTTTATACTGTTCGGCACTGCTATGTGTGAAAATTTTTATTTTATACCGCCGGACGGTTTTGACATGCGTAACAATGCACAGAGCCAGGTTGACTTTTTTTTAACGAACATAAAAGAGCGGAAACAAACATCAGATCAGCTTCGCTACAGCGAAGAGCGGCAGAAAAACCTGATCGATACTGCTGCAGAGGCGATTATTCTTCAGGATGCATCAGGAGAAATACTGGTGTGGAACAGCGGAGCGGAGAAACTGTTCGGCATTTCTGCTGACGAAGTGGTCGGAAGGGACTCAATCGATTATGACTGGCATGTAGTCAATGAGGACGGCTCTCCATTACACCCAAAAGACCACCCGTCAATGATAACGCTGCAGACCGGAAAGCCGTTCACCGATTTCGTAGCGGGGATAAAAAGACATGCAGGTGATATCACCTGGGTGTCGGTCAACACACGGCCCATCTTCGCCGTGGACGACAAAAAGCCGGCTCAGGCAGTAATTACAATCAGGGACATTACCGGCCGCACGCGCGCTGAGCAGCAGCTGCGCAAGAGCGAAGCGCAGTTTCGTGCCATAGCGGACAACACCTCAGCGTCGATTTTCCTTACCGATGAAAAGGGGATAATAATCTACTGGAATCAGGCATCTGAAAAAATATTCGGCTACACAGAAGAGGAGATTTGCGGCGAGCCGATCGATATTCTTCTGCTGGATGAGGAGATACAGGCAAAAAACAGTGCGTTTGCCCGTTATGACGATATCAGAGAGTCGCCTGTGTTCGGATCGCCCCACCGGTCATATGCCAGGCGCAAGGACGGCACCGTGTTCCCGCTGGAGGTTATCCTTTCAAGCTGGGAGCACGAGGGAAAATCTTATTTCTGTTCAATCCTCAATGATATCAGCGAGCTGAGAAATGCCGAAGAGCAGCTCAAGGCGATTTTTAATTCATCCAGTGATGCGATCATTATTACCGACAGCGCCGGTACCATACTGTCCTGCAATCCCGCAACTGAAAGCGTATTCGGATTTGTCCCCGGCGAGCTTATCGGCCGCCCGGTGAAAACAATGGTGCCTGAAGGTATGCACAGCGATATTGATGAGCACTTGCGTAACAACACATTGTTGCGGGCAGGAAAAACATATGTATCGGTGCTGCCCAGGAAAGACGGGTCGGAGGTGTATGTGAGCAGCTCCATGGCGCGGTGGGAAATTGCCGGCCGGACATTTTACAGCTCTATCAGCCGCGATGTTACCCGTGATCGGAAAATAGATAAACAGCTGCGGCACTCTCAGAAAATGGAATCGATCGGCACGCTTGCCGGAGGCATTGCACATGAGTTCAACAACATAATCGGCGGAATGATGGGCTATGCAGAGGTGGCAAAAGATCTTGTGACAGCAGATAGTGCCGCACAAAATCTGCTTGACGACATATTAGGGCTTGGAACCCGCGCAAGCGCTATTGTCAGACAGATGCTTGTTTACGGCCGCACGGACACCGTACAGAAAGCTCCCCTTCAGATACATCTGTCACTGAAAGAACAGATGAAATTTCTCCGAAGCATTATTCCCGCTAATATTGAAATACACACACATATCGATGAGCACGCCGGGACGGTTATAGCCGATGCCGCGCAAATGCAGCAGATCGGTATGAACCTGTGCACCAATGCGGTTCATGCAATGGAGGCAAACGGAGGCCGGCTGGAAATAGCGCTTTCCGCTGTTTCTCTGGACGAAGAATCGGCCCGGTCATTTCAGCATGTCGCCCCGGGCAGATATGTCAGGCTGACGGTCAGCGATACCGGACCCGGCATTGCCCCTGAAATCAGCGACCGCATTTTTGACCCGTTTTTCACCACGAAGCCGACCGGCAAGGGCACAGGCCTGGGCCTCTCGGTGGTGGACGGCATAGTGCGGGAACACGGCGGGGCGATTGCGGTTGAAAGCACACCCGGAAGAGGGGCTTCCTTTACTGTTTTGCTGCCTGCTGTAGAAGCCCGGGAAGCTGCCCCCCCCGAACCGGCAAAAAACAGCATACCCGGCGGAACCGAAAGAATACTGCTCGTCGATGATGAGGAGTCGATTGCGGTCACGATGAACATAATGCTTTCCCGTCTCGGCTATGCGGTCACGGTCAGGTCGAGCAGCAGTGAAGCGCTTGAGACGTTCAAAGAAAACCCTCACGGCTTTGATCTGGTTATCACCGACCTGACCATGCCGGAAATGACCGGCGATGAGCTGGCTGCTGAAGCCCTTGCCGTGCGTCCCGATATCCCGGTCATACTTATGACCGGCTATAACGATCTCATTGGCAGCGACAGGATAAAAATGCAGGGGATAACAGATGTTATGCCCAAGCCGTGTAAGAAGGCGGAGGTCGCACAGACGGTCAGGCGCGTTCTGGATGAACACGGCAGCAGATAATCTTTGACACTCAAAAAATGTTTTATACAATTAATAATCACAGGTAAACCTCCGGCTCTGCCGGAGGGCTCACAGGGTTTGACATATGCGGGATTCTCATGATTTTGTCTGCATGTTGATATTGAAAAACAGTACTGGATTGCCCGGACGGAACCGGGCAGTGACAGCCTGCTGACGCAGAGTGAACGAAGAATGTCGAACGTGAACGGAAAAGCCAAACAAATGGAGAGCACGGCAGCAACACCCCATTTGTCATCACCCGGTTTATCCCAGTAATTTCCGGTTAGGTTTTTGCATATGAATGCGGGCTGAAGTTTTGTT
>CAZUMW010000033.1:0-56695 GCA_964621615.1 uncultured Thermodesulfobacteriota bacterium
CGTGGGCAAGCTTTGATGACAGCTGACCCACCACGCTCATTTTTTCAGCCTGTATTAACTCACGGTCCTTTTTCTTTTCCTCGGTTATGTCTCGTATGATGATAAGAACGCCGGTGGGGTCTGCACCCGACCCGCGGCACAGCGACAGGGAAACAGTTACCTCGCGGGCCTCACCGGTGCTTGTGTGGCGGACCGTCTCCCGCTCGGGAATCTGACTGCCCTTTAGCAGCGATGACAAATCACTGCGGGTATGCTCCAAGTCATCCTCAGGGACAAACGGTGACTCGAAGCAGTTGAGCCCCTCGCCCGTGAAGCCGAAGGTCGACACAAAAGCGGGATTTACAAATATTGCGGTTCCCTGCATATCTGCAAACATGATCGGGTTAGGGGATGCACCGAACACTGAGCTGAAAAGGCTGTGGTGGAGATCGACCTCTTTTTTACGGATGCTTTCCCGTGCAGCCTCTTCGACAACAGCACATATTTCATCTTTTTTTATGGGCTTTGTGATATAGGCAAATGTTTTGTAGCGGATTGTTTCCGCTGCCGATTCAAATGAGGGGAAACCGGTCATGATAATTGACTGGCAGAAGGGGTTTCGAGCGGGAATGTTTTTAATAATTTCAATACCGCTGTGTCCGTTGCCCAGCACCCGGTCAATTACTGCAACGGTAAAATCATGCCGGGATAAGGAGTCGATTGCCTCATCATATGTTTGTGCGCAGGTGACGGTAAAGCCGGCCTGCGTGAGAAACCGGTTAACGGTGAAGCGAATGCTTTCCTCGTCGTCAACGACGAGAACATGTATTGGGGTATGCGGCGAGCTATTCATCAGCTGTATGCCCTCTTAATGCTTATCCTGCCGGTAAGTTGCGGTTTATAAACATAAATAATGCGTTTTCGTCAACTTCTCCGAGCAGACGGTCGATTTCCTCCCCGTGCTTGAGCAGTAAAAAGGTCGGGCTGCCGTATACACGGTATTGGGAACTGAAAGATTGGATAAATGTATCGTCAAGCAGGTAGGTGCACACTTTCCCGTTCAGCATTTCTGAAACCTGCTTAACGATCTGGATTTGTTTGACTGCGCTGTATCCGGGGTGGATATAGGCCACAAGGATGGGAACTCTGCTTTTCAGAAGTGTCGGGTAGGTGGAATCGTCGATTTTCTTGAGCATGATAGGCGTCCTGATATAGCCTGTTTTTTTATTTTTAATTGTATACTTTTAAATTCAAACTCCATGCCACGATAGACATAATGAAAAAACAATTTAAATTACGAAGTTAAAACAAATACTTATGTATTTATACCACTAAAGGGAGGCGGCATTTCGGAAGAGGAGTTTGTGTAACATGTTACATTTGTGTTCCTTTACACAAATGTAACATGTTACATTTGGGTCAGAAAAGAGGGGATTGTCGAAGGGGTTTGGGTTGTTGCCCTACAGGATGGAAACTGTGTAAAAAAGAGTGCGTTATTATTCCAGCACATTTGCAAGACAGTGAAGGCCGCCGTTTATACGGTCAGCCGTTGTGGGGGTCTGGATAACATGGTAGTCAAGGCTTCTGTATGTCTGTACGTTTTTTTTGAAAAGCTTGTTTTCGAAAGGGGAGGTGTTGTATATGAACCTCGGCACAAGGATTTCTTTTTTGCCCGTGTGTTTATTGATATAGGGAATGGCATTTACATAGTGCTGATGGTTTACAATATTGTTAATCGACGTATCAATATGTACCACTGTATATCCTTTGCCGGTAAGTTCGGTGCGGGTATCTGCAAGAAAAGCCCGAACCATATCGATTTGACGAACGATTTCTGTTTCAGGTGTATCACCCACGACACGGGTAACTCCGATGACCCCCTCTGCCAGGGGTATTACCGCCTGGTCAAGATGAAAAAGAAAAGACGCGGGCTGAGCGGCTTTAGTTCCTAGAATCACAATATCATCGGCATTAAAAAAAGTTTGTATAGTTTCGATAATACGCTTGCGCGAAGGTGTTTTTCCTATGGTGCTTTTATAAACCGTTTGTGTGGTTTTTATCACATCCGAACCGCACAGCACCAGACTGTTCCCGTTAATGTTGTCAAAAAGTATATTGCCGCCGGCAAATGCAAACGGTGTTTTGATTACTTCGATGCCGGCCTGATCCAGCGAGCCCAGGTACGCATTATCGGCTGTTACAGTACCCGTTGAGGAGCCGCCGCAGCGAGTGAACCATTTATACACGTCAGAAATACAGAACATAAGCCGGCCGTTTTTGTGCTTTGCCGGCTCTCCAAGATCCTGAGCCCAGACTGACCCGAATCGGACAGGCGTCCGCTCTGTGTTTACTTCCAGCAATTTGTCTTTTTCCGGAAAAAGAAGATAAAATGTTCCGGTTTGTTTTTCAGGTACTTGATACGGGACAAGCGTAACTCTGTCTTTATAATCTGTTTTGCGCAGCTGGCTTCCGATGATACCTGCGTTGTTTTCGGGTACCATGAGCAGTATTTTTGTGTATGACGGCAGACAATCAAAAAGTTCCGCATGGTAGCGCAATGAGCGCTCGCGCTCTGAAAGTGAAACAAGGACAGTGTCCATAGTGCGACGGTATTCAGGTACAGGGGTGCAAAGCTGCGGGCAGGGTGGGCGTGGTGTAAAGACAGAAAAAGAATTAATTAAAGCAGAAAGAGGTCCTGCCAGTGCGGCACATACAAAAAGCAAAATGCCGAGGGGTATAAGTATACTACTATACCTTACCGGTATAGCGGTTTGTTTTTTCTGTTTCAGCAATACATGTGAAGAGCTCGGCTCATTCATATAACTTTATTTATATAGTTGGTTTACGGTGTTTTGTCAGTATGATATAAATGCCTATAAAATGCCCATACTATATAGGTAATACACATGAATTACGGCGAATCTTCTGACAAAACGACATTAGAACATTTTCTTCGTGAGCGCCTTAAAGAGCTCAAGTGCCTGTACGGCATATCATCACTTGTTGACCGGTATGGCAGTTCTCTGGAGGCTATTCTTCAGGAGGTTGTTGGCCTTATAGCGCAATCCTGGCAGTATCCTGAGGTTACCTGCGTGCGTATTGAGTTTGAGGGCAGGTGCTACAAAACGCACAATTTTACTGCTACACACTGGGTTCAGAGTGCAGAAATACGGGTTTCCGGCGAGAAAATAGGTGTTATAGAAGTTTTTTATCGTAAAGAATGTCCGGCCGCAGATGAGGGGCCTTTTCTCAAGGAAGAGCGCTGGCTGCTCAATGCTGTTGCTGAGCGTGTTGGAAGAATTGCCGAGCGGATCAAAGCCCTTGAACAGCTTGAGGTTGAAAAAACCGCGTTGAGTAACATGAATATCGCGCTTCGTGAAGTGTTAGTAAAGGTGCAGGATGAAAAAAAATCAGTTGCTGAAAGTATTCACACAAACGTTGATAAAATAATTATGCCGATCATATACGCTCTTGAAAAGGATGTGCATCCTGAACAGCGCATATATCTTGATATGCTCAAACGCAATCTTCGGGACATAACGTCACCGCTTACAGACAATCTGCTTAAAGAAAACCCCCGCCTGTCTTCCGCAGAGGCGCAGATATGCAATATGGTGAAAAACGGGCTGTCAACAAAGGAAATTGCTGAGCTGAGGCACATTTCTCCGTCAACGGTAAGCAGACACCGTGAAAATATACGGCGAAAGCTGCACATAATCAATACGCCCGTTAATCTGGCTACCTATCTCAATACCCGGATGAAAAAATTTACTGATGCCGAGGAAGCAGGGCGGGAAGCCAAGCAGAGACCTGTCAGACCGGGACATCAGGAATATTGAGCGCCTTCATTTTCCGGTAAATAGTCTGTCTGCTTACTCCCAGCAGCCGGGCGGCTTTTGCCTTGTTCCAGTCTGTTTTGGTGAGCGCGTCTATTATTTCATCAAACTGAGTGGTGCCCGCCGGCGCTGTTTGTTCTGGCATAACATGTTTTTTTATATCTGCAGGAAGGTGATCGGGCAGGACAATGCTGCCGGTGCACAGTATGTAGGCGTGCTCGACCGCATGCTCCAGCTCTCTGACATTGCCTTTCCAGGGGTAGTCCATAAACAGTTTAATAACATCATCTGAAATCCCCTCGATGTTCTTGTGAAACTTGCCGCTGAATCTACGGCAGAATTCATTCACAAGCAGAGGAATATCCTCCCGGCGCTCTCTGAGCGGCGCCACATGGAGCTCCACAACTTTAAGGCGATAGTACAAATCCTCTCTGAACGCGCCATGTGCTATTTTTTGTTTTAGATCTGCATTTGTTGCTGCAATAACACGGACATCAACCGGGATCGGGGTGGCATCACCGACCCGCTCGATTGTTTTCTCCTGAAGAACGCGAAGCAGCTTCAGCTGAATTGCAGGTGAAATATCACCGATTTCATCAAGCAGAATGGTGCCGCCGTCGGCCAGTTGGAAGCGGCCGGTTTTATCCTTGACAGCTCCGGTGAATGCTCCCCGCACATGGCCGAACAGCTCGCTTTCGAGCAGGCTTTCAGACAGCGCCGCACAGTTGACTTTCACCATCGGTTTGAGAGCACGGGAGCTTGCTGCATGCAGCGACTCAGCGACATATTCTTTGCCGGTGCCGCTTTCACCGGTAATTATAACGCTCGTCTCAGTTTCTGAAAGATATTCAAGCAGCGAGTAAATATGCTGCATATGCTTACTTTTTCCGACAAGTTTGTGAAAGTGATGGCGCTCCTGAAGCTCGCGCTCAAGCTCGGCAAGCTGGGTAATGTCACGTACGGTCATAACCGCTCCGGTGAAGCCGTCGTCATGGCCAATGAGCGGAGAGCAGTTTATAACGACCTCCTGGTGACCTCGGATATCCGTTTCCCAGCTCACCCGGTACTCACGGATCACGGTTTTGGAATGCAGCGTTCTTTTAAGCACATCGCAGCATATGCTGAACGGTTCCTGCAGCATGTCGTAGAGCGGTTTCCCTGCAGCACCCTGAACGTTCATGCTGAACATATGATCGGCATAGTGGTTTGCATTGATGATGCACATGTTTGTATCCACTGAAATGATTGCTTCCTGCACGCTTCGAAAAATTGCTTCCATGTGGGACCGGTACTGCTCTTTTTCTTTTTCAGCCTTTATGCGGTCATCGATGGCCTGTTTATGGCGAAGGGCGTTTTCGGTAACGCGAAGCAGCGCTTCTTTGCGCACCGGTTTGGGCACATAATCGAAGGCATCCTCCCGCACCGCATCCCGTGCAGTGGCGATGCCCGGATGCCCGGTGATCAGAATCACCGGGCTCGTAAGCCCGCGATTTTTAACCTCATGCAGAATGTCTACCCCCGAGTGCTCTGGCAGTACAATATCTGCCAGGATGACATCAGGGCAGTGTGTTTCAATCGCGTCCAGGGCGCTGCGGTAGCTTTCTGCAGTCACAACATCATAGCCGGCATTTTTAAGAAAGAAAGCAAACGTGTCGCGCATGCTTTTTTCATCATCAATAACCAGTATGCTGCTTGTCATCAGGCGCCCCTGCTTAACGGAGAAAAAATAATGTATACACTTTTCTATCGAAAAGGTGTGATATCCGCTTTAGTGAATAATTAAAAATCAAGCTGAGCCCGCACGCCGAGCACCGTTATTGTATGTGCGCTGTCAATGCTTTCAAGATCCTGCACTACTTGTATGTCGGGTGAAAGAGCAAGATGATCGTTCAGCTGACAGCGGTAATATGCTTCAAAGCGTTTTTCAGCTCCTGCGGGTGCAAGCCGGTCTTCCCGCAGCACGTCCCGGTAGGATCCGCTTGTGTGGGCCTGCCCGTATGCTATGCCCAGCATGTCTTCCGGCCTGTCCCAGAGCGTTCCGTCCACCTGGAACCCAAGGCTCCAGGTTTTGCTTACTGCAAACACGTCATGTGTCTGCTGGCCGTATCGCAGGAATGCCGCAACATAATCAGAGATCTCCTGATCGAAGCTTACGCCGAATCCATGACTTTTTTTGTCACCTCTCCAGGGCTCTTTGAGCTTTTCGTGGTCGCCCGAATTGCGCCAGACATAAAAGCGGTAATTGCCCGGTCTGCCCAGGATGTCTGTGTACAGCCCCGCTTCGGCGATCATAAGATTATTGTCAAAAATATCCTCAAAATCACTGTCGGACTCAACAAGCCCGATGGTCAGGGAAAGCAGATCGACAGGATGGTAGGTAATTCTCGTTCCATAGCCGTAATCATCATCGGGCCAGTCGATGGCGATATTCCAGCGGAAGATATCAGCCAGAAACTGTGTACATTCATCACCGGCTACCGCATTGGTATCGACCCATCTGCTCAGGTCGAGCTTTCCGAATGTGGTTATCAGCGTGTCGTTAAAAAAACGGTGCTCATACCAGATTTCTGCAAGATTTACCTCGCCGTCGTCGTCCATGGCATCATAATTGACTCCTGTTAATCCGGCGGCTTCCTGGTTAAGCCCTGCTCCCTCACCCGATTCAAGATACACCAGAGCCCTGCCGTTGTCGCCGACGGGAGCGGATATTTCAATATCAACCGAGTACTGGGCATCGGTGTCGTCTCCATCATCAGCCATCCAGGGGATTCTCCGGCTGTTGCCGTCGTTGTTGATGGTGCCCTGCACGACCGACGTGGCTCCGACGGAGAGCTCCAGGTTCCCTATTGCGGATTTTATTGTCCTGATTTCTTCATATGCGGATTCCTGACGGTCGATTTCGGTCTCATGTTTTTTGAGCTGTTTGTCCTGTTGCGCCAGTTTGTTCTCGAGGTGCTCGATCCTTTTTTTAAGCGCCTTGAGCTCTTTCATAATATCCTCTGAACCGCCGGCAGCGGCTTTCAGCGGACAGCACAGTCCGGCAAGCACTATCAGTGCTGTTAGAGCGAGTCGGCTTCGCGGTGATGACGTAATCAAAACAGTTTTCATTGCAGCCTCCTTTCTGATATAAAGAGTAGAATCACCTATGGTATAATTGACTAAACACGCGGGCTGCTTTTTTCTTTCGGCAATTTTTGCAAAATATTTATAAAAAATTTATTTTGGGAGGGTGTAATGGCTGTCCTGGTAATCGGCGGTGCCGGGTATATCGGCTCACATATGGTCAGGCATCTCGGGAAAAACAATATTGAAGCCATCGTGTTTGATAATTTTGAGAAGGGTCACCGTGAAGCTGTAGGCAGCGCCCCGGTTTTCGAAGGCGATTTGCGAAACAAGGCTGATGTCAGCAGGGTTTTTGAAACACAGGACATTTCAGCGGTGATGCACTTCTCTGCCTACAGCCTGGTCGGTGAATCGATGCAGCACCCCGGCATGTATTATGAAAACAACATCGGGGGAACCCTGAATGTGCTTGAGGCCATGAAGCGCGCGGGAGTACGCCATTTCATTTTTTCATCAACAGCGGCAGTATACGGGGAGCCGGTTACCATTCCTATAGATGAGGGCCATCCTGCTGCGCCGACGAATGTGTACGGGGAAACAAAGCTGGCGGTTGAAAAAATGCTGGGCTGGTTTGATCATGTGCACGGGATCAAAAGCGTGTGCCTGCGTTATTTTAATGCCGCCGGGGCAGACCCTTCAGGTGAGATCGGCGAGCTGCATGACCCGGAATCGCATCTGATCCCGCTGGTGCTCGCTGCAGCAGGCGGGCAGCGTGATGCGATTTCGATATTCGGCGATGATTATGATACTCGTGACGGCACCTGCGTGCGTGACTACATTCATGTAAATGATCTTGCTGACGCGCATTTACGCGCGATTGCGTTTCTTAGTGAGAGCGGCAGATCCGAGGTGTTCAATCTGGGCAACGGCAGCGGGTATACCGTAAAAGAAATTATAGATGTCGCACAAAAGGTGACAGGGTGCCGTGTTCCGGTCAAAAAGGCGCCGCGGCGTGCCGGCGATCCCGCGGTGCTCATTGCAAGCTCTGACAAGGCACGGCGTGTTCTGGGCTGGGAGCCGAGGCTTTATGATATCGAAACTATTGTGAAAACAGCCTGGAAGTGGCACAGCGGAAAAGCTCGTGAGTGGGAAAACGCTTGATATAGCGCACTGTTTCCTTACAATATCTTCCCTGTTTGAGCTGGTGCATTGATACGGGTTTCCTTAGCCGCGAACCATTGAGCGCAAAACCTTTTTACCCGTTAAAACGCCTTCTTCGAGTCCAGCATAATCTGCTTAATTTCCTCGCGTATCGCTGCAAGGCTTTCTGCGTCAATCTCGAGTATTTTTGCAGATTCAAGAGATGCCGCATCAAGCTCTTCGTCGTTAAAAACACTGTAGCCGATAGAGCGCGTGAGCATATTGGCTAGATGGACAACCAGCACTTCCTGAGGGGTGTCCTTTGAAACATTTGCACCTTCGTGCTGGATAGCAACGCTTTTATACTCTTTACCGAAGCCCCAGCGCTCAAGCAGTGCGCCGCCGAACGAGGTGTGAGCATCCTGCATCACTTTTATAACATCGTCGATTTTAAAGCTGCCCCCGTTTTTCTGGCGAAGCACAGCTTCAGTAAGGGCTTTCAGCAGCAGCACTTTGCCGATGTCGTGAATAAGGCCGAGAAGAAAAAATTTTTCTATGTCTTCCATGCGGAGCTGTTTTGCAATTGCGCGTGACGTGTAGGCGGAGGCAAGGGAGTGCTGCCACATCTGCTCCATCAGGTTTTTGCACTCTTCGTTTTTTGTGTTGTACAGATCTTTGTTTGCCAGCGCGTTTACAAGGCTCTGCGTTTGTTTGAGCCCGAGACGCGGAACGGCATCCGCAACGGTTTCTATTTTTTTTGTACCCCTGTAAAGGGATGAATTTGCGGTTGAAATAAGCTTCAGCGATATAACCGAATCTTTTTCGATGACACGGGCAAGCTCGGCGGTTGTCGCCATCGGATTGTTAATCACTTTCTGGATCTGATGAATAATGTTCGGGAGCACCGGCAGCGTTATCTGGCCGCGCTTGAATTTTGCAATAATGTCCTGAATCGCCTGGGCGAGCCCTGCCTCGTCAAGCTGCTCCCCGCTTTCTTCGGATGTACCGGCTGGCGCGCCCGAAGCAGCTGCGGCTGATTGCGGGCGCACCAGCTGCAGAAAGCCTTTCACCAGTTTCGGGTCGTATCGGACTCCGGAGTCTTTTTCGATTTCTGCCAGCGCCTCCTCGTTGCCGAGGGCTTTGCGGTGCGGGCGGTCCGCTGTCATCGCGCAGAAGCTGTCCATAACCGCAATGATTCGGGCGCCAAGCGGGATGTCGTTACCCTGCAGGCCGTCGGGGTACCCTGAGCCGTCATATGATTCATGGTGGTGCCGTATGAGCGGTATCACTCCTTTTAAAACGCTCACCTGCGATAATATGGTTTCAGCTACGACGGGGTGCATCTGTATGAGCTTAAGCTCATCATCAGTGAGATTTCCCGGCTTATTGACAAGATCGGGGGGCAAATACACCATGCCAATGTCGTGCAGAAGTCCCGCAAGATACACCTTCTGAAGCTCCCTCTTGGGTAAACCGAGCTTTTTGAAAAAGCGTGAGCAGTAGCTGGCCACCCGCTCAGAGTGGCCCTTGAGAAATGAATCGCTTTCTTCCACCAGGCGGACAAGCGCCCGGACAAGTTCGGTGTAATAGCTTTGATATGAGCTTGAGTTTTTCTGTGCCATCAGAAAATCGTAGCGCTTGTTTCGATTATTTGTTTTACGTCGCCGGAAGCCCCGTCAAGGTCAGACGCGCTCAGCTCAAGCAGCTTCGCAGACTCGACGTCAGGAAGGTCGAGCCAGTCATCATCGATCGGGCTGAATCCGATAGTGCGCGTGAGCAAATTTGCCAGGTGCACAACCAGCACCTCTTTTTTAGTCGAGGGAAAAAGCTTCTGCGTGTCGTGCATTTCAGCTACCCGGATGTATTCCGGAGTAAATTCCCAGTGCTGCAGAATTATTCCCCCGAATTTCTGGTGCGGCTCATGAACTGCAGTGAGAATGTCTGAAGCAGCAAGGCCCGCACACTGATCATACTCTGCGAGCGCTTTTATAAGAAGCACTTTCCCGATATCGTGGATAAGGCCCATGAGAAACAGCTTGTCGGCCTCTGTTACCCCGGCTTTGCGCGCAATCGATCGTGCGCCGTAGGCGGTCGCCAGAGCATGGATCCACAGCTTCTCCATGATTGCGGCTGTTTCGGGGTTTTTGGCGGTGTAGAGGTTTTTTGTCGCAATGGCATTAATGATGTTTTGTGTTTCTTTCATGCCGAGCCGCGGTACCGCCTGCTTTATAGTGGTTATTTTGTCTGTTCCCCGGTACACCGGAGAGTTTGCAACCGAAATAAGCCGCACTGAAATTACTGCATCTTTCTCGATCACGGCAGCCAGGTCTTCAGTGTCTGAATTCGGCTCGTTCATGACCTTTTCTATCTCCTGCACGACTTTCGGCAGCACCGGCAGGTCGATTTCTCCGCGCTGAAACCGCTCTATAATATCGGCAATTATTTCATCAACCGTTTCAGGGGCTTTTTTCTTTTTCGGGGGCCCGGCGCTTTCGTCTGCGGCCTGCCCTGAGGTCGCGGGCGACGGGCGTGGCGCAGATTTGACCTGCGCAGATTGGATACAGGCGATAAACGGGCCGATCAGATCGGGATCGTACTGAGCTCCTGCCCTTGTTTTGAGTTCATTGAGCGCAGCCTCGCGGGGAAGGGCCGGCCGGTGCGGGCGGGCGGAGCTCATTGCGTCATAGCTGTCTGCAATGCACAGAATGCGCGCGCCGAATGGAATCGCTGCTTCCTTAAGGCCGCCGGGATAGCCGCTGCCGTCAAATGACTCATGATGATGGCGGATAAGGGGCAGAGCGTTTTTTAAGATGCTCATGTTGGAGAGAACGTTGACAGCTATGGTGGGGTGCTTTTGAATGAGCGCACGATCACCGTCTGTTAAATTTTCTGTTTTGTGTATGATTTCAATCGGAATGGCCACCATGCCGATGTCGTGAAGCAGGCCGGCAAGGTAGATTTGATCTGCGTGCTGTTTCGGCAGATTCAGCCACTTTGCCAGCTGAACGCCGAGCGTAGCCACCCGGGATGAATGGCCTCGTATGAATTCGTCCTTCTGCTCTATGACTGAAACCAGCGTTTTGACAAGCTCGGCAAAGATCTGTTTGTTTTTATTTATTGAATTCGGTGCCATGAGGGGGATGTGCCGGTGAATAAATTATAAATACATGCTTTCCTTACCATTTCAGCAGTACACTGTAGCGCAGCGCTGTGCTTTTTCCGCCGGCAACCGGAATATAAAACACCGCTTTTGAGGCATCTGTCTGGTGCGCAGCATGGGTGGATTCGCTCAGCTCCCAGTCGCCCTGAAAATGTTCAATTGTTTTTATATGTATATCCTGCTTCTTGTGGTTGCGCAAACGGATTTCAACTTTTTCCCGCCTGCTGCTGCGGTCAATTGCTTGGCGGGAGGTGACGGTTCTGGATGCGGAAACATCAAAAGCGCTGCCGGCCTGCATTGCTGCGCGTCCCGCTGCCGGTGTGTGCTCAATGGAATCCTCCCCGATAAAACGAAGGGCGCCGCTGTTGTCTGATATATACAGCTGCACGGTGCCGCCGGGCAGCGGTGTTGCCGGTCCGCGGGTGCTTTCATTTTTAAATTCATATTCGACCCGTACCTGCGAGTCGCTTACCCTTGGCTCATAAATATAGGCTTTAGAAACAGGGCGGTCAGCGGCCGGGAAAAGCGGGAAGTGCGTAGTGCGGCCGGCTGGAAGGGATGCCGGCCGGTTAAGCGTGTATTGATGATATTCAAACAGCGGCTGCTCTCGGAATGATGAGCTGTCAGCCTGCTGTGCTGACATGTGCTGTGAGGAGCGGCGGTAAAAAATCTGTTTGTTTTTTTCAATATGTATATCACCCGCAATGAGGGTAACGGCAGCATTTTTGACGTGTGCCGACGTATTGTTTTTTACAGCGGCGGCGCCGCTGAAAGCCATTGATTGTTCCCCCTCATTAACAACTGCGGTATAAAAAGCCTCCCATGACAGGCCGCCGGTCAGATAGCTCAGCCGTGCCAGAAGCGGCCCTGCAGCCGTGCTGTGAAGGGAGACGTTTAGCGTCGGCGTGCAGGCAAGCGAGCCTATTGGGCGGGGAATCTCGTAGGCGGTTATCGATGATGTCGGGATGATTCGTAAAGAGCCCTCGCTTTCCCTGACAAACAGCTCGCCCGGGCCCACGGTGAGCAGCTGCCCTGATACGGTTGTGTTTCCTGTGGTGGACAGCGTTATAGGGCGGGAAAGGTTACGCTGCAGAAGCGTTTCTCGCCGATCGAGATCCCATGCATATGACTGTTCGCGTATGGTGAAGGAGGAGGTCCCTGCAGGCATGAGGCGAATTGAAGCTGGGTCAGCTTCCGCGGGGAAGCCGCTGAAACTGAGGTGCCTGACACCCTCTGCTGCCGGTATGGTGTGGGTTGACTGAACCTGTGCGCGGTTGTCTCTATAAATAGTCAACGAAACAGAATTTCCGTGAGCGGGCAGATCAGCATATGCGCTTTTGAAGAAAAAAACAACTATGATACAGATAATCGTACCGGGCAGGTATGAAATAATTTTCATGATAGAGCCTGTTGTCCCTGCATTTTGTGGATGGACGAATGCATAATATCACTGGTGTCCAACATAATGAAACGAAGCCGGTTCGGGCGGGGCTATCCAATAACCCCGCAACACCTTCAAGAGATTATGGAACGGCATGTGCCGTTAAATTTATTTAAATTGTGTCGCTTCGGCAGAAAAACAGGCCGGCCGATCCCAGCGGGGTAACGGTAACGGTCCGGAAACGCTCTGCCAGAGTATCATGCAGTGAAGCCAGGCTGTCACTGGCGTTTGCGAAGACCCCGATTGTATTATATACTCTCAAAAATACACGTGCAAGAAGAGAGTGACGTGCGCCATAGCCGAGTATTGTTGAGCCGAACAGCACAGCTCCCGGAGCCAGGAGAGGCTGTATGTTGTCAAAAACCACCGCTTTGTCATGCATCGTGCCGGGAAGGCAGTGCAGCACATAGTTAAGGGATGCTGAATTAAACGGGGCTCTGTCAGGGAAAAACGGCTCAAGAATATTACAGCGATAAGAAGTAACATTGTATCTGCTCAGTCTGCGGGCGCTTTTTTTCAAACAGGAAGCATTCAAATCAACGAGCGTTATCATAGAGGTGTGTGCAGCCGTTGCACAGCAGGCCGGGAACATGCCTGTTCCAGGTCCGATTTCGAGGTGATTGCCCGATAGATAGGTTTTGTAAAGCTGTTTAATCTCCCTTGACGGGCACCGCCATACAAAGCGGTTTGAAAAACCGGCAACAAAAAGGTCATACGCAGAAAGCACCGGTTTTATATATATGCGCTGACCGTCATGAACATGTTTCGGTACGGGGGGTTTTGGCTTTTGTGTATCCATAATATGCTGGTGAGCAGGATCCGGTTTATACGTTGTACATGAGAGAGGATTTTCCCTCACTGGTGTCCAAAATAATAATCATGGGTAACCCCCCTGCTTTGTCGGGGGCCCGGAGTTTGACATATGCGGGAATACAAATGGTTTTATTTTCTGTATTATATCGGGCCATTGCCTTTTAGCTGGAAACGTTTTATACACTGTACTATGATCTGCTGTGTTTTTTCAAGCAATCTCAGAAGGTGGGCGTTACTGCTGTTTGCCGTATTTCTTTGCTCTGCGGCTGGCTGCGCTACGAACCCGGTGAGCGGAAAGCAGGAATTTGTTCTCATGAGCGAGCAGCAGGAGCTTGCGCTGGGAAAAGAGCTCGACCCCACGATCAGAAAAGACTATGGAGTGTACGGCGATCCTGAACTGCAGCGGTATGTGGACGGCCTCGGGCAGCGCCTTGCAGCCCTGTCTCATCGGCCGGATATTTTTTTTCATTTTACGGTACTTGACTCACCGCTTGTCAACGCTTTTGCTTTGCCCGGCGGATATATCTATATCACCCGCGGCCTGCTTGCCTATATAAACAGCGAGGCGGAGCTTGCCGGTGTGCTGGGGCATGAAATCGGTCATGTGACCGCCCGCCATGCTGTTCGTCAGTATACCAAAGCGGCCAGCTATCAGATCGGTGCCGGCATAGCATCGGTTGTTGCACCGGAGGCCGCCCGCGCCTATGGAGAGCTTGCCGGGGTTGTATTTGCAGCCATCCAGAGCGGTTACAGCAGGGAATATGAAACCGAAGCGGACCGGCTGGCGATGACCTATGCTGCGCGTACCGGTTATGATCCCGGTGCGATAACATCGCTACTGAACACCCTTATGCTGATACGTGAAGAAAAAAACGGCGGCTCGTCCTACACGAGCCTTTTTGCCACGCACCCCAAAGCCGAAACACGTATAAGCCGCGTGCTGGAAGAGATGAATCTGCAGGGGCTGGAGTCAGCAGGTTCGTCGCTGGTGAAGCGGCAGACATATCTGCAGCATATAGACGGCCTGCTGTTCGGCAGCGATGTTCACGCAGGGGTTGTTGCCGGAGCTGTATTCAGGCACCCGGATCTGCAGATTGAAGTGGTTTTCCCGGATGGCTGGCCGGTGGAAAACAAACCGGATGCAGTCAGAGCGGAAGAGCCGGGCGGCAGCGCGTTTGTCGAGCTGCGGCTGTACCGGCTTTCAAAAAAAATATCGCTGGAAGCAGCGGCGCAGCGCATAGCGCACACGTACGGGTTCCGCCTTTTATCAACAGGCGGGCACACCACCGTTAACGGTATGCGGGCCTATGTTGCATCATATGGCGGCCGAAGCAGCGATGCAGGCCCGGTGGTGGTAAGAGCCGGGTTTTTCAAAAAGAGCGATACGGTAATGTATATTTTCGGGGTTGCCCCGACCGATAGGTTTGTCGCTTTAAACCCGGTGTTTGAGCGGACAATTGAAAGTTTCAGACAGCTTACCGACGACGAGGCGGAAAGCATAAAGCCAACGTGCGTGCATCTTTACCGCGTCGCACGGCCCTGCACCCTTGCAGAGGTGCTTCAGAAGCTGGGGCGCCAGCCCGCTGAGCTCAGAACCGTTTCTCTTTTAAACGGATGGGATCCCGATGCAGCGCATGACCTTCGTCCGGGAATGGCGGTCAAGGTGCTGCGCAATCAGTAGTGGCTTGCAAACGCTGCTTGGAGCAAGGGGGTTGTTTTTATGCAGGAAGAGCATGCTGCCTTATTTTTTTTCGCGCTTCCGGATGCTTCGTGTTATGGATGAGAACGCGCTGATAGGCATGGCGGACCATGGTTGATCCCATTTTGTCAAGTATGCGCGCACGGTGCAGCAGGGCTGACTGATTGCCCGGATCCAGAGAAATGCACTGCTCGAAATAGTGAAGGGCGGTTTCAAGGTTGCGCACTTTTTTCCCATAAGCATACACCCAGCCGAGCATGTTGTACAGGGTCGGATTATTGTGGAGCTCGTGCTGAATGTGGTGCCCGAACGTTATTGCTTTCTCTTCCACATCTGTGGAATCGCCGTTAAGGGATATGTGCGATATGTAGGCGCGCAGCAGAAGCCAGTACAGCCACTGTTCCTGAAAACACACCGCAGCTGCCTCTTCCATTTTTTCGAGCAGCCCGTTTTGCATTGCGGGCGGCATCGAGCGTATAATTTCAAAATTCACAAACGACTGCAGCTCATATACGCGCATGCCCTGGGTGAACCCTTTACACACCAGGTCATGGGGCTGCCCGAAGCGCACATTTATCCGGCTGTTGTGCCGGCAGGATTTATGAATACGGTCTCCCACCATGATTTTGCTTATTGTGCCATCCCGCGAGGCCGACTCTATTCTCTTTGTCAGATTGATTGTGTAGCCTTCAATATTCGGCTGGGGGATGCCGGTGCTGCTGCGCCAGGGGCGAACAGCCTTGATAACTTTTCCCCAGTTTATTCCAACCCCGATCTGTGAAACCGGGCGCTGCTCGTGGAGTATCTTTCGGTTAAATTCAGAGACAAGCCATGCGAGCTTCAATTTCATTGCAATGAGCAATGCGTTGCGGATATCGTAGTTCAGATTGCCTGAGTACAGGAAAACTTTTACTTCATCCCCCACTATTGACCACTCAGCGTCAACGCCGCACGCGGTATAGCCATACCGGCTGAGGTGATCGGAAACAACGGCATGCATGGTGTTTTGAAAATCAAGCAGCATATCATCATATTCAACGAGCGAAAGATTTTTCGCAAGCTCCGTCGAGTTCATTAAATCTGAAAATAAAATAGTGGCGGTTATAGGCTTTTTCATCATCACAGCTCGAAATCTATTGTGTGCTCCCGTATGACTTCCTTCATTTTCCGGTTGTCGGCGGAAAAATCTTCTATGCTTCGGGACAGCGCTTTTATTTCGCGCTCGCTGTCCTTAAGCGTGTGCAGAACAAAATCATAGCGCGTCGTAACGGAAGCGTCTAAATCCTTGAGTGATTTTTTTATCGGATTTAGCTTTGATTCCATATCCTGTCTGATTTGTTCATCTTTTTCAAACAGGAGCGCGACACGCTGGGTGAGGTCATTTATGTCGGATATTATTACTTGTATCTTTTTGGAAAAATCTTTTTGCAGGGATCCTATGGCGGTTTCAATCAGGCTGTTCGCTTTTTCCTGGTTTGCCTGCAGCGAAACTATGCATTCTTGAACATCGTTTATTTTCTTTTGTGTTTTTTTACGAATAAGGATTGTGAAAAGAAAAATACTGAGGACCAGAAGGGTCAATATGACGTCCAGGATTTCGGGAGTTAACAAGTACACCTCTTTACTCATTACCGTTTCTGCAGAGCGTAAAACAACCGCGCGAACAGCATCAGAGTGCATTCACATAGCAGGCACGCAGGTTATTTTATCTATTATAATATATAAACACGCCAAGTCAACAGCAAAGAGGGGAAAGGAGTTTTTACCGGCTCATTCATGGATATGGGTCAGGCTGAGCCCGGCACAATAAATTACTTGTTCACAGGATGGGCCGCGGGTACTATATTTGTTATGAGAAAGCGTGGCGTTCGGGCAGCTTACCCTGATAAAGACATGTAAGGATAACTGGATCGGCATGATAGATAAACCGTCATTCCGGATCGGAATTCTGGGCGGCGCTTTTGACCCGGTTCATAACGGGCATCTGGCAATCGCCGGAACCGCCCTGCGAAATTACCGCCTCAGCCGGGTCATATTTGTGCCGGCGTACTGCCCCCCCCACAAGAGCAGACCTGTCATGGCACCGTATGAACACCGGCTTGCCATGCTGCAGCGGGCGGTTGACGGGCTTGACGGCTTTGAGGTGTCTGCGATTGAAAGAAAAGAAGCCTGCCCGTCATATGCAGGAAGTACGGTTGAGGAGCTGAAGCAGGTGTACGGCAGAGAAAAAACATATTTTTTTATCACGGGGCTCGATGCGATAGCAACACTTACCGACAGGAAGAAATCGCGCATATACCCTGGGCTGTGCTATTTTATTGTTGTTCTGCGTGAGGGGGTGAGCAGGGAGGAAACCCTGCGGAAAATACCTGAGGCATATAAGCCCTATGTAATTTTTGATGATTCATCGGGGCCGGATATCTCATCCTCACGTATAAAAGACAGGCTGCGGTCACAGCGGCCCATCAGCGGCCTTGTGCCCGGTTCCGTAGAAAAATATATTTGCGACTTCGGCGTGTATACACGAATTTTCACTTAGATATGCCGCACACAAACCCGGGCTTTTGACCGCTCCGGAAAGTGCGGTTATGCTTTTTCCCCTGCAAGCGTTTTTTTTGCAGAGAGAATGGAGGGCTTTTTGTAGGGAACGCCGTATTTTTTGCACAGAAGATTCGCTGAAATGCGCGCTGATTCATATATTGTCGGAAGGCCGCTTCCCGGGTGGGTGCCGCCGCCGGTAAGATAGCAGTTCTGAAATTCCTCAAATTTATTCCTCGGCCTGAAGTAAAGCATCTGCTTCCACTGATGCCCTATGTTGAATGTCGCCCCGCGGTAGACATTATAGTCCTGCTCCCATTGAAGGGGTGTGATTATTTTTTCTGCGACAATGTGGTCGCGAATATCGTGCAGCTCAGTGCGCTGTTCTATGTGACTGAATACGCGGTCCCGGAAGCTTTGTTTTTCTTTTACCCAGTCGATGCCGCTTCTATTGTTTGGAACCGGAACAAGCACATAGAGCGCAGAATGTCCTTCAGGGGCGAGGGTGGCGTCTGTTATAGATGGGTTTTGAATATAAAAGGAGCAGTCTGTTGAGAGCCGCATGTTGTGAAAAATATCATCAACGTTGGATTTGTAGTCATTGGCAAATACAATATTGTGATGAGGGATGTCATACAGCGTATCAAGGCCCAGATAGAGCATAAATGTGGAGCACGAATAGTGCAGCTTTTCGAATTTCTGCCGGGTGTATTTTTTAATATCTTTTTCTTTGCAGAGATTGGTCATGGCATACGAAAAATCGGCATTGATGACTGTTTCATCTGCCGTGCATATGTCTCCGCTTTCCAGCTCAACTCCTGCAGCTCGGCCATTTTCGATAACGAGTTGCTTTACCGGGGTGCTCAGGTGAACTGTTCCCCCCTCCTCTTCAACCACTTTTTTCATTGCATGGGAAATTGCGTTCAGGCCTCCCATAACATGATAAATCCCGTACGCGTGCTCGACATAGGGAATTATGTTAAACGCCGCAGGGCACTCCCAGGCCGACATGCCCAGATATTTTGACTGGAAGGTGAACGACAGGCGGAGATCATCCTCGGTAAAATAATCACCGAGCTTCTGAAACATTGACTTCCCGAACGAAAAATAGGGCAGGGCCCTGATAGGGGAAATGCTGAGAAAATCAAGTATGCTTATAAACGGCTTTTGCAGACAGGGAAACATCTTTTCAAAACGCTTTTGCTCAAAAGACAGAAAGCGGTCATAGCCCTTTGCGCTGTCCGGAAAAAGCTCAGCCAGCTGCTCTTTCATTTTTTTGCGGTCGGTAGTGGGCAGAAGCGTAAAATCGCGGAATGTGAGCCGATACATCGGCTCGAGGCGCTGTGCCGTTATATAATCCTGGAGCTTTCTGCCGGTTTCTGTAAACATTTCGCGCAATATGAAGTTCATCATGAGGAACGTGGGCCCGGTGTCAAAGGTATAATCCTGAAGGGTGAGCGGAGCGTTTCTGCCGCCCACGACTTCCTCTTTTTCGAAAACCTCCACATCAAACCCGCGATGAGCCAGAATCATTGCGGCGGTAAGCCCGCCGGGCCCGGCACCGACGATAATGACTTTTTTTTTGCTCATAAAGCGACCCCAGTGTTTGATTTTAATTAGGGATATTTCGAGGCACAGCAAGTGCGCCTGTATTACCTATTGATTTTTACCGCCCACAAACAGTATCATGTATATCACAAGAATGCGGTTCAGTCCATAAAAGGCCTTAAAAATGAGAAGGCTATTATGCTGCCGTTACAAAAATTTTTCAGCGCGGCCGGTGCAGGTCATCCGTTGCTTTGCAGATAACAGCGCCGCGGGGCAGCGCTAAAAAGCTGATCTGCCCACGGCCCGCAGATTGAGGATTAAAGCACCCGGCGTGAGCCGGCGGGGATGAATTGAGCTAACTGTTCTCAGGGAGGAAACATTGGATATTTTAATTCTTGTGGTCATTATAACACTGGCAATTTCAGCACAGTGCTCTTTGTACGAATCGGCGCTGTACTCGGCCCGTATCGGGGTGGTTGAGGCGGCAAAGGGAAACCCGCGGCTGAAAAAGCTTGCGCACCATATGATTGCCATGAAAAAAAATATAACGGTTCCTATTTCGGCAATCCTTATTCTGAACACCATCGGCAACACAGGGGGCGCTGCGCTCTCCGGCATGTACGCGCATGAAGTGTTCGGCACTGCCTGGGTCCCTCTGTTTTCAGTTGTTTTGACGCTGCTTATATTGTTCATAGGTGAAATTATGCCCAAAACCCTGGGCGCCGTATACTGCAATCAGCTATGGCCGTATATTGTCTGGCCCCTGCTGATCATCAAATATGTTTTATATCCGTTTATATACATTACCCAGAAATTTTCAGATATGTTTGCCCGCGGAAAGGCCACGCCGCATATTACCGAGGAGGAAATACTCGGGGCTGTCAAGCTGG
Source organism: uncultured Thermodesulfobacteriota bacterium (assembly GCA_964621615.1). GTDB lineage: Bacteria > Desulfobacterota > WTBG01 > CAIYCZ01 > CAIRTM01 > CAZUMW01. Next base: position 20,108 of record CAZUMW010000033.1, read on the forward strand.
GTGCAAAGGGTGGGGAGATATCAATAGTTGAAAGCCGAATGGTGCACAATATCATCGGCATGGAGGACAGGCAGGTAAAAGAAATCATGACTCCTCGCCCGGTTGTTTTTTCGCTTGCTGCATCGATGCCGGTTGACGAAGCCTACCGCATTGCGCGCGAGAAGGGGTTCACGCGCATCCCCATTTATCGTGATGATAAGGAAAATATTGTCGGTTACGTTATGGTGCACGATCTGGGTTTGGAGGAAAACAGGCGCGCCGGCATGGTTCTCGAGTCGATTGCCAAACCGCTGGCTTTCGTGGAGGAAACAGATGACTGCTTAAAGCTGCTGGTTTCGTTCCTGCGCCGCCGCCGCCATATAGCGGTTGTTGTTGATGAGTACGGCGGGGTTGCGGGCGTGGTAACCCTGGAGGATCTTTTGGAAACAATGCTGGGTGAGGAAATTGTAGACGAAAAGGATCAAACCGTCGATATGCAGGTACTTGCCCAAAAGCGGAAGAAAAGAAGGGAGCGTGAAGCCAAGCGGTAAGCATTCAGGAGCCTGTCACATCAATACTGCCATCTGCCGTCCCTGTACAGAAAAATTTCACTGACCGGATATTCGGACAGCCGTGTGAAGGGGCCCGCCGAGGCCTCTTCACACGTTTGTGCCGTACAGTTGTAAAGGGTTTCGCGGTATTTTAAAATGCCGATATACGGCGCATCCTGTTCCTTTGTTTTTTTTATGTGCGCATTGTAATGGCCGCTGCTTCTGGTGTATTCGGCAACGCATGCTGTGTGCGTTTTTTTGCAGGATATGCTCTTTTCCCTGCAGATGTTCTGTTTTTCCAGGAACCATTTTTTGCAAAAGCGCTGGAAGCTTTCCAGAATGGCACGGCTTTCATGCCCTGTAGAACCCGTGCCGGCGTGTTCAGCCGGGCGCTGATACGCAGAAGAGACATTGGCTGTGTGCTCTGCCGCAGAGGCAGCGCTGCAGCAGGCCCCCTGGTGAGCCGCTGCTGCTGCGACAGCGGCACAGGTAAGCAAAAATACGTATTTCATAAAAACAGCTCCTGATACGTTAGTCTGCGACCACCCTGAATTCGACCCGCCTGTTTTTCTCCCGCCCCTCTTTTGTGCTGTTTGAGGCCACGGGCTTTTCTTCGCCGTATGATTTTACCGTAAGCCTATCCGGATCGATTCCTTTATTTGTAAGATATACTTTTGCCGACTGTGCACGGCGCTTTCCGAGCCCCATGTTGTAGCTTTCTGTTCCGATCGAACAGGTGTGCCCTTCAATGATAACATCACGGCCGGAATGTTTCTTAAGGATCCGGGCTGCTTCGTCAAGCACTGCAAAATATGCAGGCTTTATCTGAGCGCTGTCAAAATTGAAACGGATGGCATTAATAACGATTTTTTCGACGACTTTTCTTTCTTTCGGCTCGGGCTTCGGTTTTGCTTCCGGCTCCGGTTCAGGCTTGGGCTCGGGCTCCGGCTCCGGCCACTGCTCCTTAATCACGGGTTCCTCTTCGGCTTTGCACACCATAAATCCGACTGCGCCGCCGATTACCGCACCGGCTGCAGCGCCGATCCATGCTCCTTCAGTGTCGTTTTCAGCATCTCCCTGATGACCGATAACGCCGCCCGCACCGGCTCCTATGCCGGCACCGACGATCGCGCCCTTGACCATGCAGTCGGTGCGCTTATCCATTGTTGCACATCCGGAAAAAACAAAAATGCCGAGCAATACGATGATAAACAGTTCTTTTTTCATATGCCACCTCCATGTCTGGTTGTTCAAATATACGTATGTGCCTGTTTGCATATAATTAAACACCAGAACAGATTTGGCAAGTTTAAATTCTAAATATTTTAAGGTTTGTGTTATAAATAATTTTATTTTATATTGATGATTAGACCTGTCTTATTGCAGACATTTGTTTTGTAATTATTTTTGTGAGTATCGTATTTGTTTCATCAGATCTGCTTTATAAACAGTAGCATTTTACTGAGTTGTTTTGTATGTAAATATTTACGCTATAAACTACGTTTATAATACTGATGATAGGATTGCCCATGCTCAAATACATTAAGCGGGCAGGCAAAAAAGCAGGTCAGGCGCCGGGTACGCTGGTGCATATCGGCGAACAGAAAGTTGAACAGACAGTTGTGGATGTGCTCGACTATGACGCTGACCGTTTGCTGGAAAAGAAAAGCATTCCTGTTGAGGATTGTCATGCGTTTCGCGATACACAGGCTGTCACATGGATCAATGTGAGCGGCATTCATGATACAGCGTTGATCGAACGTCTTGGACGGCAGCATAATCTTCATCCCCTTGTGCTGGAGGACATCGTTCATACCGGCCAGCGGCCCAAGATCGAAGACCACGGCGATTATGTGTATATCGTCCTCACAATGCTGTATTTCGACGAACGTGGTCGCGAAATAAAAGCCGAGCAGGTAAGCATAGTGCTTACAAAAACCGTTGTGCTTTCTTTTCAGGAGGCCCCGGAGGATGTTTTCAACCCGATCCGCAACCGGATACGAACGGCAAAGGGGCGCATTAGAAAAATGGGTGCTGACTATCTGTGCTATGCGCTTTTGGATGCTGTGGTGGACGAATATTTTTTAATGCTTGAAAAGGTCGCTGAAAAAATCGAACTGCTGCAGGAAGAGCTGATGAACACGCCGGATTCTGGCACGCTGAAGGCGGTTCACGGGCTTCGGCAGGAAATGATATTTTTGCGAAAGTCGGTGTGGCCGCTGCGCGAGGTCATCAGCAACCTCGAGCGGGGAGAGCAGGCGCTTATCAGCGAATCAACCCGTATTTACTTTCGTGACGTCTATGACCATACTGTTCAGGTTATAGAAACAGCGGAAACATTCCGTGACGTCATTGCGGGGATGCTCGATATGTATCTGTCAAACGTCAGCAACAGAATGAATGAAGTAATGAAAGTGCTGACCGTTATCGCAACCATTTTTATACCGCTCACCTTTATAGCGGGCATATACGGAATGAATTTCACCTATATGCCCGAGCTTAAGTGGCGGTGGGGCTATCCCGCTGTGTGGGGTGTGATTGTATGTTGTGCCCTGGGGATGGTGGTCTATTTCAAGAAAAAAAAGTGGCTGTAAAGATTCCCTATACCCGCCGTGTTGGTGAATATATGTAAACGGAGCAGCGTCAGCGTGCTGCAGGAGGATGCCTCCCGGCTGAGCGCGCCGGACGTGCGCTGAGAGATAGTAACGGGTGCTGCGTATGGACAATGAAAATGAAAAAATCAGACTGGGAATAAGCAGCTGTCTGCTCGGCAACCTGGTCCGGTATGACGGCGGGCACAAGCACGACCGGTTTATTACCGGCACGCTTGGTGCGTATGTTGAATATGTGCCGGTGTGCCCTGAGGTGGAGTGCGGGATGCCGGTTCCCCGTGAGGCGCTGCGTCTTGTCGGCGATCCGGCTGAGCCCCGGCTTGTCACTGTTCATACCGGAAAGGATTTTACCGGGCAGATGAAGGCATGGGCGCGCAGTCGCCTTGATGAGCTGGAAAAAGAAGATTTGTGCGGCTATATTTTTAAAAGCAAGTCGCCCAGCAGCGGGATGCAGCGCATTAAAGTATATAATGAGCAAAGCGGCATACCAGTGCACACCGGTGTCGGTATTTTTGCGCGGATGTTTATGGACCGCTTTCCGCTGCTGCCGGTAGAGGATGAGGGGCGGCTTCACGACCCGCGGCTGCGCGAGAATTTTATCGAGTCGCTGTTTGTTTTCAAGCGGTGGCGCGGCCTTGCTTCAGGCAGAAAAGCCGCCGGCGCGCTTGTTGATTTTCACACCCGGCACAAACTTCTTATTATGTCTCACAGCCAGCAGCACTACCGTGAAATGGGGAAGCTGGTGTCCCGCATAAAATCAGAAGGCCCCGCTCGCACCTGCTCGCGTTATGAGTCAATGCTTATGCATGCCCTGAGCCTGCTGCCGACAGTTAAGAAGCATACCAATGTTCTTTATCATTTGATGGGCTATTTTAAAACGATGCTGTCAACGGATGAGAAGCAGGAGCTTCTTGAGGTTATTGAGCGCTATCATAAAAACCTGGTTCCGCTTATTGTGCCGCTGACGCTGATACAGCACTATGTACGTAAATATCAGGAGCCGTATCTGCTGCAGCAGCACTATCTGCAGCCGCACCCCATAGAGCTTCAGCTGAGAAATCATGTGTGAGCGCTTTGCTGCGCACACAGTGCACAAGGAGAACACCTATGAGCAGTGAGAGAGATCTGAAACAGCATCTTGATCGTATGTGCGAATCTCAGAAATTTGCGGTGCTTGCCACCCAGACCGGCAAGCAGCCATACTGCAATCTGGTTGCGGTAACCCCGCTGCAGGGGCTGAAGCACATTTTATTTGCCACCCCCCGGTCGACAGCGAAATACAGAAATTTGACCGGCAACGCCCATGTTTCACTGCTTTTGGACAACCGCGCCAACGCGCCACATGACTTCGAGGGCGCTGTCGCTGTCACCGTGCTGGGAATCGCATCGGAAATAGATGATGCTGAAACGGAAAGCATGAAAAGGCGCCATGCCGAACGGCACCCGCAAATAAAGTCATTTATTGAATCGCCGGACTCCGCTCTTTTCAGTGTGACGGTAACGCGGTATGTTATCGTCGACCACTTTCAGAATGTTTCGGTTCTTGATATGGAAGGGTAATACCTTGTCATGGTATTCGCACACCATACGGTTACTACCACTCAAATCTCACCCGGCAAATGATGCTGTCACGATCGTGATAGGGGTGCTGTGCGCGTGATGAGCTGTGGCCGAAAACCGCTGCGCCGAATTCCCAGCGCCAGTGGTTGCCCGGTGCATAGCTTATGAGCGGCATAAGAAAATACTGGCCGCTTGTGTTATAATATCCAGAAAATACAAGCAGCCATATCTGATGATAGGCCGGCTGTATCAGGTTCCACACTATCATGCAGGAATGGCTGCTGCCGATGCGGTGGCCGCGCGAGGGGTCAACGGCAAGCCTGCGGTCATAATCCCGTATTTTTTCATAATAGAGGGTCAGACTTACTTCAACCTTTTTGTCGGAAAAAAGACGATGGGTGATGCCCGGCAGGTGGAACCTGTCGTTGTAGCTGACGGCAGCGCCGAGCGAGTCACGCTCCTTGTCATCAAAGCCGAGCCCGGTTATCATGCCGGAGACAGTGCGGTTATAGTGCCTTCCTATTTCATAGAACCACTCAAGCCGCCATACAGAATTGCGCAGCCGGGGAATAAGCAGCTGCGCTGTTCCGCCGATTATACGATAGCGCTTATAGCGGTAGACGCGGCGGCCCGGAAAGGTGAGGCTGCTTTTGTCTCCTGCCATGAGGCATCCAAGCACGTTTTTGACATATGCTGTTGCAAAAAGGCCGGTGCGATACGGAATTGCGGTGGCCGTATCGCTCAGCGTATCGAAATAAAACAGTGTCCAATCGATATCGGCGGTGTACCCCCGTATGCGTACGCCCCATTCGGCGGTATCTGAAAAAGAGCGGCCCGGGGCGTCTCTGAGCATTTTTTCCAGAACCCAGTGGCCGAACCCCGGGCATCTGCCGGGAAGCGGTGAGGTGTCGGCAGGGCTTGGCCCCCAGTGCGTACCCTCCCGGGGCAAAAGCTGGGGCTGGAAATCGCCGGGGATTAATACCGCCTCAAAAAGGAGCCGGCCGGGAAGGCGCGACCGGTATAAAGCCCGGATCATCCACAGGCCCATTTTTATGTCTTCCCAGGCATCGAGGCCGGGCAGCGAATAACGCAAATCAAGCGGATTTACAACGTCTGCAGTGCGGACGATATCCGTTTCACCCCATACAACAATCTGCTTTCCGAGGAGAAGCTGCCAGTTTCTGCCTGCAATATCCAGATATGCTTCGTTGAGAAGCTCATCGTCCCGGGACATTCGGTAGCCCTTGCGCGCCCGGTGGGGAACGGACCTGTTGAGCTGATCGTCAAAAGAAAGCGCGCTGTCATAGCGGCAGTCAAGCGCTGCAAAGGATTTTATTGAAAGCGTGCCGGTACTGTGAAGCCGATAAAGTGATTCAAGGCGGGCGCTGGTTAAACAAACGCCGACGGGCGTGTCATGGAGGCTCCGCTGGGTTCGGGGAATGTGAGCCCTGATCAGAAGAAACTGCCGGACATGGCCGGAAAGCTCAAGCCTGCCGTTAAGCAGCTCTGCTGCTGAGAGCATCTGCGGGAGGCACAGAGGAATGACCATTGAAAGGATGACAGCTGCAATTTTTTGCTGAAGCAGGAATGCGGATGCCATGGAGGTCAGTAGCCGCCTTTCTGAAGGTTGTAGAGGGTAAACATGCTGCGGTCGATGCTGATGCCGACATCGATATGCGTATTTTGCCAGATTCCGCTGTGCACGCGCTGGAAATCAACATAATGTGCTCCGGCAATAAAATTTTTCTGCTCCCCGGTTTTTGTTGTGCGGTTGCCGGTCAGGTTCTCGAAACATTTCCAGAATCTCATGGTGGAGTCATAAATTTCCGTCCACATGATAAGATATGTTTCAGGGTCAACATACCATATGCGCTTGCCGTAAATATAGGACGGATCCCTGCTTGTGACTTCGACCACATACGTGTTCAGGCGCTCGCGCACAATATTGTTTAAAATCGCCTGCCCTTTTTGACGGGTGGCATTATCAATGCTCACATGGCGGGCGCACAGCATCTCGCGCCTGCCCTTGAGCGAATAGGTGTTGCGCAGTATCTGCCCGTCCCACATATACTCATCGTCGTAAATAAGATCGGTGCCGTCAATGGCGTCGGTCCGGTGCGCATTTGATATGCGCTGAATCCTCCTGAAGGTGCTGTACCACATATAGGCGTTGTCGCTTTTTTGCGGATCGATAAATCTGAGATTGAACATGCGGGTGTTTTTGAATTCCGGAGGGCTGTGCATATGATAAAAGGTTGACCGGCTGATGCCCTTAGGGTTTTTTTGAAAAGCGGGCTTCGGCGGTACATCGACCCGGTGTATCCAGAACAGCTCCCAGGCATCCTGTATGCCCACTTTTTCAGTTTTGACCGTTGGAATAATATTTGTTCCGACTCTGGTATACGAGCAGGCATCTCCGTGTGTGTTGAAATCAAAGTTCCACGCTATTTGAAGTCCGCTTGAGGGGGAGGGGAAGGGCATGCCGGCTATTTCGGCGTATCGCGGCAAGGCGCCGCGGCTGTCCATTACAACCTGCGGAGCATATGTGTTCGTTGCCTGCCGCATGCCTTTTGTCATGACAATACGGCGGTAGGGTGTGATAGTAAAAAAAAACCCTTCAGAGGGGGCTCCCCATTTTCCCGGCTCCCTGTAAATGGACACATAGGAATCGGGAAGATAGGGTGCGATGCTTTGCACGTTGTGTTTGCCGATGCGCTTTCCTGCCCACGCGAGCTCCCACGTGCGGAGCTTTTTCAGCCCGTCTCTATCATAGGCAGGCGACAGTATCGGTGAAGGCTCGGATGCCGCGCGCTGATAGCTCATAAGGCAGAGCGCCATTGCGGCGCACAGAGCACGCATGGTAATGGAGAGAGCTGCCAGCCTGCGCTGATATGCGGCCATAGGGCTGTCCCGCCGGGAAAATAATGATGCTCTCCGCGCACAGCGCGGGGCATTCCGGTAAAGAAAATGCATATTTCGCGTTGCGCCCCCGCCGCGGGGCGCACGCCGGTAAAACCGTTATATGTTCGATATCACGAAAGCTGCAGCAAAAGAGCGCAGCTATGCATTTGCTTTTTCAAATCCTGATATCGAATATACTTCAAGGCTGAACGGACCCTTCTGTTTGTCGGAAATGAGAAACCCGACGGATGTAATATGTGCAGGGTCCACTGGAGCAGCATTGTCAAGAGCGCGGCCCCGGAATGATGCAATGAATTCGTTAAACGGGGCATACATATCAATTTGTCTGTCCGGTTGCGTTTCAAACACATACTGGTAGCTGAACCCGGTAAATTCTGCTTCATTCTTAAGGGTCAGCTTGTAGCGCTTTCCGTCCCCTTTCAGGCACACGGTAATGCCGTCACAGCCGGTGAGATTGTGTGCCGATTGAGAGCGGGAGCCGGCTGAGCAGAAGCCTCCGAAGTTGTCAAGAGACACCGTGCCCGAAAAGCAAATTCCGCCCCCCTCGAGCGGCGTTACGGTGCTGCGGGATACGCCGCCCATGACTGTATCATTGATAGTCTTCCACTGATCCAGCTGCTCCTGTGTGCTGAAATCATACAGGCTTATTTTGCGGGATATGTCCATGTGCCCCTCCCTGTCTGCGGTTTTATTATTACCATTGGATGTAATAGTATCATGGCACAGATATGATGCAAAACATAAATCACAGTGCCGGCCCGTCAATGAATTACAGCGCCTGCCGGTTACTGCAACCGGCCCTTCGGCACCGAGTGCTCACAGCAACAGCCCCCCGCCTATCAAAGAAGCCCGCGCTGTGTTTTGCTTGTTTTCGAGCGGAATATCCTCTTTTGCGGGATGCAATGTATTGACTTCGGCGGAAAAAAATGGAAAGATTAAAGCGTTCTATGCCATAACACCTGTCCTTATTAACGGTAGGGAATTATTGTGCGTCATAGCGGGCAGGGCCCTTTTACAGGTTTATATATTATTTTTTCAGCTCGCACTGTGCTATGAGTATATCTGATGAACTTACATCCCTGCCGCCGGTTTCATCTGATGCCGTTGAGGCGTTCAGATCTCACCTGCCGAAGCTTGTTGATTTTACCAATGATAAATTTGCACTTGACCGCCGCTTTGCCTGCGGGCACAGCTGCTGCCGGAAGCCCGAACTCGCCGCGGAATTCAATAAAACATTCGGTGAGATTCTCCTCGGGATCTATACGTTCAGCCTCTATGAGTGCCTTGCCCAAGAGTTCGGCCGCCATGCTGCCGCACTTGATGCCCGGGGGCTTCACCGAGATTTTACGGAAGCGTTTTTAAAAGCGTGGATCATGGGCCTGCAGGCGCTCATTAAGCGACCCGAGTCGTCGCAGCTTGCCGCCCCCCTTGAGCGCCTTTCTGCACACCTGGAAAGCTTTTATCAGGAAGCTCCCGAACAGGAGCCCCGCCTTGATGAGCGCGCCGTGCGCTTTCTTTCATATCTTCTTCAGCATAACCGGAAATTTGCCGCAGAAACGCTTCTTTCGCTGATGCGCGAGGGCGCAACGGTCGAAGACGTGTATAACGACGTGCTTACGCCCGCTCTTATGCATGTCAGCAGCCTGTGGCGGCGCAATGAGATCAGCACTGCCGACTATAACACAGCAAACGACATATGCCGCTATGTGATGTTTCGAATCATGGACAGCATATTCGGGGAGCGCCGCTATCCGTTTAAGGTTCTGGTATGCTGCCTGCCGGGTGAAGCCGAGGTGCTCGGGGGTGAGATTTTTGCAAACTATCTTGAGATAAAGGGATGGGCGGTATCGTTCATACGGCAGCCCCAATCGCGTGATGACATATTGTATTCGGTTACGAAAAACCAGCCGCAGGCGGTCGTGTGCTCGGTTGCGTCCATTGCGCGCCTGCCTGATGCCGGGGCGCTTATTGAGCAGATTCGAAGCGCGGCGCCCTCGGTATATATTTTTATGGAGGGCCCTGCGGCGATCCTGGCACGGGAAAGGCTTGTGCCCGGGGCAGATGGTGTTGTCAGCGGGCTAGAAGAAGGCCACAGGGAAATGCTTGATCAGGTAATGCCGCATGCGTAGCGTTGTTGCCCTTAAAATTCTGCTTCATGATAAATCCACTTCGGCGGGCTCTCTGATTGGTGTGATTGCGATCGTTTTTCTGGTAGGGCAGCAGCTTGCGGTTCTGTTCGGGCTGTTCACCTACATGTCCGTGCTTGTAGATCACAGCAATGCAGATATCTGGATTTGCACAAAAAACACAGACAATATAAACGCAACCGGACAGCTTCCTGTCCGGTACGTGGACCGGATTATCGGGCTGCCGTTTGTCTTGTGGGCAGAGCCCCTTGTGTTCGGAAACGGCAACTTTGTCACCCAAGAGGGCAGGAACGAATCGGTGCAGGTTGTCGGCGTGCGGTTTCCCCGTACGGCAGTGGGCCCCTGGCGGTTCAGCCGCGGCTCTCTTACAGATATTATGGAATATGAGGGCATCACTCTCGATAATCTTGATCGCCCGCTTTACGGCTCGCCAGCGCTTCGCGAGGTGTATGAAATAAATAAAACGCTGGTAAAAATAAACGCATTTACCCAGAGCATTAAAGGGTTTTCGGGCAGGCTTGTTTTTACTAACTATACGAAGGCAAAAGAAATATTGAACACAACGCCCGGCAGGTGCAGCGCTATTCTGGTTAAGCTCCGCCCGGATATCAGGCCGAAAGACGCCCGCGAAACAATAGCCGGCGTGCTGCCTCATGCAGAAGTGCTGACCCGGACAGAACTTTCTCAGAAGACCAGGCTCTATTACGTGAAAAATACCGGCATGGGGGGAAGTTTCGGGTTTTCGACCCTTGTGGGCGCGCTTGTTGGTATTATTATTATAACCCTGACCATGTATACGGGCGTGCTGCAGCGTCAGAAAGATTTCGCCGTGCTCAGGGCGCTCGGCGCACGAAAAATAGACATATTGACAATTGTTTTGTGCCAGTCCCTTATGATAGGCATTGCAGGCACGTTTATCGGTTTTTTGCTGCTTTCAGGGTTTCTGACCGGAACTCTTGACACGTCGCTGCCCAGCTATATGCCCAGGTGGATCTCGCCGCTTCTTGCGCTGGGAACCATTGCGCTGTGTATCGGCGGGTCTCTGCTTGCAATGAGAAAAGCGATCAGTATAGAGCCTGCGTCGGTTTTCCGGTAAAAACAGAATACGTGAGACCAAAGGCCGAATGTAGAATACAACTAATAAAAATTCCGGATCACCCAAACCGGGTGATGATGGTTGTGATATAAACGGCGGAATAATCAGGTTGTATTTTGCAGGTAACACTCATAAAGGCTTAGTCGTTGTCCGGGGCAGGTTGTTGTCAGGAGCATGCATATAATGGAACCTGTTTTACAGCTTCAAGGCATTGCGCGTGATTTTTACGATGGGCGGACCCTTCGCCGTGTTTTATACGAGACCGATCTTAATCTGTATCCCGGGGAGTTCACTATTATAGCAGGCCCCTCGGGAAGCGGCAAAACGACCCTGCTGACAATAATGGGCCTTATCTTAAAGGCCTCTTCAGGAAAGCTTATACTCAACAGTGAGAATGTAACCAAGTATTCCGAAAGCCGGCTGGCTTCGGTCCGGCTGAAGTATTACGGGTTTGTGTTTCAGCTTGCCGAGCTTCTGCCGGCGCTGTCGGTGGTGGAAAATATTATTGTCGCGAGCGGCATTCAGGGGAAGTCCGTATCCCGGAAGCTGCGGGAAAAGGCGCTGTCGCTGATTGAAAATTTCGGTTTGAAAGAGTGTCTGCACCTGAATCCGCTGCAGCTGTCAGGCGGGCAGAAGCAGCGGGTTGCCATTGTGCGCGCGCTGGTAAACGACCCGCTGGTTCTGCTGTGTGACGAGCCGACATCTGCGCTGGATGCAGAGTCGAGCCAGATCGTGCTCGATGCGCTGAAGCGCCTGTCCGGTGACTCGTCGCGGTGTATGATTATGGTAAGTCACGACCCCCGCGTTTTCCCCTATGCGGACAGGCTTATAAAAATTGAGGATGGTGCCATTGTATCCGATTCACGTTCAGTTACATGAGGTGATATATGTCTAAAAGCGTTAAGATTTTTATCGTGACGATTATTTTTGCGGCAGGGCTGCTGTTTATCGTGTCCAGTTTCAGAAAAGCTTCAGAGCCCCCGGCTGTAGCGGAAGAGCCTGCAATTTCGGAAGTGCCGGTGCGGGTATACGGCGTGATTGAACCCGCCGGCAGGGAGGTGTTCGTGAGCCCTCCCATGACCAAGCGGGTTGTTGAGATATATGTTAGAGAAGGCCAGCAGGTAAAACAGGGGCAGCGGCTGTGCGTACTTGAGCATGCAGTTGAAAAGGAGCAGGTGGACCTCGCTGAGGCAAAGGTTGCGCTTGCCCAGAAAGCGCTTGAAATCAGTCTTGATGAGCTCAAGCGGACGAAGGATCTGTATGCGAGACGGGTCGATTCAGAGTTCCGCTATACGAAAGCACTTCTGCAGAAAGAGCAGGAGGTGAAGCGGCTGAAAGTGGCCGATCATGAGCTTGAGGTTGCAAAAGCAACGCTTGAGCAGACTGTGATGAGAGCCCCGGTTGACGGGACTGTCTATAAATTCGATGTACGCCTTGGGGAAACGCTTGCAGCCGGCGACAATGACCGCATTATTCTCGGATCGCCGGATTTGTGGGTACGGCTTTCGGTGGAATCTTTCTGGCGCGACCGGATCAGCGATTCGGATACGTTTGCCGTGTTTGATATGGAGACCGATGAGCCGCTCGGCACCGGTACGGTTGTCCGGCAGGCACCGTATATGGGGCGGCGGGGATTCCGCACCGAGGATCTTCAGGAGCGGTTTGATACCAAGTTTCAGGATGTCATCCTTGCGCTGTCGCCGACCCAGAAAGACATTCCCATAGGGCTGGCCGTCCGCGCCATGCTGCAGTAGATATAATCATGGCCCGGTTCAATCGAACCGCAAAGGTGCGCCGTGCCTGATTTTATATATCACGGCCGCCGTTTTGTACATATGACCTGGCAGCCTGAGCAGTCATCACCTGCAGAAGCGGGTACAAGGGCGTTTTACGGTAGATGTCAAGGACAGGCATGTGGTATTCCGGGCGGTGCGCTGCACAGCAGTCCTCAAGGATTATTGCCCTGAAGTCATGTGCGACGGCATCCAGCGCGGTATGCAGGATGCAGATATGTGTGGCGATGCCGGCTATAAGAGCGGTGTCCACCGACTCGGTTCTGAGGGTCTGGTCCAGGTCGGTTTTATAAAATCCGCTGAATCGCCGCTTGGGGACTATGAAGTCCTGATCGCTTTTATGAAGCGCGTCGATAACCTGCTCCTGCCGCGTGCCTCGCAGGCTGTGAGGCGGCATCCTGCCCCGGAAAATGAAATCATTGTGCAGAAAGCTGTCACAGGCAAAGACGACGGGAAATCCGCGTGCATGAAAATCATCAATCATGCTGTTCAGGCGCGGCAAAAACTCCTTGGCATACGCTACAATCTTCGTGTCGGGATGCCCCTCAAATGTTGCCTTGAGCATATCGACTATTATCAGTGCCGGGCGCATGGTGCGGAGCCCCGGGCCGCAAAAGCAAGGCGGCGGTCTGATTTTTCAATCCACTGCTCGAGGTCAACCTCCCGCGTATCTCCTTCGATGGTAATGTAGACCATCGAGTCGCACTCGCCATCGCCGAAATCGATGACTGCTGTATAGCCTTCATAATCATTTACCAGGGTGAGCGTTCCGGATGATGGAAAAAAGCAGGTAAAATTCTGAGTGACGCTGTCAAATGTCATAGCGTGTGTCATGTTGTCTTCGTCAGTGAACCGCGACGAGCCGTTGAGGACCATTACATCGTCATAGGGATTCATAAAGGTGCCTTCAGAAACATCATCATCGTTGTCAAAGAAGAGGTCAAGAAGCACATCGTTAAAATCGATAACCGCCGTCATGTTATCGATGACCATTTCCCTCGTGCGCCCGTCCGCATGAGTGGTGGCGATGCTTCCGTCCATATTTGCAAAGGGGCCGCTGCTGTTTATTCCAGCGAGCGCGTACATGCTGCCGGACGTGGTAAGTCCCTCAATGCTCAGCTCATCCATGGTGAGCTGCAGCTCGAGCAGCAGCTCGAAATCTGAGAATTTGAATTTCCACTCACCGGCGGCTGAGCCTGACATGGCAATGCCCCACGACAGGCAGTCATCCCCATACTCGACGGTGATTTTCTGAGCACCGGCAAACGGCACCAATATCCCATCGAACGTGACGACGGGGCAGCCTTCCCCCGAATCCCATGCAAAATCGGCGGTTCGCAATTTTTCATCATCGCTGTTGGCGTAGACGGCAGACAACGGGTTCGCAAACAGGGTGGCATTAACCGCTGCTCCTGATGCAAGCTCGAATTGCCGGCGTTTTTCGCGCAGCGCTTTGCAGCCGCACAGAAACAGGGTTGCCGTAAAAACAGTAATAACGGTCAAGCAGAGACAGTGTTTTGTTGCTCGTGTCATGTCATACCTCGCGTTTCATGAAAAGTTTCCGCTTCAGTTTTCATTCACTTAGAAGTTTTTTGTTTTTAATGGCAAAAAATTCAGTACGAAACGCAATCGTTGTCGTGATTGTGTTCGTAATCGTGTTTGCCTCGCTGATGGTTGCTGTATTGATTATGAAAACGGCTTTACCGGCTGCCAAAAAACTGATTTCTTACGGGTATCATTATAATGAAATTTATCTGTTCTGTCCAGAGCTTGTCGGGATACTCATTCAAAGTACCCGCCAGCCTTTTCGGCAATCGCCCTTGACACCTCAGGTGTCTTTCCCCTATGCTGTACAATTGACAGAATTGAAACTGCACATTTTCAGGAGTGCTGTATGAATCGGACATATAGAAAAAAACGCTATATTTTTACAGCAGCGCTTATATGCTGTGTGTGTATTTCTGTCGGGATGCTTCAGTGCCGGGAAGCGCTTTCGGCTCAGATTGATCCGGGAGTGTCAAAACAGCTTCAGGCGGCACTTGACAGCATTCGAACAAAGCTGAACATACCGGGCATTTCAGCGGCCGTCATAAATAGCGATAATGAATCGTGGCAGGGGGCAAGCGGCTATGCCGACGTTGATAACGGTACCGCGGTGACCACTGAAACGCTTTTCAGCATTGGCAGCATAACAAAAACCCTGACAGCCTCTGTTGTTCTCGACCTGGTGGAGAGCGGTACAATCAGCCTCGATGACACCATCGGAGACTGGATTTCCGATATTCCCCGGCGCGCCGGGAAGAATATCAACATGCAGATCACTGTCCGGCAGCTTATGAACCACACCAGCGGGATCAATAGCTATACCAGCCATTTATCAGCCGTGCTGGCATTATATCTGTGTCCTGAAAAAAACTGGCAGCCTGACGAGGTGCTGCGCTTTGTCGGGCGTCCGTATTTTCCCGCCGGTACGGGATGGTATTATTCGAACACGAACTACTATCTGCTTGGGATGATTGCAGAGGCTGCAAGCGGCATGGCGTTTCACGACGTGCTGCGGGAGCGCATACTTGAGCCGCATGGACTTGATGCTATTTTTCTTGACGGAAAGCAGCGGGTGGACGGTGAGATTGCCCGCGGCTATGCAGAGGTGCGGGGGCGCAATGTGCTTGATCCGCTTTCGGTTCAGCGCAAAGGCGCCTACACGTTTGCGTGGACAGCAGGGGCAGGGGTCGCTACCGCAGAGCAGTTGGCTGCATTCTCACGTCTTCTGTTTTCGGCCCGTATCACGACGCAGCAGCAGCTTGACGAGATGCTCGATTTTACAGATACCGGGTCAGAGCAGATACAGTATGGCTTGGGGGTGTTCAGCCTCGAAGATCCCCAGTACGGGACCTTCTGGGGGCATAATGGATCGATTAACGGCTACAAGGCGCTTATGCTGTATTTGCCGGTAGACGATATGCATGTGACCGTGCTTATAAATCAGACCGGTGCTGATGAATTCGCTGTGGCCCGTGCATTGCTGGAAGTGCTCGTGCCCTGTCTGGAAGGGCTCTAGGGGGGGAGAGCCGTTATCCTTTGTGATAGCTTCGGTTATTCAGAATGGAAATCGCGCGATATATTTGCTCCAGCAGGAACAGCTGTGTCATTTCGTGGCTGAAGGTCATCCGGGACAGTGACAGCAGCTCATTCGCGTGATGCTTGAATTCATTGCTCAGGCCGAATGGCCCTCCGATAACGAAAGCGAGCTTTGTTTCAACGGCTGCGATGTGCCTGGCAAAGGCAGCAGATGAGAATTGGTTGCCCTCCTCTGCAAGGGCGATGGTATATGCGTTTTTCTTTTTTATTATATTCAGCAGCTTACGGCCTTCGTCTTCGCAATTTGAATCCTTAATGGTCTGCACGTCAAGGCGCGCATCATGGCTGATGCGCCCGGCATAGTCGTTTATTTTGCTGCCGATGTGAGGGTCTTTTATTTTGCCCACCGTGATAACGGTAATATGCATTGCGGGCATACCTTTTTCATCTCCTGTTTGAATTTCTCATGGTAGCGAAGAAACACGATATCGTACTACTCAGTATGAGCTACTTTTGCTGCCGGACAGGTGACTGTCTTTTGTGAAAACGAACCGGCGCATAATGGCCCGGTTCAGGTAATATATTAGATTATAATGCTCATCCGGTAAAGAGGTTATCATGCTCCAATAAGCATTGATTTTGCTGCTTTATTATGTAATGCTGATGCACATACCGGTCGATGCGGAAGTGAGTTAATTATTGCTGTATTTTGCTGAACGGGAGAATGGCAGATGTATTTTTTGAAATCGTTAACAACTGCTGCAGCTATGGTGTTTGTTTTTTGTGCAGCGGGAGATGCGCTTAATTATCAGTTTGAGGAAACGCGCGAGCTGGTTTCATTTGTCCGGGAGGCGGCACAGCTTGTTGCCGAAAAAGGCAGCGATGCGTTTCCGCTGTTCAGGAAACGGGACAGCAGGTGGTTTTCCGGCAGCCGGTATGTGTTTGTCATCGATATGGACGGCAACCGGTACGTATACCCGCCCGATCCCGATCACGAGCGCAGAAACATACGCGATTTAAAGGATATTAACGGAAAGCCGGTTGGTGAAATGTTTATAGAGACCGTGTCAGGCCCTGAGGGAGAGGGGTGGGTCCACTATCAGTGGACCAGGCCACATGATATGCATCCGGTATGGAAGTCAACCTATCTGGTCAAAGCACGCGCGCCGTCCGGCACAGAATATATTGTCGGCAGCGGCAACTACAACATGACAATGGAGAAAGCCTTTATCAAAGATGTGGTCGATGATGCGGTTGCCCTGCTTAAGCGAAAAGGCAGAAAAGGGTTCGATATTCTTCGGGATAAAAGCAGCAAGTACGTATTTAAACACACCTATGTGTTTGTCACATCAGAAAAGGGGGTTGAGGTCGTTAACCCCGCGTTTCCCATGCTCGAGGGGCGGTGCATTTTGAAAGCGGTGGATGCCAGAGGCAATTCCATTGTGCAGGACTATATTGAAGCGGCCAGGAAAAAGGAGTCCGCCTGGCTGACGTATGTGTGGCCGAAGCCCGGAGAAAGCGTTCCGTCAACGAAGCAGGTATATGTGAGAAAAATCATGCTGGAGGGGGAGCTTTTTGTTGTTGGATCAGGGATTTATACCGACTGGCTTTCTGGCAGGTGAGCATGCCGCTGAGATTGTGTTGCAGTAAAAAAAACCGCCTCTATTGATGGCGGTTTTTTTATATCATGACCTGCCAGGCCCCGTAAAAGAGGATCATAAGAGTTGCGGTCTCAAGGGCCATTGAGGCACGCTCCATGCGCAGAATATGAAGCGGTACCGTGGCGATGAACGCGGCGGAATACAGCGATGTCCACAGCGCAAAGGGGGTCTGCAGCCCTTCGATGAGTGTAATGAGCCATATCGCGAGCGCGGCGGTCAGTATGATTCTTCGTATGACGAATGCAATGCGGGTGAAACGGTCGCTTTTATCAAGTACATATACCGGCCCGTCATTTGATTCCTCGAAGCGATATCGGGCGCACAGGAACATCCCCCCCGTTGCAAGAGACACAATAAGGATCGGCAGCCACCTTTCTGTCATCAGCATGCACAGCTGCGGTGAGCCGGCTTTGCTCAGAATAAAAGCAGCTGAAAGCGGGGTGAACAATATGCCGAAGTTGAGCAGGCTGAAGCGGGTTTGTGCTATAGCAATCAAAGCTTTGGTTTTTTTTAACCACAGCCCGCTGTGCGCCCCGAAGAAATCATAGCCCGTTCCGATTGTCACGCCCGCAAGCAAAAGCATCCACAGAGAACGACGCTGCCAGGCTATAGCGGCTTCAGCGGACCCGAGGATCGCAGTGGCTGCAATGCATATCAGAAGCAGAGGGTGTGCGGTGCGCTGCTGTGTTCCACTGTTCATGATACGTCTCGGTATTTTCATTAATAATGGGTAAAATATTTTGCGGCGCTAATGCGGAATTTAGGTAATCAGCCGATTCTGTCGCCCGGGCTGGAGGCTGTGGCTTAATTGATTGTTAAAAAAAGATGCTTTCACATTTGGTCTACAATCAAATATTTTTGATTTTGAGGGGGTAGACCTATCCAAAATATTCAGTTTTCAGCACTCAATTTGAATTGCGACATTGCCTTTTATTCCGGGCATCTATGAAAAAATAGAACGGACGAACAGTGCTGACAAGAAAAATGGTCAGCCGGCAAATATGTTGTAGTCTTCATGATGTGCTTTGCTGTCCGCCTTGATCGTAATTTTTTTATTAAACTGCTTTTCGATTTTATCAAGGGCAAAGCGTTCCTCATGGTACAGAAACGAGACAATGTCTGGATTGGCAAGAACAAATATTTTTTCTTCCGATGCGGTGACCGCTTCTTTGCGTATCCTGCGGAGAATATCATAGGCCAGCGACGGCACGCTCCGGATTGACCCCTTGCCCTCGCAATACGGGCAGGGAGTGCACATGTGACCGCCGAGATTCTCGCGCACCCGCTTGCGGGTCATCTGCACCAGGCCAAGCTCGGACATGTCTATCACCACGGTTTTTGCGCGATCCTTTTTCAGCGTTTCCTGGAGAGTGTGCAGCACCAGCTCCCTGTCGCTTTTTTTCTCCATATCGATAAAATCGATAATGATTATGCCGCCGAGGTTTCGCAGCCTCAGCTGGTAGGCGATTTCCTTGATCGCCTCCAGGTTTGTTTTGAGTATGGTGTCGGCCTGGTTGCCTTTGCCAACATACCGGCCGGTATTGACATCGATAACCACCAGTGCTTCGGTTTCTTCTATAACAATATATCCGCCGGATTTGAGCCAGATATTTTTTTCAAGCGCGCGGCTGATTTCAACCTCGATGCCGTAGTAATCGAAAACAGGCTTGACGCCCTCATACAGCTCAACCGAATATGTGAGCTGGGGCATAAAGGTTTCTATGAAACCGATTATCTTCTGGTGCGTCTGCTCTGAGTCGACTACGACCCTGGTGACATCCCTGCTGTACAGGTCGCGTATAACTCGAAGCGCCATGTCAAGATCTTCATGTAAAAGGCTCATAACCGGCGCCTGCTCTGTGCGGCTTTGTATATTGTCCCAGAGCTTTATGAGAAAGTCCATATCCTGCGCCAGCTCTTCTTCGGCTGCATTTTCGCTTGCCGTCCGGATAATAAAGCCGCCGCTGTCGGGCTTTATGGCATTAATCATGTCCCGCAGGCGCTCGCGCTCGTCCGGATCGCTGATTCTTCGTGATATGCCGATGTTCTGGAGCGTAGGAAGATAGACAAGATAGCGTCCGGGCAGTGAGATGTGACATGAAACGCGAGCCCCTTTTGAGCCGATAGGCTCTTTCATTACCTGCACGAGAATTTCTCTGCCTTCGGTGATCATATCTTCAATGGGCGGGGTGGGTGCGGGCTCCGGATAGTCCGGCGCATCATCGAGGGGAAGCTCCATTTCTTCTTTGTCGTCTTTTTCTTTGAGCACGTTCAGCATCGATTCAAACTCAGCAGTGCTTTGGTAGACATCATCAGCGCACAGGAATGCGGAGCGCGAAATGCCGATATCGACAAATGCAGCCTGCATACCCGGCAAAACGCGCTGAATCTTGCCTTTATACAGGTTCCCGGCTATGCCCTTGTCGGACTCGCGCTCGATGTAAAGCTCGGCAAGCGAGCCGTTTTCAAGCAGTGCGGCACGGGTTTCATGTGATGTTTTGTTTATAATTATCTCAGAAGCCATGTATATTCAGCGCCTAGACACAGTACGGTTATGTTGTGTGAGCCGGGTGATGTGTGCCATCCGGCTTTTGCTTTATTATGCGAAGGGCAGCCGCCGCTTCAGGTGAAATCTGAAAGATATGAGCGGCAATCTCGGTAATTTTCGGTGCCGTTGTCTGGTGCGGGTGTATCTGCACAATAACGCTGCTCGCATCAACAGATTTAATTAAGCCTATCAGCGGCTTAATGTCAACTGTCAGCGGGCTTCCCTTTTTATACGTTGTTACCGGACAGGTGTCCCTCTGTAAAAACGCAGCTATTGTGTCATTGATATCAGCGGGCTTTTTAAAATTATACGCACCAGCATCTGGAAAACAGATCAGATATTGCTGTATCCTATCAGTAACTGCTTTGTTTTTCAATGTAAATTCCCGTGCTGCATGGACGCGAATTCCCTCCGGAAGCTGACTGTTCAGCCGGCCGCACAGATCATCGGGCACGCAATGTTGTCCAAGCACAATATCGCACAGCTCGTCAGTGCTTTCCATGCCCACAGGAAGGGCTCCGTGGAACGCGATGCGCGGTTTCGGGTGAAATCCGCGGGAGTACTGCAGCGGCAGGCGGGCACGTCTCATGGCCCTGGTGAGCGCAGTGTAGAGCTCAAGATGGCTTAGAAAGCGGGCAGGGCCTGTTTTGGAGAAGAACAGGCGGTAGCGATATGCTTCATCCTGGGCGTATGGCTTAGAGCGATCCTCTGACGGTTCCGGCGGTGACTGGTGCAGCTCGTTTTGGACCTGGTCAGCGCATACGCCGCAGCCGCTGCACCCGTTTTGTCTGCAATCGGGAGTTGCCGAAGCGCTCATTGCTTTTTTGCGCTCTGCTTTCAGAAAATCGGTTTTGACACCACAGGATATGTGATGCCAGGGCAGCAGCTGATCCATCGCTATATCATTCAGATACCGGGATGAATCGATGGCACACTCGGCAAAGGCTCTGTCCCATATATCAGGTTTAAAGTGTTCAGTCCATGCATCAAAGCCTGCGCCGAGACGGTGGGCGGACTGAATAACGTCGGCGAGCCGTCTGTCGCCGCGGGAAAAAATACCCTCAAGCACGCTTAAGGCAGCGTCATGCCATTTGAATCTTATTTTTCTGCTGCTGAGCCTGTTTTTCAGATAGCGCTGCTTTTTTCGTATTTCCTCAGCAGGGATCATGCGCTCCCACTGAAAGGGGGTGTGCGGCTTTGGAACAAAGGTTGAAACGCTTACATTGATCTGCTTGCGGCGGTCAAGCGATGCAATTTTGTTGCTCAGATCTATAATGCCCTCGATATCCGCATCGGTTTCAGCAGGAAGCCCGATCATGAAATACAGCTTTATAAGGTTCCATCCGGCTGAAAAGACAGCGTCGGCCGTCTTTAGGATATCGTCCTCAGTGAGCCCCTTGTTAATAGTGTTGCGAAGGCGCTGCGTGCCCGCTTCCGGTGCAATGGTAAAGCCGGTTTTGCGGATTTTTTTTATTTCCTCCATAAGGTCCCGGGTGAGCGTTTCAGCCCTCAGGGACGGGAGCGAAACAGCCGTTTTTTCACTGGCATGCTCGGCAATCAGCTCACGGATAAGGCCGCTCATGCCTGAGTAGTCCCCTGAGCTGAGCGACAGCAGCGCGCATTCCTCATACCCTGTAGAGGAGAGTATTTCCCGCAGCAGTTGCTGAATCTGTGCGGGAGGCTTTTCCCGCACCGGGCGGTATATCATTCCCGCCATACAGAACCGGCAGCCGTGCGTACACCCGCGGGCAATTTCGATGCCGGCGCGATCGTGAATAATGTGCATAGTGGGCACAATGGGGGCGGTGCAGCAGGGGGCATCAGAAAAGCGGGTCAGCGTGCGCTTTGTTACGTGCGTATATCCTTTTCTGAGCAGGTCGATTTCAGCAAGAGTTCCGTCGGAATCATAGCGGGGCCTGAAAAAGCAGGGCACATATATGCCGGCAATATCAGCCAGCGCTTCCAAGGTGTCCTGTTTTTTCCGCCCCTGCTTTTTTGACTGAAGCACTGCGTCGCACAGGTCGGTGATCACCTCCTCGCCGTCGCCGATAACGACCGCATCAAAAAATTCGGCGACCGGCTCCGGGTTGAACATGCTGGGGCCGCCTGCGATTATCAGCGGATGCTGCTGATTTCTATCACATGCGCGAAAGGGTATGCCGGCACGTGCGAGCATGCGCAGGACCGTTGCATAGCCGAGCTCATATTCCAGGGAAAAGCCGACAATATCGCAGTCGGAAAGCGGTATGTGCGATTCAAGTGTCGCAAGCGGCGTGCCGGTTTTTTCGAGCAGCGATTCCATGTCCGGCCACGGGGCGAATACCCGCTCGCAGGCGATATCCGGGCGGCTGTTAAGAACGTGATAGAGTATCTGAATTCCCAGGTGCGACATGCCGATTTCATATGCATCGGGGAATGCAAGCGCACATATCAGATCGACTCTGGAGAGATCCTTGCGGACGGCATTTACTTCATTGCCGAGGTATCTGCTTGCTTTGCTGACAAACGGCAGCAGCCTGTCGATAAATTCTGTTTTTGTCATGTGAGTGTCCGAAGCCGCCTGAAAGTATCCTGTAAATAGTGGTTGGCGTATGGAAATTGTGCCGGGGTTCGATAACAGCAGCGTGCAGCTGGTGGGCGACGCTTAGAAAAAACGGATGCCGCATGCGTTAGCCCGGTTTATGGATTGTGCTGCTCAAGGCTGGCATGTGCATGTACAAGCTGGTCGCGAATCGCTTCCATAAGCGTTTCACGGTTGAAGGTGAATTCTTTTTCAATCATTTTATAGGAGAAGAAAAACGACGCCTGAAGGTCCGACTGTGTTGTCAGCCTGAGAGCGCAGTTTACTTTTCCGCTGATCATATATTCGAGGCATTTGCGGTGCTTGTAGATCATTTTGCCCTCGACGTTGTCCATGCGGTCGAGATCTGTCTTCTGTCTGTAATAGTGGGGAACATGAACGGTGATTTCCGCGATGAGCCGTGAGAAATCAATCTCCTCCATTTCAAGCAGATGGTCCCCCTCGATGCTTCTGAGTATTTCTGATTTTATTATATCAGGCAGGCAGCGGTTTACAAAAACGCTTTCAATGTCGTCGAGCTTCACACTGAACTGCTCGTGAACGATATCACCAAGGGGACGGAGCACCTGGCCCTTTCGGTTGCGCTCCTCCTCCTGTGTGAGCAGTGCTTCGGTGAGCTGTTCAGCGGTGATAAGGTTTTCGGCAATAAGTGCATCACCGAGCAAAAGAGACTCGCCGCTCATAATGTGAAGCTCCTTTTTTTGCAAGTCATATTTGTGCTGCTGCGTATATATGAATATTAATTATGATTTTTATTAACATATATACCCGGGTAACACAATATTAAATATCCCGGTGATCTCATTGTGTGGAAAATGTCGGCGAAGAGTCATCAAGCATTAGGAGGACAAAAAAGTCATACTGCGGGGTCAGCATGAATGCTGATCCATCAAAACATGGCCGCCGAATCCTGCATGATTTCTGTGACGCGTTCCGTAACGGAAAAAAGGGTGTCCGGGCTCAGCTGAAGCAGCTTAGCGGACTCCTGCTCCCACAGCTCTCCGGAGTCTTCATCGTCAAAAACCGGATACCCGGTTTTGCAGGCAAAACGGTTTGCAAAGTGAACGATCAGGATATCGGTCGGTGTTGTGTCAAAAAACTGCTGGTTTTCGTGCTGTTCGGCAACCCGGATGAAGTCTTTCGGAAAATGCCATTGCTGCAAAAGCGCCCCGCCGACACGGGGGTGGAATTCCTTAAGGGTTTCATGTATCACGTGTTTCTCAAATACATTCTCCCGGGTGGGCATCTCCCCTATCGCCTTAAGCAGCAGTGTCATGCCGATGTCATGAAGCAGCCCCTGCAAAAAAAGCTTTTCCGGATCATCCTGGCCAAGACGATGCCCCAGCTCGCGGGCGCAATACGCTGTTGCCAGCGAGTGCAGCCACAGGCGCTCCATCATTTTCATACACTGGTTTACCGGGGTTCGGTAGAGATTGCGGGCAGCTATCGCGGTGATGATGCTGTTTGTCTGCTTGAAGCCCAGGCGGGTAATCGCCTGCCGCACGGAGGTGAAAGTTTCAGCGCCGCGGTATACCGACGAATTGCCGATTGCGATGAGCTTCACCGAGATTACGCCGTCCCGCTCGACTATCCGGGCGAGGTCCTCGGTGGTTGAGTCAGGCCGGTTAATCACCTGCTGGATCTGGCTCACCACTTTTGGCAGCACCGGCATGACTATTTCGCCTTTTTTAAGCTTTCGTACGATGTCTATAACAACTTCGCGTATATCCTGAGACTTTTTTTCTTTTTTGATGCCGGCGGACACGTCGGGGTTGCTTCGGATAAATTCAATAAACTGCCTGGCCAGGTCAGGATCGAACCGCTTGCCTGCATGACGGCTGATAAAGTCCAAAGCCTCGGAGCTGGTAAGGGCGGGCCGGTGGGCGCGCGGGGCGATCATGGCCTCATAGCTGTCGACCAGACACAGTATGCGGGAGCCCAGCGGAATGCTGTGCTGTTTAAGGCCGTCAGGATATCCGGTTCCGTCATACAGCTCATGGTGGTGTCTGATAAGCGGGACGATTCCCTTAAATATGCCGATCGGCGACAGGATCCGGGCGGCCATTGCCGGGTGCATCCGTATGATTGCCATTTCGTCTTCGGTTAATGCTGACGGTTTTTGAATGATGTTTGCGGGAATATAAATCATGCCGATATCGTAAAGCAATGCAGCGAGGTATATCCGGTCAAGCTCGTTTTTGGAAAGTCCCAGAGACTTTGCAAAACGGCTGCAGTTGCCTGCCACGCGCTCGCTGTGCCCGCTGATATAATCACCCTTTTCCTCTATCATAGTGACCAGCATAGTGATGATTTCCGAGTATATTTTGCTGCCGTTTGCTTTTTGCTGTGCGGTCATGAAAGAAGACCTTTTATGTCTTTTGTTTGTCCAGAGTGAATGTGCTGTCAGGCTTTTGTCAGATACAGATGCCTGTGATTGATAAAGTAAGAAATGCCCGACCACAGCGTTACGATGACAACGATCCACGTGGCGCTGACCCATAGGGGGCGAATTTGTGCCATGCTGAGCCAACCGACCCAGACGCACCCGCCGATAATCAGAAAAATCATCTGCAGGCTTGTTTTTATCTTGCCGGTTATATCCGCTGCGATTACTTCCCCTTTGTTTACCGCAAGCAGCCGCAGCCCGGTGACCAGAAACTCGCGGGAAAGCACAACGACAGCAACCCATCCGGGAAGCAGATTTTTATCCACCAGCATAATGAATGTGGCGGCTATGAATATTTTATCGGCAAGGGGATCCATCAGCTTGCCGAAATCGGTGACAAGATCGTATTTGCGTGCGATGTATCCATCGAGCAGATCGGTCAGCCCGGCAATGATAACGAAAATAAAGCCTGAGACTCTCCACGTGTGCTGTATGGCTTCGGGAAGCTTATCATCAACGTTACAGATGATGAGAAAAATAAAAATCATGATTATACGGACAACGGTGAGCTGATTGGGAAGGTTCATGTCTTCATGCCTTCTATTACGATACGAGTCGCAGAATAAACAGGGTGGTGCCGTAAGGCGCTATTGTGCGGTTACGCCCCCGATTAGTTGTAACTATTTGAAAAAACGGGATTACAATATGGTCCAATTATATCAAGAGTATTAAAAATATGATAAATATGCAAGATGAAAAAATGCAGACCCGTGCCTAAAAAACAACTGGCTTGCCCGGGCAAGCCGGGCAATGACCATAGTGTTATTTTTGTCATGCGGTACAATTTCAGGGGAGGTTCCTGATTCATTATCGCTTGACGTTCACATGGTGAAATACTATACAGTTTGGTGTATGCTGCTTGCGTTTGGCATTGTTTTTGAGTTGGAAGCCAGGTGCTTATTGAAACAATAATCGACACGTATACAACGGGAGGATCCTGTGTCCGCTGCTAAAGAGATCGGTGTTTCATTTATCGTCGGCTATCTTGTTGTCAGTGCAATTAATTTTATTATCGCGGCGAAGCTGCTCGACCCGTGGGTTTCCTCATGGTATTGCGGTATGATACAAAACATCGGACTCAGCCGTGTGCCCATGCTTTTTGCAGGGCTGCTGATTCCGTCGATCATTATAGCGGTGCTCAATTATATGGCTAAGCGGCCGGCGAATGTGCTGCTGAGAGGGGCAGCTCTGGGGCTTCTTGTCGGGCTTTCCACATTTCTCGGCGGACATCTCGCAGCCCATAAATGGACGGTTTTTCCCTCATTGCAGGTATTCCTGTCAGCCCTGTGTGACAGCATTGGCCTGGCAGCAGGAAGCGTGGTTATCGCGTATGTACAAAGATAGTATCGGCGCACATAATATCATTACGGGAGAAAGCCATGAAAGATGAGCAAAGCTACCATAGCCTGCTGCAGCAGAACATTGATTGTTATCTTGAAACAGTGCCGGCCGAACAGCTGCGAGAGTGGGCTGACCGCGAATGGCAGGAGGAGCCGGGCATCGGTGTTGATGAGCAGGCCCTTAAATATCTCGCACTTGTTATTGTAGATGCGCTTGAGAGCCGGGCACACAGGATCGTGCTTGAAAAAGGCTGCCCTGTACTGATTGCCGCCGGAGATGGGGAGCATATGCTGCCCGCCGCCCCCGAATCGATTCTGGCACGCGGCCTTGAAATGCTGCGCGATATCTGTGGCATGGAAGGTGGACGAAGCAGCGGCAGGCTGGCCCTGGGAATTCGAAATGACAGCCTCGAGCTTCAAATCGAAAAAAGTGAAGCGCTGCACGTTATACACCTGCCGCCGCTTACGTGAGTGCCCGTTAGGGGGGGGCAGGCCCAAAAAGCTTTACGTATTACAATGTTCAGCTATACGTGTATAACAAAAAGAGAAACTATATGTTAGCTATAATAATCACAGGTAAACTTCCGGCTCTGCCGGAGGACGGAGCCGGGCAATGACAAAACGGTCAACAGTTCAGCACAAACCGTCACCACCCGGTTTAGAGGCTGTGTAACAATAGCACCGGCGTCATTTCAAACGAATGAGAGTTGCAGGCTCTGACAAAGCGAAGCGTGTCCGGCGATAATGCGTAAAAAATCTCCCCTCACCCCACTTTTCCAAAGAGGGGAACAAGGTAGTCTCCTCCCTTTCGAAAGGGAGGCCGGGAGGGATTTTTGTAACGATGGTACAATACCACGCAGTCGGGGCTGTGATGACAGTACGGGCAGAGTGCCCCGGTTTGTCAACTGCTTTGAGTTGTTTGTTTTTGCAGCCGCTTAGAGAGGCTCATTAATGACATCCCCCGCAGCAAGCTGCGCGGGGTGTCCCGGGAATTGTTTTTTTTATTTATTTACATCCACTTACCTCCGCACTGCCGTGCGAAGTATTCGCGAAACGGCTCCGATCAAGCCTGCGGCTTTGCCGCAGCTTATGACTGTTACTGCTAAGAGGTGTATGAACAATCTCCGGAAAATTGTTTTTACCGGGACAGGCAAAGCCCCTATCGGCTTTTTTCGATAAAAACAGGGCTCGACCAGGCGAGATCTCCCGCGTAACCCACTACCCGCAGGAAATAGCTGTTGTCGATACGGTCGTTAAAATCGGGGTCTTTCCACGCTTCTATGCGCACGTGATACGGGTTGAACAGCAGCCAGTGCTTGAAGACGATTGAGCCGTTTTTGATGATTTCTATATAGCGTATCATCGGCGGTATGCCGAGTATCTCCTCTGTCTCCGGAGAGTGTACTTCGATATAAAAGCACGGCTCGGTATCAGGCCGGACCGTGCTCCCCATCTCCTGCCCGTTTACCTTAAAGCTCATGTGCAGGCCGAGAACCCGCGTTCCGAACACGCGCCGCTGCCTAAGCGCATCCCATACTGTCTGGCGGGTGAAGGGCTCATTCCGCTTGACAAGCACGCCTGTCAGCCCTCCTGTATAGCAGAAAACCGGAAGGTTAAGGGTGTGATGAAGCGAGCCGGGCATGCCCCCGTGGGTATCGGTTGCTGCAGTGATCCCTATGCGAATATTGCGGTTAAGGGCATCAAGCACGCTTGTTCCTTCCTGGTAGTAGGGTATTTTATCACAGAAGTCCTCAAACCAGTCAGGAAACACTGAGTTGCCGTGCTTTGAGTATCCTTCTGCAAAAAAAACTATTTCAGGATCGAAATAGCTCCAGTTAGTGGGCGCAAGCGACCATGAGCAGTGATGAGGAACCGCCATGACATCCTTAACAACCCCCGCGCTTTTTGCCTGTTTCAGCATGGTGAAGAGCGCTGTGGGATTTTCGACGAAGTTATCATTTGTGTATTCGCGCGGGCGCCAGACGAAAAAATTATGCCAGGCATACAAGCTGTCGGTGCCGATGTGGGTATCCGTATCGGTTAGCAGGTAAATATCATAATTGCCGTCAATACAGTTCGTGTATTCATAGGCCTGCAGCGTGACAAAAGAGCCGGGGATGTATGCATTGTCGGTGGCGTGCTGGTTTGACTGCCACTCCCGCGGCGAGAGAATTTCGGCGTGATCGGTGAGCACAGCAAAATCAAGGCCCATTTTCTGTGCATACTCATAGTATGCCCTGGCGGTTCGCATTCCGTCACTGTGCTTTGTATGGCCATGGGGATCCCCGTAATATATAGTGTAGTCGCTGTCTATTTCGGGATCCGGTAAAAGGATGTCCCTGTATCGAGACGATAGGGAAGGCATCTGCATGGCTGTCGACACAGCGCCTTTCAGCGCTGCCTCTCTGCGGAGCGCATACAGGGTCATATGCAGCAGCCGGCTGTATTCGGCCGGTGAAAGCCGCGATAAAAACGATTTACAGAGGTTATCTGCTATCTGCGAGCTCAGCCCGGCGGATACGGATTGTGTCCACACTGTGGTGCCTGCAGCGGCGATAAGGGAGCGGATGAAATTTCGTCGAGTAATCATATCATTGGTGTCCAAAATAATGTAACGAAGCCGGTTCGGGCGGGGCACTGGCAAAGCCCCCGCAACACGTGAAGAGGTTATGCAGCGGCATGTGCCGTTACATTTCAGTAGACACACGGCCCGGAGGAAGTTGCTGTTTGGAATAATCCCTGCAAAATGCCTGTTCCTGAGTAGAGTGAGCGGTATCGGGCCGTCCATGAAGTGTGGTTTCATATGGCGGCGGCTGCGCAGAGACCCGCCCGAACCGGCTTTTGTTTATTGCTTTAATTTATTTTGGACACGTTTGTAATCATATACAATCGTATATTTGTATGAGACAGTGCTTTTTCAGGTACTGATCATATAGCGAAAAAGCCGGAAACGTATTTCTGAATTTACTGCATTATATCATTTGAACCGGGGAAAAGTATTTTTTTTATAAAAAAATCTTGACAGGGGGGATTGTATACCCTAAACTAATAAACTGACTGGTCAGTAAAGTAGGGGTGACATGAACGATAAAAAAAACCGTAAGGAAACGATATTTGATGCAGCTGTCCGCTGTTTCAATGAAAACGGCTACTACGGGACCTCGATTGACAGTATCGCAGAGCAGGCCTGCATCAGCAAGGGCGGCATTTATTATCATTTTAAATCAAAAAAAGACCTTTTTCTTGAACTATTTCACTACCGTGTGGGCAAGTATTTCGATCAGATAAAGGCGCTTATACGGGGGGTTGACGATCCCGAGGAGCGGCTGCGGCTGTTTATTGACCGTTCAATCCGTATTTTTAAAGAAAACGAAGATTTTTTTAAATTTTGCATTGAATTTCTTGCCATGGGTGTTCGAGAGCCTGAAATAAGGCGGGTTATGACCGCATTTTATCGTGATTCAGTCACCACGTTCCGCCAGATTATCGAAGAGGGTATCGTCACCGGAACCTTTGTTGACTGTGATGCACGCAAAACCGCCAGGGCAGTATATCTGTTGTTTATGGGGGTTCTTTTCACCAATTTTTCAGTAAATGTTGATTTTGATATTAACGAGCAGAATACATATCAGCTGAATACATTTTTCAACTCAATTAAAAAGCAGGGACAATAAAGCATGGCAGACCTGTAAAAAGGCAGAAAATCGGTCATTGCGAGGCGTGAAACGACGAAGCAATCTTGTTTTTGCAACTACTCGGGAGGGAAGAGATTGCTTCACTGCTCGCAATGACACAAAAATGCACGTTTTTCGGGAATATCAAGCATGCGTTACTGACCAGTCAATTGATAATTTTTTTAACTTCAAGCTAAACCGACCAGTCGGTTAATCAAAAAAGGAGGGGTATTATGATAGTAAATGAGATTTTTTATCTGGGCGTCAACAAATACTTTGAACAGATTATGGAGGGCATCGGACAGGAGAAAGATCCTGAAAAGCGGCTTCGTATTTTTATCGACCATGCAATCGAGGTGCTGAAGGACAACCGTGAGTTTTTCAAGGTGTATATAGAGTTTCTTTCAAAAGAGTCAGACCGCCCCGAGGTTCAGAAGATGATGACCACCTTTTACGACAGGTTCATGGAAACGCTTCAGGGAATCATGCAGGAGGGTGTTTCAGCGGGTATATTTGTTCAGTTTGACACCGAGAAACTTGCCCGGGCGATTTACTGCCTGACGGTCGGCTCTCTTTTTACCCGCTATACCATGAAAGTAGAATTTGATTTAACCGTTCAGAATCATTTTCAGATCGACAGCATACTCAGCTCTATCAAAAAATAGCGGCCGGTATCGTGCAGGGCTGCATTGTGCAGAATAGCATTGTTTTGCCGCCTTGCGCAAATCGCAAGGCGGCAATAAGAAACTATCCACTTCCGTGGAGCGTGGCCCTGTTGGCCCCTGGACGAAACACCATGCCGGGCTCTCCCCCCCCGGGTACGGGATCTGCGATGAGACCGGTTGTTTACTAATTTAATTTTATGGAGGTTGTGATGAGCTTACCGCGCGGAGCATATCAGGCGCTCGAGCAGGCGCTCGGCAAAGAAAATGTGTGTGATGATCCGTCTGTTACCGCCGGCTACAGTTACATGTGGCTGCTCTATGCCACTCATGCCCAGTCCGGCAGATACCGGCCTGCGGCGGTGGCCCTTCCCGGCAGTACCGAAGATATTCAGACAATCATACAAATAGCGAACCGCTACCAGTTCAACTTCATCCCGGTCGGCACAAATCTGCTGCCGCCCACCATACCGACCCGCCCGGACACTATTGTTATTGACCCGAAGCGGATGAACCGCGTGCTGCATATTGATGAAAAAAATATGTATGCGGTTGTTGAGCCCTATGTAACCTATGCACAGCTGCAGGCGGAAACGATGAAGCGGGGGCTTACCATCACGGTGTGTGAGGGCGGAGCGCAGTGCTCTGTGGTGGCAAATAACCTGTTTCAGGGAATGGGCGGCACCGGACACAAGTTCGGCTACAACCGGGGCATACTGGGATGCGACTGGGTTTTGCCCAACGGCGAGCTGCTGCATATCGGCTCTCGCGGCAACGCTTCGGGCGACTGGTTCTGGGGCGAATGCGCAGGGATGAACCTGAAAGGGCTGATACGGGCCGATTCCGGACATTGCGGCGGGCTCGGGATGGTCACCACCATGGCCGTCAAGCTGTTTCCCTATCCAGGTCCAAAAGCATATCCGGTTAAAGGAGCCAATCCCGATTTTCATGTGGACTTTCCCGAGGATCTGTTCAAAGTCAATCTTATCCGGTTTCCCTCACGGGAAAAGCTGATCGATGCCATGTATGAAATCGGACATGAGGAAATCGGCGTAGCCGTGCATGAAGAGCCGGCGAGCATGATACTTGCCGGCGAGTCGGGCTCTGTTGAGGCCTTCTGGGAGCGATGGCCGGAGTTCAAGAAGAAGTGGGTCAATATGCTGTCGGTCACGCTTCTTGGCTTTTCGTCACCACGGCAGGTTGCATACGAGAAGAAGGTGCTCGATGCCATTGTGGATGATATCGGCGGCGAGTATATCACCGAGGGCCATGAGCTCTGGGAAATGGCAAACTGCAATCTCGGCGAGCAGTTCAGAACCGGAATGTCCAACCGCCTCTTCCGCATAGCGGGAGATTTTTTTGTGATCGGCGGATTCGGGTTCGACTCGCTGGACCAGAGCCTCAAGATGAGCAAGGAATACATGTGGCCGCTTATTATGGATGCTATTGAAAAGGGACATTTTGCGCCTGATGACGTGGGCAACGACTGGCTCAACTCCTATCAGCTCGGCCACTTTTCCGAAACAGAGCCGCTCATATATTTCGAGCACGATCTGGAAGCGGGCGGGACGTTCCTGAGCGGCTACGTACAGACGATTCAGGAAGCGGTTAAGCGCAAGATGTGCTCGACCTGGCCGATGGGGCCCATGACGTACATTACCGGCCCGCAGATGTGCAATTATCACGAGCTGGTTAAAAATATAAAGAAGGCTGTGGATCCGCGCCTTACGGCAAACCCGGGATACCCGGTTCCGCCCGAGCCTCCGGGACAGGGATAACATCCGTCTCGGGATGCATAACCAAACGGTACCGGCCGGTATGAGCACACACTGCCCGGTCCGGTAATCTCATATACTTGCAGGAGGATGTTTATGGCAGAGAAAGAATTAGCAAAAGTTGATTATGTTAAGCCCCTTAATGACAAGCCGTATGCAGAGGTCTGTGCGGAAAAGGAAACATATTCGGCCGAGCTGAAAAAGCGCCTTGGCGATATTGTCGGATCGGACAATGTTGTCGACGATGCGCAGGCGCTGCAGAAGTACGGCGCTGATCCGGTGATGGGCGTCGGCGGGCTACCGGCCTGCGCGGTGTTTCCGGACGATGCGGAGCAGGTCTGCACGCTTGTCGGATATGCGAATGAAGAGAAGATACCGCTTGCTCCTGCCAGTTCGGGAACGCATGACTACAGCGCAGCCTCAGCCCGCATGGGCGGGGTTGTCGTTGATCTGTCGGGATGGAAAAAGATTTTCAAGATCGACCGGCGGAACCGTGCGGTGCGGATTCAGCCGGGCGTCACGTATGATCAGCTTCAGGATGCGCTTGAAAAAGAGAATCTCCGGGCAATGATTCCGCTGCAGCCGCGGAAGGATCAGTCGGTGCTTACCGCACACCTGGAAGCACATCCCATGCTTGTTACCGAGTTCAACTACACCGAGCCCATTTATACCGCGGAAATCGTTATGCCGTCGGGAACGATATTCCGGACCGGTACCGCGTCTCTTGCGCCGCCCGAAGCGGTCCAGTCTGATATGATCGGACCGTGGGGGCCCGGCTTTGACTGGAACCGGCTCTACACCCGGTCTCAGGGTACGCTCGGCATCGTTACCTGGATAAATATCATGGCCGAGCCGCTGCCGAAGAAGCAGAAAATCTATTTTACCGCATCGGATGATATTGCCCGCCTTGTTGATTTCACCTACCGGGTGCAGCGCAGGTGGATCGGCTATGAGTGCTTTATTCTCGGCAGAAGCGCTCTTGCTTTTCTGCTGGCATCCTCCGGTCAGGAGTATGAGTCCCTGCAGCAGAATCTTCCTGCATATGTGCAGGTTTTCTGTATCGGCGGAATCGGCAGATTCCCGGAAGAACGCATTGACTATCAGGAAAAAGATTTTCTGGCGGTGTCGCAGGACTGCGGCGTCAGCCCGCTGCGCACCGTTCCGGAAGCGCCGAAGGCTGCTTCCTTTTTTGAGCGCGCTATGCGGCGAAGCTGGGGCGGAGATGTGTACTGGAAGGACATGCGCAAAGGTGCCCATGCCGATATCTTCTTTGTTACCACCATGGACAGGGCGCCCGCTTTTATCGCCGCCATGCAGGAGCAGGCGGTGCGGGACAATTACAATGCGCAGGATATCGGCGTGTACTTGCAGCCGATTGAAAACGGCCGTGTCGCTCATCTGGAGTTTGTTCTCCCCTGCAATCCGCATGATGAGCGCCAGAGGGAAACAGCCTCCCGGCTGTTTGATAACGCAAGCCGGAGAATGTATGAGCTGGGCGGGATCTTTACGCGTGCGTACGGAACATGGGGCATAATG
Organism: uncultured Thermodesulfobacteriota bacterium; assembly: GCA_964621615.1. Lineage (GTDB taxonomy): Bacteria > Desulfobacterota > WTBG01 > CAIYCZ01 > CAIRTM01 > CAZUMW01. The sequence goes on from CAZUMW010000033.1 coordinate 54,072, forward strand.
ACCTCCGGCAGAAATGCAGTTCAGCACAAGACCGCCCGGATGATCAAAGATACAATAGACCCCCACAATATCATGAATCCCGGCAAGCTCGGGTTATAGCCGGAAAAAAGGAGGAAGCCATGAATTTAGATGCATACCGGTGGGATCTGGTTAACTGCGAGCGCTGCTCAATGTGTAAGTGGGTTCACCCGTGGAGCGTAAAAAGCACAGAGCGGGCGGTGGTGTGCCCGTCCATGAAAAAGTACAAATTCGATGCATATTCAGCTCAGGGGCGATTTGACCTGGCCCGGGCGCTGCTGGAGGGGGAGGTTGAGCTTACAGACAGAGCGCTTGAGGTTATTTATACCTGTACGCTGTGCGGCGCCTGTGACGTCACCTGCAAATTTACCCGCGACATGGAGCCGCTCGAGGTTCTCCACGAGCTGAGAAATTATGTTGTTGAGCAGGGCAGGGGGCCCCTGCCCGGACATATGCCCGCAGTTGACAGCATTAAGCGGAACAACAACCCCTGGCTGCAGCCGGGAAGCCGCAGGGGGCACTGGGCCCGCAAATTGAAGGTGAAGGACTTAAACAAGGAAAAAGCCGAGGTGCTGTATTTTGCCGGCTGCACCTACGCCTATAACGCGAACCTTCAGGATGTTGCGCGCTCAACGCTTGGCATATTGCAGAGCGCGGGGGTCGATGTCGGCATTCTGGGTGCAAACGAATCGTGCTGTGCCAGCCCGGTCGTGAAAGTAGGGATGAAAGACATGTTCCTTGACATTGCACGCAAAAATATCCAGCTGTTTAACGATCTGGGCGTGAAAACAGTCATTACCTCATGCGCGGGCTGCTACGGCGTCTTTAAGAGCCAGTATCCCGCAGCCGGGGCGATGAACTTTGAGGTGAAGCACAGCATGGAGTATTTTGATGAGCTGCTGCAGGAGGGCAGGCTGTCGTTTGAAAAAGAGGTTCCCCTGAAGGTAACCTGGCACGATCCCTGTCACGCCGGACGCGGCGGGGAGCCGCAGGATCTGTGGGAAGGAAAGCGGGTAAAATGGGGGCTTTCCGAGCCGGCGCGCTCAAGGAACTACGGGGCGAACGGCGTGTATGACCAGCCCCGGCGCATACTTGAGGCCATTCCCGGCGTTGAGCTTCTTGAGATGGAGCGTATCAGGGAGTTTTCGTGGTGCTGCGGAGCGGGCGGCGGCGTTAAGTCGGCGTTCCCCGAATTTGCCGTTGAAACAGCGCGCGAGCGTGTACAGGAGGCAAAGCAGACAGGAGCCGAAGCTCTTGCCACCTCGTGTCCCTGGTGTGAGGCGAACCTCATGGACGGGATTCATGCGGACGGCGGCGGCATAGATATGCTGAGCCTTGTCCAGATTATGCAAAAGGCGATGTGACGTGCGGACGCAGAGCAGCAATTAATAATTATGGTAAACCCCCGGCTTTGCCGTGGGGGCTCACAGGCTTCGACCTGTGCGGGAATTTTATTGATTGTCGTCCGCATTGTGCTATTCACAACATAACTGGATTGCCCGGACGGACCCGGGCAATGACGGTTAGCTTGTGCGGTGTGGAGCTTGAACACAGAGCGTGAGCGGGTAAGACATAACAAAACGGATCAACTGGCAGCTTCACCACAATCGTCATCACCCGGTTTGTCCGGGTGATCCAGAATTTATTTTACGTATTCATGAAAGGAGGACATGCAGTGAGATCAGGGAACGTATGGACAGGAATGGTATCCGCCGGGTTATGCATATGTATTCTTTGCTGGGCGTTTGATACCGCAGCAAAAGATGATTCTGAAAAAGAGAAAGCATCGGTCGACAAGGAGGTAAGCGCAATTGAGGCCTCTGCGGACGTAAGCGAAGACCACCCGGAAATCCCGGAAGGGGTTACCTGTGCCGACTGTCATCAGATACAGATTGATGCCGAGTCGACTGCAACGCAGGTATGGCTTGACGGTAACTACGCCGGCTTTTCAAAAGGTGATGGGGCCATGGATCCCGATAAAACAAAGCAGGCCATCGTTACAGCCATGGGGGGCAAAAAGCATAACAGAACCTGCATTCTTGCAACCTGTGTCAACAACAAGCCGCTGAGCACTACTGCAGAGTTCGCACTGGATGAGGATCGCATGACGCTTCACGGCATGCACGAAAAGGGGACCGAAAAGCTGCTGCACATCAGGCAGAACCCCCGCGTGAGCCTTAACTGGCACAGGGAGTTTACCGGGTTTGCCTCCACGCTGTGCATCCAGTTCAAGGGAACCGCAGAGATTATCGAGGCGGATGATCCCGAATATGACCGCATTCTTAAAGATGCGATACCCTATGAGGAGCGCGCAAAAGCCCGGAAGCTGCCCCTTGAGAAGGCACGTGCGATGTTTAAGCAGATGATGGTTATAACAAAAATTACGGTCGATGAGGCAACCATTACCAACGCCACGTTCAGAAAGGACGGAAACCGTCCGTGGCAGCGGTGGGTGCGGAAGTAAACGGCTAATAATCACAGGTAAACCTCCGGCTCTGCCGGAGGACTCACAGAGTTTGACATATGCGGGATTCTCATGATTTTGTGTGCATTTTGATACTGAAAAATAGTACTGGATTGCCCGGACGGAGCCGGGCAGTGACAAA
>CAZUMW010000034.1:0-50148 GCA_964621615.1 uncultured Thermodesulfobacteriota bacterium
TAAACCGCGGGATGACGGTTTGTGCTGAACTGTTGACCGTTTTGTCACTGCCCGGTTCCGTCCGGGCAATCCAGTACTATTTTTCAATATCAACATGCAGACAAAATCATGAGAATCCCGCACAGGTCAAACTCTGTGAGTCCTCCGGCAGAGCCGGAGGTTTACCTATGATTATTACCCGGGCGCGCTTCTATCTGATCATTTCCACGTGGCGGTTCGGCATTCACCCTCCCACCCGGTTTCCGGCCGCATAACATCTTAATTTTTCATTTTAACTTTATGCGCATATTATGTTATTTGTATATGATTATTTGCACACAATCAGTAGTGTCCAAAATAATGTAACGAAGCCGGTTCGAGCGGGGCACTGAAAAGCCCCCGCAACAAATGAAGAGGTTATGCAGCGGCATGTGCCGTTACATTTCAGCAGACACACGGCCCGGAGGATGCTGCTGTTTGGGATAATCCCTGCACAATGCCTGTTCATGAGTACAGTGAGCGGTATCGGGCCGTCCATGAAGTGAGGTTTCATATGGCGGCGGCTGCGCAGAGATCCGCCCGAACCGGCTTTTGCTCAATGCTTTCATTTATTTGGGACACGTTTGGCTCACAATATATTTTGCAAACTCAACCGGCAGGGACTGTGAACAGGGACTCAGAATGGTTTTTTCCATCACCGCCAGAGAAATGCTGCCATAGTCCTTACTGCTGCACCGGAACCGTACAGCAGTACGCCGCGTCTAAAAGGAGACACGTATGGAAAAGCTCACACAGAAAGAACACGATTTCAGCGCAAAGCTGCGTCAGGCATCCGTGATAGACCGCCTCAGGCAGTATGTTGCCTGGCAGAACAACGGCAGCTCTCCCGCTGCTGAAAGCGCTGCCATCCAGTACGGCCCGATATCAATCAATCTCGACCTTACCACGCTGTGCAACTGCGCCTGTCCCCACTGCGTCGACTCGGGGATCATTAACAGCCGCTCCCCGAATCTCTCTCTTGACACGGTTCTGCATACAATAGATACCCTTACGCGGCACGGCCTCAAGTCGGTGATCCTGGTTGGAGGAGGAGAGCCGACCATTCACCGTGATTTTGAAAAAATCGCCGCTCATGTAAAGGAAAGCGGGCTGCAGATGGGCATTTCAACGAACGGTCTCAGGCTTGACCGCGTGGCCCGCATTGCCGATATAATGGAGGAAAAGGAATGGCTTCGCCTTTCTGTCGATGCTGCAGACAATGAAACCTTTCAAAGCTCACACCGTCCGAAAACCGACATCGCCCTTGATGATATTCTTGAAAACGCACGGAAGATCAAGGAGTCAAACCCGCAGATCTCGCTCGGCTATTCATTTGTTATCGTGTGGGACGGCATCGAAGTAAACGGCAATGAGCTGGCCGCAAATATAGCTGAAATGGCTCGCGCAGCGGAGCGTGCCGCTCGGTTCGGGTTTGACTATATCTCCTTCAAGCCGTGCCTGGTGCGCCTGCCGGGATCACAGCGGGAAGCGCTGCTTGACCATGAAGAAAAAAAGAGGGAGGAGGCCGTTATCTCCGCTATCCGACAGGGGCTTGAGGAGACAAGAAATACAGCAGGAGGCACAATGAAAATTCTTGAAAGCGTTAACCTCAAAGCGCTGCTCGCAGGAAGGCTCAACGAGCTGAAAACCCAGCCCGCGCGCTGCCATATGCAGTATTTCCGCACCGTTGTATCCCCCCTGGGCATTTTTCACTGCCCTGCCTTCAGGGGACTTGATGCTGCCAATATCGGCACTCACGACGGCTATGCCACTGAGGAGGCCTTTCAGGAAACCATGAACCGCCTGTCCGCATCCATTGCCGCTTTTGACGCTCCCCGGGAATGCAGCGAGGTATGCTGCTTTTATAACGGAACCAACCGGTGGCTGGAAAGCGTTATCGGGGCTTCGGAAAGCCCCCGTATAGGTGAGCCGGTTGAGGATGATAACTTTTTCCTGTAAGGACCTCCAAAGCGCTCCGGGAAAGACAGAATCAGTTTTTTGAACGGGTATGGTTTTCTCCAAACACCCAGGCGCGGCTGATGCTGAAATTAGCAATCGAAACGGCAAAAGTAATCGCAATGATAGCCGCAAGATAATTCAGTTCCAAGCCGAAAAGATTGATTGTATACACTGCATCAAGCACATACTCCTTCACAATCCACACAAGCGTGACACTGATAAGCATTGTTGCGATACTCATAAAAAAAAACCTGAAAAAGCGCCTGCCGGCATTGTCCCGGACATCAAAGGTTATAAACCGATGCCAGATAAAATTAACGGTAACATTCACTGCCTGCGCACAGGTAAATGATATAAGATAATGTATACCTATAAGTGAGGTCAAAACAAAAGAAATAATCCAGTTCGTCAGGGCTCCGACGCCGCCTCCGGTGACAAAAACGAAATAGGTTCTTACGCAAGCTGCCAAAGCAGAAAGTTCGGACACTGGGAATCCTTCTGTTACAATAAGATTTATGAACAGCGTCGCTGCAGGAGCTTTCCTGTTTTTTTCTATATGAATAATTATTTATACCGTTGCAATACGATAAGAAATCAGTATGCCCGACCGTTACATAGCCGCCCTGCAAATGGTATACGACAATAGCAATGGATCCTCTGCAAGGCGACCTGCCAAATACTTAACAAATAATATGATACATGTAAAACTTAAAAACAAAACCCACACCCCCATACACATCACGACACGGCGGAGCAGATATTATGCACACAGTGCGTACAATTTTAAACGAAGTTAAAAACATCATGGGCTTATCAACAGATGCCCAGCTCGCTGAGGACATCGGCGTATCTCTGCACACCATGCGGGGCTGGATTCAAAACGGCAGCATCCGCAAGCAGCTCATTCAGTACTGCTCGCGCAACAATATCAGCATCGATGAAGTGGTTCTGGGAAGAAAGGAGTTCGCTCCTGAGCGGTGTACGAACTGCCGCAAAAACAGCGAGTGCGAAACATTCCGGAATGCAACCGGCAAAAAAATCACGGTGACGGAGCATGACCTTAATCACCGCACAATTGAGCTCATACGCCTGCTTTCAGAAAATATTTCGATACGCCTGTATACCGGCGACAAGGAAAAAAGCACGTGCGGGTTTGATCTCGAAGGAATAGACCGGGTCGTTATCGAGCTGCGCCCGTAAACACTACCCCGAGCAAAAACACATTCGAAACGCTTAGGATTACACCGTCATTCTATACCGCCTGCAGCCCTTCATTGTACAGGTATTTTCCGCATTTTTTATCATGTTCTCCAATTTTGTTCCGATACCTAATAATAAAACATAAAATATAATATATTATTCTTTGCGTCTGCAATGCGCTATCGCCTCTCCGAGCTTATCAGCACCGCCATCATTCAGGGACTGACCGACAGCCTGTATGAAGCAGCGGGCATACCAGCATCCATTATCGAGCTCGACGGCACAATCCTCACCGGCTCCGGCTGGCAGGACCTGTGCACCCGCTTCCACCGCATGAATCCGAAAACGCTCGCCTCCTGCCTTGAAAGCGACACCGTTATCGCAAACGAGCTGCTTACGGGAAAGCCCTATGCAGTGTATACCTGCAAAAACGGTCTGGTAGATATGGCAACTCCGATACGGGTTAGCGGCAAACATATCGCCAATCTTTTTGCCGGGCAGTTTTTTCTTGAGACAGGGCCCGATGAGGGGTTTTTCCGCATGCAGGCACGGGAGTGCGGGTTTGATGAACGCGGGTATCTCGAGGCCCTTGCAAAAATAAAAATTATAGGTCAAAAGCAGTTTGACAGCATTGTGAGCATTCACGGGCACCTGGCGAAGGTTATCGGGGAAATGGCTGCACGGGAGCTGGCCCACAAAGAGGCTGCACATGCGCTGGCGGATAAAAACGCTGAGCTGGAAAACGTATTCGATGCTATGCCTGACGCCATCGTGTATGCCGATACCGAGCGCCGTATTATGAAGGTAAACCCCGCCTTTACGCAGCTGTTCGGCTATGCGCCTGATGAGGTAGCAGGAAAGCACACACGCATACTGTATCTGTCAGATGATGAATACAAACAGCAGGGGCGGCTGCACTACAACACAGCTGTCAGAAACATGTTTCGTCCATACAAAATATCCTATCGCAAAAAGGACGGAACATCCTTTCCCAGTGAAACAGTGGGGACTCCCGTTTTTAATGCTGCGGATAAGCCTGTGGGGTTTCTGGGCATTGTCCGCGACATCAGCGACAGAGCACGCATAGAGGAGCAGCTGAGAGAGGATCAGAAGATGAAGGCTATCGGCACATTGGCCGGCGGGGTGGCACACGAAATCAACAACCCCGTCAACGGTATCATAAACTATGCCCAGATCCTGGTTGACGAATGTGAAGACTCGGGGCAGGACAACACCATTGCCCGGAATATTATAAAAGAGGGGGATCGTATCGCAGATATTGTCAAAAGCCTGCTCACTTTTTCCCGGTACTCCGGGGGGGAGAAAAAAACGGTGTCTGTTAAGTCCCTTCTCACGGACTCCATGATTCTCACCCGCAATCAGCTTGCCCGGGAAAGCATTGCCGTGCACACAGCCTTCCCTGATGATCTGCCGCCAATAGTCGCCGAGCCGCAGAAAATAGAGCAGGCATTCATCAACATTATTACCAATGCAAAAGAGGCGCTCGCCGACAAATACAACGGCCATCACCAAAACAAAGCGTTTGAAATTTCATGTGCAACAATTGCTGAAAAATCAGACACGCATGTGAGGGTTGTGTTCCATGACCGCGGCCCCGGCATCCCCGAGGATCTTCTGCCCAGAATCTGCGAGCCCTTTTTCTCAACCAGGAACAAAACCCTGTCAACAGGGCTCGGCCTGAGCACCGCCCGTGCCATCATAGAAAACAACGGCGGCCGGCTGTCTTTCGACACCGACGGAAGAAGCTATACACGCGTTATCGTTGATTTTCCTGCAGCAGAATAAAAAGCGCGGAAGCGGCTGTCACTCACTATGGTGCAGATCGGGAAGCTCTTCTCTCGGAAGGATCTTTCCGGTAAAGACGGACGGATCCTGACGGGCGATATACACTGCATATGCCCCCCAGATAGCCGGGTTCTGCCAGCCCGCCGTATTCATGTCCGGATTCAGATAGACCCAGCCCTCTGTCTTCGTATTGTCAGGCATCAGGGCGTTTACGCCGATCCTGCAGGGCCTCAGCTCTTCTGCAAGCCCGACGGTAAAGCGGTTCACGGCAGCTTTGCTCACATCATAGGCAAGGCCCGTGAAGGGCTCATGGCCGGGCCTGTGTGCTGCAACCGATGAAATATTGATGATATGCCCTCTGTGCTGCTGTTTCATAACCGGCACAACCTCTTTTGAGCAGGCGACCATGCCGCGCAGGTTGACCCGCAGGATCATGTCCCACTGCTTCATGGTGATGTGCTCAAAGGGCAGCGGGCGATTTGTCGCTGCATTGTTTATCAGCACATCGATGCGTCCGCAGCGGTCCATAACCTGTTGAACAAGGGCGGCAATGTCCTCGTCCCTGCTGATATCGGCCGCAATGGGCACGGCAGTGCCTCCGCGCTGCTCAACATCACGGGCCGTATCATGGATTGTTCCCGCAAGGGGGCCCGTTTCGGATGTGCTGCGCGCTGTCACGACAACGCAGGCGCCCTGCTCCGCAAACGCACAGGCGATCGCCCTTCCGATACCCCGGCTCGCCCCGGTTACCACAACCACTGAATTCTGCTCTACTCTCACTCCTGCCTCCATAATCACAATGATATTTTTCCATTGCTTAAAAAAAGTATAGACCACCCGGACAAACCGGATGATGACGGTTTGTGCTGAGCTGTTGACCCTGTTGTCATTGCACGGCTCCGTCCGGACAATCCAGTATTTTCGGACCAATTAAAAAGCCCTATACATGCCGGATAGCCGTAAAGGAAGACACTATTAATAAACACCTGAATTTTGGGGAAACTTCTGGAAAATTTTAGGCTTGCATTATACCACACAGCCCCTATAATGGATAGATTTAAAAGGAACCTGCAGAACGACGTACGGCAGGGTATACTGACAAGAATCACACTTTTGCACGTGAGGAGGAAGGGCAATGAAAATCATTCTACTCGGCCCCCCCGGGGCGGGAAAAGGCACCGTATCCCAGCAGCTGATGAAACACGACGGCTCGGCACACATATCCACCGGAGATATTCTGCGCAACGCGGTTAAGCAGGGCACGGATCTCGGCAAGCAGGCAAAGGAATATATGGACCGGGGCGATCTCGTTCCCGACTCACTTATTATCGGTATGGTTGAAGAGCGGCTCAAAGAGCCCGACTGCCAGAAGGGATTCATATTCGACGGCTTTCCGCGCACCATACCGCAGGCGGAAGCCCTTGACGGACTCCTTGAAAAAATGAACATAACGCTCGATGCGGTCATTAACCTTGATATCGGCAAAGATGTCGTGCTTGACCGCCTTACCACCCGCAGAACCTGTTCGAATCCGTCGTGCCAGGCTATTTACAATGTAAAAAGCATGCCCCCGAAAAAGGACGGCGTGTGCGATAAATGCGGCCAGCCCGTAATTCAGCGAAGCGATGAAACCGAGGAGGCGATTTTAAACCGGCTGGAAACCTACAACAGGCAGACCGCACCGCTTATTGACTATTACAGGCAAAAAGGCATGCTTACCAATGTAACATCGCTGAGCAGCGACGAAGTGGTTAAAGAAATTCTTTCTGCAGTATAATAAAATCATTATCCTGGGCGGGGGTGCAGTATGTGAAGATACAGCACCCCCGTTCGCTCCATCCGTTTTATCCGGTCGCTCGCTGCTTTACCTTTTTCAGCCTCTTCTGCTATAATACCTCTTTGTGAGCACTCAAAGCACAAGCACAGACGCTCTTCTGGCAAAAGCGCGCAGCCTGCCCTGCTGCTCCGGCGTGTACCTTATGAAAGACGCAGGCGGCACAGTGCTGTATGTGGGCAAGGCAAAATCACTGAGAAACCGGGTAAAATCCTACTTTCAGGCTGAGCGCGGCTCAAGCCCTAAAACCCGCCTGATGGTATCACATGTCCACGACATCGACACCATCGTAACCCGCACCGAAAAAGAGGCCTTTATCCTTGAAAATAATCTAATTAAACAGTACCGGCCGCGTTTTAACGTTGTATTCCGGGATGACAAAGAGTATCCCTATCTCCGGCTTGCGGTTACCGAGCAGTTCCCTGATTTGACAATTGTCCGAAAGCCGAAAAAAGACGGTTCAGCGTATTTCGGCCCGTTTGCTTCATCGCAGGCCGTTCGTGAAACACTCAAAGCGCTCCACAAGATCTTCCCCATCAGAAAATGTTCAGGCAAAAAGAAGCTCCGTGAGTCGCGGCCCTGCATGTACCATCAGCTCGGTCAGTGCCCCGCTCCCTGCTGCCGCGCCGTCTCCGCGGAAGCCTACCGCCGCACGGTGAAACAGGTGCAGTCATTTCTCCAGGGAAACAGCGCAGCGTGTATCCGCGATTTAAAAGCGCAGATGCAGCAGGCATCGGAAAATCTTGAATTTGAGCAGGCGGCAGCCCTGCGCGACCGGATAGCGGCGATAGAGACAACCCTTGAAAAACAGTCTGCCGTCTGTACTGATTTTCTGGACCGGGATGTTTTTTCGCTTCACCGGCGGGGTGATCACACCGCTGTTACCGCGCTGTTTGTCCGCGGGGGCCGCATGCAGGGCAGCCGCAGCGCCGTGATCAAAAAACCTGAGCTTCCAGAGGAGGAAATTCTTTTTTCATATATATCCCAGTATTATTCCGCAGGGGAGTATATACCAAATGAAATTGTGGTCCCGCTGCTTTTCGAGGACAAAGATGTACTGGAAAGCGTGCTTCAGGAAAAAAAAGGCGCGCGGGCGCGCGTGCTGTTTCCGCAGCGCGGCTTCCGCAAGGAGCTGCTCGGCATGGCTGCGCGCAACGCCGAGCTGCTGCTTGAAGAAAGCAGCCGCGCCCGAAGCGACTCCGAGCAGACCCTCAAAGAGCTCCAAAAAAGGCTGCATCTTACCCGCTACCCGTTTCGTATTGCATGTTTTGATATATCCAACATCAGCGGCACCGCGGCGGTCGGCTCAATGGTCCTGTTCGAAAACGCAGCCCCCTGCCGTCAGGGATACAGAAAATTCAAAATAAAAACCGTTACGCATCCCGATGATTATGCGATGATGCACGAAGCGCTGTCGCGATACCTTGCCCGCGCAGGCGATAAGGAAATCAGGCCCGACCTCATTCTGGTAGACGGCGGAAAGGGCCAGCTCGGCGTGGTGAGCGCTTGTCTTGGAGATGCTGAAATGACCGGGATAGACGCGGCAGCGCTTGCAAAAGGCCCGGAGCGCGACCGGGCAAAGCGCCGCCAGGAGGAAAAAGTGTATATCCCCGGCAGGAAAAATCCAGTGGCATTTCCGAAAAATTCCGCAGCGCTTTTTCTGCTGCAGGCAATACGCGACGAGGCGCACCGCTTCGCCGTTGCCTATTATCAGAAGGTAAAAACGCGCACAGATCTGACGTCAATCCTTGAGTCGATACCGGGCGTGGGGCCGAAAACCGTCAAAGCCCTGCTCAGCCATTTCGGCAGCCTTGCTGAGCTGAAGCAGGCACCGCTTGGCCGGATTATCGCTGCACCGCGGATAACCCGTCCCCAGGCTGAAGCCGTACACCGGTTTTTGCACTCAGAACCACTGAAAGAATAAGCTCCGGCAGCACGCGTGACTGCACGCAGCCTGTCAGGGGCGGCTGCGGCGCTGCCTGTCGGCTATAAGGCGGTAAAAGGACTTCGCCTGCGCCAGAATGGTTGAGGAGTAGGATTCGATTTCCTTGACAACTTCCTCTTTAATATAGGGCGAGGAGACACGGCCGAGCTGCTCGAGACGAACCGTGACAAAGGAAAGGAAGTCAAGCATCTTGGATACGATAACCTCGCGGATCTGCTCGCTTTCAGAGGCCTGTATGTTGCTGACGATATCTTCAAGCGCCTCCCCGGTGTTTGCCGCGGGGGCATAGCCGATAGAGGCATCTATGTCAAACTGCTTTGTGTCGTGCGAAATCACGCACCGCCTGATGCGCTTGAGCCGCTTAAGGTACAATGATACCTCATCAACCCGCCTGCGCGCGGCAGCCAGCCTGTCAGCGTCCCCGTACCCGTTAACCGCATAGCTGGTAAGTATGCGCTTTATATCCGTAACAGGTTTGTAAATATTCTGGATAATGTTCCGCGCAAAGGCATAAACCACCTCGTCAACCTTTTCCTGAATCACCCGCTCGGGGATGCGCCGGTCCTTTCGAATTGCTGCTGCGGAACGTGATTTTTGCAGGCTGAACAGCAGCTTTTCCATTGATGCAAGCTCCCCGAGGGTTTGCGGCTCATCCGGTGGAATTCCGGATTTTTCAGCATGCAGAATAGAAAAAATATTGGCGCGGGGAAAAATAATGAGTAGCCGCAACCCGCGATCAACCCGGCCGCTCCGGAGCAAAAAGCAGCCGAGCTGCACATATTCGTTATAGAGAAGCTTCAAGAAACAGAGCTCGTCATCGGTAAAATCAGCAGCGCTCACCGGAGCGGCGCGGCACAGCTTTTCCATCAGCTCGGCTTCATCAACAAAAAGATCGAATCCCTTGTGCCGTATAAAGCTGATCGGATCGGAGGGCGCATCTATTTTTAAAATGCCGTTGTTTATAATCTCTTTGCCGCCGTAGCGGGCGATAATATTGCACCTGAGTGTATGCGTGCCCAGCAGCGACACATAGCCCGCCTGCTCTATATCAAACGGCACGCTGATGAAGCTTGCCTCGCTGTCGGACACCATAAATATGTGAAATGTTACGCCCTGTTCTTTTTTCGCAAGAGATTCTGTCGAGATGATATTGTTCAGCAAGGTATCCACGGTTTCCTCAGGCGAGGAAAGGCTCGCGACAGTGAGCATTTCCTCCAGATACGGACGCGCGCGCCGAATCGAATAGTAGCGGCTGTCGAGACCGAAAACAATGCTGAAGCCCAGATCAAGCGTTTGAAGGCGCTGGAGTATAAATTTTTTATCGGATATTTCCTTAAGCCGGTGCACAAACACGTCAAGAATGTTGCCGATTATTGCCTCGTGGTCTTTCAGCAGGGCTCCATTCGGCCCTGAGGTTGCCATGGTCAGAATGAGGCCCCGCATCATTTCGTTAACCGTCACCTCTGGCAGGCCGTGATTCATACGTGCGGTATTCGTAAAGGTAACGTTGATCACTGTGCCCTTGAATTCAATATCAACGTTTTCCGCAAAATTGTCACTGAAATAGGATTTCTCTTTGCACCACAGATCGGTTGCCTCGCGAACAACCGCCCGCTCAACCTGAAAAAGCCTGCGCTTTGGAATGGCGGATTTTTTAATATCTGCGAGGTTCATACACGTCTTTCCCGGAGGCACCATTCAGCTTTTCCTAATTCATACACGCTGCGTGTTATGATTATGTTAAAAATCAAACGTGTCCAAAATAAATGAAAGTATTGAGCAAAAGCCGGTTCGGGCACTACTGTTTAAAAATGTATCATGATAACCTGCAACTGGCAAATATGAAAATAGCGGTCAAAAAAATCTTCAGGCACTCTCAGCGCAACGCGGAACACCGTCGCACCCGCGGAAGCATATATGGAGAAAACATTTTGAAATTATTCGCCTTTTGTTATAATGCGTAGCAGCACGCATACTTTTCATCTTTTTTCTTATTTATTGTAGAGGCCCATGGCTCACAACAAATCATCCCTCAGGGCTGCTGCACGCAGGCAGCACAAAAAAAAAGACCCCCGTTCCGGGTTCTCGGCAGGGGCTTCCCGGCACACCCGGCAAAAGCTGGACCTGGCCCTGAACGCTGCCCGCACCGGAACCTGGCATCTGGAAATCAACACCGATATCCGCACGTGCGATGCAAACCTGAACGGGCTGCTCGGCCTGCCGCACAAAGCCACCGCCAGCCCCCGCAATGATTTTATTGAGCGGATTCACCCCGATGACAGGGAGCGGTTCCTGAAATCTATCGAGGGCGCACTGAACAGCCGCTCAGGCTATGAGATAGATTTCAGGATCGTCCGGCCCGACGGCACCCAGGGCTGGCTGCGCGACCGGGGCAGCGTTTTTTGCAATGATGGCGGAGATCCTGAGGCCATGGCCGGCGCCTGCGTGGACATAACCGACCAAAAGCGGGCAGAGGTTCAGCAGCATGCATATCTTGACCGGATTTCTCTTCTTATTTATGCCTCATACGAAGTGATAAACAAATCCAGCCTCCCGGAGGTGCTGCAATGCCTCGCCGATGAGGCGCGCGCGCTTACCGGATCCCGCATCGCCGCAGCAGGCCACGGCTACGAAAACGATGACTTTCAGCTCACAACGGTATCAGCCCCGGAAAAATCATCGCTCAAACAGCTCGGTGATATGTTTCCCGCCGGCAGCAGATCGATGTACCGCGATATCATCAGGTACAGCAAGCCCGTCCGGCTGTCAGAGTCAGAAATGAGGGAGCACCCCTCGAGTCAGGCGCCCGGCGGGGCTCATCCCCTGATGAGAGGGCTGCTCGGCGTTCCGCTTCTTGAGCAGCGGGGCCTTGCCAGCGGCATGGTTGTGGTCGGAGGCAAAAAGCGCGGCAGCTTCACCCCCGAGGATGAGATGCTGCTGTCGCAGTTTGCACTTTTTGCCTCGCTTGCCATTCAGCACATAGAAGCCCGCCTTGAGCTTCAGCACATGCACACCCACCTTGAAAAGCGCGTTCAGCAGCGAACCGAAGCCCTCATGTCGGCCAATCTCGCCCTGGAGCAGGAAATTATAAATCATAAGCAGTCGGCAAGCCGCCTGCGCGAAAGCGAAGAGCGGTACCGCTCGGTTATCGAATCCATGGCCGAGGGCATGCTTCTTCTTGATGAAGACGGCGTTATCATCGATTGCAACAAAAACGCCGAATATATATTCGGCCGCGCTCAGGACTCCCTGATGGGCACCGCGTTCATATCCCTTGAGCATCTGTTTGTCCGGGAGGACGAAGAGGCCCCCTTTTCCCCTGCCGCGCTTTCAATTATGATAACGCAGCGCTCGGCGCAGCCCGTCCACAATGTCGTTCTCGGCGTCGACAATCCCCGGCGCGGTGTTGTGTGGATCTCACTGAACGCACAGCCTGTTTTCGGCCGCAGCGGGCAGCGCTCGCAGGGAACGGTTGTTACCTTCAATGACATTTCCTCCCGCAAGCACCTGGAAGATGAACTCCGCCTTACAACCGAGCAGTACCGTGCGGTTGTCGAAGATCAGACCGAGCTTATCTGCCGCTTCCGCACCACCGGCGAAATAACCTTTGTAAACGAAGCATACTGCCGCTATTTCGCCAAGCGCCAGAATGACCTTATCGGGAGCAGATTCCTGCCCTTCATCTCGAAAAAAGACAAGCAGTCCCTGTGGCCGCGCATCGAAGCCCTCTCGGCGGATAGCAGGTCATGCCTTATAGAGCAGCGGCTCAAGCTGCCCGGCGGCTCCACACGCTGGACGCAGTGGTCCATAACCGCCCTCATCAGCAATGGCACCGTGTATGAGTATCAGGGAGTGGGACGCGATATTCATGAAATAAAAGAGCTGCAGGATACGGTCAAGCAGAATCAGTATGTGCTGCAATCGGTGGTGAACGGGATATCAGACCCTCTGTACATGGTCGACAGAAAATATCGCGTAAAAATGGCAAACCAGGCAACGATGGATTATTACGGCGTTACCGCTGACCGGGTTATCGGCCAGCAATGCTACCGGGTGTTCATGGACGCCGGCACGCCATGCGCCGACTGCGTGATTTTCCGGCAGAACTCCCGGCTGCAGCCGAAAACCTTTGAGCGGTCAGGGCGGCTCGATCAGCACACCTATGAGCAGGTTACCATTTATCCGCTCAGCCAGAAAAAAGCTGATTTAATGTCGGCGATAATACACATAAAGGATATCACAAAAACCAAAATGCTTGAAAAGCGGATCGGGCAGAGCGAGCGGCTCGCCTCTCTCGGGCTGCTCATCTCGGGGATAACCCATGAAATAAACAACCCCAACAATTTTATCACCTTTAACATTCCCGTGCTGAGAGACTATATCTCCACTCTGATGCCTATAGCGGACGATTACGCCTCCAGACACGAGAACTTCACCGTGTACAATATGCCGTATAATGAATTCAGGCAGGACCTGTATCGCCTCATAGACAATATGGAGCACGGCTCAGAGCGCATCACCAGAACGGTAAGCAGCCTTCGCGAGTTTATTCGCAACGAGGGCTCGGGGGCTATTTCGAAGGTACAGATAAAGGAAGTCATAGATAAGGCGATAACGCTGTGCGGAACAAAAATAAAAAAAGCTGCGCGGTCCTTTTCTGTTGATATCGCCCCGGATATAGGAATAATTCATACCGACCCGCAGGCGCTGGAGCATGTGATCATTATTCTGCTGGTCAACGCCGCCGAGGCATCGGACAAACAGGACTCCTCGGTCCGCATTACCGGCCGGGCGGGAAGCACGTGGCAGGAAAGGGTCATTATCGATGTTGTCGACAACGGCTGCGGCATTGAGAAAGAGCACATCGAAAAGGTATTCGAGCCGTTTTTCACCACAAAAACCGAAAGCGGCGGCACCGGGCTCGGCATGTATATATGCCGCGACATCATCAAGGGAATAGGGGGCGCCGTTACCATTGAAAGCACACCCGGCGAGGGCACAACCGTCAGGCTCGTAATTCCTGATATCCACGAGGAATAACGCTGCCCGAAAGGCATATCTGCTATGGACACACGCATTATGGTCATCGATGATGAGAGGGACTTTCTTCAAACCGTAAAAAGGGGCCTGCTCACCGCCGATATGACCAATATTGTGCTTGAGTCCGATCCTCTTACGGCTGCTGAATACTTCAAAAACGGCTCAGCGGCCGACATAGCCATTATCGACATCACCATGCCGGGGTTAAGCGGCACTGAGCTTCTGGATATCATAAAAGAATACAGCCCGGCAACTGAGTGCATTATGGCAACTGCGGTAAACGATGCGCAAACCGCAATCAGCTGCATGAAAAAAGGCGCATATGATTATCTGGTCAAACCGCTTAACAGAGATGAGCTTATTTTAACCATACACCGTGCGGCCGAGCGAAAGCAGCTGCGCGAAATAGCGGATCTGGGCAAGCGCACATCGATCCCCAGGCTGGAAAACCCCGATGCGTTCAGCAGGTTCACAACCTGCAGCCCTGCGCTGCTCCGTCTGTTGAAAGAGGCCGAGCTGCACGCAGCCAGCACTGTCCCCGTCCTCATCACCGGAGAGACCGGCACCGGCAAAGAGCTGCTTGCGCGGGCGATCCACCGGGCCAGCGCCCGGTCCGGACAGCCGTTCACCCCGGTAAACATGGCATCCATTACGGCAAGCCTGTTCGATGCCGAGTTTTTCGGACACACCAGGGGTGCGTTCACCGGCGCGGAGAAGGAGCGCGCGGGCTACCTCGAGCACGCCAGCGGCGGCACGCTGTTTCTTGATGAAATCGGCACGCTCAGCGCAGAGCTGCAGGGCAAGCTGCTCAGAGTGCTTCAGGAGCAGGAGTACTATAAAATCGGATCGAGCACCCCTCGCTCATCTGATATCCGCTTTATAGCTGCAACCAATGCCGACCTTGAGCGACTCATAAAGGATGGGGGCTTCCGCAAGGACCTGTATTACCGGCTGAAAGGAGCGTGGCTCAATATCTCCCCGCTTCGCGAGCGAAAGGACGATATACCGGTTCTGGCAAAGGCGTTTGTTAAAGAGGCCTCCGCTTCCGGGCCCGCGCCGGCACTAACCGACGAGGCGCTTGAAATGCTGTACGCATACGATTATCCGGGAAACATACGGGAGCTGCAATCAATTATACGCGCAGCAGCCAACCTGGCCGGCTCAGGAACAATTACACCGGCGTGCCTCCCCGCGGCCGTGCAAAATCAAAAGCCCAGGCGCTCAGCCCGGAGCGCCGCCGCAGATGATACCATACTGCCGCTTGCAGAGGTTGAAAAAAATCATATTCTTCGGGCATACGCCTATACCGATAACAACAAAACCAGAACAGCCGAGGTGCTCGGCATCGGCCTCAACACGCTTCGCAGAAAGCTGAAAAGCTACGGCATTGAATAGCCCGGACGCCCGGCTCAGAAAACGCTTACTGTCATAAAGGTATACAGCCCCGTGCCGCGAAACGATCAGCTCGCCCGCCAGTGGCAGGCGCTGCAGCTTCTTACCTGCTCAGCAAAAGGGCAGCCGGCAGCCGCTATGGCGCTATCGCTCGGCTGCACGGTCCGCACGCTGTACCGCGATCTCGAGGCCCTGCAGCACGCCGGCTTTCCCGTCTACAACTATCGCGACGGCAGCCAAAGCCTCTGGACCATTCTTAACCCGGACAGGCAGCGGGTGCCGGTGCCGTTCAGATTTACCGAAATTCTGTCTCTTTATTTCTGCAGAGATATGATTTTATTCCTGAAGGGAACGATGTTCTACGATTCGCTCGCCGCCCTTCTCGATAAAATCACCGCCTGCCTTCCCGAGGATGTACAGAAATTCCTTCATGAGGCCCAGAAAACGGTGAGGGTGAGCCCGGGGCCCTGCAAGGACTACACGCACCGAAGCGCAATAATAGGCCGGCTGAGCGAGGCTGCGACAAAGCGGACAACTGTGTCCATGTCCTACTACGCAATGCACAGCCGCCGGGAAACCTCCCGCCTTGTCGACCCGTACACGATCTGGTTTTTCAACGGCACGTTCTATCTTATCGCCTACTGCCATTTACGAAAGCAGGTCCGGGTGTTTACCCTTGAGCGCATACGCTCCCTTCGGGTGACGGACCGGCACTACAGCATTCCGGAGGATTTCTGCCTTGAAAAGCTCATGAACGGGGCGTTCGGTGCGTTCAGAGGCACCCCGGAACACGTTCGCGTACAATTCGGGCCCGGAGTTTCAGGATATATACAGGAAACCCTGTGGCATGAAAGCCAGCGGATTCTGCCCCGGGAAGACGGGTCGGTCATCTTTGAGGCACAGGTTGCCATAACTGATGATTTTATTTCATGGATACTCAGCTGGGGGGCAGGCGCAACCGTCCTGGAGCCCGGCTCGCTCAGAGAAACCGTCATCAGAGAGCTGCAGGACACCGCTGCCAACTATAATCATTCAGGACAGTAAATCAGGATACTGCAGGGAATCTCCACGCGCGCTCATGTGGCATGCCGCCACATTTCATTGAACATCACCTTCATCGTCTGTGCAATTGACGGGGACACAACGGAAAGGCCATACAGCTGTTCATCCCTGGCAAAAAACACAACCGTATCGTCGTGAATCATAACCGAATAATCCATTGCAACATCCGCCGGCAGGCAGCGGGTTTCGCGCACTTCCTCCGAGTCCTTTGACTGGTACCGGCGCATCGCGGGCGTGTCCGGCGCCAGAATCTTAACAAGGATTCCCCGCTCCATGCGGGTGGGTATGTAGTAGCTGTCCTCATATGCCTGATCATAGGCTTCCAGCAGAAACTCAACGCTGCCTGCATAATAGATTACTTTTTCCCTGCTTGTAAGCGTCCTTTCGGCAAATTCATTGAACTCCTCGGGCGTCTGGCAGATCTCAACATCGGGAAGCGATTTGACGTTCTTCAGCAATTCGCGCATACCGGGCTCCTTTCAGTGTGATGGCGTGCATATGTGGCAATACCAAGTGAAGGGTAACAGTATACATGAATTATTATTCCTGTAAAGGCTTGAGGCGGGCGCAGCTAACGGGCACTATAGCCGGCATTCCGCTTAACTCCACACTGCCGTGCGGGGTGTGTGCGCGAAACAATTCCGATCATTTTAAACAGAAAGGCTTACAGCTCGTACAGGGTATCGTCTTTTGCGGGGGGCTTTTTTGCGGCCTTTCGCTTTGCGGCCTCGAAGATAAAGGGGTCTTCACTTTCAAGCGCATCTCCCATATCCTGCTCGATTTCCTCGGGGCTTTCTCCGCTCTCGAGGCGCGAAATCGCTTTTTGAAACATGTCGTTGAACCGGATGCCGGTCATATCCGAAAACTTGCGCAGCATGCGGGCGGCTTCCTTCGGGTTGTCCTCGTTCAGGCGGTCAACCTCTCGCTCGAGCTTTTGCATGCCTTCTGCAAGACGGCTTTCATCAATCGGCAGGTCTTCAACATCCCTGTTGTCTTCGCGGCTGGGATCTATGCATGAAAACAGCGACGCCCGGCGCTGAAGCGCTCTGCCGCAGCGGGGGCATGAGGGGATTTTTGTTGTGTTGACGGTACGGGAAAAAAAATTAAATATTGTGTGACATGCATCACAGTAAAACTCATAAATGGGCATGGACGTGCACTCCGGATCAGCAGTAGTTGAGCTTTCTCATTTTACAGCGCAAACGGATAACCGCTTTGGTGTGAATTTGTGAAACCCGCGATTCGGTGAGCTTCAAAATAGTGCCGATTTCCTTCATGGTGAGCTCCTTGTAGTAATACAGGGATATCACCACCCGCTCCTTTTTCGGGAGCCGCTCGATGGTATCGGCCAGAAACGAGCGCATCTCCTCGGAATCAAGCCGCTCGAAAGGGCTTTCCATATCCTCGTCCATCAGCTTATCAAGCAGCGTGGTCCGGTTGTTGTTGTGCTTTGTTTCGCGCTCGAGGCTCACCATTGACACATTGCTTACCCTGTTGACAATCTTATGCAGCTTGTCAACCTCGACATCCATAGCATCGGCGACCTCTTCCTCTGTTGCGGGACGGCCCAGCTTTTTTTCAAGATCTGACTGCGTGTTGTCAAGCATTGTGGCCACCTTGCGCACTGAGCGCGGCACCCAGTCCATGGCGCGGAGGCTGTCCAGGATGGCTCCCTTGATCCGGTACTCGGCATATGTCTCGAACTTGACACCCTTTTCGGGATCGAATTTTTCAATGGCATCCATCAGCCCGAGGACGCCTGAATTAATCATATCCTGTATATCGATATGCATCGGCAGGCGGGCGGCGATCCGGTTGGCAATATATTTAATAAGGGGAGCGTATTTTAATATAAGCTCTTCGTTTTTGCGGGTTTTTTTCGGCTTTTTTCTTTGGGAACCACAGGGGAAGGTTGGCATGATATTGTGTGCTACCTCCGACTTGGGTACAGACATAGTATAGCCTCCATGTTTAATTTATATAAACCATGTGCGGGCATTATACAAGTCAAAACAACGTCTGTTCCGGAATAGTGCAGAATTGCCGAGCAGGGGTGTCAACCGTAATATTTATTTAAATTATATTCATAATAATCCAAATTGCAAGAAAAAAAGATAGGTTCTGTGATTTTTTTTATAATTAACTTCAAGAAAAGGCGAATAACGCCGATGGCTGACATCCGATTCCGTTTTTATAACCTGTCTTTGCAAAGATAGCGGCATTTTAGTAAATAATGGCATCCAAAAAAATGCACAGCACAAAAAGTAATGTTTTTACAATAGTTTAAGCCATAAAAGCGCGTCATATGACAGGCGTGCCGCCTGCGCGCAATTGCGGTTCACATACAGCCGGGCAGGGCCCGGATCGCAAAAAAGCCCGAAACAGACTCTGTAATCGCTGTTTCGGGCTTTAGTAAAAAATTTTACACTGCAGAGGGAAAAAATTTTTACACCGCTTAGTCTTTCAGACCGCCGCGCTTGTCGCCTTTCCACCCCTCGTTGATATCAACCGCATAGAACAGCTCAAGCAGCATATAGCTCATCTTCCATTTGCCGTTTTCTTTGCGGTACTTGTCATACTCTTTTCCGGCCAGAAAAATATCCTTGCCGCTCGCCATCGTGCTTGTCTGCCACAGATAAAAGACACCTTCCGCCTCTGTTTCGCTGATCAGCTTGATTCGGGGCTGCAGAAAATAGTGAACACCGAACTTGAGCCCGTCTTTAACACCATCCATAAACTTGCAGACTTCTTCAATGCCGACGTGCTTGCCGAACCCCTCTTTTTCACCGTCCCATACTGCATCCTCTGTAAACAGATCGCGCATGCGCGCGGGATTGTACATGTCGTCGCATGCATCGGCATATTCAGCTTTCATCTGTTTGATCGCCTCGATATCCTCCAGCGCCTGTACCCGTTTGGCAAGTTCATTAATATCCATAGCGTCCTCCTTTAAGCAATGTGGTTGGGTAAAACTGTTAACTGAATGCCAATCTTCGAGATCCTCAGTGCCTCGCTTCCCGCCGGCACCAACGAATAACGTCTTGTGTCAGAGCTCAAAAATAGCTACAATGCTATCTTACACGCTTCCAGGCCCGCAAAAAACCATTATATGCACTGCCGGCCCGGACTGCTTTTTACTCTACTGCCGGGGCGTTTGAATGTCAATAAAAAAAGGATCGGACGGGTTCAGCAATGACGCAATCACGGAAAAATATCCATAAAAAGCGGGTCCGCCACCTGTGGGACCTGGTGGGGGACATGTGCAGCGGCGTTTTGATTACAAGCCCGGAAAACGTCCGCTACTTATGCGGCTTCAGCGGCACTGAGGGGACGCTTCTTGTCGGGCGCGGGGAATCGGTATTCCTCACCGACGGCAGATATACCACCCAGGCAAAGGCGCAGGTTCAGGGCGCCTCAGTGGTCACGTTTACGGAAAAATACAAAAAGGCAGCCGGCGTGCTCAGGGATCTCAGGATTACCGATGCCGCATACGAATCGCGCACAGTTACGGTCGACTGCCTGCAGCGCTTTGAAGCAGCAGCCCCGAAGGTACGGTTTATTGCCTGCTGTGAGCCGCTTGATATGCTCCGTGAAATTAAAGACGCCGGCGAAATAGCGATTCTCAGGGATGCCGCCCGCATCGCTGCAGAAAGCCTTGATGAAACGCTGCCCTTTGTTGTTCCCGGCGCCCGCGAAACAGATATCGCCGCGCGGCTTGAATACGCCATGCGCATCAGAGGCGCTGACGGCATCGCCTTTCAAACCATTGTCGCATCAGGGCCGCGCAGCGCGCTTCCACACGGTGTCGCCTCTGACAGAACGCTTGAAAAAGGCGATCTGGTCACCATTGACTACGGCCTTCAGTACAGGGGGTACTGCTCTGATGAAACCTGCACGTTTGTGCTGGGCAGGCCGACAAAAAAGCAGCAGCGCATTTATGAAACGGTGCTCGCCGCGCATGACCGTGCGATAAAAGCGGTCAAGCCGGGAGCCTCCCTGGCATCGATCGACAAGCGGGCGCGCTCGCATATCGAAAAGCAGGGGTTTAAAAAATATTTCAGCCACGGTACCGGGCACGGCCTGGGCCTGTGCGTCCATGAGCCGCCTGTCGTTTCGTGGCGCTCGACAGCGAGGGCACGGGAAGGAATGGTATTCACCATAGAGCCCGGCATTTACCTGCCCGGCTGGGGCGGCGTCCGCATCGAGGACACAGTCGCGGTGACTCCAGGCGGTGCCGAGCGCATTACCCGGAGCGATAAAAAGCTTCGGCCTCTTCCCGCTTAGAAAAAAGCCGGCCTGCCGCGCCCGCCGCCGCTGTTGACGCGAGCGCAATATTCTGGTAGTAATGTACCGTATTCTGGCTACAATGTAATTATAGAATAAAAGCACATGCAGCCGGCATTGCGCCGGCCGCGAAGGCTTTTCTCCGAGCCTGCTGCCCTACGGAAGCCGACGTCTTCACGGACAGCAGGCCAGGGTCCTGCCGGAAACAGCGGGGCCTCCCCTGTTCGGAAAGGAGAATGCTACGTAACTGAACACAGGGAGGAATCCGCTATGGCAGAAAAAATCTACCGCATTGACATGTCCGCGCAATCGGTTGCGGCTGAAGACGTTCCAGAGGCTCTGCAGGGGCTCGGAGGGCGCGGCCTCACCTCAACCGTTGTCGCCGCAGAAGTAAAGCCGACCTGTCACCCCCTCGGGAAATACAACAAGCTCGTTTTTGCACCCGGCCTTCTCAGCGGCACTCCGTGCGCCAACTCCGGCCGCCTGTCCTGTGGCGCAAAGAGCCCGCTGACCGGAACGATCAAAGAAAGCAATGCCGGCGGAACAAGCGCTCAGAGCTTTGCGCGCCTGGGCATTGCCGCGCTCGTTATCGAAGGCCTGCCGGAAGCGGACCGGTTCTACCGGCTGCATGTGTCAAAGGACGGCGTCAGCATACACGAGGCGGACGAATTCGCCGGCAAAGGCAACTATGATGTCGTGAAAGCAGCCCGGAAGCGGTTCGGCGACAAGATCGGCGTTATCACCATCGGCCAGGCGGGGGAAATGCGCCTTGCCGCAGCCAATATTTCGGTTCGCGATCCGGACGGCAGCCTGCGCAGCCACGGCCGCGGCGGCCTGGGAGCGGTCATGGGGTCCAAAAAGATAAAGTGCATAACCATCGATGATTCCGGCGCGCCCGGCGTTCAGATCAGGGACGAAGAAAAGTTCAAAGCCGCCTCGAAAGCATTTGCACAGGCCCTTGTCGATCATCCCGTCACCGGCCAGGCCCTGAAAACATACGGGACCAACGTGCTGATTAATATTCTTCATGAGGCAGGCGGCCTGCCCACGCGCAACTTCCGCACCGGTCAGTTTGCGGCACACGATAAAATCAGCGGCGAAACCATGCACGAAATAATCACAAAGCGAAAAGGCAAAACCAGCCACGGCTGCCATAAAGGCTGCGTCATCCAGTGCTCACAGATCTACAATGATGAAAGCGGAAATTTTCTCACTACCGGCTTTGAGTACGAAACCATCTGGGGGTTCGGCGCAAACTGCTGCATCGAGGATCTTGATGTCATCGCCCGGATCGACAATCTTCTTGACGACATCGGCGTCGATACGATCGAGGCTGCGGTGACGATCGGGGTTGCCATGGAAGCCGGGATCATCCAGTTCGGGGACGGCGAGGCCGCGCTGCGCATTCTCACGGAAGTCGGTCAGGGCACCCCCCTCGGCCGCCTGCTCGGCTCAGGGGCAGCCGTGCTGGGCAAAGCCTACGGCGTCAGCCGCGTACCGGTGGTAAAGGGGCAGGGCATTCCGGCCTACGACCCCCGCTCGGTTAAGGGCATCGGCATAACCTATGCCACGTCCACCATGGGCGCCGATCACACAGCCGGATACGCCACGGCAACCAATATACTGAAAGTCGGCGGGTTTGTCGACCCGCTTAAAAAAGAAGGCCAGGTTGAGCTGTCGCGCACGCTGCAGATCGCCACGGCTCTTGTTGACAGCACCGGCCTGTGCCTGTTTGTTGCATTTCCCGTACTCGACAGCCAGGATGCATTTAACGCCATTGTCGATATGGTCAACGCCCGCTACGGCACCGGGATCACGGGCGAAGACGGGACGGCTCTCGGGGCAAAAATTTTAAAAACCGAGCGCGAGTTCAACATCGCCGCCGGCTTTACCAGCACGGACGACCGCCTGCCGGAATTTTTTGAAGAGCCGTGCCCACCGCATAATACGACCTGGGATGTGACCAACGAGGAAATTGATTCCTTCTGGAATTTTTAAGGTTGACGGCTAAGCGGTTCGGGGTTCTGCGCTCCGGAGTCCCGCGCCGCTGAATCCGCCGACCCTGGACCCGGAACCCGCACATGCACATTACCGTAAAGCTCTTTGCAACATTCAGAACGGGACGGTTCAAAGAACAGCTGCGGCACTACCCCCCCGGAACGGCTATCCGGACAATTCTCGATGATCTTTCCATTCCGATTGACCAGGTGGGCATACTACTGGTTAACGCCCGGCACGCCGAGCCGGACCGCCCGCTCGCTGACGGTGACACGCTGTCAGTCTTCCCGGTTATCGGCGGCGGATAGCCCGCAGGCATGCCCGACAAGCCGGTGCGCCACAATCGCACAGGCAGTGTGAACATTCATGGAGCGCTTATAGCCGAAAAGAGGTATGCCCACCGATTCCCGGCAGCAGGCCCTGACAGCGGCAGCGATTCCATATGCCTCATTGCCGACCACCAGCGCACAGGACGCCGGCGGATCCCAGCGCTCAGGGGGAATCGAGCGCTCATCGCTTTCTATTGCAATTACGGGATCGGAGCTGCTGCGCAGATACCCCACGAGGTCCGGCTCATAGCGCACCGGTATCCAGCGCTGGCACCCCCTGGCCGCCCTGGCAAGCTGCGGATGATCAAGCCGAAGCCACGCAGCGCTGTGCACCATGCCCCTGAGCCCGAAATTATCGATAATGCGCAGCAGCGACCCCACATTATAAGGGCTCCGGATGCCGTCAAGCACAATATCAACGGCAAACGACGGCTCCCAGGAAACCCGCGCCTCCGCATCGGGCTGCGGCTCATATCCGGCCGGAGGAGTGCCCATAATCTGATGAAACCGCTCATATTCTGCAAGCGCTTCCTGCGTGGTCAGCCAGGGGGGCGGCTCATAGCGGTCTATAAAAACGGTCCCGGTGAGCTCGGCGTAGCGGTACGTGAACGCGTCGTAGCCTCCGGCCCGGCGGGCGCTGCGGGCAAGCTCGGCGAGCAGATCGTGCTGCCGGCGGGAGGGGAGCCGGGCAAATTTCCGGCAGCTTATGGTCTTAGCGGACTTTTCCATTTTTTACGGCATGGGTTTTCACAGGAATGCCGCTGATGGTGCACTGCTGATCATCGAACATAAGCACGCCGTTCACCACCCGGAGCGGCGCCGCTTTGAACTGATCTATCGTTATTTCGGAGTGGTCGACCCGCTGGTCGGGGACCTCGGCGATCTGCCCGTTTTCAAACGGAGAGGCGTCGAGCAGCTCGAGCTTGTTCCGCTTCTCGCACACAAGCACCATCCCCTGTGATGTCACACCCTTTATGTCCGCCGGGGTCAGGTTTGCAAGCACGATCACCTTCCGGCCGCTGAGCTCTTCGGGGCTGTAGTGCCGCGCAAGTCCTGCCGCAAGGGTGCGCTGCCCGCCCTCGGCGCAGTCCACAGAAAGAACATATAAATGATCTGCGCCGGGGTGCTTCTCAGCCGCGGTGACGGTGCCGACCGCAAGCCGGTACCTGCCGAAATCAGGGGCCTCGCCGCTGAATTTTTTGCGGAACTTTTCCGCATCGTTCATGTCGAGCTTCCGGTAGAGGATCTCCGGGTCGCCGATCCGGTGGCCGTCAAAACCGTCAAAGGCGCCCACGCCGCCCCAGCCCCGCTGCCGTATGTTCAGCATATCAAGCATGCTGCCGGCGGTCTCAGGCATATATGGCTCAAGGGCGATGGCAATGCTGTGCAGCAGATAGGCCAGCACTGTCACCGTTGCGTGGGCATGGTCGGGGTTCGTGCGAATCGCATCCCAGGGGGCCATATCCTGAAAAAATTTGTTGCCGCGGTTTCCGATAGCAAGAACCATGCGCAGCGCCTCGCGAAGCCGCACCTCTTCGAGCGCCTCCGTCACCTCATTGAAATCGCTGCGGCACGCATCGACAAACTCCTTATGAGGGCCGGCCAGCGGAAAATCGCGGATCGTGGAATCAAAATTTTTCTTCAGATAGACAAGGGTCCGGTTGGTAAGGTTCCCGATATTATCGATAAATTCGGCGTTTACCTTTTCAAAAAAATCGTGCCAGGTAAACACAGTATCGGTTCGCTCGGGTCGGTGTGCAAGCAGATAGAACCGCCACAGGTCGACCGGGATGCCCGTTTTTTTCACATCATCGCCGAACACGCCGACATTGCGCGATTTGGAAAACTTCGCATCCTCGTAGTTCAGGTACTCTGTGCTGTTTATATGATACAGAAGCGTCCACGGCTTTCCCGTCCCCAGAAGCGAGGCGGGAAAAATAACGGTATGAAACGGAATGTTGTCTTTTGCCATAAACTGATAGAGCTGCACCTCATCGGGGCTGCGCCACCAGCGCTGCCAGTCAGCGCGCGCGGCAGCGGTAATTGATATATACCCGATCGGGGCATCAAACCACACGTAGAAAACCTTGTGCTCATAGCCCGGCCGGGGGACCGGAACGCCCCAGCTGAGATCGCGCGTTATGGGCCGGGACTGCAGTCCGCTTTCAAGAAGGCCGGTGGTTGCCTGAACGGCGTTTCTTGTCCAGCTGCCTTCCCTCCACCGCGTGCGCGCCCACTGCTCGAGGCGCGGCTGCAGCCGGTCAAGATCAAGATACAGGTGGGATGTCTTTTTCAAAACGGGCGCGCTGCCGCAGAAAATGCAGCGTGGCTGCTGCAGGTCCTGCGGGTCAAGCAGGGCCCCGCAGGCGTCACACTGGTCCCCGCGGGCGCCTTCATACCCGCACCGCGAGCAGGTGCCCTCGACGAACCGGTCTGCAAGAAACATGTCGCAGGACCGGCAGAAGGTTTGCTCGGTTTCACTCTCGGATATAAATCCGCCGCTTTCCAGATCGGTGAATATTTCCTGCGTGATTGCTGTCTGCTCGGGAGCGGAGGTCCTGCCGAATATATCGAACGATATATTAAAGTCGCGGTAGATGCCTTCGTGGATTGCATAATACTTATCGCATATTTCCCGCGGGGATATGCCTTCTGCGCGGGCTCTTGTTTCGGTCGCCGTGCCGTGCTCGTCGGTCCCGCACACATACAGGGTCTCATAGCCCCGCAGCCTGCAGAACCGGGCATAGACATCAGCAGACAGAACGCATCCGATAATGTTTCCCAGGTGGGGCACGTTGTTTACATACGGAAGGGCAGATGTTATCAGCTTTTTCATGGGCTCACTCCGCAGAGGGTCATTCCGTTTTATTCCGACGCAGTATACGGCAGGTCTTTTCCCGTGTCAATCCAAAGCACCATCACGATTAAGCAGGCGTGTGTAGAAGCGGCGGGCATCGCTGCTGAGCCCGGCTCGCTGATCCCCGTCAATATACATCATGTGCCCCGCATCGTAAAACCGGCAGGATATGTTTTTGTGCAGGGGCCCGGGGAGCCCGAGATGGCTGACAGTGTAGCGGGTCGCAAAATACGGTGTCGCAAGATCATAATAGCCCGCGGCGATAAACACGCCCAGATGCGGGTTGAACTGAAGCGTGTTTTTCAGCGAGCCGGACACATTGAGAAACCCCTGACCGCCGTGAATTGCCGACTGCCAGTTCCAGGTGCGGGCGGCATCGTCATTGAGGTGAATATACGGCAGGTGGCTCTCAAAGCCGAGCCGGGTGCGCACATAATGATTTGCCGCAGCGGCAAACGGGCCGATAAACATGTCAAGAGACGGGTCGGTGCTGCTGGCCGAAGCGGCCCTGTCCGCTTCATATCCGGTCAGCCGGGCATCCATGCGGCCAATAACGCGGCCGGAATCCCGAAGAAGCTCCTTTCGCAGCCTGTGCGGGGGAACTCTCAGGTCGTTTTTCAGCACGTAGTCGGCAGACACGCCCGCGAACCCGGCCAGCGTTTCCGCAACAGCCTTTTTTCTGTCTCCGGATACGGCACTCCCCCTGGCAAGCGCGGCACAGTAGGTATCGATGGCCCAGTCCTCAGCCTGTGAGAGAAACTCCTCAAGGCCGGCGCCGCTTCCCGCTTTTCCGTGATAGTGTGCGGCAGCCGCATAGGCGGGCACGTACAGCATGTAGGGCAGATCTCCTGACCGGTCAAAGCGAAGCGTCATAAAATCAAGCACCGGCGAAATGAGAACAAGGCCGTTCACATCGATGCCGAACTGATCATGCAGATGCTCCGCCATGCCGACGGCCCGTGTGGTGCCGTAGCTTTCGCCTGCAAGGAACCGCGGTGAAAGCCACCGCTCATAGCGGGTAAGATAGCAGCGGATAAAATCAGCAACGCTTGCGATATCTTTTTTCACATCATAGAATTTTTTCTGTTTTTCAGGCTCTGCCGCCCGGCTGAACCCGGTGCCGACAGGGTCGATAAACACAAGATCGGTGAAAGCAAGCCAGGTGTGCTCATTGGGTATAATCGAAGCGGGGGGTGCTTCAGGGCGGCCCTTTTCACCCAGCCGCACCCGATGCGGGCCCAGCGCGCCAAAGTGCAGCCACACCGAGGATGAGCCGGGGCCCCCGTTAAAGGCGAACGTAACCGGGCGATCGGCAGCGCGGCCATCATCCGTGCGCTCATAGGCGATAAAAAAAATAGCGGCGGCTTTTTTTTGCTGCGCGTCTTTTAGAACGAATTTACCTGCCGTGGCTGTGTAGCGCATATCCCGGCCGGGCAGCTTCAGCCGGTGCTCTGTCTGCACAAAGGTCTCCTGCACCATTTCTCCCCGGGTGGCGTTATCCCCTCCCGGGGCCGGCGAAACCATCAGCAGCAGGATTAAAAAAAAGCAGGCAGCGGATGTGCCCGTTCGCATAACATGCCTCCTCGTCGTCGTGTGCGGGTGATAGGCCCCTGGGGCTTCCGGCACGCGCTGAGTCCGGAGCAGCAAAGAAGCTCCCCTGTATGCACAGAAGCCCTCTGTTCCATATAATCAGCCGCCTGGCTGATTTGATTAAAATACAAATAAAATCATTGAGAATCAAGGTAAAGATTATTATAGTATTTCCGACAATACTATGCATGTGAATTATTATCAGGCACTTTTTGTGAGCGCTGTATGCTTATTAAAATTTATGAGAGCCACCCGCAGAAGCGAGTCATTGCGAAAGCCGCCGGCATTCTCAAAAGCGGCGGCCTG
Organism: uncultured Thermodesulfobacteriota bacterium; assembly: GCA_964621615.1. Taxonomy (GTDB): domain Bacteria; phylum Desulfobacterota; class WTBG01; order CAIYCZ01; family CAIRTM01; genus CAZUMW01. Next base: position 27,621 of record CAZUMW010000034.1, read on the forward strand.
GTTGTTTACCCGACTGACACCATTTACGGCCTGGGGTGTGACCTGCACAACAAGCGGGCGCTGAAAAAGCTGTATCACATAAAAGGCATGGACGAAAAAAGCCCGCTCAGCTTTATTTCCCCCGACCTGAGCGAGGTGTCAACCTATGCAATCGTTTCAACCAGAGCCTACCGGCTTATGAATAAATACCTGCCGGGGCCGTTCACCTTCATACTGCCCGCAACAAAGGAAGTGAACAGGTATATGCTGTATAAGCGCAGGCATATCGGAATTCGCGTACCGGAAAGCAACGTGTGCCGCGAGCTTACCCGGGAGCTCGGCAATCCCGTCATTTCCACAAGCATACCCCTATGGGGTGAAAAGGTCCTTAACTCAGGGGACGTAATCGAAGAATATTTCGGCAGTCAGGTCGATCTGGTGCTGGACGGCGGCGTTCTGATTTCCGCCCCCTCAACCATAGTTGATGCAACCGAAGATGCGTTCCGCGTGCTGCGTCAGGGCAAAGGCAGCATTGAGCTGTAGCCTGGAAACACAGGTCCATCAGCCAGACAAAGACCGGAATCTGCCATCGTCACGAAAGGACGGACGCACATGATAGCAAAAAAGCGGTCATACCACACGCTGCGTGATTTTTTTCTGGTCGTGTTCAAGCACAAAACCGTCATTGCTCTTTTTTTCATGGTCTGCGTTCTTGCAGCAGTGGCCAGCACCTTTATGATCACGCCGGTGTATGAGTCATCGATCAAACTGCTGGTGCAGACCCCCTCCCCGGCCGAAACCGGCAGCGCTGCCGACAAAGACAAGGCAACAGTAATCGACACCGCAGTAGAGCTGATGACCGGCAGATACCTGATCGAAAAAGTGATCCGGGAATTCGGCATAGACAGGCTGTACCCCGATCTTACGGACACCGGCATTCTTGAGCGGTTTTCAAAGCTGGAGAAAGCAATTATCCGCTTTCAGAAAGATCTCGCCATACAAAAAGGCAACATTATTGAAATTTCTTTCTGCCACCGCGACCCGAAGCTCGCTGCTGCTGTGCTGAACAACCTGATCGACGCCTTCCTTGACTACTACCTTGAAATCCAGAAGCAGGATGAAAAATACAACTTTTTCAAACAGCAGGCCCAGCTGATGAAACAGCGGCTGGAGCAGTCGCAGAAAGAGCTTGGGCTTTTTCGCAATGAGCGCAAGATAAGCTCGATAAAAAAGCAAAAGAGCCTGCTTCTTCTGCAGATATCTGATCTTGAAATAGAGCTGTCAAAAGCGCAGGCTGAAATCAGCAAGCTCGAGGGGCTCGCTGAGAGCGTCCAGCAGGGCACTGAGGAGCGACAGCAGATCGCCCGGGAGCGCATCGCGCTCAAAAGCAAAGCAAAAAAGCTGCAGCAGCAGATAGCATCGTACCGGCTGCAGCTCAATCGCCTGGACAAGGCGGAAACCCGGCTGCACGAGCTTGAGCGTCAGGTGCGGCTGGACGAGGAAAATTATCTGCTGTATGCAAAAAAAACCGAGGAGGCGCGGATATCCAGCGCAAAGGAGCAGCAGAAGATCATTCACTTTACGGTTATCGAGCCTGCGCTGCCTCCCATTACACCGGTCAAGACGCAGCAGTTCCGCATTATCGGCATCGCCGTTATCGTCAGCCTGATAGGCGGCGTGTTGCTGGCCTTCATGTGCGAGTATTTTTCGCACACCTTTGATAACCTGAACGACATTGAAGAAATTCTGAAATCGGCGGGCATTGCAGCCTATCCCGAGCTGGCGCCCTCGCAGCTGAGCCGGGTTCAGGCGGGCACCCTGCCTGAGCGATTCATGGAGGAAAGCAGCCGTATCATGCATCACGCTGCACGGATGTTCCCCGACAGCAGCAGCAAATCGCTGCTGTTCTCAAGCCCCAACATGCACGAGGGCTCCTCAACGGTACTGTTCAGCGTTGCGCGGACTCTGGCCGACAATGGCGAGGACGTGCTCCTTGTCGACACGAACCTCAGGCAGCCCTGCCTGCACCGTCTGCTCCAGCTCGATCAGGGACCCGGGGTTGCCGAAGCCGTGCTTGAGAAAAAAGCGGTCGATGATTACATACGGGCATCCGGCATCGACAACCTGCGCGTTATCACCAGCGGCTCAACCCGCTCAAACCCGTTCGCGCTGCTGCAGTCGGAATTTTTCGAGGACTTTCTCCGGGATGTATCAGCGAAAGCGGGGTGGGTTCTTTTTGATGCGCCCCCAATCGCACCGGTAAACGACGTGTGCCTAATAGCGCCAAAATTAAACGGGGTTGTGATGGTCGTGAAAGCCGGCAAAACCCGCTGGGAGGTTGCGCGCAGCTCCATGGTCCGGCTCAAGCAGTGCAATGCGCATTTATTCGGCATCGTCCTTAACCGGCAGAAGCGCTACATACCGGCATGGCTGTATCACAGGCTCTAACACGGGCGCTGCTGCTCAGCGGCCCGCAGTATGTATAAACAGGCGCCATCCGGCAAGAACCGCCCCCGGCCGCCCGGCAAGGGCCCGCGAAGCCTCCGCCACCGGCGTAAACCCGCACTCGCCGCAGCGGATCTCACCCCTGCTTTTGGCATAGCACCCCTCGGTAACCGTACCGTCAGGGTCGACATTAATCAGCACATCCTCCCGGCACACCCAGCGTCGCCCGCTCATGGCCTTAAGCGACCCGGCTGAATTCATAATCGGGTATCCCTGCCCTTTGAGCCGCAGCGCCTCCTGCAGAACCTCACGGCGCCCCTCCGTTGTCAATCCAAGCTGATCCTCCCCCTGATTGTAGGGATAAAAAAGCTGTATGGTTGCCCCTCTCACAGAGGGAAGCCTTCGAATCTCATCAAGCAGCGGCCGCAGCTCATGCCGGTTTTTGCGGTTAACGGTAATGTGGACAAAAATGCTGGGGTGCCGGGCCTGCTCAAGATTTCTCCACATGCGGTCAAACGAGCCGCTCCGAAGCTCGTTGTGCGTATCACGAAGGCCGTCGATGCTTACCCACAGCACATCGGCCGCGGGCAGATCAAGCGGAAAGGTGCCGTTTGTGGTAACGCCCACCCGCATAAAAAGGGTTCGGGCATATGACACAGCATCCCGAAGTCCCCGTGTCCCGTCGCTCCACACAAACGGCTCGCCGCCTTCAAACATGACAATCAGGCAGCCGCGGGATGCAAGCGCATCAAGTGACCGGACAGCGGTTTCAAAGGACATGTGCGACCCTGGCTCCCCTGAGCGGTGGTGAAACGGGCATGCACGGCACGACAGATTGCAGCGGTAGGTCAGCTTGAAGCTCGCAAGAAGGGGTACCCGCTGCCGGAAAAGTTTCCGCCGCACATAAAATACAAGCAGTTTGCCGAACCAGTCCATGGGCATAAAAGATATCGGGAAATTCGGTCAGAAAACGCACCTGTACAGCTGCAGCGCCGCTCAGCCTTTTTAATATGAGCCCGGGCGCGTGACATTGTCAAAGAAGGTGTTCAGGGCGAATCGAATGTAGGTCCCCAGAAGAAGCACGCTGTTTTCCCCTTCCCGTTGCGCATACAGGCTCACCCCGCTCGGTGCGGTTTTGCCGAGAAGAAGCGTTTCCCCGGCCTGCTCATTTTTTTTCACAAGCGCTATGCGGCAGGACGGGGCTGCAAGGCCGTATTGCGTCAGATCGTCGGGAGACTCGGCAATCACCTCGATAACAACCGTTGTGACAATGGTGTCGAGCAGGCTTTCGACCAGGGAATCTTTGACGGTGCATCCGCGGGGCTGTACAACCTTCCAGCCTCCGCCGGCGGTGCGGCGGACAATCACGGTTTCATCCTCCCGCGCTATCCGCACAGCCGTCACATCGTCTGCGCTCAGCGTAAAAACGGTGTTCCGAACCGGCTCGGGAACCGCAACCTCAATGCTCTCCCGCCGCTCAAACATAAGCACATATGCAAGCAGGCAGGCAAACACCGCTGCCCAGAAAATCAGCCGCTGCAAATTCATCGTCGCGCGCGCCTCCACAACATAACCAGCAGGCCCGCCAGCAGAATCAGCGCCGGCTCGACCACAACCGACAGCCAGAATATCAGGCGGCCCTGATTTTCGGTCAGAAAAAGCATCGAGACAGGGGCGCTTCCCTTCTTCGGCCGGGCTGAGATCAGCCGTGACTGGCCGGACAGCCAGTTTACCATATTCAAAAACAAATCCTTGTTTCCCAGCAGATTCATATAGTGATTTGTGGCGAATTCCGAGTCGCCCATGACAAGCAGGCGGCCGGTTTCAGCGCCCTCGTGCACGGTTACAATCGCGCTCACCGGCACCGGCCCGGCCAGGTCCATACCCGGATCGAAGCTCACTCTGCCTTCATACACGCTCTGCGTGTCCCGCTCAGCCCAGCTGTCGGGCCCTGTCCGCGCAAACACAGATACCGATGAATCGGCCGCGGCACCGCCTTCGGGAATAACCGACCTGCAGTATGGGAACACAACGGTCTCGCTCATATACTGCGTTATCGGGTGATTTTCATCAGGCCTGACTATGGGGCTCAGATTGTCAAGCCCCATAAGCTTGCTTTTTGCATCAATAATAAAATCACGGGTAAGCTGCACCCCGTACCGGCGCTGAAGCCACTGCTCTATGACCGGGAGCGGGAACGGATCAAGGCACATGATGACCCTGCCCCCCTGTTTCAGATAGTCATCGATGACGGCAAGCTCTTTTTCAAAATAATCTTTTTGCGGACCGGCGGCAACAAGAACCAGCGTATCATCGGGAACGCGGCCGGCCTGCATCAGCAGAAGATTCTCGGCCGTGTAGTTTTCAGTTTCAAGCGCCTGCATAATCCGTGAGTACCCTGTTTCGGGATCAGCTGTTTCGATATTCTTTTCGCCGTGCCCGGTAACAAAGCGGATGATTTTGGTTGTTTTTTCAGTGAGCCGGATGATGCCGCTGACAAGGTTTTCCTCATTGCAGTATGCTATTTTTTCCCGCCTGCCCTGATACATAAGCACCCCCGCTCCGTAGCGCTGTATGCCGAACGTTTCGGCGCGCGCGGGGTTTTTTTCAAGGTTTAAAAACGTATAGTGAAACCTGTCGCAGTACCGGGCGACCCGCTCCAGAATGTCCCGCATTTCCTCCTCCTCCTGCTGGCGGTAAAACACCATCGCATGCAGGTCTTCTGACAGGGAATCGAGCACGCGGCGGGTCTGTGAGGAAAGCGTGTAGGTTTTCTCCGGGGTCATGTCCAGCCGCACCCGGTGGTTGTAGGCAATGACATTTACAAGCCCGAGAGAGCCCGCCACAAAGACAACCAGCAGCGCCAGCTCCAGCCAGCACCTGAGCGATTGGGTTAGGAGCCGAGGCCGCGCCTTCATGCAACACCCCTCCACATGCGGGACTCAAGAGAGCGAAAGGTCAAAAACAGAAAGAAAAAAATAAAGCTGCAATAATAAATGATGCCGTCAACGTCGATCACTCCTTTTATGAAATCAAGATAGTGCTCAGACAGAGAAAGCTGATGCAGCAGCATGACGGCCTGCGAGCCGGCTACAGCCTCGTTCCAGTCTATGTTCCACATGAAAAGCAGGGTGCCGAACGTTGTTATCGCAGCAACAATCTGATTTTCGGTAAGCGAGGACAGAAAAAGGCCGCAGGCGATACATGATGCACCGAGCAGAAAAAGCCCCAGATACTGTGCGCACAGCGGTCCGATTTCGACCTCATAGACAATCGCAAGCAAGGCCGGGTACAGCAGGGTCAGCAGCAGCATGGCGGCATAGACAATGAGGCAGGCGATATATTTTCCCAGGATAATGTCACCGTCGCTCAGGGGGCTGGTAAACAGGAGCTCAATGGTGCCGAGCTTCTTTTCCTCGGCAAAAAGGCGCATGGTGAGAATGGGAATAAGCGACAGCGGGGCAAAACGCATATAGTAAAAGGTGTACTGCCACAGCCCCAGCTTCACATCCGAGCCGACAAAGGTAATAAACATCACCAGGTTCGTATAAAAAGAATAGCCCGCTATAACCAGAAAAATAGCGATAACGGCATATGCGGTAAAAGAGGAGAAATATGACCTGAGCTCCCGTTTTATGATAGTGAGCATATTCACTGCCGATTCTGTTCCTGCTGAGTTATCAGTTGAATGAAGATTTCCTCCAGGGTCATGTCAGCCGGCTTTATTTCCCGCAGGCACCAGCCGCGCTCGCGCACGCAGGCGGCAAGAGCGTTGACAATGTTCGGGCTTTCGGCAGCCTCCACCTCGCAGCAATCAAGCTCACGCGTGCCCATTCGAACCGGCTCGACATGCCGAACGCCCTCGACCGTTTTCAGGGCTTCGGCAACTGCTTCAGCAGGGCCGTCGGCCCGAACAAGGAGCCGGGGGACCTTCATGATCTGCTTCATCAGTTTTTCGGGCGTATCCACAGCGACCATTTTTCCCTCATGGATAATGACCACCCGGTCGCAGGTCATGCTCACCTCGGGAAGTATGTGCGTGCTGAGCATGACCGTCCGCGACTGCCCCAGCCCGCGGATCAAGCTGCGTATTTCGATAATCTGCTTGGGGTCAAGCCCTATGGTCGGCTCATCAAGTATGAGCACCTCCGGGTCGTTGAGGAGCGCCTGCGCAAGGCCGACCCGCTGCCGATATCCCTTTGAAAGCCTGCCGATAAGACGGTGGCTCACGTGGTCGAGGCCGCACTGATGCATAATCTCAGCCACGTGATCGCTCCGCCTGCCGGCGGGAACGCCTTTCACCTCGGCAAAAAACAACAGGTAGCCGCTGACCGGCATATCAAGATACAGCGGAACGTTCTCCGGCATATAGCCGATTCGGCTCCGCGCCCGGCGCGCATGCCTGACCACGTCATAGCCGCACACCCGGACCGCCCCCCTGGTCGGAGGGAAAAATCCTGTCAGTATTCTCATGGTTGTGGTTTTGCCCGACCCGTTGGGGCCGAGAAACCCCATAATCTCACCTTTTTCAACGCTGAAGGACAGATCGTCCACGCCGCGTGACGGCCCGTAGTGCTTAGTGAGATGTGCAACCTCAATTGCAGCCATGGATAAACACCTGTTTATGAAGAAAAGGAGAAACGCCCGGGCGCTGAAAAAAAACGAGCGCCTTCTCTACATTGAGCTGCCCCGGGCTACAGGCCGGTGGATTAATGTATCCCGACATGCCGGGGCAAAAACCAACACATACCGCAAGATTTCTCCTGAGGGTGAATCCCTGAATAAACAGCGCGCTCTGAGCGAATAATCATTCATCGCCTCTCAAAGATCCCCGACGGCATGTCGGGGGGGAGGCGAGGGTCTCAACCCCCGAAGAAGACAACAGTGAGTGCCGGGTACTGTAGCATTTTGCAGCGGAATCTGTCAATCGCTGCGTATCCGGCTCTTCGGGGTGATCATTCAGAATGCGGCCGCTTTGCTCAGCGTGCAGCTCCTGCAGAGTTTTCAGCGTGCGCTCAATCCTGCGCGGGCGACGGGCTGGATCCATGAGCTGCACCATCTTTTCATGATCATGGTGGAATAGTATCAGCTTGCAGCCAAAATTGCAACAAAGGCTGAGGCCCGCACACGGCACAGCACGCGATTGTGAAAGCATAACTTCCTGAAACCGCGCAGAGGCATCCAGGGTCACGTTCAGAAAATACTCCTGCGTATTGAAAACGCACTGTTTTTATACTACGTATAAAAATATATATCAGGAGCTCTGACCCGCCATGAACGCCACCCTGTATCAGCTCAATCTGAGAAAATTTGTTGCCCCTGAAATTGTCTACGGAGCGGGGGCACGAAACTTTGTCGACAGGTATGCGAAAAATCTTGGGGCAAAAAAAGTTCTTGTCGTCTCCGACCCCGGCGTGATGAATGCCGGCTGGGCCGGGGAAGCAGCCGAGAACCTCGACAAAGCGGGACTTGCCTATACCATCTATACCGGGGTCACCCCCAATCCCCGCGAGGAGGAGGTAATGAGCGGCGCGGAGGCATACAAAAGCGGCAACTGCAATCTGATAGTCGCGGTAGGGGGCGGAAGCGCAATCGACTGCGCCAAGGGAATCGGCATCGTCAGCAGCAACAGCCGGCATATCCTTTCTTTTGAAGGAATAGACAAAGTCTGCATTCCTATGCCGCCGCTGATCTGCATTCCGACAACAGGCGGCACGTCGGCCGACCTTTCACAATTCGTCATCATAAAAGATCAGAAGGAAAATATAAAAAAAGCGATAATCAGCAAGTCTGTTGTCCCCGATGTATCGCTGGTCGATCCGGTTACGCTAACGACAACAGACCCGAACCTGCGGGCCTGCACAGGCATAGACGCCCTGGTGCACGCTATCGAGGCATTTGTGTCTCTGGCCAGCTCCCCGATGACAGATATTCACGCGATCGAGGCCGTCCGGCTGATCAGCAGGAATCTGCTGCCCTCGATGCAAGAGCCCGACAACATAGAATACGTGAAAAATGTAATGCTGGGCAGCCTGGAGGCAGGCCTTGCCTTTTCAAATGCAAGCCTTGGAGCGGTCCACGCAATGGCACACAGCCTGGGCGGCTTTCTTGACCTTCCGCACGGAGAGTGCAATGCAATGCTTTTGAATCACGTCATGGAGTTCAATTTCCCCGAGGTTACCGAAAGATTCGAGCGCATCGGTGAGGCAATGGACCTGGACATGCGGGCAATGAGCCATGCTGCAAAAAAAGCGGCGGTTGTCGGTGCGGTCAGCCGGCTGCGAAAAAACGCCGGCGTCGGCAGCACGTTGCAAACCCGCGGGGTTCACCGGGCAGATGTTCCCGAGCTGGCGGCCAATGCCCTCCGGGACCCCTGCATTGTCACAAACCCCCGGAAAGCAAACAAGCGCGATTTAGAGGTGATCTATGAAGGAGCGATGTGATTATACCTACAACCGGGAGCTTTTATTTGAAAAGCTCATGGGCCTGAGCGAAACATCAGCCCGCAAAAGCTACTACCCGGAGCTCCAGCAGCACATCAGCGAGCTCGAAAAGTACAAGGCTCTCATAAATTACAGCACCGATGCTGTTTTCACCTTTAGCCCGGATACCGGATGTTTCATCGACGTGAACGAGGCTGCCTCGCATCAGTTCGGCGCCCCGCCGGAAGAGCTTGCCGCACGGTCATTATATGATTTTCTGGACGCCGCGACAGCAGAAAAAATAAAACATCTGCGGCCGGTTAAAGGCACGCCGACTATACGCAAAGAAACGTTTATCACATCGCTGCACACAAAAACACAGGAAATAATGCCGGTTGAAATCAGCTTGAGCTTTATGTACATCGACGATGATGTGTACGGTATCGCCGTGGCACGCAATATCACCGAACGCCTGAAGGCGGAGCGTGAGCTCAAGGAAAGCAAGAAAAAATATGATATTATAACCCATTTCACCTATGACTGGGAAACGTGGACCGGGCCCGGCAAAAACTATATATATGTTTCCCCATCCTGCCGCCGGATAACCGGGTACGCGGCGGAGAATTTCATGAAAAACCCGAACCTGCTGCTTTCCATCACACACCCTGATGACCGCGATAAGCTCAAAGCGCACATCGACAAGAACCCGGCCGCCGAAGATATTGACTCTCTTGATTTCAGAATCATCACCAGGGGCGGCGAAACGCGCTGGATCAGCCACTATTGTCAGCGGGCACATGACAGCGACGGCGCGTTTGTCGGCAGAAGAGGCAGCAACCGGGACATAACCGAAAGAAAGCAGATCCAGCAGCGGCTCATTCAGGCTCAGAAAATGGAATCGGTCGGCACCCTTGCCGGCGGCATAGCGCACGAGTTCAACAATATCCTTGGCGGCATCATGGGCTATGCGGAAATTACCCAATATAAATTACCCCCCGGCAGCGCCCTGCAAAAAAACATGGAGGAAATCTTAAAGCTCGGCAGCCGGGCCGGGGATCTCGTGCGGCAGATCCTCACCTTCAGCAGGAAAAGCACCGTCAGCAAAAAGAGGCTTGAGCCGCACCAGGTCATTACGGAACAGATAAAAATGCTGCGCAACATTATACCGTCAAATGTAGATATCAGAACCTCAATCAGCGATCACTGCGGCACAATCATGACCGACGAAACCCAGCTGCAGCAAATACTCATCAACCTGAGCGCCAATGCCGTCCAGGCAATGGAAAGCCGGGGCGGCACTCTGGATATTTCGCTTAAGCAGGTGTTTTTGAGCGCAGAGGACATCAAGCCATTTCAGCATATCAGCCCGGGCACATACCTTCAGCTCAGCGTCAGCGATACCGGCTGCGGCATAGAGCCGCACATTATCGACCGCATCCTCGAGCCGTTTTTCACGACCAAAGGAGTGGGCAAGGGCACCGGCATGGGGCTTGCGGTCGTACACGGCATCATAAGCGAACACGAAGGGGGTATTTCGGTTTCAAGCCGGCCCGGCAGAGGGTCAACATTCACCGTTGTGCTCCCGGTGGCGGAGGGCACGGCATCGAGGGATGCCCTGCACAAAGAACCTGTTCAGCAGCAGCGCTCAGGGCGAATTCTCATTGTCGACGATGAGGAGTTTATTGTGTCAACCATGAAGGAGATTCTGGAAAACATGGGATATCCGGTTACCGCAACAACAAGCAGCCCTGAGGCGCTTGAGCTGTTTCGCCGGGAGCCGAACAACTATGACCTCATTATAACCGATCTGATGATGCCTGCTCTTACCGGGGACCGGCTTGCAGCAGAAGCGCTCAGAATCCGCCCCGATATCTCTGTGGTGCTCGCCACCGGCTACGGTGACGCGGCAGGGGGCACAAAGGTTAAAAACATCGGCGCAGCGGCAGTGCTTCCAAAGCCCTTTAAAATGAAGGAGCTCGTTGAGACGGTCAGAAGCGTTTTGGACGAGGAGTAACGACAGGGCGATTGCGTTTTTTCCGGAATCCCCCTCCCCGCACCACCATTCAGCGATACCCGGCTGCAGAGGCCAGCATTCTATTTGAGAAACCGGCAAGGGTATGATATCATTGATACCCGATTCGGTGCCCCTGAAAAAACATCACAGCACCGTAACAGCACACTAATCACCCGGCAGTCCAGAAACCGCAGCATCCCACGGGGAAGCCATATGGGAAAAAACACGCGCTCTGAAGCGCAAAACAAATGCATAGCATGCAGCGCCGCCTGCTGCCACAACCTGTCCATACCGGTAACACGTCCCCGCACGCGCTCTGAAAAAGATGAGCTCAAGTGGTACCTTCACTTCGACACCGTACAGATATACATCAGGAAGCAGCGGTGGCATCTGCTCATAAAGGGCAAATGCATATACCTGAAAAACACCATGTGCTCCATTTACGAAGACAGGCCTCAGGTCTGCAGAAACCACAGCGCTGAAAGCTGTGAAATGACCGGAACGTGGTATGATGAGCTGTTTTCCACACCCGATGAGCTCGACGCATATCTTAAAAGAAAAAAGAAGCGCTAACCCGGCACATGGCCTGCACTGGAATACGCAGATGATATATTGAGAAAGGACACCGCTCATATGAAACAGCACATTGATCAGATCGCCGGGGAAACTCAGCTTACGGCACATCAGGTGGCAGCAGTGGCACAGCTCCTGTCACAAAGCGCAACAATTCCCTTTATCGCACGCTACCGAAAAGAAGCAACCGGAAGCCTTGATGAGGTTGCCGTTACGGCAATCCGCGACCGCCTCGCCCGCCTGAAGGCGCTGGATGAGCGCCGGGAGGCCATTCTCAGCTCACTCCGGGAGCGGGAGCTTCTCACCGGCGACCTCAAGAAAAAAATCATGGGTGCGGAAACCCTCGCCGCACTTGAAGATATATACCTTCCGCTCCGCCCCCGGCGGCGAACCCGCGCGCTCATAGCGAAGGAAAAAGGCCTCGAGCCCCTTGCAGACCATTTATGTGAGCAGAATGAAACAGACCCGCACGCAGCGGCGCAGGGCTTTATCGATTCCGGAAAGGGCGTTGGCACAGCCGATGACGCCCTCCAGGGGGCGCGGGATATTATCGCCGAGCGCATCAGCGAAGACCCGCGCGCACGCAGCAGGATGCGGATGCTTTTTATGCACAAAGGCGTCATTCAATCAAAAGTGCATTCCGGCAAAGAGGAAGAGGCAGGTAAATACAAAGATTATTTCGACTGGCAGGAGCAGGCGCACGCGGCCCCCTCACACCGCGTGCTTGCCATTCGGCGAGCTGAAAAGGAAGGGTTTCTTGCGCTGCGCATACTGCCCGACCAGGATGAGGCAATCGCTATTCTCGAAAAAATGTATGTCAGGCAGCAGAACAAAGCGGCCGAGCAGGTGCGCGCAGCGGTGCGCGACAGCTACCACCGCCTGCTGGGCCCTTCCATGGAGACCGAAGCACGCCTCGAGCTCAAACAGCGTGCCGATGCCGAGGCTATACGCGTTTTCGCCGCCAACCTCCGGCAGCTGCTGCTTGCTCCGCCTCTGGGCCGCAGGCGGGTGATGGCTCTTGATCCGGGCTTTCGAACCGGGTGCAAGGTTGTCTGTCTGGACAGCGGCGGTGCTCTTCTGCACCACGGCACCGTTTACCCGCATGAGCCGCACAACAAAAAGCGCGCGGCGGCACAGATTCTGGAGCAGCTGTGCCGGCAGTACGCACCGGATGTTATTGCAGTAGGAAACGGCACTGCAGGCCGGGAAACTGAACAGTTCATCCGGATGCTGAAGCTTTCGGGCGCTCCGGCGGTGACGATGGTGAGCGAAAGCGGCGCCTCAGTGTACTCCGCCTCTGCAGCTGCGCGGGAGGAGTTTCCCGACCACGATGTCACGGTCCGGGGAGCGGTTTCAATCGGCAGGCGCCTTATGGACCCCCTGGCAGAGCTTGTCAAGATCGATCCGAAATCGATCGGCGTCGGACAGTACCAGCATGACGTCGATCAAAAGCTGCTTAAAAGCACGCTTGATGACTGCGTGGCGAGCTGCGTGAACCTGGTCGGGGTCGATGTCAACACCGCCAGCAGACAGCTGCTTTCATATGTGTCGGGAGTCGGCCCGTCCCTGGCGCAGCGCATTGTGGAACACCGCACAGCATACGGCCCCTTTAACAGCCGTGAGGAGCTCCGCTCGGTCTCGGGCCTGGGGCCGAAAGCATTCGAGCAGGCGGCGGGCTTTCTGCGCATCACACAGGGCGCGAACCCGCTCGACGCAAGCGCCGTGCATCCTGAAAGCTATCACATCGTGGAGCATATGGCACGCGACCTCGGCTGCAGCGTCGGCGAGCTTCTGGAAAATGAAACGCTTCGCAGCAGCATCGATCTGAAGCAGTACACCACAGAAGCTGCAGGCCTTCCCACCCTTCAGGACATTATGAGCGAACTTGCCAAGCCCGGACGCGATCCCCGCGAGCAGTTCGAGGTGTTCAGCTTCGCAGAAGGCGTAAACGACATCAGCGACGTCACCGCCGGCATGCGCCTGCCCGGCATTGTCACCAATATAACTAATTTCGGCGCCTTCGTTGATATCGGCGTTCATCAGGACGGGCTTGTCCATATCAGCGAGCTTGCGGACCGCTATGTAAAAAATCCCGCCGATGAAGTCAGGCTCCATCAAAAAGTTACCGTGCGCGTTCTGGACGTAGATGTGCCCAGAAAGCGGATTTCACTGTCGCTTCGCAGCCCGGCAAACACCGCCGGCGCCGCCTGAGGATGCACACGCTGTGCCGCGATGCATATGATAGCCGTCACGAAACCCGCTGCGTATAAGCCTCATTTTTTCTTCCCCACGCAAGAGCAGCGATATCCACACGATTGTCCCTGCACAAATGTGCCTGAATGCCTTTTTGGGGCATACGCCCCCCTTTCATAGTTTTGAAAACCCGGCAGATGTTGTCTATGACGTAATATGACGTCATCGTATTTTATGTAAGTCAATATATATTTTATTTTTTTCTTGACACTATATATATCAAATAACTAAAATAGATTTTATTATTATATTATTGAACCATAATATAACAATAATTATCAATTACACATTATATAGAAAATTAATTATGATACAACTCATGAATTCGATTGAGGATATACAGCTCTTTGCACCAATTCTCTATCTAATCGTATTTAAAAAAACATATATTGCTAAAATGTATAAATTGAGCGGATAATACAGAGGATAGCATGTTAAATAAACCTCTATTTTTATTTTGGGCCCTTATTATTTTTTTCGTTCTCTACTGTGTTATTTGTAAATTGTGCGGATTAGTGTAGCAGCCAAACAGATCTAACAATAATAGTTGAAAGAAATTAGCTTAAAAATTTATTTTATATAAATAATTTTTGCAAAAGAGGAGGGCATAATGAAAATTTTTACTTTCAAAATCCTGATTATAGCATCTCTCCTGCTGCTCATACCCTATTCTGTTGCCGCGGTTGAGCTGTTTGACGGCAAGGTTGTTGTCCACGGAAAAATTTCCGAGCAGCTCCTTATGAGGGCCCGCGACACAATCCATGATGAAATTCACGATTACGATTATTTCAATGCGCGATCCTCACTTATGCTCGAAGTAATGGTTCGCTTGTGGAGGGGGGGCGCGTTCAAGGAATTGAATTTATACAGCGTATGGAAAAATTATTACGACGTGGCTCATGAATTTGATTCGGGGTATAAAAATTATTTGCGTGATTTTGCCGGCGATTCCTCTCATGCCATTGAAGAGCTCAAGTCCTATGAAAAATTCAGGGACATATGCCGGGAGCTGTATCTTGAATACACGACGGATTTTTATCAAATACGTATCGGTAAACAAATCGTATCCTGGGGCGACATGGGCTTTGAGCGAATGGCGGATATTGTCAATCCCATCGACATGCGCGGCATGCTCAATCCTGCCTATCCTGATTTTGCCGAGCTGAAAAGGGGGCTCTGGATGCTGCGGCTATATGTCACCCCGCCCGATATGCCTATGGACATGAAGTTTGAGTTTCTGGTTATCCCGGAATTTATCCCGAACCGCAACTGGCCTGCCGGATATCACCTGTCGCACCCGCCGGCTATGAACAGTATGGCAAACCCCAATGAGCTTTACCTGCCCGACTATCGGGACCGGCCGAAAGAATGGAACAACCCTGAGATAGGCTTCAGAGTCCGCGGCTTTTTGTGGGGGTTTGACTGGACCCTGCAGTGGCTTTATCACCGGAACGATACGGCCATATTCAGAACGAACAAGGCAGTTGAAGCCCAGCTGGCAGCAGTTCTGGACAGGAGGGCTGAGAATGTTAAAGATTATAAATGGTACAACACCTTCGGGTTTACCTTCAACAAAACGATCGACCGCACAATTCCCATAATTCCCGGCACCAACCTGACCATGAGCGGCAATCTGCTGTATCTTGAGGCAATCTACGATTTGAACAAAGATTGCAACCAGATGGTGGGAACAAAAAGTAAGATTCGCGAGTATGACCGCTTTGCGTATGCTGTCGGATGGCAAACGAAAATTTTTGTGCCGAAATTAACCCCCTGGAATCGAAATGAATATCTTAACTCAACCACGCAGCTGTTTATGGAGTGGGTATGGGAAAACAAAAAATCATATTACATATACCCCTATCTGAGCTATCGCGAAGGCGGGCATCACTGGGCAATGCTCACCCAGCAGCTCAATATGGAATTCTGGAACGGAAGGATAATACCGGCAGTATATGCGGCGTATTATCTAACGCAGGGCGGGGGGTACTGGGCGCCGGCTCTGGGATTCAAGCCGCAGTTCAGATGGACCTTCATGGTACGGTACATGAATTATTTCGACCTGAGCCACGGCCTGAACGATAAAGATTTTTTTACTTTTGAAATTACATATGAATTCTAAATACCCGGGGGTGTGAAATGAGAAAAAATATTTTGACCGCACTGCTTTTTACCTGTGTTTTCGCACACGCTTCGCACCATGTTACCGCCGCTGAAATCGAATACCCTGTTGTCTGCTACAAGGGGGAGGAGCTGGAAAAAGTCAGGGCCTGGGAAAAACAATGGGCCGGCAAAAAAATTGACAGCACGAACATCGATACGGTGAAGGAATTTTTACCCAAGTCATTTTATGACCTGTTCACCAACACGGAGGACTGGGGGGAGCACTGGTTTGTTATCGTCCCCTACAGGCCGATATACCCCTCGGAAGGCAAAATAAAGATGACCAAAAAATATGCCGGCCAGACCAGAATCGGAAAAAGCGGGGAGTGCCTGAACTGGGTTTCAGGCGTACCGTTTCCCAACCCGGAAAGCGCCATAGAAATGGCACACAACTTTCGAAACAGATGTGCCGGAGACTCGATAAAAACAAACGAGACCGGCCATATCGTCGACGGCAGGCTCAAGTATGACATGAGCGTAAAAATACATAACAATTATCAGTATTTTTCCGGAAGGACCGATGTCCCTCCCGTGCCCGAGTTTCCCGAAAACCCGAAACAAATCTGGCGCGCCTTTACGATGCTGCAGCTTGCGCCCCCGGAAACCCGGGACATGCGCATCATGGAAATAAATTATAAGGACAGGATGAAACCGTATGATTCCTGGTTCTGGATGCCGAGCGTCCGGCGCGTTCGGCGGCGCTCGACCACCGAGCGTGAGGATGCCCAGGGCGGAGGGGATTTTGCGGCATATGATAATTTCGGATGGGATGGGCCCATTCAGATTAACACCTACACCTATCTCGGGCAAAAAGATCTGCTGATGGCACGCCACAACCCGGACCCCCAGGCGTACGAAGGCACCCACAAGCCGGGGGATTGTATCTACAGCGGCGTCAAGCGCGAGCGCATAAAAATGCATGTTGTGGAAGCCGTAAGCGAAAATCCCAATTTTATGTATTCGAAAATGATATGGTACCTCGACCCTGAAACATGGCAGATGCTGTACTCCGACCGCTATGACCGGCACGGCAAGCTGTGGAAGGTTATGGATCAGTTCGAATATGTGGATAAGGGGGTAACCGGCGTTCCGGTTGATTTCTTCTCGGGAAATCAGATGGTGGACGTGCAGCGGCGGCACTCAACCATTGCCTACGGAAAATATGAATTCGGCGTGACAATGCCCGTTCGCATGTTCACGTTTCAGTATCTGCGAAAAAGAGGCTACTGATTGCTTGAGCGCCCGTTACATCACGGGCGCTTTTTATTCATGGCAAGCATAAAAAAACATGTATCGGTCAGGTTCACTGCCCCGGTCTCCTCAAAGGGGTGAATCACCTGAAAGTGCTTTTCCAGATATTCTCTGGTTTTCTGACAGGTAAAAAACTGCAGGCCTATCTTCTCAAAAATAATATCATAGGCCTCCTTTGTATCCGTCAGATTGAAATCTTCCAAAAGCAGCAGCAGGTCCGCAACCGGTGCGATGCGGTCTATTGTGTCATACCCTCCGTACGGGATACAGAAACGCTCATACATGACAACCGGCCTCTGAAGGCGTTCGATCAGCTCGCGGGGAGGGTCCTGTGTGATATCCCAGACAAAATCGGCTATGGAAAGCTCAGGATACTCGTTTTGCAAGCGCCTGCCGACTGATTTTATGCCCGATGCGCTGTCAGATATGATTACCGGCACTGAAATTCGGTTTTTTACCATTTCACGGCAAAGGACTTCTGTAACCTTGCCCGGGCCGGTGCCGATTTCAACAACACTCCCGATTTGCCCTGTTTTTGCGATAGCGACAACCATGTCAATCATGGCATCAGCAAAAATCCTATACATCGCACTTTCTGCATAGGTTTTAAACAGCTCCTGTACATCATGCCTTGACCAGTCCCAGCTCCCATGCTGCGTCACCTCCATTATCAGTTTTGACCAGTCCACCAGAAACTGCATTTCAGGCTGCACCTCATCATTGCCGACCTCTTCGCCTCGCAGTATTTTCTCTGTTGCCCTGAGAAACGGCTGCCAATCGCCGATAGTGTCCTTAAAGGATTTACAGAAATTTCGCATCGGCTCTTCTGCAGAAGCAATTATCTGATCCGGATTCATCATACAGCACCACCTCATGTCTTGTTAATATTCAATTCCACCACACATAATTTTTCAAGTGTTCATCATATCAGAATGGATTATGCAACAAACAAATAAAAAAATCAAAACCTTCGATTTCCTGCTGGTAATACGGAGAAAAAAGGAGGGGGGAGCGGAAACGGGAACATCCCTCAGTTATTCATTGAATGGTATTGAAGTGACGTTTAGCACCCCTAACGGTGGCCTCTTAAGCGACCAGCATTTCATGGAGGATGCTTTTCAACTGTCTGATATAGTCAGAATCAAGGGCACCCTCCTTTTTAATGAGACGCTGCTTATCGATGGTTCGGATCTGGTCCGGGGCGATTGCCCCTTTCTTCCGCTTGAAAACAATATTAACACCCCACGGATAATCCCTGGGTGATGTTGTCATGGGAGCAATCTGTACCGTCCGGAGATGTTTGTTCATCTCGTCCGGAGAAATAACGACACAGGGCCGCGTTTTCTGTATCTCCGAGCCGATTGTCGGATCAAGATTAACAAGATAAATGTCGTACTGCTTTACCTTCACCACTCAAGCTCTGCGTCATCATCCAGAACATCGGGGATTAGCAATTGATCATCACCACGTTCATGCATTTCCTTTGCCGCCAAATCCCACCGTTCACGGGGTTTACTTTTGAGCGGTTTCAAGATGATTGTATCATCCTGCACAATCAGATCGATCCGATTCTCCATATGACACCGGTTGAGTGTTTTTGAGTCTGTTCCCCCGAGATTCCTACCCTCCTCATATTACATAAGTTACTGAATTGCTTTTTATTTATTTTTGCAGATTGTGGAAACAGTTTTTCACACCGATTCTCACACTAACCTTTGGGTTCAAAATCAGGGCTCATGCGGCCAAAATATCCCAGCCGGGAAAAACCAGCACGGCCGGATGGCACTTCAGTGCCCTAGCGATTACCTTGGAGCGCTCAACGCCTAAGGATATGTGATTGTTTTCAATGCCGGAGATGGTTGCCTGAGGAATGCCGGTAATCTTTGCGAGTTGGTTTTGACTGAGCTCCTGTAACTCCCGCATAATGCGAACAGACTCTCCGACCGAAACATCGATGCGTTTTTTCGCCTTTTTGTAGTCTTTTTTATTAAGCATGGTTATCTCCTGTAGTCATGAGGACTAATGTCTTCAACGGTAACGTATATTTCGTTTTTATTGACGCCGTAAATCACTCTGAATTGTACGTTCAGCCTCGATAATCTGTAGCCTTTCCATTTTCCTTTCAGCGCCTCATCCCGAAAACCCGAAATCAGCTTTAATCCCTGAGGGCCTGAAATGCGGACAATATCCTTCCATTTTTCGTATCGCTTCAGGATCTGCTCAGGCAGCTTTTTTATAACTTTAGTGATTCGGATATGTTCGTATATTTCCCACATACTATATATGTAATATACTATTTATAGTATGTCAATGACCGATTGCACGGACAAAATAAAAATTTCTGGAATACAATACCATAAAATAAAGAACAGAATAACAAGCAGAGATTTGGGGGAAGAAATTGGTGCCGGTGGTGAGACTCCCCGCAGTGTGTGCGGGACAGGCTGCCTCACAAGGGCGCGGGGCCCGAGGGACTGTGAGGGCAAACCGGTGTTTTGGGTAACCACTCGATATTCGGTCTTATTTTCCTATTCATTCGAAATTACTTCAAAAATAGTTGTTCATGTGGTGCAGTTTTGTTACATTTAGTTCCGTCTTGTTCACTCTTGTTTAGCACAAATTTAGCACAGCACCCATTACTGCATTACAACATATGCCATACATAAAAACAAAGTATTGCTTTTTTATTATACATTTCTATAATTGAAAGTAATGCTAAGTACAGGAGGTATTTCTTTATGGGATTTGCAGCCAAAATCACATCCAAAGGACAGGTGACCATTCCCAAAAAAATCAGGGATCATCTGGACTCAGAGATCGTCGAGTTTGAAATCGACAACAATGCGGTCGTTGTGCGGCCGGTTAAAAGTGTCGGCGGCAGCCTGAGTCGATTTGCTAAAACGAAAAAGCCGTTAAAAGAAATACGGGAACAGGTATGGAAGGAGATAGTAGATGAGCGAGGGAAAAACACTTCTTCCTGACACCAATGTCATTCTGCGTTATCTCCTGCAGGATGACGAAAATCAATACCAAAAAGCCTGCAGCATTTTTAATGAAATCCGCCAGGGCAATCGCGGCGCCATTATTCTTGAGAGTGTTCTGGTGGAGTGTGTTTATATATTGCTAAAGTTTTACAGCGTTCCCAGGAAGGATATCAGCAAGCAGCTGCAGGGGATTCTGCATTACAAGGGCATTGTTAACCCGGACAGGGATGCTCTGATAGCGGCTTTAAGGATTTTCGAAGGAACGAAGTTTGATACCGTTGACATAATCCTTTTCACGAAAGCAAAGCACCAGGATATGGAAGCCTTCTCTTTTGACAGGGATTTGCAGAAGCTGTCAAAAAAATGAAAATGGTGCCGGTGGTGAGACTCGAACTCACAAGGGCGCGAGGCCCGGGGGATTTTGAGTCCCCTGAAAGTACCTTCCCGCGACTTCCCTCTTTTTCAAATTAATGCGTGAAATCTCCTAAATACCTGCTATAATTGGACATATAGCGTCAGGCAATTTCCCATACTTTAATTTGCGAGGTGGGGAGAGAGTGGGGAGAGAAATCAACGGGGGATAATAACATGCCAGTAAAATGGAAACCATCAAAGTATCCGGGTGTGCGGTACTACTTCCACAAAACACGAAAACACGGCGTGCAGAAAGACCGGTATTTTGCAATCCGGTATCAGGCAAACGGCACACGACACGAAGAGGGGCTCGGCTGGGCCAGCGAAGGATGGAGCGCTGAGAAGGCATCCCATGAACTTGCCGAATTAAAGAAAGCACAAACCACCGGCACGGGACCTTCTCGCCTGAAAGAAAAACGTGCCGCCGAAGAGAAAAGAAAAGAGCGCGAGAAAAAAGAACGGGAAAAGCTCGACAAGGAAAGCATTACTTTCGGTCAGTTTTTCTCGAACACTTATTACCCTGTTGCCAAAACAAGCAAAAAGCATGAAAGCTACACGAAAGAAAACCAGCATTTCGAACGCTGGATCAAACCGGTCATCGGCAAACTGCCGCTGCAAAAAATACAGCCGTTCCATATCGAGAAAATCAAAAAGAAAATGCTCGATGCCGAAAAATCACCGCGCATGGTTCAGTACGTGCTTGCTACCGTTCGCCAGGTATGGAACACAGCCAGGAATCACGGTATTGTTGTAGCCGATTCTCCGACAAAGCCGGTGAAGATCCCCAAAATAGACAACAAGCGCTATCGTTTCCTGAATCGAAAAGAGGCGGAGGCACTCCTTGCAGATCTGCAAATGCGCGACATGAATACGTATCACATGGCGCTGCTTTCGCTTCACTGCGGGCTGCGTGCGGGGGAAATCTTCAATCTGAAATGGGGGCATGTAGACCGTGAGCGGGGAATGCTTTATATCGTAGATCCGAAAGGCGGCACTAACCGGACCGCTTACATGACAAAGCAGATAAAATTTATTTTTAAGCGCCTTATACCTCGGGAAAATGACGAATACGTGTTTCTCGATGCAAAGGGGAATAAATACAAAGAAATACCCTATTCATTCCGGACAGCGGTAAAAGATTCGGGGCTGAACAACGGCGTAACCGATTCCCGCCAGAAAGTTGTCTTCCATACACTGCGGCACACATATGCGTCATGGCTCGCAGAAAGCGGCACAGATCTTTATACCATTAAGAATCTGCTGGGACACGGCAGTATTGTCATGACAGAGCGCTATTCACATCTAAGCAGGGGCGCTCTTCAAAATGCCGTCAAAAAATTTGACAAAAGCAGCGGAACAACACGATAAGGTTTTTTAGACTTTCTTTTGTTCTGATTAAAAAAACGCCATCAGATCTACCTTCCTTTGTTTTAAGCCTATCAGGCACCGGCTAAACAACTTTATTTTGTGGATAAATTTATGGTACAGGGTTGTTTGTCCCAAAATGTTATGGTAGATAAATCCACAATACACACGGCAGGCTGCTTTATGCATAACATTTGCAAAAAATATATTTTTATTATTCTTCTTGTACTGTCCTTTCTTTCTGCTTGCAGCAGCGCAGGAAACAATAATGATAAAATGGTTAAAAAATTTACCCGTTTTACTGATTCGCTGCTGCGAAACAATTATTCAGAAGCGCAACAGCTACTGACTGACATTGTAAAACAGGGGAATTTTCACAACGACGATATCCAACAAGTGGAAAGTCGGAACACACAATTTCTGCGGTATTATTCCCAGAAAATACACGGATTTTTAGGAAAGCAACTGCGGGAAAACCTTGACAGATTCTTGCCTGACACAAAAGCCGATATTCATAATCTCAACACCTATGAACTGAAATATCTGCGCGACACACTCATTTTGCAGGAACTTTCACAAAATATCTGCAAAAATGCGGATACTGATATAGAATGCTTAATCCCACCGAAAATGACCGCAAAATCCCATTCAAAATGACCGCCAAA
>CAZUMW010000035.1:0-48287 GCA_964621615.1 uncultured Thermodesulfobacteriota bacterium
TTGCTGTACGGTTTTATACCAACTTTGCTGTACGGTTTTATTGCAACCTTAGCATTTACCCCTTGACAATGTACCCCGTTTGAGCTACAATTTACAGAACTCAAAAGGAGGTAAACCATGGGCAAAACATCTACGATAAGGGCTCGGATTGAACCCGATTTAAAAGGAAAAGCCGAATATATTTTTAAGAAACTCGGGCTAACGACAACACAGGCCATCACCCTGTTTTATAAACAGGTTGAATTGAAAAAAGGGCTTCCATTTGACATAGCAATTCCAAATGAAACCACTCGTAAAACTTTTTCAGATACAGATGCCGGCCGTGATATAGTCATTTGTAAAGATACTGACGAAATGTTTAAAAAACTGGGGCTCTGATGCTTACGCCTGCATATACAAAGCAGTTTGAGCGTGACATCAGGCGAATGAAAAAGAGGGGAAAAAACCTTGAGAAATTGAAAATAATCATCTGCTCTACTGTGTCGGAAGAAGCGCTTGATGCCATTCACAGAGACCACAAGCTGGTTGGTAACTGGAAGGGGCGACGTGAATGTCATATCGAATCAGATTGGCTGCTGATATATACGATCGAATCAGATCGAGTTGTTTTCGAACGGACCGGAACACACTCTGATTTGTTTCAAAAATGAATAAAACTGCCCAACAAAAGGCGATATGGTGATGGTTCCCATACCGCCCCTGTGGTTTTGTCTTATAAATATTTCCTGTTATTCCATCGTCAGTATCCCGGTGCAGCTTCATAATCTGCACATCCTCATCAAATCCATCTATATCATCCCTGTCCCAAAAAGACCCTTATCTTGTACTGATAATTTTCAGGCCTGCTGCGTCGGCTACCAGTGATTGTTTCTCATCAAAGGTGAAAAATCGGCTCGCACCGATTGAAAAAGCCAGTGCGACATGAATAATATCCAGTGTACGGGAACCGATATTTTTTGTATGCTTTTTAGAAAGCCCGCGTGCTTCGGTGAATGCTTCTGCCCAGTTAATATGCGGACTATAATATATACCGCTGCTTTCATGCCGGCGAAACCGTTCAAATATTTTTTCCGCTTCCCTTTCTTTCAGTTCATGCCTGAATTGTTTCAGCCTGACAGCATTTTCAAATTCGAGTTCGTGAAATATGGTCTTAGGAATGGCTTCATTGTTGTCTCTGATCCAATCAGCAGCTTCTCTGGACCAGGGTTCCCTGATATATAGCTTGACTATCACGCTGGTATCCACATACACCATTAGAAGCGTTCCTTTCTGCTTTCAACCACAATATCACTGATCGGCTTTCCTTTTATTTCAAGGCTTTCTTCAAAAAAATCAGGCCAGGTGATATCTTTTGCCGCATCCAGGGCACATATTTTTGCTACAGGCTTGCCCCTTTTGGTAACAATAATTTCTTCGCCTGATTTTATTTTTTTTATAACGGCGGCAAAATTCTTCTGTATCTCGCCTACGGTTGCAGTTTCCATAAGGTGCCCTCATCTCTTCCATTAAGTTGTTTTACGTATATTATATGCGTAAAACAGGGGTGGGTCAATAGAATTGTCAGCACTGATCATATATTTCCTGATGGCGAAAAATATCATTACCGCACAGCCCTCTTATCCGGGCCGCCCAGTGCTGTTTTTTCTTTTGCTCATCACAAACACAAAAGGCGATATGGTGATGGTACCCATACCGCCCCTGTGGTTTTGTCTTATAAATTTTTCCTGTTATTCCATCATCAGTATCCCGTACTGCTCGAGCAGTCCGCCGCGCTCAAGCCTGCTCGTAACATAGTCCAGCGTATATTTAAGCCCCGGGCTGCCCTGCTTTGACAGGTTCTGGAGCACATTCGTGATCCGTCTCAGCTCTTCCTGCGTTACTGCCGTGCGTTTGCCCTTCAGCACCTCATTAAACCGCGGGGCTATCTCTTCCACCAGATCCCCCACCTCTGCACTCAATACAGGGCTGCCTATCAGTATCTCCACCACTTCCTGTGCATGGTAATAGTACAGACTTGTCAGCAGCATCCCCGACGGCGAACGGGATAGCGACAGGTCGCGGAAATCACGCAGGGTTTCCAGATGGCCATCTGCGCCCTCTCTTCCTTCCACCGAAACCAGCATTGCACATATTTTCTCAAGGATGGATCCGGTTTCTGTCACCGTAATCAGGTTTGTCTTCGTCTCCGTATCGCTCCCACCTGCGCCTGAGACTGTCAATGACACTTTGTACGTCCCTGCACTATTGTAGGTGTGCGTCGGATTTTCATCATCGCTGGTTCCACCGTCCCCAAAGGTCCAGGAATAGGTCGACACCGGACCACTGGAGCTGTCGGTGAACTGCACCGTCAGGGTCACGTCATATTCTCCTTCTTTGGTATATTCATACAGCGGGTTCTGCTCATAGCTGGTTCCCCCGTCCCCGAAGGTCCACTCCCAGCTCACCACATCCCCTGCTGACTGATCGGTAAACTGCACATAGCCGGGCTCGTCCATATCGGTGCACCCGCTGAAATCGGCCGTCACTCCTTCCGGCACTTCCATCAGCACCGGAATACTCTTATTGCCGCCGTTTGAGCTAATGGCAATGGTGGCAGAATAGGTTTTAGATGAAAGACCCGCTCGGCTACAGGTCAGCACGATCGTGTCCGGACCGCTCTGTGTCTCACCGCTTTCAGGCTGCACGGTCAGCCAGTCCTGATTTACTGAAGCGGTCCACTCCATTGTGCCCGAACCGGTATTTGATATGCTCAGCGTGGCTGTTGTGTCTGATGTACCGAAATCTACCGAGGTGGGGGTTATTGAAATTGCAGGGTCTTCTGTTTCCTGATCGGTACAAACCTCTGAACTGCTGCAGTCAGAATCGTCACAGTCGGTATATCCGTCACAGTCATTATCGATATTGTCTGAACAGTCCTCCGTCGCACCGATAGGGGTCGGAAAGGGCTTTCGCCCTCCCCGCCCTCCGAACCGTGCGTGCGGTTTTCCCGCACACGGCTCTCCAGTCGGTGGTTTCATCTTCGTGATTGGCATGCCAGCACATGGGCTTCGGTCATGGTGAAAAGTCCATGTGCAGCAAAGAAAGCATTTGTCCAGCGCATATGATCTGACAGACAATGGCCCTGGCCCGAACGTCCCGTATGGTGTCGCAATATGGCGCGCAGCCGACGGCGTATGAATTTGTCCATTGCCGTCAACTCATGGCGTGTGGCATGTTTGAAGTATTCAAACCAGCCACGCAACATCGGATTCAACCTCTCAATGACCCTTTTGAGGCTTTGTCCACATGTTCGCTTCGTTCTGCCGCGTACCCGGTCCTTCAGGGCTTTGAGGCTCTTCTTGCGCACCAGCCGTTTTCCTGCTTCGAATCGGTACCCCAGAAATTCAAAACCCTGTCCTCTTTCCCGACAATCACCTACATGGGTTTTGTCCGGATTCAGGTGCAAGCCGTTGCTTTCTGTCCACCTGGTTACCTCTGACAGGGCTTTTACCGCTTCTTCCGGGCTTTGGCACAATATCACAAAATCATCTGCATATCGCACCATCTTGTACCCTTTCCTGCGCATCAGGCTGTCTAATGGATGTAAATACACATTGGCCAGCAGCGGACTGATTACTGCACCCTGCGGCGTTCCTCCCGTCGGCGTCCATCTCTCCAGTCCCTTTATCACGTCCTGTTCCAGATAGTGCCGTATCAGTTCCAGCACCCGGCCGTCACTGATCCGATCCTCTATTTGCTTCATCAGCTGTTCCTGCGGTATGCTGTCAAAATAGTTTGCAAGGTCCACATCCACCACATGGGTGTAGCCTTCCTTTATCAATCCGTCCACTTCCCGCAGTGCATCTTTACACCCTCGTCCTGGCCGAAATCCGTAACTGGATCCCTCAAATTCCCGCTCAAATATCGGTTCTATCACCAGCTTTATCGCGGTCTGGACAATCCGGTCTTTTACCACCGGTATTCCCAAGGGGCGCTTCTTTGTCTTGCCTTTGGGTATTTCCACCCGCTTGACCGCCTGTACCCGGTAACTGCCCGTTTCCAGCTGCTCTCTGAGTTCTTCCAGATACTGTTCCGCCTTGTGCGCAAATTTCTCAACTCCTTGTCCGTCCACCCCTGCCGCTCCTTTGTTTGACGCTACCTTACGCCATGCTATCTCAAGCGTTCCGGGGCGTATCACCTTATCTATCACGCTGAACCATTTTCCTCCTTTCACGCCGTTTTCCAGCGCCGCCAACATGCGCTCCGTCCATATCGAAGCTTCCACCCAGCTCCAAGCTTGTCCGCCGGTGTCTGCACCTTGCTTAGCCCCTTTTGGCACTGCCGGTGCTTTGCTCTTGCTCTGCTTCTTTACCTCCTTCACGCTTCCACCTTCCTGCCTCCCTTCCCTCGGCGCCGGTTTGCTCCCCGCACCTCTCTCGGCCTGTGCCGCTCCGGTACTATGAAGGCTCTGACTCCTGCATACCTCACCTCGTATGCAGGTCTCCCTGCTTAGTTCGTTTTACCTTCCTGCCGTTCCATCCCCAAACACGTTGGCTGCCTGATCATCGCTTCCGGCGCCACCTCAGCGTAATCAGTGCTTTTCAGACTTCGCCATAAATCCGCAGGCTCGTCGCAGTTCCCCCGCCGAATCGGGTTCGTTATCCTACGGACCGGCAGTTCGCTTCCGGCTGCTCTCCACCCTGCCTTACAGCAACGCAGTTGCCTTCCGCTTCAGTATTGTGGCTTTTACTGACAAGGACTTTCACCTTGCTGATAAAACCCCTTCACAGGCGCACGGATTGCCCGGATAAACCGGGTGATGACCATTAGGGTGTGTGTGCCGGCTGACCTGGTATTTTGTTTTCCCATTCACCTTCGACGTTCAGCGTTCAACACCGCGCAAGCGGGCTCGTTCACGTTTGACGTTCATCGTTCACGCTGCATCAGCAGGATATCATGGCCCGGTTTATCCGGGCCATCCAGTGCTGTTGAATAAATCCCTCCCGGCCTCCCTTTATAATTGCAAAGGGAGGAGCATAATAAACACCGCTCATAACCGGCGAAACAACCCCGCAGCGTGGGATCCTCTCTCAATACGTTTTTCAATCAACTCCCGCAAACTCCACATGGTTTCCTTCTGATATACCGTGTTCTTTGCAGTAAAAGGCATTCGTTTCCAAAACATATATTGAAGGTTCATTAATGCGGTACGGGCCGCTTGTCTGCGGCCTGGTGTTCTCAACAATGCCGGCAATCCGCATATCGCTGCCGATAAAAATCATATCAAGCGGGATAAATGTGTTTTTCATGGTAAAGGAATGCACTTCTTCCCGCTCAAAGATAAACAGCATTCCATGATCATCGGGCAGAGCTTTCCGGTACATAAGGCCGAGCATGCGCTCTGCCGGGCTGTCTGCTACCTCAACGGTGAGCCGTGCTTCAGGCCCGATGTCAGGGTAAACGCTGACCGTCGGCTTTTCTGCTGTGCAGGAGCTGCATGCAGCAGCAGCGGCAGCAAGCACCAGCATTGCCGCAGCCTGCTTCATAATAAAATGTTTCATAGCACTGTGTCCTTATGGCAGTTTGAGCTTGTGAATTGCTACTGTCATTGCCCGGTTTATCCGGGCCATCCAGTGTGTTTTGCTATACAGCTTTTCCGGATCTCCCTGCCCCTCCCGCAGTCCTGTTCATAACCACTGTTGCACGGAAAATTTTTATAAAATTATTTCAGCTTTTGCGCTTTTTTCTATTGAAAAAAGCCGTAGCGGTATTATATTGTGAGAAACAAACAAAACAAATCCAAAGAGAACGCTATGCAGGGCCTGAAAGTAACCATCACACTCGTACTGCTCGCATTGGTCGCGGTATTTACCTTTCAAAATGCTGCGGTTATGCTGCCGGTACACTTTCTTTTCTGGTCAAAAGAAATTTCAGGCGCGCTGATGCTCATTTTTGCACTCATTTTCGGCATCATTATCGGGATGCTTATATCATTTTTTAATACACACAAAAAGAAAAAATCAGACCATAAGAAATTATAAAGGAGAACACACATGGCCGCATTAGCTCTTATTATTGCAATTATCGCCCTCATTGTTGCATATCTCGCCTATACCAAAAGCGGGGGATCAACAGAAGAGCTCCGCTCAAGGGTAGATGACCTCGGCGCCAGGACTGAAAATCTCCGCCAGAAAACAGCCGATATGCTCGGCAATCTGGAGAAAAGGGTGCGGGGAGAATATAAAGCTCAGGAAGGCAAGCCAAGCGGTGAAACGGTAGAGGGCGAAATTGTGGAAGAGGAAAAAAAGGAGCAGGAACAATAAACTAAAATCAAGCAGGCTCAGGGGGAAACACATGTTTCCCCTTTTTTATCTGTCGGATACGGGGCGCTTTGCCCCGTGAGGCTACCCATTTCCTCGGTGCGCGGGAGTTCGGTTCCAAAAAGGTTATCCGTTACGTTCATTCCGGGCTCCGGCTACTGACTTCTCTATTTTTTTTCCCTGTACATTCAATCCCGTTTCAGCAAAACGCAGCCAAGGGGCGGCAGCGTCATGCTGACAGAAAACGGGCGCCCCTGCCATGGGGTGCTTTCAGCGTTGACACCTTCGGCAACGCCCCTTCCCGTACCGCCGTAGGCCGGGGCATCCGTATTTAAAACCTGACGATAATACCCGCCGCCCGTCACTCCAATACGGTACTGCTCACGAACAACCGGCGTAAAATTGTAAACGCATACAACAAACTGTTCACCGTTTCGTGACTTTCTGATAAAAGAAACGACGCTGTTATCGGCATCGTTAAAATCGATCCACTCAAATCCCGTGTGGTCGAAATCAAGCTCATGGAGTGCCGGCTCTGAACGATAAAGCGCATTCAGATCGCGCACAAGCTGCTGGAGCTTCCGGTGCTGCTCATAGTCAAGCAGATGCCACTCAACGCTTGAGTCATGGTTCCACTCCGCCCACTGACCGATGTCACAGCCCATAAAAAGATGCTTTTTACCGGGGTGGCCGAACATATACCCGAGCAGCACGCGCAGATTGGCAAACTGCTCCTCCCGGTACCCAGGCATTTTGCCGATCATCGCACCCTTTCCGTGTACAACTTCATCGTGTGAAAAGGGAAGAACAAAATTTTCGTAGAAAGAGTATAAAAGCGCAAACGTGAGCAGGTTCTGATGGTATTTGCGGTGAATGGGAAGCTTTGACATGTACTCGAGCATATCATGCATCCAGCCCATATTCCACTTGAGCGAAAAGCCCAGGCCCCCAAGATAGGTCGGCCGCGACACGCCTGGCCATGCGGTCGACTCTTCGGCGATCATCAGAATTCCCGGATGATATGAAAACAGTGTCTGATTGAGCGTTTTTATAAAATCTATTGCCTCTAAATTCTCCCGGCCCCCGTACCGGTTCGGAACCCATTCGCCCTCATAGCGCGAATAATCCCGGTACAGCATCGATGCAACCGCATCAACCCGAAGGCCGTCCACATGATATTTTTCAAGCCAGAACAGGGCGTTCGCAATAAGGAAGTTGCGGACTTCATTCCTGCCGAAATTAAATACCAGCGTGCCCCAGTCCGGGTGCCTGCCTTCCTTGGGATCGGCATGCTCATACAGGCAGGTTCCGTCAAAAGACACAAGAGAATGGCCGTCTGCGGGAAAATGCGCCGGCACCCAGTCAACCAGAACGCCGATATCATGCTGATGGCACTGGTCGATAAGGTACATCAAATCCTCCGGCTCGCCGAATCTCGGGGTCGGGGTATAATATCCCGTTACCTGATACCCCCAGGAGGGGTCAAACGGATGCGCCGCAAGGGGCATAAACTCTATGTGTGTATAGCCCATATCCTTTACGTAGTCGATAAGCAGCGGGGCTATCTCCCGATAGGTGAGGCTCCGGTTATTCTCCTCAACCTTGCGCATCCATGAGGCAAGGTGCACCTCATAGACCGAGATTGGCTGTGCCAGCTGATCAGTGCTGTCGCGGCGCTCAAGCCAGGCCGCATCGTGCCACGCATATTCGTCTATATCCCATACCCGCGAGGCCGTTTTAGGGCGCAGCTCGGTAAAAAAAGCATAGGGGTCTGCTTTTATGATGATCTGGTTGTCGCTGGTTTTGATTTCATATTTGTAAAGGTCCCCAGTGGAAACACCCGGAATAAACAGCTCCCAGACCCCCGAGCTTCCGCGCACCCGCATCGGGTGCCGGCGCCCGTCCCAGTCATTGAAGCTGCCGACAACCCGCACGCTTTTGGCGTTCGGAGCCCACACGGCAAAAAGGCATCCCTGGATATTGTTCAGATGCATCCTGTGAGCCCCTAATTTTGTATATACCTTGTGGTGGGACCCGCCGGCAAAAAGATACAGATCGTAATCGGATAAAAGGGGCGGGAATGTGTAAAGATCATGTTCGGTGATCCAGTCGCCCGACGGCTTTTGAATCTTAAGCGTATACGTGAAATAATCCTGCTCTCCGGGGAAAACAGCCTCGAACAGCCCCTGCTCATGCACCATGGTCATGTTTCGTCCCGGGTGGCGGCCATTGTCAGGGATAACCTCTACGGCCTGCGCATCGGGATGGACAGTCCGCACCGCCATTGCCGGTGAGCCATCAA
This sequence comes from uncultured Thermodesulfobacteriota bacterium, assembly GCA_964621615.1. Taxonomy (GTDB): domain Bacteria; phylum Desulfobacterota; class WTBG01; order CAIYCZ01; family CAIRTM01; genus CAZUMW01. Next base: position 8,602 of record CAZUMW010000035.1, read on the forward strand.
CAGTGACGGGATGTATCCCGCGCACACCGAACGGGTCATAGTGTTCTGCGTTTACGGTGTCATATATTTGTGCTTTACTGAGAGTCGGTTCCATTGTTTGCGCTCCTTCTTCATTCTTTTCAGGATCACCGGGACAAGCCGGTGATAACTCTTAATATAGATGGTGCTCTTTTTGTCATTGCCCGGCACCGGAAGATGTGTCGCAATTGATTGTCAAAAAAAAGAGGCTTTCACATTTGGTCTACAATCAAATATTTTTGATTTTGAGGGGTTAGATCTTTCCGAAATATTCAGCTTTCTGCCCTCAATTTGAATTGCGACACAGCCTCACCGTCCGGGCAATCCAGTTCTGTTAGTTTTTCTTTCCTGAAAAATCCCTCCCAGCCTCCCTATAAAGGGAGGAGCATAATACACACAGGACCAATCCGGGCGGTAAGTCCCGCAGTTGGGTACCCTGCATTATCTTCGTTACCGTTCTCGATTTCAAAACACTCTTTCCACAAAGGAATTTGCAACCTCATGGTAGCCGCAGGCTTTAGCCTGCGCGCTGCTTTTTTTGTCATATATACGCACTGTGCATAAAAAATCAAGCATAAGAAGCAGTAAGATCCCCCAAAAAAAAATCCCATACACTGAATATGCATGGGATTTTCTGTTTAATTCTGTTCGGCAGGAAACTTCTCAGGCTGTCACCGTGCCCTTAGCTGCCTTTATTCTGGTCTCGGCACGCAGCAGATCGTCCTTTATCTGCTCACGGTCGAAGCCTTCTCCGATTGAAGCAAGCTGTTTCTGCGCACGCTCTTTTGCGGCAATCGCCCGCTCCAGATCTATCTGATCCTGCAGCTCCGCCACGCGGGCAACAACAGTTATTCGCTCCCTGGTCACCATGAAAAAACCCCGGCCCACAAATACGCTGAACTCTTTTTGTGAGCTGTCGCGGGCATGCAGAACCCCTATATTCAGCGTGCCGATGAGCGGCGCATGTCCCGGCAATATTCCTACAGGACCTTCACCCGAAGGAATCACGGCGATGCTCACATCCTGGCTGAGCAGCACTTTTTCCTGCGTTATCAATTCCAGTTTTATAGTCGATGTGTGTTCCATCTTAGCCTTTTAATTTTTTGCCTTTTTCGACCGCTTCCTCTATGTGCCCGACCATGTAAAAGGCCTGTTCGGGCAGATCGTCATGCTTGCCGTCGATGATCTCCTTAAAGCCCCGGATCGTTTCCGTCAGCGGGACATACTTGCCCGGCGTTCCGGTAAAGGCCTCGGCAACAAAGAACGGCTGTGAAAGAAAGCGCTGGATTTTCCGGGCCCGGGCGACGGTCAGCTTATCCTCCTCGGAAAGCTCCTCCATACCCAATATCGCAATAATATCCTGCAGCTCCTTATATTTCTGAAGGATCACCTGGACGGTTCTGGCAACTGTGTAGTGCTCCTCTCCCAGAACATTGGGATCAAGAATTCTCGATGTGGAATCCAGCGGGTCAACCGCAGGATAGATACCCAGCTCAGCAAGAGACCGGGACAGAACCGTTGTCGCGTCAAGGTGGCTGAATGTGGTTGCAGGGGCCGGGTCGGTAAGGTCGTCTGCCGGAACATACACAGCCTGAATGGATGTAATTGATCCCTTATTGGTCGAGGTGATACGCTCCTGGAGATCGCCCATTTCATTAGCCAGTGTCGGCTGATACCCGACGGCCGAGGGCATGCGTCCAAGAAGCGCCGAGACCTCGGTTCCCGCCTGGGTAAAACGGAATATATTGTCAATGAACAGCAGCACGTCCGAGCCGCGGTCATCCCGGAAATACTCAGCCAGCGCCAGCGCGGAAAGCGCAACCCGCAGACGAGCCCCCGGCGGCTCATTCATCTGCCCGAACACCATAGCTGTTTTGTTGATAACGCCGGACTCATTCATTTCAAGCCACAGATCATTTCCCTCGCGGGTTCGCTCACCCACTCCGGCAAAGCAGGAAATACCGCCGTACTCTGTGGCGATATTTCTGATAAGCTCCATAATCAAAACCGTTTTCCCGACACCGGCACCGCCGAACAGCCCGACCTTTCCTCCCTTTGAATAGGGTGCGAGCAGGTCGATAACCTTAAGCCCGGTTTCGAAAATTTCAATCTCCGTGTTCTGCTCCTCCATTGAGGGCGGCGGCCGGTGAATGGGATAATATTTTTCAGCAGAAACATCGCCCCGCTCGTCAATCGGCTCGCCCAGCAGATTGAAAATTCTGCCCAGCGTTACATCACCGACCGGCATTGATATCGGCGCGCCGGTATCCTCTGCTTTCATACCCCGCACCAGACCGTCGGTTGACGCCATGGCAACCGATCTGACAATGTTATCGCCCAGGTGCTGCTCCACTTCGACAATCAGGCTGCTTCCGGATTCGTCATCCCTGTTTATTTTAAGCGCATTGTAAATCGGGGGCAGATCCTCTGTCGGAAACCGAACGTCAACAACCGGCCCAATTACTTGGACTATTTCTCCTGTTCTCAACAATACACCTCCAGTAGAGAGTTAAATCTGTTTCCGGGCACTTACCCGCTTAAGGCCTCCACACCGCCTATAATATCCATAAGCTCTGTTGTTATCGTCGCCTGGCGGGCCTTGTTGTAGTTCATAGTCAAATCTTCGATCATTTCATCTGCATTGTCTGAAGCGTTGCGCATGGATACCATGCGCGCCGCATGCTCGCTGGCAAGCGATTCAACAATACAGTGATACAGCTGGGTCTCCAGATACTGGGGAACAAGATATTGCGCAACATCCTCTATGCTCGGCTCGACAATAAAATCAACACACCACTTGAGAAGGTCCTCGCGCTCCTGCTGCGTCATGCGGGGTATGGGAAGATGCTGCACCACGGTCGGCACATGCCGCAGCACATTCTCAAACCGGCTCGAAAGTACATACACGGCATCGCACCGCCGCGACTCAAATGCCTCGGTCACATAGATGTTGAGCTGCCGGACTTCGCTGTGGATATCTTCGCCCCAGGGAACCTCCTGCACCCGCTCGACACTGACTCCCATGCGTGTCAATGCATCCCTGCCCTTCTTGCCGATAGCAATGACGGACACCTGCTTGTCTTGCTTTTCCTCTATGAAGCGCTGGGCCGCGCTGATCACATTTGCGTTAAATGTCCCGCACAGACCGCGATCGGACGCTATGACAATAAGGACTATGTTTTTTTCTTCCGGCTCGGCAAACAGCGGATGCTCTATCTCTTCGGCCATAAGGCACAGGGCTCGCATAATAAGACCCACATTGTCAACAAACGGGCGTGAATTCTCCGCCTGCGTCCGGACCCTGTTGAGCTTGACCGCAGCAACCATTTCCATTGCCCTGGTAATCTGCTGGGTGGACTTTATGCTGCGAATGCGCCTCAGAATATCGCGTGGTGACTGGTTCATTTAGGCTGTCTCGTTTCCCAAAAACATTTTTTTGAATGCTGCACAGGCCTCCGCTATCTGCTCGGAAAGGCCCGCGGTAAGCTCTTTTGTGTCGCGAAGCGTATTCCTGATATCCGGGTGGTTCTGGCTTATGTGCTGCAGAAATTCTTTTTCAAAGTCCTGCACGCGATCAACCGGCACATCATCGATGAGCCCCTGCCCGGCGGCATAAATAATGATAACCTGGTCTTCAGTCGGCTGCGGCGCATACTGCGGCTGCTTAAGTATCTCCATAAGGCGCTCGCCCCGGTTGAGCTGGGCCTGCGTCGAGGCATCGAGCTCGGAGCCGAACTTGGTAAACGCCTCGAGCTCGCGATACTGTGCAAGATCGAGCCGAAGTGAGCCGGCAACTTTTTTCATGGCTTTGTTCTGGGCGCTCCCGCCAACGCGCGAAACAGAAAGCCCGGCATTGATAGCGGGCCGGATACCTGCGTAAAACAGGTCACCTTCAAGATAAATCTGGCCGTCGGTGATGGAAATAACATTGGTCGGAATATAGGCTGCATAGTCACCGCCCTGCGTTTCAACAATCGGCAGCGCAGTGAGGGATCCGCCGCCCAGGCTTTCATTCAGCTTCGCAGCCCGCTCAAGAAGGCGGGAGTGCAGATTGAAGATATCGCCGGGAAATGCCTCGCGGCCGGGCGGCCTGCGAAGCAGCAAAGAAACCTGCCGGTAGGCAACGGCATGCTTCCATAAATCATCGTATATAATCAGCGCATGCTTTCCGTTATCCCTGAACGCCTCGCCCATGGCACAGCCGGCAAACGGCGCTATATACTGCATGGGTGCGGGGTCGGCCGCGTTTGCGGCAACAACGATCGTGTATTCCATTGCGCCGTGCTTTTCAAGGGTTTCAACCACGCGCATAACCGTAGACTGCTTCTGTCCGATTGCCACATAAATGCAGTATACAGGCTCTCCGGCCTCATAGCCGGCGCGCTGGTTAATGATGGTATCGATCGGAATCGCTGTTTTTCCGGTCTGCCGGTCACCGATAATAAGCTCGCGCTGCCCGCGGCCGATCGGGATCATGGAGTCAATGGCTTTGATTCCGGTTTGAAGCGGCTCCTTCACCGGCTGCCGGGATACAACATTAGGGGCGTCCGCCTCAATAGGGCTCAGCTGATCCGAGTTAATAGGGCCTTTGCCGTCCAGCGGCTCGCCGAGCGGATTCACCACCCGCCCGAGCAGGCCGTCGCCCACCGGCACAGAAATAATTCGGCCGGTAGTCTTGACGGTGTGACCTTCTTTAACGTCTTTGCTGTCACCCATAATAACCGCGCCCACGGAATCCTCCTCCAGGTTGAGGGCCATTCCGTGAACTCCGGTTTGAAACTCAAGAAGTTCCGCCGCCTTGCATTTGTCCAGCCCGTAGATGCGCGCAACACAGTCTCCGATCTGAAGCACTGTTCCCACGCTTTCCATTTTGAGCTGGTCTTTGTACGATTCAATCTCTTTGCGAATAACAGATGTTATTTCTTCTGCTCTCAATTCCAAAGCTGATAACTCCCCGTGCTGTATTTGTGTATTATGCCGCAGCCGCTGTATCAGCAGCTTCGCCGCTCAAACGTGACCGCAGGCGATTAAGCCTGCCCGTAATGCTTGCATCAATTACATAGCTGTCAATAAAAACCTGCACCCCGGCACGAAGACCGGAATCCACTTCATGCTCACAGCGTATTGTGCAGCCGAACATCTTTTCCAGGGCCGCCGTAAGCCTCTGAGACTTGTCTTCGGTAAGCTCAACGCCCGCGCGCACATTGGCCCGCAGCACTCCCCGCAGCGTGTCTGCTTCATGCTGAAAAACAGCTGCCAGATGCGGGAGAATCTTTTCACGCTTTTTATCGATAATATAATCACAAAAAACCTTTAGCTGCTCCGGCGCCGACGGTGCCAGGCAGGCGCGCAGCAGGCTCTTTTTGCGCTGGCGCGAAACGCCGGGATGGTGCAGCACATGCATAACCTCGTCATGCTCGCGCAGCAGCGAGTCAAGGCTGTTGAGCGAGCGCTCAACCTCGTCTACGCACCGGGCTTCGTGCACCACCCGGATAAATCCCTGCACGTATCGTTTTGTTACTTTCAGCTCACTCACTGGGCGATTTCTCCCATTTCCCGGATAGCATCATCAGTGATTTTTTCAGCTTCAGCAGTATCCAGCGTCTTATCGATAATCCTGGAGGCAATGGTCATCGACAGGCTTACAACCTCATTTCTCAGCTCTGAAACCACCCGCTTTTTTTCCTGCTCTATCTGGGCAAGCCCGCGCTCCCGTATCTGGTCGGCTTCTTTGCGCGTCTTGTCGATAACCTCCTGCCCTGCTTTCTCTGCACGCTCTGTTGCCTGCTGGACGATCACCTCAGCCTCACGCCGGGCATCCTGCAGCTTTTGTTCATACTCCGCTTTGAGCTCTGTAAGCTCTTCTTTTGTCTTTTCATTGGTTTCATATGCGTTGCGGATTTCATCGCCGCGCTTCTGGATTATATCCATAACGCGACCGAACAAAAACTTTTTCATCATCCACAAAAGGATGAGGAAACCGAAAAGCTGAATAAACAGCAGCTTAAACTTAATTCCAAGCGCCTCTAGCATTTCCATGACGTTTTTTCTTTAAAAAATAGAGAATTATAAATATTTATTTTTTACTGAACATGGCTGATGATCTTAAAGATTTCTATGGCTTTCTCAGCGCTGGGCAGCTTGCCGAGCAGCAGTATGCCGATAACAAGCGCATAAATGGTCAGCGCTTCGATAAGCGCAGCACCGATGATAAGCGTGGTGCGCAGATTTCCCGCTGCTTCAGGCTGGCGGGCGGTACCTTCCAGCGCAGCAGCAATAGCACGACCCATTCCGGCTCCACCACCAAGAGCAGCAATTCCGATAGCCAGACAAATTCCCAACCCAATCAATCCAAAATAAATCATAATGTGAACCTCCCTTTGTGAATCGTTTGATTAAGTATACATATAACTAGTTTTTAGCTTTTTTATTACGACCGGTGAGCACACCGATCCGTCAGTGCTCATCCTCCTCTATTGCGAGGCTCAGGTAAATAGCCGACAGCACGGTAAAAATGGTTGCCTGTATCGTGCTGAAAAGCAGGGCCATAAGAACCATAACCAGATGAATCGGCACCGGGATAACCCCGAAAACAAACGGCGTCAGCATAACAAGCATCGCTATGGTGATATCCTCGCCGGTCAGGTTCCCGAAAAGCCGAACCGCAAGCGTGCAGGGCCGCACCAGCTCGCCGATCACATGTATGGGAAACATCAGGGGGGCGAGAATAAGCGGCTCGAAATAGTGCCTAAAATAGCCGAGGCCCTTTTTGCGAATTCCTTCAACATTGTACATAACAAAAACAACCAGCGCCATGCTCAGCGTGGTATTCATCTGATTTGTCGGTGAGTGCATAAGGGGAATCAGGCCCCATAGATTCATAATCAGAATGTACAGGAACAGGGTTCCCAGAAAGGGAAGATATCTGCCGGTATGCTTTCCGAGCATGTCTGTGAGAAAGTTGTGCAGCCCCTCTATGACAATCTCAACAAACGCCTGCGATCCCCGGGGGATTTTTTCCATGCGGCGGGTGGCCCAGAGCGAAAACCCGATAAGCACCAGACAAACGGTGAATGACATCAACACCGGAAGCCATTCATGCAGGGTGAACCCGAAATAATGATGGTGCAGATCAAGCCCGGTAAAATCTAAAAATGAGGGGAGTTCTATGGACTGTGTCTGTGCGCCGGACTGGGCGGCATGTGCAGCTGTTTCCGTGTGAGCTTCTGTACTCATGAGCGTGTCTACTTCGCAAAAAGTTTATTGAGAGCTGAAACAACAATTGCTATCTGCGTTACGGCTATTCCGCCAATCAGAGCAAAAGGATCAATTGCAATATATTTAAATGCAAACCATAACCCCACACCCAACAGCGGAAATTTAAGGATAAAAACCTTAATCGCCAGAAGCATGAGCAGCGGGTTGACGTCCTTTTCCTTTTTGGATTTGATGATGACGGAAATTGTCCACCAGGTCAGAAGATAAAATATGATGCCGACACAAGAGCCAACCGCCAGTCCGTTGGTAACCGCCATATCGCCCGAAATAAGCGACAGCAGTATCAGGACTATGGCAATTAAAACAGATAAAAAAAAATTCTTCCTGGTGTGTCCAGTTCCACCGAGCAGTACTTTCGTTAAAGAGCCTATTGTTTTCTCATCATCTGTTAGCTTTGTTGCCGTTATTGCTGCCTACTTCCCTGACCGATTGAAAAAACTTGATAAAAGCGCCGACCATAAAACCAATCAGACAAATTATCATAAACCAGGGTTCGGTACCGGCCTTTTCATCTATATAGCTGCCCAGGTAATATCCAATCAGTATGGAAGCGCCCATCATCAGGCCAAAGCTTCCGACTACTGAAAGAGAGCGGACCGTTTTTGAAAACCCGTTTTTTTGCCTTGTCACTTTCGGCACCGGGAGTCCTGCCAATAGTAAAAAAGAACAATACCGCACTTGCTTCGGAATGTCAAGCAATTTTAACCACTTATTATGTAAAGAATCTCGGCTGAATCGGCTTTTATTTTTTTTTTAAATAAAATCAAATGCAGTTTAAGTGCATTTAAAATCTCAGCTTTTTCTTTTTTCTTACGCGCAGCGCCTGAAGCACCATACCCACAGCAAACCAGAACAGGGCAAAAGAGCACCCCGCGACAAACCACTTGAAATAGGTGTTTTTTCTCAGCTGTCTGTTGTCCTCCACAAGGCTTGTATTGCGCTGCCGGATATCGGACAGCTCCCGCTGCAGGGCGGTATGTTTTTTCTCAAGCTGCAAAAAATCCGAACAGGAGGTTTTTAATTCTTCATATTCGGCAGCAAGCGTTTCTATTTTTTCAAGCTGCCCGGTGCTTGCCTGCAGCAGCCGGCTGTTTTTCTCTTTAAGGGCGGCGATTTGTCCGGCGGCGCGCTCGTTGCGGCTCTGCAGCTTTTCGATATCGGCTTTAAGATTTTCGATAATTACCGGCTTCGGGGTGCCGTCGCTCAGATATCGCAGAATCATCCACCCCTCCGTGCCGTTCTTCATCCGCACCCGCGCATATTCCCCTTCGGTATCGAGGACTTCGAGCCTTTCGTTTGATTTAACATAATCAAGAATTTTATATTCCAGCCCCATGCCCGAGCGCACGGCTACATGCAGCTGATCGGTGACATACATCGTTTTAGCAGCGCCTGAAACGGGTATCACCAGGCAGACGGCACAGATCGCAATAACGACCCAGAAATTTTTCATATAACCTCCTGACAGCCCTGTACCGGACAAACTGCCGCTGCGAACCATCTCGGCGTGTTCATTTGAGCATCTCCTGCTGCAACCAGGTGAGATGCCTGCGCTCACGCGCGGCTCCTCACGGTAAAAAACATAGCAGAGCCCTGCCGTAAAATCAAAGTAAAGTTTGTTTGCTGAACGATTTATGATATAGTTAAACAACGCAGGTTACCTGGTTACGGGATTGAAAGGTTAACAGCCGGAAAAAAACAAGCCCGAGCATAATCCGTCATGCCTTTAAACATTTTGTCGCCTCTGAGCTCACCCGAAGAGGTAGAGCCCTTAATTAATGCGGGTGCACAGGAGCTGTACTGCGGCGTGCTTCCCGATGAGTGGCGCACGCGCTACAGCGTTGCCGCGTCGCTTAACCGCCGCCAGGAAGACAACCCTGTTATCAACACCACCCCGCACATGAAAAGCTTTAACGAGCTGGCCGAAAGCGTCCGCCGGGCTGAACCCGGCGGCGTACCGGTTATTCTTACCATTAACGAACACTATTACAACAACGAACAGTACCCTGCAATAACAGACTATATTGAGCGGGCGCTCAGCTGCGGCGTTAACACCTTTATTGCGGGAGACCCCGGCATAATACTCACTATACGCGAAATCGATCCTTCCGCTCACATACACATCAGCACGGCGGGTACGACTTTTAATGCTGAAACCGTTCACTTTTATCGTGATTTGGGAGCCCGGCGCGTCATATTGCCGCGCCATCTTTCGCTTGAAGAAATCCAGCAGATAGCCGGCCGCGTTGAGGGCATAGAGCTTGAGGCGTTTATCCTGAATTCGCGCTGCGCCAACATTGACGGCTTCTGTACGTTTCATCACGGGCTGGCGGAGTGGATTCCCGACAAAGACAAAAAGCGGGATTATGAAAACGCCTGTATGATGCTGTATAAAATCAGCGCCGACGTCAGGGGGTGCAGCCAGCAGGAGGCAGAGCATCTGCTCTCGGAAAAGGTCTCCTGGGAGCGTCAGCATTTCTGGTCGGCAATGCACATCGATGACCGGCCCTGCGGCGCCTGTGCACTGTATGAGTTTGAGGCTCTCGGCCTGGCCGGTGTCAAAATTGTGGGCAGGCAGAACAAAACAGAAAAAAAGCTGCACGACACGGCCTTTATAAAGCACCTGCTCAGCTACCTTCGCACCCGGAAGCCCTCCCGGGAGGATTTCCGGCGCTATTCGCAGAAAAAATATCAGGAGCAGTATGAGCGGCCCTGCATCATTTTTAACTGCTATTATCCTTCAGTGCTTATTGAAAGCAGCCGGCCTCAGCAGGCTGATGCCGCAAAAACCGAGGCTGCGGATTAGCCGCTCCCGGCCCTCCGTTCACCGGTAACCCCAAACAGAAGAAAGGTGCTGCCATGGTGGAAAAAATCCTCAACAACATTCACTGGCTCGGACACGACGGGTTCCGCATCGACGCGGTCAAAACGCTTTATTTCGATCCGTATCAGATATCCGGGCAGGTGCCTGCAGATATTATCTGTGTCAGCCACGAGCATTTCGACCACTGCTCGGCAAATGACATCAAAAAAATTCAGCACCCCGGCACCGTGATTGTCACAAACAGCGCTTCAGCCGCAGCGCTTGACGGAGATGTGCGCGTTGTCACACCCGGGGACACGATTACCTTTGAGGGCATAGAAATCGAGGCTGTTCCCTCATATAATGTAAACAAAGACTTTCACCCGAAGGCATCGGGCATGCTGGGCTTTGTCGTGACCGTTGAGGGCACGCGCATATATCACGCCGGCGATGCGGATTTTATCCCGGAAATGAAAGACGTGAAAGCGGACGTTGCCCTGCTGCCGGTTTCAGGCACCTATGTCATGACCGCCGAGGAAGCGGTGCAGGCCGCGCTCGAAATACAGCCGCAGGTGGCTATTCCCATGCATTTCGGCTCTATCGTCGGCTCGGAAGACGACGCGCAGCGATTTGCCGAAAGCCTGAAAGGCTCAATCAAAGTCGTCATTCTCCCAAAGGAATGATGCCCCCGCTTATCGAAGGTCCCGCGCCTGCTGCGGGGCAGGATAAAGCGGGACATTCCGGCTGGGGTGTGTTTCTTTTCAAAAAATCCTAACCCGGACAAGCCGCAAGAGATCAGTTTTTCGGCAGCCAGCGAAGTCGTGGTCGTAACCGTGTTTGCCTCGCTGATCATTGCTGCACCGATTACGACAACGATTGCGTTTAGTACTGATTTTTTGACCCATAAACGCAGAAAACAACTTCTCAGTGCTCAAGGAGCTTTTTGCAGTGGAGGCTTCATATATTACACTTTACAAAAACGGCGGGCTGCAGAAGCGCATCGACAGCTGCATACATAAGCTGTCCTCCTGCGAGCTGTGTCCGCGTGCGTGTAAAGTAAACCGGCTGCAGGGAGAAGCTGGGTTTTGCAAAACCGGCAGGTATGCGGTTGTTGCAAGCCACGCGCCGCACTTCGGCGAAGAGGCGCCGCTGGTTGGCCGCTACGGGTCGGGAACCGTTTTTTTCAGCGGATGTAATCTCATGTGTGTCTTCTGCCAGAACTATGATATCAGCCATGAGGCAGAAGGGAAACCCTGCGGCCCCGAAGAGCTTGCCGATATTATGGTCAGTCTGCAAAACAACAGCCGGGTTCATAACATCAATTTCGTCACCCCCTCACATGTTATCCCCCAGATACTGGAAGCGCTTCCCCTGGCTATAGATAACGGGCTCTCGGTGCCCCTGGTCTATAATTCGGGCGGGTATGACAGCGTCGAAACGCTGAAGCTCCTCGAGGGAATATTTGATATTTATATGCCTGATTTTAAATTCAGCTCAGACATCCCGCCGACGCTGTATTGTAAGGCACCGGATTATCCGCAGGTAGTGCGCCGCGCGCTGAACGAAATGCACCGGCAGGTAGGTGATCTGGTGCTTGATGAAAACAATCGCGCGGTTCGCGGTCTTCTTGTTCGCCATCTGGTTATGCCCGATGATCTCGCAGGCACGCGTGCGGCAATGCGATTTCTGGCGCAAAACATATCCGCCAATACATATGTCAACATCATGGACCAGTATCGCCCCTGCGGCGACTGCTCCCGCTTTTCAGAGCTCACCCGCCACGTCTCCCGCCGCGAATACGAAGAAGCGCTGGCCGCGGCACAACAGGAGGGCATCACCAGGCTCGACAGCCGCGAGCGCCCGTTTCTGCTCATGTGGCGGTAGTCCTTCCCGATTAACAATACAGATATTTTCTGATTTCCCTGAGAGCCTTTTTGTTTTTATGGCATAATTATTGCTTTAATAACACACAGAAAACAAAAGGGCTCCTGCAATGAAAGCACTGGTAATAGAAGACGATGAAAGCCTTCGGTCGCTGTTTGCGCTCTGCCTTGAGCGCATGGGCTTCCGTACGGAAGAGGCCTGCAACAGCGCAGAGGCGATCGGCAAAATCGACGAAACCGATTATGATATTATACTCTCCGATATTCATATGCCCGGCGGTGACGGCAAATCGCTCTACAGGCTTATTTCGCGGCATGCCCCGGAACTTCTCGGCCGCCTGATCTTTGCCACCGGAAATCCTGCGGATGAAGATTTCTACCGCTTTTCCTCCTCCATTGCCTGCCCGGTTCTGTGTAAACCGTTTTCGCTTGCTCTGCTGAGAAAAACCGTTCAGAAAATCCTGAAAAAGCGCGTCACCCATCACCCCTCACCGGTGTGTGCCTCATAGTGTCCGTACCGGTGACGCTCTGTGTCACTTTTCCTGCACTCCGTTAGTACCGGCCAAAACCACACTCTGTCTGCAGATAATAAAATTCCGTGACAGCGCAGCTGTTTTCTGTAAAAATTGTTCCCCGCATTTCTCTATTACACATACCCTCGGAGGCACATAAACAGTGACCGCGGGATTCATTATCAGAATTGCAGGGTTTTCCGGACAGAAACATCGGACCATATTCATACACGTACTGACATGTATGTTTGTTTTTGTGCTGTGCGCCTCCGGCGCGTCGGCGAACCTGTATGATTACGATGTCATTGTCGTCGGCGCGGGCGGCGGCGGCCTGGCAGCGGCAGCCCGCCTTGCGCGCGGAGGGCTTCGCGTGCTTGTGATGGAGCAGCACACAAAGCCGGGCGGCTATATGACCGAATTTTCCCGCGGCGATTACCGGTTTGAGGTTTCGCTGCACGGCATGGACGGACTTTCGGAAAACGGCCTGCACGGCCCGCTCATGGAGGCGCTGGGCATTGCGGATTCCATCGAGCCGGTTAAAATCGACCCGATGTACCAGGCCGTATTCCCCGATTTTGACATTACCGTTCCCGCAGACCGCAGTGAGTATCAGAAGCTTCTGAAAGAATGCTTCCCCGCTGCTTCCGACGGCATCGATATGCTTTTTTCCGACATGGAATCGCTGTACAGGGCAATGCGCTTCTGGGTGGAGCTGTATGAGGGAAACCCGATCAGCGCATTCGACCGGTGCACCGCCCGTGATCTGGAACTGCTGCTTCGCTACCGAGATGCGACGCTGTCTGATCTGCTTTACACACACAGCACCGACGAGCGCCTCCATGCCGTGTTTACCCAGCTTGCCTGTTACGGGGGCAATGAGCCGGAGAGAATATCACTGCCGTTTTTTGCCATGTACTGGAACAGCTTCCACCGGGGAGGATTTTATTATTTCCGGGGCGGATCGCAATCGGTAGCAAACGCCCTTGCACAGGTGGTAGCCGAAAACGGCGGCGAGGTTATGCTCGGCACGCTGGCTACAGAAATCGTCATCAAAAATGGCCGCGCTGCGGGGGTAAAAACAGCAGGCGGGCAGCAATACTCCTGCCGGTATGTGGTGTCAAACGTGAACGCTCCCGATACCTTTGAAACGCTTATCGGCTATGAGCATCTTCCCACACGCTTCATAGAGCGGCTCGAGCGCTTCCGGATCGGCATATCATGGTTTCAGGTATACCTGGGGGTAACCCATGACTATCAAAGCGCCTTTCCTGCCGGCACCCATGAAATCATAGTTAACGAAACCTGTGATCAGGCACAGAACTTCAGGTGGTTTCGCCAGGGGGTGCCTGAAAAGGTCCCTTTTTTTATCATGAATTACACCATTCCGGACAACGGTACCGCACCGGAGGGAAAAAATGTCATTGTGCTGAGCACCTGCATGCCCTATGACTGGAAAAACGACTGGTACGAATATGAGGACTACGCCAAATACACCGCACTGAAGCATGAGGTTGCCGACGTGCTTATCGGGCGGGCCGAGGACTATCTGCCCGGGCTGTCTTCCCGCATCGAGGTCATCGAAGTGGGCTCACCGCGAACCATGGAGCACTATACGCTCAATCCGGGCGGCGCTATTCTGGGCTGGGAGCATACCCCGGACCAGGTGTTCTTCAGCCGCCTTGCACAGCAGACCCCCATTTCCAACGTCCTGCTTGCCGGGGCGTGGACATTTCCCTGCGGGGGCCAGTCTGCGGTTCTGGAGTCGGGGCGGTTCGCGGCAGAAAATATTTTACGCAGAATAAAGCCGCTCCAGTCTTTGCGATAACCCACCTGTTAAAACAGCGCTTCGGTTGTAATCCTCAGCGGGCCCCAGAAAAAACTTTCCCCTGAAGCGCTCACGCACTCAATCCGGTAAAAATAATCCTTTCCGCACAGAAGACTCGCATCCGTATAGGAGTAGGTGTGATCATCGTCCGGTTCGATCGGTGATGCGTTTCTTTGCCTGTAGGGCAGCCGCAGCGTCTCGCTGCTTGATCGCCAAATGTTGAAGCCGCTCACCGCTGTTTCGTTATCCGTTGCCCAGGAAAGGGTGACCGCTGTTTTCCGGGCCTCTGCAGTAAAATACGTAACGGCTGCAGGGGGCGTGTAGCTCTTCAGCCTGAAAATGGTGCCGCCGCGGCCTCCCTCCTGCACATCGCCGGGGTACCGGTTGAATATATTAGAGCCCGCAACATACAGCGTGCCCTCGGCAGCACAAAAAGATTCGAACGCAACAATCGCACCGTCACCGAACCCGTTTCCCGTCACACGCGTCCACATCAGCTGATCGGGCGGCCCTGTCGCGCGCCAGATATCTGCACCGTCAAAGATTTTTTTAAGCGGTAGAGACGGGGAGGTATTGTTGGCTATGGTCCCGACATAAAGCGATTCATCAAATACATATACATGCGGGACAATATTTGCGCCGTACCCGAGGACCCCGGCACGGCCGTCAAATCCGAACGGCATATCCGAATCTCCGCCGACAAGGTATTCCCAGGCGCCGTCCTGAGATGAGCCGGATGCCGAGCACATCATTCTGCCGCCCTTTATGCGGGCTATGCCTGCAATAAGATGCCCCTCGTACTCAGCCCACGACCATGCCTGAAAGTTGGAATCAAAAAACGAGCCGGCATCTCCGAATCCGTTTTCATTAGTGCCGGCGTCGTCTTCATCAACAAAATTATCTACAATAAAGTTCCACTGCTGACCGTCCAAGCGCAGCACCCGCGCACCGCGGCCGTTACAGCCGCTCGAGCCGGTTCCCCCGACATACAGCGTTTCCGTACCGCCGACGCTGCTCTTGCCGAAATGCGTTGCGCTCGAGCACACCGGGCTGCCGTTCCTGTCCTCCAGGCCGTCTATAAGGCAGGTGCCGGTCGCCCTGCCTTCGGGGTCATAGCCGTGATAGAGCCCGAAAGAGGGCTCAGTCATCTGCTGGAAGGTAAGGCCGTCTTCGGTGCTCCAGATAGTTGTTCCCTCCTCATAGTTGTGGGCAATGGATACGTACAGCACACCGTCCATCACCTCAAGATCGGTTACCGCCTTATTCCACAGCCTGCCGAAACCGTTTTCATCCGGGCCGATCCCGATGGCATAGCGGTCACGTTCTGCAACCGCCCCGCAGGCAAGCTCCGGATGGGACGGGTCCGGGACTATGGTGCTGCAGACGGTAAACTCCGTGTCTGTGCCCTTGTCCCCGGTGTTTGCCTCTTCGTTTTGCTGTATGATCAGCGACTCGCCGGTATTGTCAACTATAGAAAACACGCGGCCCGTGCCGCTGCCGGATGTTATGCGCAGCACGCCGCCCGCCCACTGACCCGGCACCCAGCTTTTTGATGCATCGGTAATTGTTGCGGTCGTATCACCGTCGTCGGCATCGCAGCCTGAAAGGGCCGATATGGTCCCGGCTTCATCAGCGTCAACCCGGTTTGAGACAACGGGCTCCCAGGCTTGCCCGTCATAGCGCCATATTTGCAGCCCAACCGACTTGTACAGATAGGCCCCTTCATACCCGGAGGAAACGCCGATATATAAGTGATCTTTAAACTCGATCATATCGGCAAAATAGCTGTTCATAAACTCATGCAGGCTGCTGTTATCAGTGAAACCGGACACGCTCACCTGCACCCATGCACTCCCTTCAGTTCGCCACAATTCAAAGCCTGTTTTATCATTTCGTGTCAGTGCGTACAGGCTTCCCTGAAACGGACACAGTGCGGTGACTGAAACATTGCTTTCATTTCCGAATCCCGGTTCGTTAACCCGCTCCCACACCGAGCCGTCTTCGGCAGCAATGGCTTCCAGAGCTTCGGCGGATGCGGCCGCGCTCCCGGGCAGGCTTGCGCACAACACCGCCGCCAGCGTCAGAATAGCTGCTCTCGCTTTATAATCCATTGCCCCCCTTTCGCAGGATAATTCAAATAACAAACTATTAGTAAGTATAAACCAATAATGCGTGCAATCCAAGTGTTGTTTTTTTCTTTTTTAAACGAAAAGCTTATAAAATATTTTTGGTTTTGAGGGGTTCGACCTATCCGAAATATTCAGTTTTCAGCCCTCAATGTGAATTGCGACACAGCCACCAGGCCGGGGTATGGAAAACCGTATCTGTATTCTGATTAAACAGTTTCCACGATTTTCAAAAACAGTCGTTGCCGCTTCTGCATTTCATATAACCCCTGTCATTGCTGACTATCCGCATTTTTGACTCGTATTTTTGGGGGAATGTTCCTGATACAAAGACCCTTGCGCCGCCTTTGTTTTCTCGATAAACTAAGATATATGTATACATAAAGCTTTTTTAGTGCACAGATTCTGTTACCCTTTTTGTAGACGGACATTTAATTATTGACACTATTTATAACCCGTTTATAGTGTCTCAAGTATCAGGTTTCGGCTGTGCAGTCCGGCAGGACTTCTCTAATTAATACACATAACATACATATGGAGAGAATCTGTGAAAACGGTATATGTTTCTGTATTAATATCAGCTTTTACTCTTTTTACAGCATGCGGTGACCGCACCACCGCACAGGTCGGCGAACACGCAGGCACTGTTGTTGAAGCCATGGACGCCGCCGGTTACACCTACGCGCTTATTGATACCGGCACGGAAAAAATCTGGGCGGCAGGGCCGCAGTGTGCCGTCAGCCCCGGCGATGCGGTTCCCGTCCCGCACGGCATGGTTATGGAAAACTTTACCAGCAAAACGCTCGGGCGGACGTTTGAAAAAATTCATTTTGTCCAAAGCATAACCGGCAGCAAACAGCCGCAGGACGTATGCAGCTTCAAGCAGAAGCCGGCACAGGACGGCAGCTCGCGAACCGAAGCTCCCGCCGCCCCGCCTGAAGCGGTTGCCGGTATTAAAAAGCCTGAAGGCGGATACGCTGTTGCCGACATCTACGCCAAAAAAAATACTCTCGCCGGCAAAACGGTCACCCTGCGCGGCACAGTGGTGAAATACAATGCTGCGATCATGGGGAAAAACTGGCTGCATGTGCAGGACGGTACCGGCCGGCAGGGCGCACATGATATTACGGTTACCACTACTGATACCGCACAGGTCGGCGACACGGTTCTGGTGAAGGGGACCGTTGCTGCTGATAAAGATTTCGGGTACGGTTACCGGTATGAAGTACTCATCGACAATGCAACAATACTGGGCCAGTAATTTTCGTCATTGCCGAGTGTGCTTCCGATGAAAGCTAACCCGTCTGAGCCGCTGAACACCTACACCTATCTCCTGCCCGGCGACTGGACCGTCCGTGCAGGTAAAACCGACCGGGATAACGACCTTTTGAGCATAAAGCACGCCCGGCCTCATGACTGGTGGTTTCATGTGCGCGGCATGCCCGGCAGCCATGTGCTGCTTCAGTCGAAAGAAACCGGCGAGGAGCCGCCGTCCGGTGTCCTTAAAGCGGCAGCGGCAATTGCCGCATATCACAGCAAAGCCCGGAGCGGCGGCACAGTGGCTGTTTCCTGCACCAAAGCTGCAAATGTCACAAAGCCCAGGGGGGCGCCCTGCGGGACGGTGTCTATCCGCAGAGAGCGGGTTTTGAAAGTCAGGCCGGCCCTGCCGGACAGCGCTCAATTGCCGGAGCAAGATACTGATATGATGGGATGATTCTTTCAAAAAAAGGAGGAGGGGCCATGGGTTTCAGAAACATATCGGCAGTGCTTGTTCTGTGTTGTGCATGTGTATTCGCCGGTGCATCAGATGCCCGCGCGGTAAGCACATACGTTGAAGATGGGCCGTATTTTGTCAGGGCGCGGTATGTAACCATCCCGCTTCGCACCGATCTTAACTGGTTTCTGTTTAACCGCAATCAGGTCGGCATGCTGCGGTATCCGGCCAAAATATATTATCCGGCTAAAGACGATGTAAAGCGGGAGGAGGGGCAGCCCTCAATTTATTTCCCACCCGACACCTCCGGCGCACCCTATCCGGCGCTTATTTTCGTCCAGGGAGCCAACACCCCGATAGAAACATACTCATGGCTCATGGAGCACATCGCCGGCTACGGCTATATCGTTATCGGCGTCACCGAGTTTATGGTCTCATCGGGAAACATGGAAGGCCAGTATCAGAATCTTTTCCCGTTCGGCATCGCCGACCCCGAAACCTGGCTTTCCAGCATGACCATAGCCGATGCCGTATCCTATCTCGAATCGATCAATCAAAGCAAGCGGGATCCGCTGCCCTCAATGATAAAGGGCCTTCCGGACCGATGGGTTGTGCGCAATCCCCGAAACCCGGACAACAATACAAGGCAAAGCCTTTTTCACGGAATGGTGGACACTGAAAACATTATTCTGGCCGGACATTCCTTTGGCGGGTTTTTGGCTCTCATGTCGTCAAACACCCGCATCACCAAACCCCCGCGCCCAGGCGTGCTGCCCAAAACCGGCTTTGCCGATAACGTGAAGGGCTGCATATTGTACGGCGTCCATACTTTTGCCGAAAGCGGAACCGGCTATCCTTCTGCCATAAATGTTCCGCTTCTCGATATCGGCGGCGAAAAGGACGGGGTTGCATCAGGGGCGCTGCCCGACGACCCCGACGCAAGCGGTTATGACAGAATAAAGTATACGTTTGAGAATTACATCCCCGCTTCAGACGATAATTCCCGGCATTTGCTGATTATTAAAGGGGCAAACCACCTTTCAATTGCTGCGGGCCCCGACCCGACAGTAGACAGGTCCTTCTGGGATCAGAAAGAGGGCATAATCAGCCGCATTGTTGCACACGACATAATAAAGGAAAAAACAACGGCATTTCTTGAGTACTACATCCGGGGAGAGGCCTCGGCAAAAACCGTTCTGGATGCCGCAGCGGAGGATCCCTATATTCTTGAATATACGACCAGGTAAGCCTGACCCGGACAAGCCGGAAGAGATCGGTTTTTTTACCAGCCGGCCAACCCGTTGTCGTAATCGATGCAGCAATGATCAGCGGGGCAAATACGATTACGACAACGATTGCGTTCAGCACTGACTTTTTTGCCACTGAAATAAAAAAACAACTTCTACATGACCACAAAGGAGCAGACAATGGGAATGTACCGATCGGCTTTTGTTTTTTTGTTCCTGCTGTCGACCGCTTTTACCATTTTTACCGCACCCCGCGCAGCCGTCCTCACGGTCGGGAGCGGACAGGACTATCAAACCATACAGGCGGCAATCGATGCCGCGCTGCCCGAAGGAGATGAAATAATCGTTCGGCCCGGCACCTACCGGGAAAATATCGATTTCAGGGGCAAAAACATACTGCTCAAAAGCAGCAGCGGTCCCGAACAAACCATCATTGACGGCGGCGGCTCAGCAAGCGCGATAACCGTTCGATACGGTGAGCACGGGCAGGCCGGCATAGAGGGTTTTACCATAACCAACGGCATTGGCACTAAAGTGGAAGAGCTTGAATACGGCTTCGGCGGCGGCATTCTGTGTATCGGCAGCTCGCCGCTGATATACAATAATATTATCGAAAACAACCGGGCTGACAACGCAACCGGCCTTTACGGGCTCGGCGGCGGCATCTGCGCATACGAGGGCGCCGCCCCGGTTATTGACAGCAATATTATCCGCTCAAACAGCGCAGAGCTCGGCGGTGCGATTTTTATTCAAAGTAAAACCACAGAAAGCCGGGAAACGGCTGCCGCACAGCCTGAAGTGAAAAACAATCTGATGTACGGCAACAGCGCAATGAAAGGAGCGGCACTGTTTATTCATGGCATTTCATCCCCTGCTGTCATAAACAACACCATCGCCGACAACAGCGCACAGGCGGAAGGGGGCGGCATCTGGATCGACCGGACACATTCCAGCCCCTTGATTGTTAACACCCTTCTGTGGGGCAACGGTGATGAGCTGTTCGGCTCTAGAGAGAGCATGATTCTGTACTGCAACACTGAAGACGGTGACTATGCAGGCCAAAGCGGCAATATCTCCGCTGACCCCCGTATGGATAGCACCTATCACCTTAACGTTGGATCCCCCTGTATCGATGCCGGCTCAGACGATAATGCGTCTTCTCAGGACATCGATGGAGATTTTCGTCCTGCGGACGGAAATAATGACGGTCAGGCAGCGGTAGACATCGGCGCCGATGAGTATACCCCGAAGCCATGAACAGTAGTATCCCGCCCGTTCTCCGGATAGTTGGCCTTGCCTTCAGCTCCCGTGCCGTCCCCCGTTGCCCTCATGGATCATCATGCCGCCATTGCCAGCAAGCCGCTTAACGCTGAAGTGCCCTGTGCACGCATTAAAGCTCTGCTCGGGCTGCGGGACCTCGTACAAAGCCGCTGCATGCTGCTGTGAAACATTGCCCGTGCCGGCACCTCCCACAAAAAAATGCACTCTGCAGACACTATTGTTCAACAGGCCAGCCCTTGAACACATGGCAGCATGCTATCCACCGGATTTTTAAGCAGCGCAGTAAAAGATCCGCGCATCATGGGAAGTGCATTATACCTGAGAAAGATACAGACAGCCGGGCAGCAGATAATCGCGCACATATCGGGCGACATTATCTGCAAACCGGTCTTCAGAGGGCGGATACCCGGCTTTGCGAAGACGGGTCATATCGGCCTGCGTATAGTACTGGTAGCGGCCCTGAAGCTCGGCGGGCATGGAAAAATACTCAATAACCGGATCCTTTCCCAGGCCCTCAAAAAGCGCTCGGGCCAGCTCGTTAAAGCTGTGGGCACGGCCGGTTCCGGCATTAAAAATACCGTTTGCCCGGTAATTCTTCAGTGCGTAGAGAGTTATGTCGGCGGCTTCGTCGATGTAGATAAAATCCCTTTTTTGTTCGCCGTGAGGTATATCTGAACGGTGTGATTCAAAAAGCCTGACCGTCCCCTCCTGCCGGGCATGGGGAAAAGACCGGTATACAACGCTGGCCATAGCGCCTTTGTGATACTCATTCGGACCGAAAACGTTAAAATAGCGAAGCCCCGCCACAGTGTCCTGCAAACCGTTTTCAATCACCCACATATCAAACAGCCATTTAGAAAAACCGTAACTGTTAAGCGGCCGCAGCGCAGGGGTAAGCTCGTCCGAATCGGAAAACCCCCGGCTGCCGTCACCGTACACGGCAGCAGAGGATGCATACACAAAGCGCACATCATGCTCAAGGGCCCACAGGCACAGCCTTATTGAGTAGTCAGTGTTGTTGGCAGCCAGATAATCGGCATCCGCTTCGGTGGTGTCGGAGCATGCGCCCAGATGTACAACGCCGGTTATATCGCGGGCGTGGGGCACTTCCTGAAGAAAAGCAAAAAGCTCATCAGTATGGACAAACCGCTGAAATCGAAGGCCAAGGATATTTTTCCATTTTTGTGTTTTCTTAAACCGGTCACACAAAATGAGATCTGATCTGCCCTGCCGGTTAAGCGCACAGGCAACAGCGCTCCCGATAAAGCCCGCCGCCCCGGTAATAAGTATCATAATGCCGTTTCCTTTCCGTCAGTATGTACATAAATATAACGAGCCCATTGGTATCACGCAAAATCAGCACAGCCGCACCGGATGTTAACCGGGTGCAGAGGTAACCATTTACCATTTAGCCGCTCGCCGGCTCTGAGCTGTTCCACACAAGCGCAGCAACGAACCCCGCTATCAGCGACAGGCACTCAGCTGGCTTTTCCTGCATGAGCATGTGACCGGCTCCCTCGACGAGCGCGAGCTGGGCACGGGGAAGCCTGCCGCACAGATCGCGTGACAGGTCCGGCGGCGTGAGCGCATCGTCGCTGCCGCACAGAACCAGCGCCGGCGCTGAGAGCGAGGCTGCAGGCGCTGTACCGTCAAAACCGGCACAGGCACACAGATCCCGGCATAATGTCTCCTGACCGTTGCGATACAGCATATCGCAGCCCTGCGTGATCAAAGCATCAGGTGCTGATGCGCCGTAGGCGCTGGCACAGGAATGGCGGACCGCGCCGGCAAAATCCCGCGACAGCACATCCATATACCCCTCAGGCACCGGCAGCTGCGCACCCGTGCTCATGCACACCAGACCGCACGCGCTGTCAGGAAAATCAGAAGCGCATCTTATCGCGACCGCACCGCCCAGCGAGTGGCCCGCAAGAACACAGGGGCCCAGCCCGAGCGTTTCGATAAAGCGGCCAAGCCACTGCGCGGCATCGCCGACACTGTCAAACGCAGGGCCGGGCGAGCCCCCGTGCCCGGGCAAATCAACACAGACAGCCCGGCCTGTCCATACGGGTGCCCGTGCAAACATTCGTTTCCATACCGTGCTGTCTCCTCCGGACCCGTGAACAAACAAAACAGCAGGGCCCTTATCGGCAGAACCGTACAAAACACTATAGCTGCAGGGCCTGGTGTCTACGGTAACCTGTTTCATCGGTATTCTTATACAATGCAGGCTGCAGGGTGTCAACAGCTCAGCACAAACCGTCATCACCCGTTTTACGGTACGCTCCTGTTCGCAAATTCATTTTGACATATATCCGGTGATGCTGTACAAAAAACCGTTCATACGTTCATGCCATACAAAAGGCTGTGAGAGGAGCGCCTTCTTCGCCATGACCGCCGTATACCTTGAAACGCTTGGCTGCGCAAAGAATCTGGTAGACAGCGAAGTGATGCTCGGCCGCCTGGAGCAGGCCGGCTTTCTGCTGACCGGGGACCCCCGTCAGGCGGACATCATTATCGTAAACACCTGCGCATTTATTGCCGATGCTGTCAGCGAGGCGGTAGAAACCATTCTCAGCCTCGCCCGGTTCAAGCAGGACGGATCCTGCCAGCGTCTGGTGGTATGCGGCTGTCTGCCCCAGCGGTACAAAGAGCAGCTTGCTGCCGAGCTTCCCGAGGTTGACCTGTTTCTGGGCACCGGCGAGTTTTCCCGCATCGCAAAACATCTTAACAGGCTCGGAACGGGTCCGGGGGATAAAAAAGTAATCGCACACAGGAAGACCTTCCTGCAGGGTGCGCATACCCCGCGGGTTCTGACCGCCCCGGGTTCAGCCGCATACGTTAAGCTTGCCGAAGGGTGCTCACACCGCTGCAGCTTCTGTACCATCCCATCCATAAAGGGCCCCTACCGGGAGCGCTCTGCAGAATCTGTTCTTACGGAGGCGCGGCACCTGGCGCGCAGCGGGATCGCTGAAATAAATCTCATATCACAGGACACCTCACGCTACTCGCGCCTGCCTGAGCTGATCCGCAGGCTCACGCGCATACGGAATCTTGAGTGGATACGGCTTCTGTACTGCCACCCGCTCACCGTGAGCGATGATCTTATCGATCTTTTTTCCGGCGAGGAAAAACTGTGCAGCTATATAGACATTCCGCTTCAGCACATTGCCGACCCGATCCTGAAAAGAATGGGAAGAAATATGACCGGGGATTATATCAGAAAAAAGCTGGACAGGATCCGCTCGCGCTGTCCCGACATCGCCGTACGCACCAGCTTTATCGTGGGGTTCCCCGGCGAGACCGACAGGGATTTCCGCACGCTGTGTGGATTTGCAGCTGAACAGGAGTTCGACCGCGTGGGTGTGTTCACCTACAGCGAAGAGGAGGGCTCTGCAGCGGCATCGCATAAGGACATCGTGACCGGCAGCGTAAAAAAGCAGCGCCGCCGCGAGCTGATGCGCCTGCAGGCGGCTGTTTCCCGGCGGAAAAACCGCCGGCTCTGCGGCAGGGAGCTTCGCGTGCTTGTAGACGGCATCTCTCTCAACACCTCATACCTGCTGCAGGCCCGTACCGAATATCAGGCACCCGAGGTTGACGGCGTTGTGTACATTAATGAAAACGTTCCGATCGGATCGTTTGTGCGGGTCAGGATCGCAAAAGCGCTCACGCACGACCTTGTGGGCACCGTAAGGAATCAGGCGGGAGCCTATAAGCCGTAAGGATTTTTTTTCTGTGAGCCGATGGCGTGCTCGGTGCCGCTGAAAAGGCGCTGAATATTTGCCCGGTGCTTGATGACAATCAGCACAGCCATGAGCATGCTCATGATGATATAGGGAAAAAAAACCGGCCTTACCAGCCAGGCGTCGATGATAAGAATAACCGGCAGAAGCACTGCTGCGATGATCGAGCCGAGCGAAACATATTTTGACGCTGCAACAATCAAAACAAACACTGCCAGCGCCACGGCAGCCGAGCCCGGCTCAAGATATACAAAAATACCGAACCCCGTGGCGATACCCTTCCCGCCCCGGAACCTCAGATAAACCGGATACAGATGCCCCACAAAAGCGGCAAAGCCGAACAGCCCCACCGCCAGCCCGGCGGCAAACGGGTTGAGCGCCGGGGCGACAAGCCACCGGCCGAGCACCATGGGAATGATCGCCTTGAGCACATCGCCGGCAAAGGTCAGAGCGCCGAATTTTTTTCCCAGAACTCGAGCGGCGTTGGTTGCGCCGATATTGCCGCTTCCCGATGTTCGGATATCCTGTCTGCCGAACGCGCGGGCAAGT
The DNA here is from genome assembly GCA_964621615.1 of uncultured Thermodesulfobacteriota bacterium. Taxonomy (GTDB): domain Bacteria; phylum Desulfobacterota; class WTBG01; order CAIYCZ01; family CAIRTM01; genus CAZUMW01. The sequence continues at coordinate 33,581 of CAZUMW010000035.1, forward strand.
ACCAGCCCGGTCGGGATCGACCCGATCAGGTAGGACGCAGCGGTGCATAAAATGATTACAAACGTATCCATAGTATCCATCCGTGCCGGGAAAACGGCTACCGCATCACTGTTTGTGAACGAGCCGCGCTTCAGCAGGGCTTGAAAAATCTTTTTTGGGGGCTGCTAAAAAGCATCAGCAGGGCTTTACCGGTAAAGCCCTGCTGATGACTCGCATTCATAAGATTACATAAACATCCGCTCAGATCCGGTTGTTCCTAATACCGGTAATGCGGCTGCTTGTACGGGCCCTCAATCGGAACGCCCAGATATTCGGCCTGCTCGCCCGTAAGCTTTGTCAGCTTGACGCCGAGACGGGGAAGGTGCAGCCGGGCAACTTCTTCATCAACCTGCTTGGGCAGGGTGTAGACTTTTTTCTCGTACGGCTTGGTGGCAAGCTCTATCTGCGCCAGGGCCTGATTGGTAAAGCTGCTGCTCATCACAAAGCTCGGGTGCCCGGTGGCGCATCCCAGGTTCACCAGGCGGCCTTCGGCAAGCACAATGATTGATCGTCCTGACTTCAGGGTCCACTTGTCGACCTGGGGCTTAATGTTTTCCTTTTTGCAGTCAGGCGAGTTTTCCAGATATGACATCTCGATTTCGCTGTCGAAGTGGCCGATGTTGCACATGATCGCCCCGTCTTTCATCTGCTCCATGTGCTGACCGGTAATGACCTTGTAGTCGCCGGTCGCGGTTACAAAAAGGTCGGCCTCTGAAACGATATCCTCCATGGTGGTCACCTGATAGCCGTTCATTGCCGCCTGCAGCGCGCAGATGGGGTCAATTTCCGTAACGATGACGCGGGCCCCGTAACTGCGCAGCGCCTCTGCACAGCCCTTGCCGACATCTCCGTAGCCGAGCACAACGCATGTTTTTCCTGCCAGCATAACGTCTGTGCCGCGCTTGATGCCGTCGATAAGCGATTCGTGACAGCCGTACATATTGTCGAACTTCGACTTTGTAACCGAATCGTTAACGTTGATTGCCGGAAACAGCAGCTCTCCCTGGTTCATCATCTGGTAAAGCCGGTTAACGCCCGTGGTCGTCTCCTCTGAAACGCCCCGTATGTTCTGTGCGACCTTTGTCCAGTGCTGCGGGTCGCGCTTCAGGCTTTCGCGCATGCGGGCCATGACGATTTCCATTTCTTTATGCGGCTGCTTCTGATCAATGAGGGACGGTTCCTTTTCCACCTTGACGCCCTGATGCACAAAAAGGGTTGCGTCGCCGCCGTCATCAACAATAAGGTCGGGCCCGGAGCCGTCCGGCCAGGTCAGCGCCTGCTCGGTGCACCACCAGTAGTCTTCCAGGGTTTCCCCCTTCCAGGCAAACACGTTCGCCATACCGCTGTCAGCTATTGCCGCGGCAGCGTGGTCCTGTGTCGAAAAAATATTACACGAGGCCCACCTGATATCAGCGCCGAGCTTATACAGGGTGTCAATCAGCATGGCCGTCTGTATCGTCATGTGCAGGCTTCCGGTGACCTTCAGCCCCTTGAGCGGCTTGTCCGGCCCATACTTTTCCTGCACCGCCATAAGTCCGGGCATTTCCGTTTCGGAAAGCTCCATTTCCTTGCGGCCGAGTTCGGCAAGCGAAATATCAGCGACTTTATATGGCAGCTGGGGATCCAGTTTTTGAACATCTGTCTGTGACATAATATTCTCCCTTTTTGTTGTTTACCGTTGCTCTGATTGCAGAAATGCCCGCGCGTCCTGCACGCGGGAGCATCGCTTGTTATGCATGCACAGGAGTTTTTCCAGTGACAGCGGATATAAAAAAAACCCCTGGGGGGCTATTTTCGAGCGGTGTATCTTTTATATAGTAACGTCTCAGACAAAAATGTCAATTGATTTTCAGATAACCGGCTTGCTTTTATCAAGTCTTAGTGATACTTTTTATAATTTAATACGTTTTATTACTGGTGTCTAAAACAATGTAACGAAGCCGGTTGGAAGCATGCTTCATTCATGACTGCAGGCCGAAACCTAATAACTTCACATAGTGCATGTTTGCACGCTGTTCCGCCGAGGCGGGCAGGATCCAGCGCAGCAGATGCACTTTTTACGGAGCCGCCAGCAATAAACTCATGAGCAATTCAGCAAAATACCGCAAAAAGCTCGAGCAGTTTATCGAGGATGGTCAGGAGCTGAAAATCCTGACGCTGATTTCGCGGCTGCACCCCGATGATATCGCCGACCTGATCGAAGCGCTCGATGAGGAGAAGAAATCAAAGCTGTTTCGTCTGCTGGATGTGGAAACAGCCTCCGATGTTATTCTGTCGATCGATGACATATCGCGCGAGCTGATTCTCGATGACCTTACGCCGGAAAAGCTGATCTCGATAGTCGAGGATATGCCCACCGATGATGCTGCCGACCTTATCGGCGAGCTGCCCAAAGAGCAGGCCCGCGACGTGCTTCATCGCATGAATCAGGAAAAAGCCGCAGAAGTTCAGATGCTGCTTGAATACCCCGAGGACTCGGCCGGCGGCATCATGCAGGCCGAGCTGATCTCGATAAACGAGAACAAGACCGTTCAGGACGCCATCGAATACATACGGGAGAAGTATGAAGAGGTCGGCGAAATTCACAATGTGTTTGTGACCAACGATGCATCCCAGCTGGTGGGGGTTGTTCCCTTAAAGAAGCTGATTCTGGCAAAGGGCGGCACCCTCATGAAAGACATCGAAGACCGGTGCATCACCTTTGCCACGCCGGAGATGGATCAGGAGGAAGTCTCGCAGCTTTTCAAAAAATACGACGTTGTGACGCTTCCCGTGGTCAACCGTCAAATGCAGATTCTCGGCCGTATTGTTGTTGACGACGTCATAGACGTTATTGAGCAGGAGGTGTCGGAGGACATTTTCCGCATGTCCGGGATGTCCGAGGAAGAGGACATTGTCTATAGCGCCACACCGATTAAAATATGCATGACCAGGCTCCCCTGGCTGATGTTCAACTTCTTCGGCACGCTTGTCAGCGGCTATTTTCTATGGCTCTACCAGTCGCGGCTTCAGGACCTGCTGGCGCTTCTGGCGTTCGTGCCGGTCATCTGCGCCATGAGCGGCAACATCGGCGTGCAGTCAACCTCTATCGTCATCAGGGGCCTGGCAACCGGGCGCGTTGACCTGTCGAATCTGGGCAGAACCATCGGCAAAGAATGCATTGTGGGCTGCATCATCGGTATTGTCTGCGGCGTGATCGGCGGGCTGGTCGGCATGATCTGGCACTCCAGATTTGTTCTGGGTCTGATCGTTTTTCTCTCCATGTTCATAGCTATTTTTTTCGGGGCGTTCATGGGCGTGGTGGTTCCGCTTCTTTTCAAAAAGATTAAAATCGATCCTGCAGTCGCCTCGGGCGCCCTGATCACGACCGCCAATGACCTCGTTGCCATAAACGTATACTTCCTCCTCGCCGCCGTGCTTACCAAAGCCTTCATTTCCTGAGCAAAAGATGCACGGCAAGCCGCGCCCCTTTTTGCGCCGGGCATTCTTAGGTATTGATTTTTTAGCAGATGTTGCTTACAATTACCCTCCATATATGAATACAGGGACATCCGGGCATGCGTCACGCCGCAACACACGCTGTAATCCTGCGCACCACCGACTACGCTGAGGCGGACAAAATTGTTTCCCTGTACACCAGGGACTTCGGCAGGATAAGCGCGATTGCACGGCATGCAAAAAAAAGCCGCAAGCGGTTCGGCAGCGCCCTTGAGCCGTTCACGCTGGTTGAGGCGCACCTGACCGTAAAGGAGCAGGGGCTGAGCCGGCTTGAGCAGTGCCGCATCATCAGGCAACACGGCCAGATTGCCGGGGACCTGAAAAAAATGGCCTTCGGCCATTACCTTCTCGAGCTGATACACAGCCTGACCCCCGAGCGTGACGCCCACGGGGACATATTTTCGCTGCTTGTATACTGCATCAGCCAGCTGACCGGCACGGGCTTCCGCGAAGGGTTTATACGCCTGTTCGAGTTGCGGCTGTTTTCGCTTCTGGGGTATCAGCCCCAGTTTTTCCGCTGCGTTTCGTGCAGGCAGCCCTTTTCTCTCCGGGAGACATACACGTTTTCCGTAAAGCAGGGCGGCATCGTATGCAGCACCTGCGGGGCGGGGCTGCATGATCTGCTGCCGCTTTCAAACGGAACGATTCGTATTTTTCAGCAGGCTCAGAACCTGCATCTTCCCAAGCTCAGCAGAATCTGCTTTTCTGCAGCGGAGCAGGAGGAGGGAAAAAACATTTTCGGTCACTTTCTTGAATACCACATGGGCAGGCGGCCGAAGTCGCTTGATATCATCAAGCAGTTCACATGATGCACACGGGAAAGGACGGGTATCGGATTGACATTTCAACAGCTGGTCTTATCACTGCAGAGCTTCTGGGCACAGCAGCGCTGCATCATTCAGCAGCCCTATGATCTTGAAGTCGGCGCGGGCACGTTCAACCCTGCGACCTTTCTCCGGGTGCTGGGGCCCGAGCCCTGGAACGTCGCCTATGTCGAGCCGTCGCGCCGCCCGACAGACGGGCGCTACGGAGAAAACCCCAACCGGCTGCAGCACTATTATCAGTTCCAGGTCATCATGAAACCGTCTCCGCTGGATATACAGGAGCGCTATCTTGAAAGCCTTAAAAGCCTCGGCATAGACCCCTTGCACCATGATATCAGGTTTGTGGAGGATGACTGGGAATCGCCCACGCTGGGCGCCTGGGGCCTTGGCTGGGAGGTGTGGCTTGACGGCATGGAGATCACCCAGTTCACCTATTTCCAGCAGGCCGGCGGCATCGACTTGAAACCGGTCTCTGTTGAAATTACATATGGTATAGAGCGCATCGCCATGTATCTGCAGCAGAAGGACAACGTATACGATCTTTCATGGACGGACAGCATCACCTACGGCGACGTTCACCACCGCAGCGAGGTCGAGTTTTCGCGCTACAACTTCGAGCAGGCCGATATCGATATGCTCTTTACGCTTTTTGACATGTACGAGCGGGAGGCGCTGTCGCTGCTTAGCGCGGGGGCTGTGCTGCCCGCATATGACTATTGCCTGAAGTGCTCCCACACCTTTAACCTGCTCGAGGCGCGCGGAGCGATCAGCGTAACCGAGCGAACCGGATATATCGCGCGGGTAAGAAATCTCGCCAGGGGCGCTGCTGAAGGCTATGTTCACCAGCGGGAGGAAATGGGCTTTCCGCTGCTCAGAACAAATACCGCACCCCCTGATCAGGATCATGCACATGAGTGAACAGCTGCTGCTTGAAATCGGAACTGAAGAGCTACCTGCCGCATTCCTTCCCGGCGCTCTTTCGTCTTTCAAAGCGCTGATGGAGCAGGAGCTTTCGGCTGCGCGCATTTCCTATGAGAGCATTGAAACCTTCGGGACCCCGCGCCGGATGTGCCTGACCGGCAGCGGCATTGCCTCCGCCCAGCAGGAGCTGGTCACGCAAAAAACCGGGCCTGCAAAATCAATCGCATATGATGAAAGCGGAAACCCCACTAAGGCAGCCCGGGGCTTTGCCCGCGGACAGGGCATCGACGTCAGCGAGCTGACCGTCACCGTCACCGAAAAGGGGGAGTATATTTGCGCACACAAAAAAGAGGCCGGGCTTGCGACCCGGGAGCTGCTTCCGGAGATGTGCCTGCGGGTCATCACCGGCATCGGGTTTCCTAAATCGATGCGCTGGCACACCTATGATCTGCGGTTTGCCCGCCCCATACACTGGATTGCCGCGCTGTTCGGCGAACAGCCTGTCCGGTTCACGCTGGGCGGTATCGAATCCGGAAACCGGACGTTCGGCCACCGCTTTATGTCCCCTGATCCGGCCACCGTGTCAGGCATAGACTCATACCACGCCGCCATGGAGCGCGGGGGGGTGGTGGTCGATCCCGCTCAGCGCCGCCGCATCATAGAGCAGGAGACAGCCCGGCTGGCCCAAAGCGCCGGCGGGACGCCGGACAAAGACGAAAGCCTCCTGCAGGAGGTAACCTATCTTGTTGAGTCCCCCTTTCCTGTGCTGTGCCGCTTTGACGATGAGTTTCTGAGCCTGCCTGCCGAGGTGCTGCTCACCACCATGAAAAAGCACCAGAAGTACTTCCCGGTCCTCAGCGTTGACGGCAGCCCGCTGCCTTTTTTTGTCGCCGTCAACAACACCAATCCGGTCAATCCCCGGACTGTAATCAGCGGTCACGAGCGGGTGCTGCGCGCCCGGCTTGCCGATGCCCGCTTTTTTTACGCAGAAGACCGGAAGCGCTCCCTTGATGCCATGGCCGAGTCGCTTCGCCAGGTTGTGTTCCAGGCAAAGCTCGGCACATCCTATGAAAAAATGGAGCGGTTCAAAGAGCTGAGCCTTTTTATCGCCGGGCAGCTGAACATGAACGAGCTGCGCGGCACACTCGACCGTGCCGCCTATCTGTGCAAGGCGGATCTCGTTTCGGAAATGGTAGGCGAGTTCCCCGAGCTGCAGGGAATTATGGGCCGCGAGTATGCCCGCGCAGGCGGCGAGAAAGAGGCCGTCGCGCGTGCAATTTTTGAACACTATCTGCCGCGCTTTTCAGGGGATGCGCTTCCCGAATCAGAGCCGGGGTCAATTGTCAGCATCGCCGACAAGCTGGATACGATTGCCGGCTGCTTCGGCATCGGCATGGTTCCAACCGGAACCGCAGACCCCTATGCCCTTCGCCGCCAGTGCCTGGGCATTATTCATATTCTTCTGGACAGGCGCTACGGGATTTGCCTGAGCGCTCTGGTGGAGAAAGCGGTGAGCCTGCTGGGTGATAAAATAAGCAGGCCGGCTCAGGACATATGCAGCGATATCGTCAAGTTTTTCAGCGGCCGCATTGAAAACTTGCTTTCCGGGCAGGGCTATCCCCCGGATGTGATCGCTGCGGTACTCGCTCCGGGTATTGACTCACTGCCGGACGCGGCAAACAGAGTTGCCGCGCTGCATGAAATGATACAGGACCCTGATTTCGAATCGCTTGCCGTTTCGTTCAAAAGGGTGGTAAACATCCTTGCCGATCAATCCGAAGGCAGCATAGACACAGCACGTTTTCAGCATGATGCCGAGCGCGCGCTGTATGATAAATTCTCTGAGCTGAAAAGCCGAACTGAGCAGCACATGAACAGCCGTGAGTATCTCGATGCGCTGAAAACGATTTCTGCTATCCGTCCGGCTGTTGACTCGTTTTTCGATAACGTGCTTGTTATGGACAAAGACCCGGAGGTGCGCCAAAACAGGCTTTCGCTGCTTCAGGGAATTCGCTCTTTGTTTGTTCATTTTGCTGATTTTTCCAAGCTTGCATCGCGCTGACACTGCTGCAGCTTAACGGGAAGCAGCGCCCGGGGCGGGCGCTCCAAAAAGCAGCCGCTGCAGCATAAACCTATCTTTAACGAAAGGGAGGAGCTCTGGTTATGGCAAAATTTGTGTATTTTTTTGGGGGAGGCAAAGCAGAGGGTAAGGCTGAGATGAAAGAACTGCTCGGGGGCAAAGGCGCCAACCTCGCCGAAATGTCAAACCTGGGGATGCCGGTGCCCGCCGGCTTTACCATTTCGACCAAGGCCTGTCAGCAGTTTTACGAAAACAAAAAGAAATGGCCCAAGGGGCTCAAAGAGGAAGTTCAGAAAAACCTTCGCAAGCTTGAAAGCACCATGGGCGCAAAGCTCGGTGACCCGAAGAAGCCCCTGCTTGTGTCGGTCCGCTCCGGCGCGGCCGTGTCAATGCCGGGAATGATGGATACGGTGCTGAACCTCGGCCTGAGCGAAAAAGTGATTGACGGCCTTGCCGCTAAAACAGGCAGCGACCGCTTTGCGTGGGACTCATACCGACGGTTTATCCAGATGTTCGGCGATGTTGTCATGAAAGTGCCGCAGGAAGCCTTTGATGAAGCTTTCGAAAAAAAGAAAAAACAGGTCAGGGCCGAGGTTGATACCGACCTCAGCTCCGACGATCTTAAAGATATCGTGTCAAAATTTAAAGCTATCTACAAAAAACACACCAAAGAAAATTTCCCCACAGATCCGCAAAAGCAGCTTGAAAAGGCGGTCAATGCGGTTTTCGACTCCTGGAACAACGATCGTGCGATAAAGTACCGTGAGCTCAACGATATCAGAGGCCTTCTGGGAACCGCGGTCAACGTTCAGGCCATGGTGTTCGGCAACATGGGGGAAACCTCGGGTACCGGCGTGTGCTTCAGCCGGAACCCCTCAACCGGTGAAAACAAGTTTTACGGCGAATATCTGATGAACGCCCAGGGCGAAGACGTGGTTGCCGGCATACGCACGCCTCAGCCCATCTCCACCCTGGCCCGCAAAAACAAAAAAGTTTACAACCAGCTTGTGTCGCTCAAAAACAAGCTTGAGAACCATTACCGCGAAATGCAGGATATGGAGTTCACCATACAGGAGGGAGAACTGTATATGCTGCAGACGCGCACCGGAAAGCGCACAGCCCCTGCGGCGCTGAAGATCGCCGTAGACATGGTCAGGGAAAAGCGCATCACCAAAGAGGAGGCGCTGATGCGCATAGAGCCGCCGCAGCTCGATCAGCTCCTGCACCCGATGTTCGACCCGAAGGCCCTTAAGGACGCGGAGCAGCTCACCAAGGGCCTCCCCGCATCGCCCGGCGCGGCAACGGGAAGAATCGTCTTTAACGCCGATGATGCGGAAAGCCGTGCGGCAAAAGGCGAAAAGGTCATTCTCACGCGCATCGAAACCTCGCCTGAGGATATCTCCGGCATGAACGCGGCTGTCGGTATTCTTACATCGCGCGGCGGCATGACCTCCCACGCAGCGGTTGTTGCCAGGGGGATGGGCAAGTGCTGCGTTGCCGGGGCCGGCGATGCGGTAATCGACTACAAGGCAAAAACGCTCACCATCGGCGGCAAAAAGCTGAAACAGGGGGATTTTATTTCGCTGAACGGATCAACCGGCGTTGTGTATGACGGGCTCGTGCCGACGGTCGAGCCTAAAATATCGGGCGATTTCCAGACGCTGATGAAGTGGGCCGACGATGCCCGCCGCCTCGGGGTGCGCACCAATGCCGATGTTCCAAAAGATGCAACGATGGCTATTAAATTCGGCGCAGAGGGTATCGGCCTGTGCAGAACCGAGCACATGTTTTTTGAAGGCGCCCGGATCGTTTCCGTTCGAAAGATGATCCTTGCAGATGACCGGAAAAGCCGGGAAGCTGCGCTCAAAGAGCTGCTGCCCTACCAGCGCAAAGACTTTGAAGGCCTGTTTAAGGCAATGGGCGACCGGCCGGTCACTATCCGCCTGATCGACCCGCCGCTGCATGAGTTCGTGCCCCACGATGATGCCTCGCAGAAGGAAATGGCCAAAGTGCTCAAGGTATCATCGCAGAAGGTGAAAGAAAAGGTCGCCGAGCTGCATGAATTCAACCCCATGCTGGGCCATCGCGGCTGCCGACTCGGCATAACCTACCCTGAAATCATAAAAATGCAGACGCGCGCGATCATGGAAGCGGCCGTCAATGCGCGTCGTGCCAAAAAGAAGGTTGAACCTGAAATAATGATTCCGCTTGTCGGCGAATACGGCGAAATACACCTGTGCAAGCAGGTTGTCGAGGAAACCGTTCAGGAGGTTTTCAAGCAGAAAAAAACAAAAATACCCTATAAAGTCGGCACCATGATCGAGGTTCCGCGGGCCGCCCTGATCGCAGACCGCATCGCCGAGCAGGCCGAGTTTTTCTCATTCGGCACAAACGACCTGACGCAGATGACCTGCGGGTTCAGCCGTGATGACGCGGGACGCTTTCTGAAAGAGTATGTGGAAAAAGGCATTTTTGAAAAAGACCCCTTCCAGGTTCTTGATCAGGAAGGTGTCGGGCAGCTGGTGCAGATGGGCATCGAGCGGGGGCGCGCCGCCCGCAAAAATCTCAAAATCGGTATCTGCGGAGAGCATGGCGGCGAGCCGCAGACGGTAGCCTTCTGTCACCGAGTCGGCATGGATTATGTCAGCTGCTCACCATTCAGAGTGCCTATTGCGCGGCTTGCAGCGGCGCATGCCGCTATCGCCGACAAGGCGGCGAAGAAAAAAAGCTCGGGAAAAAAATCTTCGCGCAGCAAAAAGAGGTAGAAGCCGCTGACGGACTATGCTACAAAAAAAGCTCTGCCCCCGCTTATGCGGGGCAGAGCTTTTTTGTTGTTTTATCTCAAACGAGTCCAAAATAAATTAAAACATTGAACAAAAGCCGGTTCGGGCGGGGCTCCGCGCAGCAGCCGCCAGATGAAACCTCACTTCATGGACGGCCCGGTGCTGCTCAATATAACCGGGATGCAGGCATTGTGCAGGGATTGACCCGGGCAGACCTTCCGCCGGGCCGTGTGTATACAGAAGTTTAACGGCACATGCCGTTCCATAATCTCTTCAGATGGTGCGGGGGCTTTGCAGAGCCCCGCTCGAACCGGCTTCGTTACATTATTTTGGATACCACTGGTTTTATCTTTACCCGAAAAGGAGACAATGTGGACATTACCGGAACAATCGCTGAAATGAAGCAGCAGCCCGGGTTTTCAGAAAACGTGGGCATGATTCTTGCACACAACGGGGTCGTTCGCGGATGGTCGCGCAAAAACGGGGCCGCAGTCGACACAATCACGGTCACCCCTGACACCGCCATGATCGACAAGCTGTGCCGGGAGTACCGGCAAAAGCCGGGCATTTTTGATATCAGGGCCGAGGCTGCCGGCGGCACGCTGAAGCCGGGGGACGATCTGCTGTTTATTGTGGTTGCCGGGGATATTCGCGAACACGTAAAGCCCGTGCTTTCAGAGCTTCTTGACCGCATCAAATCAGAAGCGGTCGTAAAAAGTGAACACACCGCATAGTATGCATTAATGTAATGGATCCTCAGCTTATCGTATATGTATCCGTGACGTTTGTTGTCGGGCTGGTGTTTATAATCTGGATAAATTACCTGATCGCCCGCGCCGAGCAGAACCGCCTCAAAAGAGTTAAAACGCTCAGACCCATGGAGGCCATATGGACCAGCTCCCCGCTGAAAAATCCCGTCAGAGCTGCGCGGGAGTCGGCAATGGGCAGCATAGAAAACCGGTTCTCCATTATACGGCGCCTTTTTCTGATCGCCGTGCTGTGTGTGTGGATTTTTCTTCTGGCCGTTCCGTTTCTGAGCATGATTCCCACTGCCGTGGTATCGGTAGTCATCGGTTCCTCTGCTGTTGTTGTCGGAATTGCATCACGGCCCTTTGTCGAAAATGTTATCGCCGGAATGGTCATCACGTTTTCCCGCCTGTTCCGCACCGGCGACACCGTGCTGATCGACGGCTACTACGGGACCATTGAGGACATAACCATCACGCACACCATCGTAAAAAAATGGGACTGGCGCCGCTATGTGATTCCTAACACGCAGATGCTTTCAAAAGAGCTGCTCAACTACACGCTGAATGATTCCTATCAGTGGGTGCATGTCGAGTTCTGGGTCGATTATGAAGCGGATCTGACCAGCGTCCGCCAGGCAGCGGTGGAGGCAGCTCAGAAAAGCCCGTGCTTTGCCGACTATGAAACCCCGCAGTTCTGGGTTATGGATATGGAAAAAGAGGGGATACGCTGCTGGCTTGCCGCGTGGGCGGACAACCCGACAAACGCCTGGATGCTCAGCCATGATATACGGACAGGCCTTGCTGCCGCATTCCGCTCACTCGGGATCGCACCGCACCGGTTTATCATTAAAACGCCCCCGCAGACAGCAGGCTCAGGTGAAACTGACCGGCACAGCCCTGCTCAGAGCACAGCAGACGCCGGCGACTGATCCTGCCAGGCACCTGCCGTCATGAGCGCACAGACAAAAAAACTCCATTTCATAACCGTACTCATTGCGGTATCGTGCGGCGGGCTCGGGTTCGGCATCGTGCTGCCGGTGTCCTCTGTCGTGCTTGAGAGCAGAAATATCTCAACCCCCCTGATCGGCCTTCTGGCAACCATGATGTTTGCCGGCCTTGCCCTGGGCGGGCCCCTTTCGGGCCGCTCCATCGAGCTGTACGGGCTGCGCCGCACGCTGACGGCAGGTCTATTCGGCACCGGGATCGCCATGCTCCTGCTGGGCGTGTGGGTTTCGGTGCCGTTCTGGTATCTTGTCCGCTTTCTCATGGGCTGCTCGTTTGCCTGCATTTTCACATCCTGCGAGACCCTTATCAACAGAATAAGCACCGGGAAAAACAGGGGCCGCAATCTGGGGCTCTACGGGCTTGCCTTTTCGGTCTGCCTTATGGTCGGGCCTGTCGGGCTCTGGATGCTTACCCTCGGCACGTGGGCGCCATTTACCGCAGCAGGAGCGATATGCCTTACTGCAGGACTGGTTGCCTCCGGAGTGATACCCCCGGTACAGGAGCATGCAGGCAGCGTGACCTTTGATGTGCACTTTGTGAAGCGGCTTCGCTGCTCGCTGACCGCAATGGCAATGTGCGGGTTTATGGAGGGAGCGCTTATCGCACTTATACCGATCTTCACGCTGCGCGCAGGCTTTTCGGCAAGTGAGTCGGCAATACTGCTGTTCTTTTTTATGCTCGGTCACGGGGCCCTTACGCCCGTAATCGGCGCTATCGGGGACAGAATCGGACTCAAGCAGGTGCTGCTTTTAACCTACGGGCTCGGTGCAGTGAGCCTTGCTGCTGTTGTCTGTATGCCGCCGACCATGATGCTTGCAGCCGCACTGCTGTTTGCCGGAGCGGCGGCCGGCGCGCTGTACCCGCTGGGGGTAGGGCTGCTGGGGCTGTTATTGAAGCCCGGGGAGCTGCCGCGCGGCAATGCGCTGACAACGTTCTCTTACGGGATTGGGAGCATCGCCGGCCCCTTCGTCCCCGCGCTTATCATGCACATTGCACCGCCTAAAAGCCTTTTTGTTGTATCGGCCGCGCTGTATGCTGCAGCTGTCCTGGTCATGAGCCGCTGGCTGGCCGGCAGCGGAAGCGGTCAGCAAAGATGACGGAATTTATTGGTGCTCTCAGGGTATATGTGCACAAACCTGTCCGCAATATATACCAGGCATTACGGATCAGCCGCGGCGTCACCGGCCCGTGGCGTGCCGCCGACGCCGAAAGAAAGCCGTTTTTATGCTGCAAGCTCAAGCACAGTTTCTTCTGAGCTGCCATCCACAAAAATATTTTTTGGCGCTTTTTCAATAAATGCTTTCCAGAGCGGGTCTTTTTCAATTTTTTCCAGAACGGCTTCCAGAGCGGCCGGCCCTTCCAGATCAGCAACCCAGTAAACTCGCTCTACAGAGCCGAACTTTCCTGGACAAACCTGAAAGCACACACCGCTCGCAATGTGATTTGCCAGATCCGCGGCCTCCCTGGCATAGCGCAAGGCATCCTCTTTATGGTGCTGCATGAATTTTTTTGATCGCTGAAACCGTATCATGCCCCCCCCCTTTTTTAAAAAAAATGTATTTAAACACCCTTTTTCTATATATATAGCTCACTGGCGGGCAATATTCCAGCCCCTGACAAAAGCAGCGATCAATAAAAGAGCCCTTATCGATAGGGGTTGTAACAGGTACAGCAAGCGGTTTGGGCAAAAATTGATTGTGTGGCAGAAAAGCCGGCTACAGGCCTTTGAGCGCGCGGAGCTTCAGAATGCCGTGAACCGCCTGCCCCTGTGCGACATTGAGCGCGTCAAAGTGCTCGGGAGCCATTTCCACCCGGAGCAGTTCTCCGCCAACCTTGACGACCACCTGTGCCACGCCGTCATCATGCCGTACGGTGTGAACGCTCCCTTCAAAGCGGTTGATCGGCGGCCCCGGGGGCCGCTCAGGTGAAATATATATTTCATCAGGCGGTATCGCGACCTGCGAAACATGGCGGCCCTCATCGGGAACAAGCAGGGTAATGCCGGCCCAGTCGACCTCCAGCAGGCCGTTTTCAAGACAGGTGCAGCGCGAGCACTCAAGAATATTGGGCTTTTCAAGAAACCCTTTTTCAGGACACTCCCGGTTAAAGCACACCTCTTCGGGATCGCCTGTCAGCTCGAGGCGGCCGTTTTTCAGCACAGCAATGCGGTCCCCGAGCTCCCGGGCTTCAAAAAGGTTGTGGGTAACAAAAAGCGTGGTGAGCCCCAGCTGACGCTGCTGCTTCTTCAGCTCCTGGCGAAGGTAGCGGGATGTCCGGAAGTCAAGGCTGCCGAACGGCTCATCAAGAAGAAGCACTTTCGGCCGGGTTGCCACCGCGCGGGCGATTGCAGCGCGCTGCTGCTCCCCGCCGCTGAGCTCATGGGGGTAGCGGCCGCTCAGGTGGGAAATCCGGAAAACATTGAGGATGTGTTCCGCTTTTGCTTTTTTCTCTGCGCGGCCCATCCGAAGGCGCTTCATGGCAAGCAGCAGATTTTTCATAACCGTCAGATGCGGAAATAAAAGCAGCTCCTGAAACACGTAGGCAACCTCCCTCCTGGAGGGCGGAAGCCGGTCAACGGGATTTCCGTGCAGCAGCACGCGGCCCTCATAGCCGGTCAGCCCGGCCACAACATTCAGAAGCGTTGTTTTGCCCGCTCCCGATGGGCCGACAAGCACCAGCAGCTCACCGTCCCGGATATCGAGGCTGAAATCCTGTAATATATAATTGCTGATATGCTGCAGGCTTATCATTGGTAACGGCTAGGGTTGGTATAAAACCGTACACCCCCTACAAGGGTCATATGTTCAA
>CAZUMW010000036.1:0-48194 GCA_964621615.1 uncultured Thermodesulfobacteriota bacterium
TCTGTGGAGGTATATCCAACAGCGTATTCTATATATAACGTCCATAAATAAATAAATAAAATAACTTACAACACAGTACATTTGAGCTAAAGTTGGTCGTAAGCTGCTAACAGTGAGAGCCACCGAAATTCAGGGGGGTTGGGTTTTGAAGAATGATCGAAAAAAGAAATTACGGGAATTGGGGGCGGAGCGTCTGGCGGATGCTTTGCTTGAACTTGCTGAGCGGTATGATGCGGCAGATAATATGGTTGAGCGATTGATTGTACCGCCAAAGTCAAACGTGCAACGATTCAGGAGAAAGCTTTCCCGCCTTAAGGATTCACAGGAGTTTATAAGCTGGAAAGAAGTATTTGACTATGCACGTGAGTTGGAAACGCTGCTGCAGGACCTAAAGGAGGGCGTATCCGATCCGATTCAGGGCGTTGAGCTGGTCGCTTCGTTTTTTGAAGCAGACGTCGACATTTTTGACCATTGTGATGACTCGAGCGGCAGCGTGGGAGATGTTTTTCGTTTTGATGCGCAGAAGCTGTTTAAATCATATGCTTTACGCTGTACAGATAAGGAAAAGGTGGCAGAAATAATATTAAAGGTGAACCGGGCAGATGACTACGGCGTGCGGGATGTGCTGATTGATTGCGCCGGCGAATTTCTGCCCGAATCGGTTATCCGCACGATGATCGGTACGTTGCAGGAGCGTGCTGATGAGGAACATGATGAATACCGAAAGAGTCATCACCTGCGGCTGATCGAATCGCTTGCCCGGCAGATCAGGGATGGAGAGCTCTTTGAAAAGACCCGCATTGCATCATGGGGCACACTGTCGACGTCGGCATATATTGATATTGCGCGGGTGTATCTGGAAAGCGGCGATGTGCAGACGGCCTATGCCAGGCTGCAGAACATACCGGAGCATGAAACTTTCAAGGCCCATGAGCGAGATAATCTGCTGACTGAAATTTACAGCCGGCTGGGCGACACTGAAAAATTGACCGATATTCTGTATCGAAAGTTCAGGTCGCACCGCTCGCTTGAATCCTTGCAGGAGCTTTTGCATGTTGTCGGCAGCGAAAAGCGCACCGAGATTATTGCGGAGGAAGTTTCTCTGATTTTGAAAAATTCTGAATTGCGATTGTCTGATGCTATGTTTCTGACTGCGATTGAAAAAATCGATGATGCGGGGGAATACCTTCTCAAACGGGCGGACCAGATAGACGGGGATTTCTATGGAAGCCTTCTTCCTCTGGCTGCAGCAATGGAGGAAGAAAACCGCTATCTCGCAGCCAGCCTCATTTACCGCAGTCTGCTTGATTCGATTCTTACACGTGGATATACCAGGGCCTACCCGCATGGAATTCGCTATTTAAAAAAACTGGATACACTTGCTGCCGCGGTAACTGACTGGAAAAGTTTTACAGGTCATGAAAAGTTCAAAGAGCAGCTGTATCAAAACCATGGCAGAAAACGAAGTTTCTGGTCGAAATACAGGGCAAAGAAATAAACGCAGAGAAAGCTTAAGGGCGATTTGGGAGTGCATATGCCGCGAGTAGCGAGGCTTGATGCAACCGGAGTAGTGCAGCATGTGATAGTGCGGGGGATCGAGCGCAGGCGCATATTCCGAGATGCGGCGGATCGGGACTGGTTTCTGGAGCGGCTGGGAAAGCTGCTGACCGGGGGCGCTGTGAGCTGCTACGCCTGGGCCCTGATGAAAAACCATGTACATCTTCTGGTGCGTACCGGCGATATGGATTTGCCGACCCTGATGCGGCGATTGCTGACCGGGTATGCGGGTTATTTCAATCGCCGGTATAACCGACATGGCCAGTTATTTCAGAACCGGTATAAATCGATTATCTGTCAGGAAGATGTCTATCTAAAAGAGCTGGTCCGCTACATTCACCTGAACCCGCTTCGCGCCGGGCAGGTAAAAACACTGGATTCGCTGAAAAACTATAAATATTGCGGCCACGGTGTTTTGCTGGGAGCGCAGCGCTGCAGCTGGCAGCAGGCAGACTATGTGCTCGGGCTGTTCGAAAAGCGTTTGAGTCGGGCGCGGGAGCAGTATGATCGGTATGTGGCTGACGGGGTGGCTCTTGGCCGGCGGCCCGAGCTGGTCGGCGGCGGGCTGGTACGGAGTATGGGCGGATGGGAAGCGGTAAAGAAAATGCGGCGCCAGGGGCAAGAGCGCATGAAGGGCGATGTGCGCATACTGGGCGACGGCGGTTTTGTTGAGCAGGTGCTGGCCCGATCAGAAGAACGGCTTTCGCGCAAACAGCTGCTTCAGCACCGCGGCATTGATATCGATGCCGTCGAGCAGCAGGCCGTTGCACTTTTTGATATTGACATAGAAGCATTGCGAACGAGCGGAAGACGAAAACAGGTGGTGGCTGCTCGGAGTCTTGCAATATACTGGGCGGTTCGCGAACTGGGAATGGCCGGTACCACGCTGGCAAAACGCTACCGGCTGACGCAGCCGGCAATCGTGTATGCGGTTCAGCGCGGCGAGAAGATTGCAAAAGAAAATGGCTACAGACTGAAGGTATCATAATTTATTTATTTATGGATGTCCCCTTTGCGAACGCTATCTATGGAGAGGAAGATCATGACAAAGCAGTTTATGGTTATGTGTATACTTATCGGGTTGGCAGTAATGCCCGGCTGCAAACAGATCCAGCCGGAACCGACTGAGGAGCTGTATAACAAGGCGGTTGCGGACTCGGTTTTTGCCGAGGCCGATGAGGTATATGACAAGCTGGCGGCAATTACGCCGGAAAACGAAGATCTTTTATGGCAGAACGGCCGGGTTTTGGTGGTTACGTTCACAAAATACCCTGACAGTTATCCGGAAGGTAAAAGCATTCAAACCTGGTGGGGAACAACCTGGGTTACGATCGTACCCCATATTCAGGAATTTTTCGAAAGCCCCGCCGGCAACACTGACAACACAACTCTGCGGGTCAAGCAAATTCTGGGCCTGCCGCGGGAGAGCACCATGGAATGGTTTGCCGAGCTGTGGGTCGATCCCGCTGACCTCTTCCGGCCCTGTCCTGATGAGGAAATCGATGATAGCGTGTGTGAGCTGACCATGCCCGACAATGCCTCACAGGAGCACATCGAATGGTTCAACCAGACCATCATTGAGTCCTATTTTTCTGAAAAGCGTTTTCCCTGGACACGCCTTGGCTATACGTACGACTGGGGAAATCCCGGCAACGAAATCGGGCTGGCGGAATTTGTTCTCCGTCAGGATTCGGAAGTGCTTGTGCAGCAGCTTTCAGATATTGAAACGTATATCGGGAAATAGCCGGCAGGATACATCACAGAGTGTATAAGTAAAAAACCGCTAAAGAGGGGAACATCCGTCAGTAATTAAAAAATAAACCCGGCGGTTCAGCCGTGTTGTATAAAAACACTGGATTGCCCGGACGGCGCCGGGCAATGACGGGCTGCTGGCGCAGTGGGAGCGTTAAACGTCGAATGTGAAAAAAATTCAGGGATGCTTTTCCTGTTGATCAGGGGAGGTGTCCCGCTAAACTCCAAGGATCCCGCATCTCTCCAGCTTGTACGGGCTTGAGGGAAAGGACGGAAAAGCGGTTCGGCAAAAAAAAATACTATCCTCAGGAATTCCTGTCGCACCTTGATAAGGGTGTTTGTAACTGCACTTTTGAACAATACCAGCATCTTAAGCGATTTCTCCCCTTCCCGGGCAGCGCAGTTTCTCTGCCTACCTCGATATCACCGCATACTGTGAATTGCTCCGGGATCTTATCAGTTAAAATAATTCGAATAAATGTTTTTTCATAACAAGCAAACAGAATTATAAAAGAATCTGATTCAGCAAGGCTCTGTTTTCGAAATTTTTCGATATTTTAAATTTTTTGTTGACATGCATCCCAGAACCATCTATAGTTTTCTTATAAAAACATATTTTAATAATTTTAATTAATCAGAATTAAAATTTATTCCCAGTTATATTCGTGAAGAGCCACACCCAGAGTAATCTGGGGCCGGAAAGTCACGGGTCCACGGGGTAAGGACAGCCGGACTGCCAACTCAACAGGCAGTCCGGTTTTTTTTTGCCGTGCCGGTCATCACCTGCTCTGTACGATACCGGTGATACAGTTTGTCGTTATTTTTCAGAGGAGGGCTTGGTATGTTCAAAACAGTTTTCCATAAAGCGTGTTTGTTTCTGTGTGCCGCCGCAGCCTGCGTGTGCATCAGTTCAGCGCCGGTGTCTGCGGCCATCATCCATGTGGATGATTCGGCAGCCGGAACCCCTGCAGGCGCTTCCTGGCATGATGCCTTTACCGACCTCCAGGATGCCCTTGCTGCCGCCGGCCCGGGTGACGAGATCTGGGTGGCCGCCGGGACCTACCGCCCGGGGAGCGATACGGCGGATTCTTTCCGGCTCCGGAGCGGCGTGGCCATTTACGGCGGCTTTGGCGGAACTGAAACCTTACGCAGTCAGCGCGACACTGCCCTCAATGAAACATACCTTTCCGGCTACCTGGTCGGAACGACACGCTGCCAGCGGGTCGTTGAAGCTTTCGGGTGTGACGCCACGGCCGTGCTTGACGGCTGCATCATCACGACGGGTTACAGCGGTATATATATCAGCGATGCGTCTCCGGTCATCTCGAACTGCAGTATCCGTTCGCACTATTCCCAGGGTGTCTACTGCGACGGCAGTTCCGCACCGCTGATAGCAGACTGCGTCGTCGAGAAAATAAATTACGGCAGCGGCATCATGTGCAACGGAGATTCCGCACCGCATATCACCGGGTGTGTGATCAGAGAAAATTCCCGGGGCATCGAGTGCGCGGATACCGCTGCTCCGCTCATTGCCGGATGCACCATCAGCAGCAACTTCAATATCTACGGATCAGGCATGTACGGGGTCGGCAGCTTCGAGACCGCAGCCCCCCTGATCGTCAACAGCATCATAGCGGGAAATAACAACAATCTGGAGTGTGCGGGCAGCTCCTCCCTGTCCGTTGTCAACTGTACCGTCATCGAAAGCATGAGCTATGGGTTGAGCGGCAGCGGAACCGCGCAGGCCTCAATCACCAGCTCAATCATCTGGAACAACACGCGCGGGGCAGTCAACGGTTCCTGCAGTGTATCTATAACATATTCAGCTGTCTCCGGCGGATACCCGGGCAGCGGCAACATCGTCGCCGATCCGCTGTTCGCCGACGCCGGCGCAGAAAATTACCGGCTACAGCCGGATTCCCCCTGTATCGACCGCGGCAGCCCCGACCCGGTTCCGCTGCCCCTTGACCGGGACGGCAACAGCCGGGTTGTCAACGGGCGTGTCGACATGGGGGCCTACGAGCACCGGACCTTTTCGGTGCCGGACGGCTATGCAACGATCCAGCAGGCAATAGACGCCGCTCCTGCAGGAACGGTGATCACGGTTGCCGACGGCATACACGCCGGCCCGGTGCATGTCACCGGGAAGCCGCTGACCCTCATGTCTTCGAACGGGCCGGCGGGCTGCATCATCGATGCCGGCGGGGCAGGGCCTGCTGTCACCCTTGACAATGCAACGGACGTTGTTTTTGAAGGGTTCACCGTGACCGGCGGCAGCGCGGCAGCCGGCGGCGGCATTTTGTGCCGCGGCGGTGCCCCGGCACTCGCACGCTGCATTGTCAGCGGCAATGAGGCCTTGTCGGGAGAAGGCGGCGGCATCGCCTGCCTCGGGGCGTCCCCGAAAATCACTAACTGTCTGATTGTCAATAACGCGGCGGGCGGTTCCGGCGGGGGTATCGCCTGCACCCTGTCATCGAGCGCTCTGATCAGCAACTGCACGCTGGCCGGCAACACAGCAGAAAGCGGCGGCGGCATCGCCGGTGACAACAGCTCCGCGGCTGACATCATAAACACTATCATCTGGGACAATCTGCCGGACGGGATCGACGCAGCGGCAGACGTATCCTTCTCGGCAGTTCAGGAAGGATTCGAGGGCGACGGCAACCTGGACGGCAACCCGCTCTTTGTCGATGCCGCAGCCGGCGACTATCGGCTTGCTCACCTGTCACCCTGTATCGATGCCGGGCATAACACGGAAAATCTTTCAGATTTCGATCTCGCAGGCAATGACCGTATCATCAGCACGACCGTTGACATGGGGACCTATGAAGACAGCTACGGCAATGTGCCGGTGTACCCGGTCGGCACGGTGCCGGATATGATGGTTCATCCCGGCGAGCTGCTCAGATTCGCCATATCCGGCGATGAAACCCCTGACGGCAGTGATGCCGCCGGCAGGTTCAGCTACCGGGTTGTCAGCGGCACCCCATGCGGCACCATCACCTTTGACAACGACACCGGGCTGTTTGAATATTTTCAGCCTGCGGCAAATACCATGGAGTGCGCGCGGCCCTTTATCATAGCGTTTTTCTGGACAGCCCCTGACGGCGCCGTGCATCAGCAGCAGATCATCTTCGAAACCGCTCAGGCGCTCCCGGACGAACAGGTGGTCATCTCCGAGGGGTCGGTTCTGGAAATGCCCGGGGAATCCGCCAAGCCCTACACCAGTATTATCAGCTCTGTAAACGATCCGGAGCTGTTCAACTGGATCGAACGCGAAACGTATAACTACAGCATTGCCGGCAAGACCCTGACCGTGGAGGACGGGTGCATTAACGGCCTTGAAACCTGTTTTCAGGACCTGCCCGATATCAGGCGCATGGAGATCTATGCCGAAACCCTCATCATCAGGGGGGAATGGCGGCTGCCCCAGACCGATGTGACCATCCATGCCGGCCGCCTGCGGTTTGAAAACAGCGGCAGGATCAGTACCACCCCCCACCCGCCCGTGATGGAAAAGGCCGCCAACGGATGGATCGAGTGCAGGGCTGTCGACAACCAGACCCGG
Source organism: uncultured Thermodesulfobacteriota bacterium (assembly GCA_964621615.1). Lineage (GTDB taxonomy): Bacteria > Desulfobacterota > WTBG01 > CAIYCZ01 > CAIRTM01 > CAZUMW01. The sequence goes on from CAZUMW010000036.1 coordinate 6,878, forward strand.
GTGTTCGACGAGGCAGAATGTATGGAATATTACAATACCGTCGATACCATTGCTGAATACCGGGGCATGCTCTCGGATGTGGGTGCGGGCGGCATGAACTATATTCACCATTACGGTGACGGCCTGGACGGCATGCCGGCCGGAAGTATGTCCGTCTATATCGACGAGTTTGACCCGGGCGACAGCGACAGGCCCTTTGTGCTGACCGGCGGCGCGGGGCAGGGTGCGGGCGAAGGCAAAAACGGCGGTCCGGGCCTCCGGGTGCCGCTGCCTGAAGCGGGAGAGGAGCTGACCGGTGCGTTTCCCATTCATGCCGAAGTTCACGCAGTGTTTGGCTGCGGTCAGTGCTATAACGGAACGAGCCCCATGTGGCACACCTATCCAAACAATACCATCTATGCCCGGCACGGCTGGCGTGAAAACAGCTATTGGTGCGGCACGATCGAAGAAGGCTTTATCGACAACCCTGTGTACGCAGGGGTCACCTATGATGATTTCGTTGCCTATGACCGTCAACACCTTTTTGACGGCAAACATGCAGTGCGTCCCGGCAGGCCGGGTACCGGCGGCCGCGGCGGTGATTTCATGTCGAATCGCGACCTGCTTTCCTTTATCACCACTATGGGCGGGCAGTCCGGGGCCATGGCCGCCCATACGGCGCACGGGGGTCAGGCGGGCGTCGAGGATGTGAACGTACCGTATTATGCCGCCATCCAGGAGAGGTATGATTCCTGTTATATCACAGACTGGGCCTACACGTTTTACAACGGAACAGACTGCCCGCCCCTGGCGCCCGACAGCCCCTATGGTGCTGCAGGCGACTACAGTGTCGCGTCCGGCGACTCTGTTATGCTGCACCCTATCTTTCTGCGGATGGTGCTGCTGCATGCCCGCGACACCTATATCAATGGCCACCTGGACGAAACCACTGCTCTGCTCGGCGAGTACCCTGATCTGATCAGCCGGGCCATCGAGGCTGACAACGAGTCCGCCCTGGTGCCTGAGCTGCAGCAGATCAGAAACGAAATGCTCGCGATCCTGCACCGCATCGACAGCCACCTGGACTATTTCGGAAACCCCGCCGGGTGGGTGCCCATGCTCTCGTTCGAGGCCAACAAGGCAATCTTCGAGAAAGAAATCGACCATGCCCTGCGTGTGTTTTATGTAACCCGGTGGCTGGGCGAGAACAACAAAAACGCTCAAGACTCCATAACCGCGCTGGAACGTGCCCGGGAAAAGCTGGGGGAAGAAATCGAAAAGCTGAAAAGTGACTACTATAAAGCTCTCAGCAGGCTTCCCTACCTTGAAGCGCAGTCACGCATGGTTTCAGGCGGCATCGATACGCTCCAGGCGCAGCTGATTACCCTGGAGCAGCACTATCTGGAGGAAATCGAACGACAGGAACAGATCAAACAAGTGGTCGGCATATCCCTTTCAGGCGTCAAAATGGGTCTGGGGATCTTTGCCGGCATGCTGCAGATGATCCCGGTCGGCCAGCCGGCACTGGGCGCGGTCGGCCTGGGCCTGAACACACTGGGGACAATCGATATAGAAAAGCCGCTTGCTGATCTGATCGCAGGGGACACCGGCGATACCAGAAAAGATTTCTGTGATGTTTTTCTCGGTGTTGACTTCGGACCGGCAGCACAAGAGATTACCCAGGTTATCGGTGAGAAAGACAAGCCAACCAACATTATCATCAATGGTGTCACCCCGACACAGAATCCGGTCATACATTCGATAGACCCGGCGCTGTTTTCAGGGGCAGGCCGTATTGGTGCTCTGGCTGACGAGGCGCCGTCCGGCGGCACGGCAATCTCACCCCGGAAGGCGGCCCAGGGGATTGTTACCGGGGGAGCCACCTCCATGACGGCCGCGGTGCAGGGCATTGCCGGCCTCATCAAGCGCACTGAAATCCCGGCCGGACAGATTGCCGAGCAGCTTCAGCAGGCAAGGGACGCTGATCCGCGCTTTGGCGAGATGGCTGATCAGATTGAGCAGCTGCTTTCCCGGAAACAGCAGCTCGTCAGGCAGATGTCCGATACGCTGCAAAAGATATCGAGCCTACCCAACAAAATAGCCGGAACCTGCCTTGCCGTAGACAGCATCAACGCCGACATCGGCGATACCGCGAAAAAAGTTCTGGCCGGCAGCACGGTGGCCTACCTGAAGGAGATGGAGCAGCAGGCCGCACACCGCCTGCTCAAATATCATTACTACATGGCCAAGGCCTATGAATACCGCATGGTGCGGCCCTACGAGGGAATCCTCGACCTCAAAAAACTGGTCGATGAGTGCAATCTGCTGATTGAAAACGATAACGGCACGCTTGACGATGAGCGGGCCTATCAGCACCTGAAAGTCTTTTATGACGAACAGCTCAGCTCGGTGGCCCAGAATATCCTCGATGAATATAACGCCAATCCCTCGGACATCTGTGCCGGCGATGTGCCCTTTCGCCTTACTGCCGAAGATATCGCCCGGCTGAACGACGGGGATTCGGTCACCATCAACCTGGTGGAGATGGGGCTGACCCAGCCGTTTGAGGAAAATGTGCGCATCGTTGATATCACGGTTTCCGAGGTCAACGGCAAACATCCGGCAGAGTGGCTGCAGACGGCACGGATGTCGGCCAGCCAGCATATTATCTTCAGCTATTTCGACATCATTATGGAGTATTCCGGTCTTTCCAAAATCAGAAAAGACGGCCAGACGTATCTTTTCAGGCATTACTCGCCCAACAGCCTGTACCGGATCTCATGGGGAGCGCGCAACAGCGACGGACAGAGCTTTATCTCGACCTTCAGGCCCAGCGCTGCAAGCCAGTCGATGCTGAAATCGCTTATCGATATCACCGATGACGAAATGCTGATCTACTCGCGTCCGGCAGCCTGGGCTGATATCGTGATCACCAAAAACGACAATCCCATGAACGACGTCGAAATGCCGCTGGAAAGCCTGGCTTTTGAAATCACCTATGATTTCAGCCGGAAACTCGACCTGTCCGAGCTCTACGTCATGGTTTCCGAGCCGGGCATGGAGCCCTATTTCATGGTCGACACCGCTGACGTCAACGACCGGCAGGACTGCCGGGGTCCGTTCCGCCGCATCTATCACTACGGCACAACCGTTACGGTCACCGCGCCGCAGGAGCACGCGGGCTGGGCATTTACGGGCTGGACCGACCAGCGGGGCGGCGCCCTTCCTGCCGCCTTTCAAACTGCATCGCCCCTGTCTGTTTCAGTGCCGCTTACCTCAAGCATAATCATTATGGCCAACTTTGTGCACACCGTGGCCGGCAACGTCGATGCCGACGGCGATTTCATTCCCGACAGCTGGGAGCTTCTGTACGGGCTCGATCCCGCAACCGCCGGAGGGGATGACGGTATCGACGGGGACAAGGACGGCGACGGCTATTCCAACTACGACGAATTTCTGTTCGGCACCAACCCGTCAAACCGCGAGGACTATCCCGACAAACCGGAGCAGGCGGATCCCTCGACACCAGCAGGCGGCGGCAGCAGCGGAGGAGGCGGCGGCTCCGGCCCTGACACCGGTGCTGGAGAAACAACAACCACGACGACTGCTCCTGCCGACGACGGGGCGCAGCCGGGGGGCGGTGGCGGCGGAACCCCATCCACCACCACAAGCGTTCCGGTGCAGCCTGCACCCGGGCTTTCGATTGTATCCGAGCCGGAAATGATTGCCTACGTCGGCTCCCCGTATCGCTACGACATCGTAACGGAACCTGCGCCCGATGATGGATACGCCCTTCAGTTTTTTCTCGAGAAGAGCCCTGAAGGCATGGTTATCGACAACGAAACGGGCCGGATCGTCTGGACACCGGCGCTGCGCCAGCTGGGCACGCACGGGGTCGCTGTGGCAGCCCGCGATGCGGACGATATCTTTGACGACGCCCTGCAGGAATTTGAAATTCGGGTCAAGCCGGCGCGGATCTGCCCGCTGAGCGTCACGCTTTCCAGCCGCCCCCGTACGCTTGAGGTGCTGCGGTTGTTCCGTGATAAGCGCCTTGCCCGCACGCATGTGGGCCTGTCGCTCATCTATCTCTACAACCGGCACGCAGATGAGCTGTCCCGGATTCTGACCGCACGCCCTGCGCTGGTGCATGATCTGTGTGTGGTCCTGGATGAGGTGGTTCCGGCAGTTGAAGCCGCGCTGATTACGGACAGCAGCCTGTCTGTTTCTGATAAGCAGTTTCAGCGCTGCATTGCGCTGCTCGAGGATGTGGCCGACAGAGGCTCTCCCGAACTGCGCAGGACGGTTTCGACTATTCTGATGCATCTCGATAACGGTACCATCGGAGACGCCATTGACCTGATGATCGAGTAATTAACCAGGGGGGGGGCATCCAGTGCCGGATTTTTTGCTACATTTTTGTAACTTTAAATTTTTGGATTACAATAATGTCGATGTGGTGTTTGGTGAGACACAACAGATGAATACAGAAAAGTCGGCATGTCCTTTTATTGATTGTCCCATTACGGGAGGAGCGACGTTTTTGAAACGGCCGGGAAACAGGGGCAGAATTCTTTGTGTTTATTGATTTGCCGGAACCCGTGCGCTTTGCGCACGGAAAGTCACTACTGTGGGGTTGATAAAATCATGTAAAGCTTACCATCTGTTAGAGGCTCCTGCAGGATAGTGAAAAAAAATATCATACAGGAGGAACGGGCAGATCGAACATAGAGCGGGGATTGACCCATTGCGGCATTCGTGCCGGCCAGTGCGGGACAATGTTATTCACTTTCACCGCTGCCGACATATGTACCGTCGGGGGCTAAACGGGGCTCACCTCCGACATATGTTCCGTCAGGCGCTAAGTGCGGCTCGCCTTCCACATATGATCCGTCAGGGGCTAATCGGGGCCTGCCTCCCACATAAGACCCGTCCGGCGCCAGTTGTGGTTCGCCGCCAACATAAGACCCGTCCGGCGCCAGATGCGGCTCTCCACCGACATAGGTGCCGTCGGGCGCTAACTGAACACAGTCTCCTGCATACGCAGGAGATGAAGAGGCAAGTAATACGCACCCCAGTGATACCACTAAACAACAGAAAATGTAATCTTTCATAGGGCAATCCTTCCGTTGAATATATTTAAGCGAAAAGTGAAATTATAACCGGCCGCCCCTGGCTTTTCGTTCATGTACTGCTCTGTATACCCCGGAGCGTCCGGAGCGATGGCGCCGCCGGTATGACGGGAAAAATTTTTCATTGTATAGCTCTTTATCACATACTGTAGCATATGGTTGTGACAGATGAGGTCACATGGTACATATTTTTTAAAAAAAATGGTTAAAAATAAGGCATGCAGCTGAAAAATTTGAGGTTTAATTTGAGCTTGCCCGCGGGCGGGTTTCGGGGTACTATCCAAATCTATGCGGTAATAACGGTCTGCATAATCTGCCGGCCGGTTATGAAATTATTATTTTTGTTTACGCAACCGGGAGGGAACGACATGAATATCCGCCGCGTACTTTCAGCAATCCCTGCAGCAAGACTTGTTATATGCCTGCCGCTGCTGGCGCTTTGTGCAGCCGGCTGCACACAGCGAATCGGTGACTTCTCCATTATTTCAACCGGCACCCCGCAGTATGACACCATTAAAGACAGCCCCCCGACAATATCGTCCGAGGGTGCGGACGGCCGTCTGTGGTTTTTGTTTCTGCCGCTGAACAGCGGGCCGACGCTGCAGGAGGCTGTTGACCGCTGCATCGACAATGCCGGCGGCGGAGACTTTATCGAACGCGCCAGAATCTATTCCACAGGCTGGTCGCTGATTGTCTTCAGCTACGGAAGCTACAGCGTTATCGGCGATGTGGGCGATTCAAAAAAGGGCAGCGCAAGAGGCGCGGCGCCCGCCTCTACAAATATAACCATCAACTGACGCACAGCGCTTCCGGCGGCAGAATGGGGGATCGGTTCACGGGAATCAGAAAAATCCTCCGAAACCTTTTCGAAGGCGGCCGCTGCCTGCCTGCAGCTTGTTTGAACGTGCGCCGCCCGGAAATGCCGGCAGTATCCTGCTTTGTGTTTTTTCGTGGTGACCATTTGTGATTTCCCGAATCGGGGTTATAATTACAGCAGGAAATGAGAGTGTTCGATGCAGCGGCATAAACACACTGAACGGGGAAATTCATGAAGTCACTGCTTTTAATCGTCGGCATTATTGCTGCATGGTTTCTGCTTCAGGCCTATATACTGCCTAAAATGGGCGTCAAGACCTGACTGGTGCCCGGAAACCGCCAGGCGGCGGGCCAGCAGCAGACGGATCCCGGGAAAAAGGAGCCGCCGTGTACGATTCGATAGGAGCGGAAGTGCCTGATTCTCAGGTCGCTCCGGCCGGTGCGGCGTTATGCAGGAAGCACCGGTACGGGGCGTGCGGAAAACAGGTGTCCGCTGCGGTGCGCTCATCACTCGTCAGCGTCTGGTAGAGGACATAGTACTTGTTGATGTTGCTCACGTATCGCACTGTTTCCTGACCGATAATGCGAAGCGCCCCAAGCTCTACATTTCTGAACCATTTATTCCTGTCAAGCCCCATTTTTTCAGCCATGTTCCGCGCCCTGCGTATCTTTGCCGGACCTGCGTTGTATGCCGCCAGGCTCATGCGTACCTGATCGCGAGGGCGCATGCTGTCTGAGCTGAAGTACCGGTTCCGGAGAAAGGCAAGATATTTCACTCCGGCGTGAATATTGTTTTCCAGCGTGTGTACGTTTTTTATGCCGATGTTTTTGTCTTTTGCAGTAGACGGCAGTATTTGCATGATGCCCACCGCACCTGCGCCGCTTTTTTTGCTGTGATCGAGGCCCGACTCCTGAAAGGCCATGGCGAGGATCAGCAGCCAGTCGAAGCCGTATCGGGCCGCGTATTTTTTAATGATTTGTCTGGTGTGCTCGATGTTTTCCCACTGCTCTATTGCGATCGGGTTTTTCAGCTTTTCCGCATCCTTGTAATACCGGTTGAAATAAATGTTTCCCAGCAGGGTTCCTTTTTTATGGGTTTTCAGGAACGTGTTGATGCTGGACAGCAGCTTCGGGTTGTTTTTACGGACCGCCCAGCCGATTTTTGAGCCGGTTCGCAGGGCGGCGCTTTCATGAACTTCGATGTTTTTCAGCACCGTCGCCCATGCCCGCGCAATGTGGCTGTCGGCAACGGTTATGCCGATGGTTTCGCTGTTGACCATCTCAAGGATACTTTCCGTTTCAAGCTCCTCGCTGAGGAACCGGATGCGGACCGGCGCTTTGTCGCTGCTGCGAAGCCGGCCGTTCAGGTTTTCTAAGCTGGTATAGTAGCTGCTGCTTTTTCGCACATACACTGTTTTGCCGCTTAAATCTTCAGCGCTTTCAGGGGCAAAGCCCCCTTTGGGAGTAACAGCAAGCTCGCTGATCCCTGTCAGATAGGGACGGCTGAAGGCCGCGCGCTGACTGCGCCTGTCCGTTATGGTCAGGCCGGCGGCAGCAATGTCTCCGTATCCTCTGATGAGCTTGGGGATCAGCTCGTCACGGTCTACGGGTATAAATTCAAAGACAATATTCAATTTGTTTTTGCCTACCTGTTTGTTCAGGTATTTCTTGTAGCCGTTCAGCAGTGAGTATTCATATCCGACAAGATGCCCCTCATGAATATAAAAATTTGTCCTGTTAACCGTGGTCAGGACGCGGATATATTTTTTCTTCAGCAGGCCGGGCAGGTCGTCGGTATAGCGCTTATCCATATGCGCATCGAGGGGAAGCGCTCCGGTTGTCGCGTCATCGGCACTGCAGCGCCAGGCCGGCATTACCAGAACACATAACAGGATAATACGGATACAGGTGTGCAGGTGCATAATGAGCCCCCTGTTTTTTCGTTGGCAGATCGGTTTTGCTGTGAATTCAGCTATTACACAGTAGTACCGTGAGTCGGCGGCTGTTGTCAAGGTGGTCAACGAGGGAGGCGGGCGCGCATCGGGCGTATCGGCGATTCAGAGTGCCGGATTGTAACGGTGCCGGAAAACGTCCGGGTTGCTTTCTGCGGGCATGCCGGCAAAGAGGAAAAGCCGGTAAAGAAACGGATTGCGCCTCGGCATTTCTTGGGTTGACGTTCAGGCAGGTATTATTTATACTGGCTGCAACTCTTTGCAGAGATCCTGTATGATACATTTCCTGTCCAACATAACCGGGCTGCCTGAGCAATCGGTTCCGGCCCGGTTTCCCGTGTCAGCCATGCTTTGCTGCTGCCGCATTATGGTTGCTGCAGCCTTTCTTTTTCATGCCGGCCCCTTTCCCGCCGCCGCCCAGGGCCCCACCGGCCGAGAGCTCTGTATCGAAAAATGCGGATCATGTCACCGCAAAGGCGGAGAAGCCCGGGTTTTTGCCCCGACCAAGTATGCAGCCTACCAGTGGAAGCGGTTTTTTGAAAGAAAGCTTCATAACCGCCGCGAGGATATCTCCCATCTGTTCACACCGCAGGAGCTCAATGCCATAAAGCAGTATCTTGTCAAACACGCTGCCGATTCCGAACAGCCTGATGTGTTCGGCCTGCGGCTGCAGTCGAAACGGAGGACCGGCGAATGAGCGCACACGTTCGATTATCCCGGGCTCTGGTCTGGTTGTGTGCTGCCGCGGCCGCCATGGCCATGGCGGCGAACCGCACCGGCGCCGAAGAATATGTCAAAAAAAAGGATATGCAGCGTATTATGCAGCGCCTGGAGGAGCTTGCAGAACGCAACCGCTCCCTGGAGAGCACAAACGCCGAGCTGCGCAAAAAGAATGAGGAATTTTCGCGGCGGATTAAAGCGCTCGAGCAGCAGGTGCTGCAGCCCGCCGGCCCTGCAGATGCCGAAGAGCTGAAAACGCGGATTCGCGCCCTCGAGAAGCAGATAGAGGCAGGGCCGGGCGCACCGGGAAAAGAATTTGACAATCTGAAGGAGGATGTCGCCGACCTGTCCGAAATCGTCCAGGTTGTTGAAAAGAAATCCTTTATGGACCGGATGCAGATAAGCGGGGAGCTCAGAACGCGATTTGACTGGTTTGACTTTAAAGAGAACGCCCCGAAGGGGTTCGGCCGGCGGCGGAGCCGTCATCATCATGAAGAGGAGGTGCACGGGCTGGCGAGCAATCGCTTCCGGCTGAACCTGGTTACCCAGCTTACCGACAACCTCAGGTTCCAGGGTCGGCTGGTCATGTTCAAAAACTGGAACGACGACGATACGCCCGAGTTTCCGGCAACGAACCTGTTCAACTACAGCAGGACGCCGACGGATAACGAGCTCAAGGTTGAGCGCGCCTATGTTGATTATTACTTCAGCCTTCTGGACAGCCTGCCCATGGCGTTCAGCTTCGGGCGCCTGACGTTTTCCGACAGCCTTCCCACAGACCTGCGCGAGGACACGCCGCGCAAGTCCGCCTATCCGGGCCTGGCCTATGACGGCGAGGGCGACGGGATAGCTCTTACGGTCGGCCTGGAGGAGCTGGTGCCCCTTCCCGCCGCGGCGCTCCGGCTTGTCTATCTGCGCAAGCTTGCAGACAACGATGCACAGCTTTACCGCGACAACAGCCTGGGGCTCGAGGACGTGAATTTTTTTATTGCGCAGTTTGAAACCGGCCTGCCCGGTGCGCTGCGCAATTCGCTTTTCATCGCAAATTTCATCTACATGCCCGATATTCCCAGCCCGAACCTCACCAGCCGCGGCCTTGTGCCGGTTCGCCTGCCCGACAGCCTGGGCGACATGTGGAAGCTGACTTTTTTCTTTGAAAGCAAGCGCTTTCTGGGTTCGTGGGTGGACTGGTTTGCCGGGATCAGCTTTCTCGAGTCAAACGCAAACGGCAATGTCACCGTGTACCGGCTGGGGCCGGTGCCCGCCTTTGTGGGGCTTTTCAACGACAGGGGCCGGTCCGACCGCAGCGCCTGGGCCTATCACGTCGGCGGGCGCATTACCGTGCCGTGGGATCTGCTGAATTACCCCAAGCTTGGCATCGAGTTCAACTATGGCTCGCGCTACTGGTGGGGGATCAATGCCGGAAGCGAGGACCCGCTGCACAAGCTGGATGTCAAGGGCCAGGTGTGGGATTTTTACTATCTGCAGCCGATCTCGGAGCATTTCACCCTGCGCCTGGGCTATACGCGGGTTGACAGCGATTACGGCGGGTTCTGGATGTTCGGCACGCCGGACAGCGTTGACCAGGATATTACCAACACCTATCTGCTGTTTGATGCAAAATTTTAATCGGCAGCAGCTGCGAGCGGCTTATAGCTATCCGGGGTGCGTGCGGCAATTGGTGAAGATGTTTTTGTTCAGCTTCAATAGTGGTACCGGCAGGAAATTATTACGAGATATTCTTCCTTAACAGCATATACCAGCCGGTTCGTGTCATCGATGCGGCGAGACCAGAAACCAGACAGATTTTCTTTTAATGGTTCAGGCTTCCCGATACCGTGAAAGGGATGTCGTTTTGTGTCGTCAATAAGAGCATTGATCTTTTTAAGCGTTTTTCTGTCGCCGGTTTGCCAGTATATATAATCCTTCCACGCCTCATCTGTCCAGGCCAGCTTTTTAGGCATCTATCAGATCCCTGAGTTTATATTTCTCCTTTTCAAACTGTTTAATTGATTTTTCAAGATGAGCGGCATTGGCGGGAGATCTCAGAAGATGAACTGTTTCCATAAAGCTGTTAAAGGTATCAAGAGACATAACAACGGCATCTTCAGTATCCCGGCGTGTAATAACTGTGAAATCAGCATCTTTTACCACTTGATCCAGTATGGCCTTTAAATTTTTCCGCGCTTCAGTAAAGTTGATGACTTTCATGCTATCTCCATTATATGTACAATATATAGTACATATATAGCATATAGCAGAAGATTGTCAAGCTCTCTCGAAACCCGACAAAAGGAGACACTTACTCTGTCTTCTCTGCCAGGTATGCATCCCGGGCGGCGAAGTACTGTTCCGCCTCAGCGCGAATGCGCTCCCGTATGGGCAGATCATAGGGGCAGCGCGTTTCACACTCGCCGCAGTCTATGCAGTCGGCAACCTTTTCCATATAGGTGTTCCACTGGCCCGTGAAAATCCGCTCGGGGTCGAATTTCTTCAATGCCACCGGCGTATACATGATCGCGGAAATCATGATGCCCTGCGGGCATGGCTGGCAGTAATTGCACATGCGGCAGAACCCGCTGCCCAGCCTGGTGCGGATGCGCTCCATCTCTTCGCGCTCATCACCGGTCAGCGGCTCGTTTGCTTCAATAATGTCTATGATTTCAGGCATTTCGCCCGGGAGCGAAATGCCGATCAGTGGCAGCACATCAGGAAACTGCTGCAGATATTTAAATGACAGCGCCGGGTTTTCAAGCATCCCGCCGGCCATGGGCTTCATGACGATAACGCCAACCCCGCGCTCGCGCGCCAGCGGCAGCAGATCGCGGGCCGCCTCGGTGTTTACGAAATTCAGGGCAATCATAATGGTTTCAAAGCGCCCTGATCTGACCGCCTCAAGCGCCACGGAAAGCCGGTGCGAGGTGATGCCGATGTGCCGCACGGTCCCGTTGTCCCTGGCGCGGCGGATTACGTCAAGCGGACCGTCCGGCGCAACGACCGCCTGCAGGTCGTCATCGGTGCTGACGTTGTGAAACTGATACAGGTCAATATAGCCGGTTCCCAGGCTGCTCAGGCTGGTTTCAAGATCGGCGGCGATTCCCTCTGCGGTCCGCGCGGTCGATTTGGTTGCCAGCACCACCTCATCCCGCCGCCCCTCGATCGCTTTGCCGATGCGCTCTTCGCTGCAGGTGTACATGCGTGAGGTGTCGATGAATCGGATCCCCAGATCGAGGCTTTCCCTCACGATTTCAACCGCCTGCTCTTCCGGGGGCGTCTGGATCGGGATGCCGCCGAAACCGGGTCTGGGCACTTCAATAGTTGTTGATCCAAGGCGTATGGTATCCATAGGTGATTACCTCCTGCTCGATGTGTTGTGCTGCAGGCGCTCGGGCACGCAGCACAATATATATGTCGGCTCACGGCACAGCAGCGTGCACAAATTGATTTTCTCACAGAATCAGCGTGAATACCAATCCTAAAAATATGTCAAAATTTATTATGGCAGCTATTGACACCGCCCCCGCACGCCCCTATACTTTGACAGCCGCACAGGCCTGTACCGGGAGGCCCCGCGCTGTGTGCGGCGAGCACAAACACTGTAAAAGGGAGGGGGATACGCATGAACAGTACCAGAGCTATTGCCGCCGCCGCAGCTTTTTCGATCGCCGCATTATGTTTCATTGCAGCAGGGTGCAGAACGGATACCGATACGGTCACCTATGACCCTGTCATTACAGGTATCATAAGCGCCAGCTGCTTTCCCTGTCACGAATCAAACGCTGTGTCGGGCGGCGTTGTTCTTGATACGTATGAGGGCGTCAAGAAAACCGTAACCGACACATCGCTGGTTAATGCTATAAATCACAACGAGGGCTACAGCCCGATGCCGGAGGGTGCTGACAAGCTTTCCCGGTCGGATATCGACACCATACAGACATGGATCAAAAACGGCTCCTTTGAAACCGAGCCGATTGACGGTGTTTTTATTCAGCCGTTCACTTCCTGCCAGGGCCTTGAGGCCGGCGATAACCGCACCTCGGAAGACGGGCTCGTGTGTACCAGCGTTGCCATTTCCGGGAGCACGGAGCAGGGGCGCTCATTCATGGACTACGGATCCTGCGATGTGGTGCTCACCCAGCGGCCCTACTGGTATAAAGCGCCGTTCAACAAGGTCGATCCGGATGACCCGCGCCTTAACGACGAATCATTTATGACGGAGCTGCAGTGGATAAACAGCCAGGTGCGGGCCTCTGGGTGCATATGCTGCCATGATACCGAGAGCAGCGGCAGGCGGGCGGCTGTGTGGGATATCAGCGCAGAGGGCGTCTGGACCGATCAGCTGAGCGATCAGGGCGTTGCCATTCTCGCCGGGAAGGTATCATCGGAGATCCTCGGCAAATTCACGGCTGAGAACAATAACGGGTTCAGCCGGGATTTTACCGGCTTTCCCACAACCGATGTGGAGCGGGTGCAGACGTTTTTTCAAAACGAGCTTGACCGCCGCGGGGTGACCGATGCGGACATCGCAGAGATGCCGGAGTTCGGCTCATTCATAGTCGATATTATTGAAAAAGAGCCGGCTGCCTGCACTGACGGGGAGGGCCTCTCTGAAGACGGAAAGCTCTACTGGAGAAAAGACCCCGCCCGGTATATTTATGTGAAAGAAAAAGGCTCCGAAAACCCCGGCGTGCCGCCAAGCAATGACAACCCTGAAGGGGTGCTCTGGCGCCTTGACGTGATGCCCAACCAGGAGGCGCTCGACCCCGGCATTACCTATGGTCAGGTTCCGGAAGGAACCTGTCAGGTGACGCCTGACAACGGGACCGCGCCCGGGCTGGTGAGCGGGAAGCAGTATCACCTCTACGTGCTTGAGGATATACTGGTGCCGGCGTGCAACTGTATATTTACCGCGCCGTGAGATTTCGGCATATGCCTGACAGAAAAAAATATGTAAAAAAAAGTTGTATTTATTTTTTTCTATGCTAAACTTTTATTTAACCTAAAGCGCAGTACCTGTTTGTAGTCGCATTACAAAAAATAAAGACCGCACAGTCCGCAATGGGTGTGCGGTCTTTTTGTTAAGACGAACAACCGGACTGCCCGCCCCGGCCGCACAGAGCGGCAGGGCACAAACACAGTGTGGCTCCATGCAGGAGCCGAGTACAAGAAGGAGTACAGAGTAATGAAGGAAGGAACAGTAAAGTGGTTTAATGATTCCAAGGGCTTCGGTTTTATCGAACAGGATGGCGGAGATGATGTTTTTGTCCATCACACTGCCATTAAAGCCGACGGGTTCAGAACCCTCACCGAGGGCGCCCGCGTACAGTTCGACGTTGTCGAAGGGTCCAAAGGCCCGGCTGCAGCCAATGTTGTACCGCTGTAGGATGTATCATTAGCCGAAAAAAAAAGCCCTGCGTTACGCAGGGCTTTTTTTTTTGCCCTCTCTCTGCTGTCGGGCTTATATGGTTGATTTTGTAAAAATACCCAGAACGAACCTGTTCATTTTAGCACCGATGCCGCTGTAGATAATAAGGGCGATCAGCGCAGATACCGCAAACACCACCAGCCATTTCTGCTTCGGGGTGAACGCGGTGCTGCGCAGAAGCGCGTACACTCCAAGCGGGGGGAACGCCTGCAGTGAAAAGATTACTTTTGCCCGGTTGTTGTACCATTTTTCTTTCAGAGATGTGTCCATATGCCGATCCTCACTTTTGTTTTTTTGCCGAAAAGGATGGCCTGCTCTGCCCCCCTGCAGGCCGGATTGTTACTTCACTATACCATATTTTCAGATAGACATACCATAAGAAATATGTATCCCTGCGCGTGAAGCGGCGTGTTACATCTCCCGCCACTTGTTTTCTATCCGGCAGACATTGTCGTAGCCGCGCGCCATCATCAGGGCATCCACAAGGGTTATGGCCGCCATGGCCTCAACCACGGCATATATTCTTCCCAGCAGCGTCGGGTCGCGCCTGGTGATGGGCTCCAGCTTTTCGATTTCCTTTTTCGGCATGTTGACGCTGTCCTGGACTTTACTGATTGTCGGCGTGGGTTTGACAGCCAGGCGCGCAACAATCTCTTCACCGGTACTTATGCCGCCGAGCAGCCCCCCGGCGTGGTTGGTCTTAAAGCCGATTCTTCCTTCTTTTTCACAGAACTCATCATTGCATTCCGATCCCTTCATGCTGCCGACACCGAACCCGGCCCCGAACTCGATGCCCTTCACGGCACCGATAGAAAGCAGCGCATGCCCGAGCAGCGCGCTCAGCTTGTCAAATACGGGCTCGCCCAGGCCCGCCGGAACGCCCGTGATGCGAAGGGTCAGGATACCGCCGGCCGTGTCGCCTTCATCCTTGATTTCAAGAACCCGCTGTTCCATTTTCTCCGCAGCCTCGAGATCTGGACAGTTGATTTCGTTTTTCCGGTAATTCTTTTTTGCCTCCTCGAAGCTCATGTCGCGGGCTTTGATGTCCATGCACTGTGTTGTGTATGATATGAGGTCGATTCCCTCTTTTGACAGAATATGTTTGGCCACTGCACCGCCGGCCACGCGGCCGACCGTTTCGCGGCCCGAGGCCCGGCCTGCGCCGCACCAGTCCTGATTCTGCCCGTATTTTGTATAAAAGCAGTAGGTGGCATGTCCGGGCCGGCACAGATCCTTGTACTGGCGGTACTGGTCGACGTGAATATCCTGCGTGTCGACATTGTAGATGATGATGCCGACCGGTGCGCCTGTGGTGACGCCGTCCTGTCCGAGGCCTGCAAAAATATGGCACTGATCCGTTTCCTTGCGCGGGGAATTCAGCTTGCCCACGCCCGGCCTTCTTTTGTCGAGCTCCTCCTGTACCATCTTATCGGTCAGGGCAAGGCCGGGCGGCACGCCGTCGACAATAACTGACAGTCCGCTGCCTTTGCCGATACCGTAGCTTTCCCCGACCGCGGTAACTCTGAATAGCCTTCCGAATGTATTGCCGAGCATTGGTATCCTCCTGTGGGTTATGGGATTAAAGGTTCAGGGGTTTTTGTTTTTTGGGGGGATATCTTTTGTGCCACCCCTTTTTATAATTGTGCTATTTGGCGTTACTGAAAAAGGGGGACGGGGATTGTCTAATTCCCTTAAAATATCGCACCCGAAGGATTCTCCTGCCTCTGTCGATATACTTCCCGGCCGGGGGAGGGATTTTAACAGTCCCCTCTGACTAAACCAGGCTGGCAGACAGAAGGCCGGATCCCGCTGCTGCTCCTGCAACCACACTGCTATCGTACTATGCTGTGTCGGCAATGAGCCGCAGGAGCTCTTTTGCCGCCGACTCCGGGCCGGTCCGCTCCATGCCGGGTATACCGAGCCGCGTGCGTATTTGTCCGACAAACACGCCGGCGTCAAAAAATGCCGGGAAATATTCGCCCGCCAGCTTCTCGTGCAGATCTTTATATTGGGGGGGGCCGAATATGTTTGCAAAATATGAGTGCACCAGCCCCTTGGTGCTGGTAGTGCCCTTGCTCATGACAGCACCCTCCCTGAACACGTGCAGCGCCGACTCGGCAGAGGGGAAGCGCTCGATGACCGGATGGTCGTCATCGACTTCCTCATAATTGTTTGCATACAGGATATAGTCGATATGATACCCGCGCACAACATCCTCGTAGGTAGTCACAGGCAGCACGATCCGGGCGTTGGTCTGGCTCGGGCTCATTATAATCGACCGGTCGATCTGGCCGAACGCATAGCCGGGCTGCAGATCGTCAAGCCTGAGAAATGCTCCTGTTTCGGTGCCGTAGCCGATAATGTGCCCGCTGTCGTCGCGGTCAAGAGAGCCCATGTCGTCGGCAATAATGATCATTTCCCTGATATGCTCCACCCCGAGCAGGCGGAACGATTCAAGGGTTTCTGATTTGCCGGCGCCGGTATCTCCAATGATCAGAACCGTTGCATCTCCGCCGCCCTGAAGAACGATTCGGACGAGGGCGCCGTGAAACGGCAGCCTGCCGGACTTCATGACCGTTATATTGTGAAGGGTCAGAACCATCTTTTTCAGATACCCGAAATAGCCGAATTCATCCCTGCCGGGCACGGCGGCAACGAGGAGATCGTTTTCAGTGTCGTCAAAAAAGATCGTCGGGAACTCAGCCAGGTCGTCGAGCGCATCGCCGGGAACACCGAAGGCATACACGGCATCCGGCTTCCGCTTCAGATCCTCATCCGCTGCCAGCTCAAAAAGGTTGCACAGAGAAAAGCCCAGCTCATAGAATTTTTCATGAAAACAGATAAGAATCAGCAGATGGCCGACTTTCGCCGGATAGCACAGCCACTCATCTTCATTGATGCTGAAATGCTCCAGCGGGTTACGGTCCACCTTTATGAAACTGCCGGCTCTTTTGTTCATCGGCGGATTCAGCACCAGCGGCGGATACAGCAGGACCTGTCTGATAAGAAAGAGGCGGTTCAGATTATTATAGGGGGCGCTGAGGCCGATAAAATTTCTGGGAAATGCAATTGACGCAATTTCCGCCCCCGCCCTGACCTGGCGGTAAATGTTCGGGTGATGGCCCGTCAGGTTTTCACGAACATCACGGTAGGTCGCACGGGTGAGATGCGTCAGCTTTTCAATGGTTTCATTGAAGGTCCGGTACGGCCGCTTATCCAGCTGATCGCCTTCTGTGGTGCAGATGACAAACCGGTCAAAGGTGCGCCAGAAGTTGTACAGATACTCGATGAACCCGTCAAATAACAAGGGATCCTCAAAAAAAACCTCTGCGCCCTCTACGACCCTGGGAACCAGGCTGCCCTGCATCTTGCACAAATAAAGAAAAGTCTCCTGCAGCACGGCAAGATTTTCTTCGTTGGGCTGCCCTGTGCCGAATATCCCCAGGAGCATTGACTGCCGCTCCTGCAGGTTTCTGACCGCCATATGGAGAACCTCTTTAAATAAGCCGCTTGAAATAAGCTCTTCAGGCGTTTCACACATCCGGCCCGGCGACCTGATGATTATTTTGTTTTCAACGATGCTGTACTGTATGCCGTTCATTGTGTCTCCTGAATCCCGGGTACATCCCTGTGCGGGATTATTGTGCAGAAACAGCTGGTACTGTTTGAGGGTGCGGATACCGATTCCCGCCCCGCTCCCGACAAAAAAATGAAAAGGATATATATCGATTAATAGTGCAAAGACAAAAAAAGCCGGCACTCTCCCGTGTTCACGGAATTTGAGTGCCGGCTTACTGGTATAGCCAACAGCCATTCCGGATGGCTGTCTTCCAACCTGTCTGCCGAGTAACAATATTAATTTTTATTATGACAACATTTGCAAAAAAGTCAAGTGCAAAGTGCGCACTATATACAATGCACGGGAAAGCCGTGTATTGTATATAGTCAGCCTTTTTTTACAAACCTGTTTTCCAGATTGTTTTTTAACGTCAATATGATGAACCGCTCACCGGTAACCGTGCTTATGTCCGAATGCAGGCTGATAATCTCGGCGCCGGTGATCGTCCCGATACCTTCCTGAATCATGTCCTGAGAGTTTTCAATAAGCCGTTCGCGCACCTGCTTGACCAGCCGTGACCCGTCCGGCTCTTTAGCGAGATTTTTTTCAGCCGGTGTCAGTATGCCCTTTACCCGCACAAGAATGATATCCTGAATAATAAACGTGCGCACCTCAGAGGGGCCCCTGCCGAGCTGCTCCTTTTCAAAGCTGGTGATCCATGCTGATATTTCCGCTTCTGTCTGTCCCTTTGTTTTACCGGACATGTGTCTACTCTAAATTTATATGGTGCAAAATTTTGTATCGAAAGGATAACAATTGTAGATAAATATTATAATATTATACAGACAGCAAAACCGTCAACAGTTTATTGATCGCCCCGGACCGGAATGCACAGCCGGGCTCCTCCCCCTGTGCGGGTTATTCGATGAGACGGTTGTTTACTTCCCCGTTATGCGCCATGAAGCAGAGTAAACAGTGGCGCTGTCGGAGGAAAGCCGCCCGCACAGGCACATATCGAGCTGTTGTGCCAGCTCCATTGCCTCGATGCTCGCTGCAGCCGGGGCGCAATATACCGGAATGCCTGCTGCCGCTGCTTTAAGTACCATTTCCACAGAAAAGCGCCCGCTGCACAGAAGCATGGTTCGGCTGAAATCATACTGCTGCATGAACCCCCAGCCCAAAGCTTTGTCCACCGCATTATGGCGGCCGACATCCTCGAAGAAGCACAGTATCCGCTCGCCGTCCGACAGTGCGGCCGAGTGAACAAAACGGCTTGCCCGGTAGTTGCCTTCACGGGTGTTATAGGTCTGAGCGATGCTCAGAAGCCGGCTGAGATCAATAGCAAACGGGCTTTGAATGCGGGATGCTGGTGTCCCGGGCTGCCGCCCGGCCTCTGAAAACGTGCCGCCGCCCGTGCCCCTGATTAGAGGCACCCCTTCCGGGTCTGCAGGCGGTGCGGTTCCGGCGGTGATCACGTTGGCAGAATCGCCTGAAGGCGATATCATGACACGAATCAGCTGATCGCGGTGCTGCAGCATGCCCAGGCTCCGCACATACCCCACGGCCATACAGTCAAGCTCGCGGGCAAGGCACTGGGTCCTGATGAGCGGCTGGCCGTTAATCAGGATCTGCACCGATGTTTCGTGAATCATGGTTTCACTGACGGGCCGCGTTCCGTCCATCCGCGCCAGCAGGCACTCACGCTCCTCGGCCCCGTTCCGGGTATCAGAACGGGTTCCGGTTCCTTTTTCGTCCATGGTTTCCGAGACCCCCGCATTGCTTTATTGTGTTCCGCAGGCTTTTATACACCAGTAGCATATACACGCAGGTTTTGTCACTATTTTCAGTGTGTGTGCGACTTTGCCTCATCCTTGTTATGAAAAATAAATATATTGTTTTATTGGTGATATTGTATTTTAATTGAAAAAAATAATAATTTATTGACCGGAATCGTTTCGCGCAAACTCCGCACGGCAGTGCGGAGTTAAGCGGAATGTATTAACATAATCAGCATTAATTACCGGGATACCCCGCAGCTTGCTGCGGGGAGTATCATTGTCGATACCGTATACCGGCATTTCAGCATGCCGCGGTTTCTTGCAGATATATTCGGGAAGTGAAGCCGTTTAATTTATTTGAATTCACCGGCTTTTTGTATTATTGCTATAAATATACCTGACCAGCACACATTCAATGCATATACTGCGCGCTCCAATCAAAATCGCTATCGGGACCGGTCTGGAAATCACAGAATATACGCCTGCTGGAGAACGCTCCCGGTGGAATCTTTACTACACACCTGACGCCCGCTTTTGAAAGGGCCGACAAGTATGTCGTATCGTTTTTCAGACATTGTTGATATCCCCAAACTGCAGGCCCTCCATGATTTTGTGTTTGAAAGCACCGGCATTCCCACCGCTATACTTGCGCCCGATGGTACCGTGCTGGTGGCCTCAGGGTGGAAACGGATCTGTACCGAGTTCCACCGGATTCACCCCCGGGCTGCCGAGCGCTGTACGGAAAGCGACACCACCCTTGCCGAACAGGTAAAACACAACGACTCATATTCGGTATATACCTGTTTGAACGGCCTGGTTGATGTTGCCATGCCGATAAAAATAGAAGGTGAGCATGTTGCGACCCTGTTTACCGGGCAGTTTCTGTTCGAGGAGCCGGATGTCGAATTTTTTCGTGCTCAGGCGCAGCAGTTCGGATTTGACGAGAAAGCCTACCTGAGCGCGCTTGACGAGGTGCCCGTCATTACCGCGGAGCAGCTTGACCGGCACATGCACTTTCTCTCCGGTCAGGCGTCCCTGCTGGCTGAGCTGGGACTGAAGGAGAAGCGCTACCGGGATCTGGTTGAAGACGCCAACAGCATTATCCTGCGCTGGAGGCCGGACGGCACGATCACCTTTGCCAACTCTTTTGCTGAGCGGTTTTTCGGGTATGCGCGGGATGCGCTTGCCGGCAGGAAAATGATCGGAACGATTGTGCCGCGCACAGAGCGCTCAGGGCGCGACCTTTCGGCGCTGGTTGATGACATCGCCCGGCACCCTGAAAAGCATCGCGCAGTCGAGAATGAAAACATGCTTCGCGATGGCAGGCGGGTATGGATTTCCTGGACAAACAAAGCGCTCCGCGACAGCGAAGGCACACTCGAGGAGATTCTTGCCATCGGCAACGACATAACCGGCCGCAAGCAGAACGAGGAACACCTGCACCTTCGCACGGAAGGGCTGGAAGCTCTGGTGAATCTGAGTGAAATGGATGCTGCGGATGAGAGAGCGATTGCCGATTTTGTCCTAAAACAGGCCATTGCCATGACCGGAAGCGAAATCGGCTTTTTCGGGTTCATAAGCGAAGATGAAAGCGAGATGATCATCCATGCCTGGTCCGCATCCGCGATGCGTCAGTGTGCGGTGACAGACACGCCGATCCATTATCCGATCGACAAAGCCGGGCTGTGGGGCGAGGCGGTCAGGCAGCGCACGCCGCTGATTGTGAATGATTATGCTGAGCCGAGCCCCTTAAAGCGCGGGCTTCCCGACGGACACGTTGCGCTTCGCAGAGTGCTGACGGTACCCGCCATCGATAATAACCGCATTGTAGCGGTGCTGGCCGCGGGCAACAGGAAGAGGCCCTATGACGAAACCGATGTACATCAGATGCAGCTTCTTCTCGACGGCATGTGGCGCATTGTTCAGCGCAGAAGAGCTGAGGAGGCCCTGCGCGCAAATGAGGAAAAATATCATGTTGTCGCCGATTTCACCTATGACTGGGAAACGTGGACCGGCCCTGACAGAGCGTTTATGTATGTTTCCCCGTCCTGCGAGCGGATAAACGGATACCGCGCGGAGGAATTTATGCAAAATCCGCATCTGTTCATCGACATTATTCACCCTGAAGACAGGGATACAGTCCTGGGGCATTGCTGCAGCGAGACGCCGAGACGTGAAAACGAGCATATTGATTTCAGGATTATCAGCAGGGCGGGTGAGACACGATGGATAAGCCACTTTTGCAACCCAATATATGACCGTCAGGGGCGCTGGCTTGGGATACGGGGAAGCAACCGGGATATTACCGAGCGAAAGCGGGTCGAGGAGCAGCTTCTCCAGGCGCAGAAAATGGAGTCGATCGGCACGCTTGCCGGCGGCATCGCCCATGAGTTCAATAATATTCTCGGCGGCATCCTGGGCTATGCGCAGATGGCGCAGGATGATGCCTCCGAGGGCGGTTCGGTGCGTGAAAGCCTTTCGGAAATAGAAAAGCTGTGCTCGCGGGCGCGGGATGTTGTCGGGCAGATTCTTGCCTTCAGCCGAAAGAGCGCCGTAAACAAAAAGCCGGTGTTGCCCCATGAAATCATAAGAGACCAGGTGAAAATGCTGCGGAAAATCATCCCCGCCGATATCGAGCTTCGCACCGATATCGATGAAAGCGGCGGCGCGGTGCTTGCTGATGCAACGCAGCTGCAGCAGGTTGTCATGAACCTGTGTAACAATGCGCTCCATGCACTGCAGAATCGCGGCGGTGTGCTTGAGATTGCTGTGGAGCCGGTTTCTCTGGGTGCCGATGCGGCTGCATCACTGCATGATGTTTTGCCGGGCAGGTACGTGCAGATCAGGGTCAGCGATACCGGTCCCGGTATTGACCGGAATATTCTGGACAGGATCTTCGATCCGTTTTTCACTACGAAAGAAGTGGGAAAGGGCAGCGGGATGGGGCTTGCGGTCGCACACGGCATCGTAAGCGGGCACGGCGGCTCGATTTCCGTAACCAGCGAGGCCGGGCAGGGAACATGCTTTACGGTTCTGCTGCCCCATATCGAGGCTGCCGGGGTGGCGCGAGCCGCACAGGAGGATCGGCGGGCACCGGGCGGAGCAGAGCGGATACTCATTGTTGATGATGAGGAGTTTATTGCCGATCCGATGAAAATAATGCTGGAGCGTCTCGGCTACCGTGTTGCGGCGCGGAACTCCGGCCGCGATGCTCTCGAGCTGTTCCGGAAGGATCCCCATGCCTTTGACCTGGTCATTACCGATCTGACCATGCCCGGGCTGACAGGGGACAGGCTTGCTGCCGAGATAAGCGCCCTGCGGCCAGACATGCCGGTCATTCTCATGACGGGCTATAATGACATGATCGAAAACGGCAGGTTCAAAGAAAGCGGCATTGCAGCTTGTATGGCAAAGCCGTGCAAAAAGCACGACCTGGCGGAAACGGTGCGACGTGCTCTGGATAGCAGGTAGCGTTTGTTGCCGGGTATCGCACTGCCCATGGTGTCAGAAAGGCAAGCCCACCGGCAGCACCGGACACAGCGTGTGGCCGGGGTCAGCGCTTCCCCGCCTGTTGCATAACCGCCCCGCTGTTCAGCCCCCCACCTTTTCCATCATTATTTTGATTGACAGAAACATGCCCTGGATATATGATTCTGCATCACCATTTCACCACCGTTTAACCTTATGTGTAAAGGAGCAGGATTATGAAAAAAAGTAATCGTTTAGCCGTATGCATCTTTGTATGTATTATCGCCTTTGGGTCAGCCTTTGTGTTCAGCAGCTGTGATCAGAACGGCGAAGATGACAATGAAACCTCCGGAGGCGGAGACGGCGGCGGTACGGTCTCCTCATGCATTCCCTGCGGCGGCATCGATTTGTCCTGTGATATCTGTCAGATAACCGGCTGCCCCAAATGTTTTGAATTCGATGATGAAACCGGCGGCATGAAGATGGTTTATGATGACGGATCCTACTACATAACAAATGAAGCCGGCACCGAAATGATTTTCTATGACAGCACCGGCAGACAGTGCTTCAAGATGCTTATTACGATTGAAGGAAATGTAACAACAACAGCCTATTACAGCAAAGACGATGAGCTGTGTTATGAAATGATTTCTGATTCCGCTGACAACACGATCACCTATGACGTCGGTGACAAAGAATATGTCTACCACGGTGATGATGAGAGCTGGGACTGCCCGGATGGAACTACCTGGGTGGCGGATGAATCATGCGGGGACGTTGAGGTCGAAGAGCCCGAAGGCCCTAATACCGCCGGTACAGGGGAGTGCCCGCCGGTAACCGACTTATGCGACGGAGCGGATCTTCCGCTTTATTAATATCCTCTGATCGATTGGAATCATTGAGCGCATACTCCGCATGGCAGTGCGGAGTCAAACGGAATGCATCTTAATAAATAGAAAACAATTACCGGGATACCCCGCAGCACGCTGCGGGGTATCTGTCTATTTAAAACCCCGGACGTTTCTTAATCGACTATAAACGATACCCTGTCGAGGCCGGTGTTGCCGTTTGACGGATCATAGGCATACACGCACACCTCATAGGCGCCCGGGCCGCTGAGCGGAACGGGCGCGGCGAACCGGCTCGGGCTGCCTGCATAGGACAGCTGCACTTCGCTGATCAGTTTCCCATTTTTTTTTACACGCGCGCTGATAGTATAAACCTCAGAATTCCACAGCCCGCCGGGAATCAGGGGGCAGCCGCACATCATGGTGATATGTGCACGAATTGATACCGTGCCGGTATCCTGGTCGAGCTTTGCCCCGGATGAGGGCTCGATAATATCAACGGCAAACCCCGGCATCTCGAGCATCCAGCCGTCCCCGCTGTTTATATGTTCTCCAGGCATAACCCACTGTGTCGATGAGACCGTATTCTGCGCCTGCAGGTGCGCCAGCGGCCCCCGCGCAGTCACTTCCAGACATACCGGCTCATCGATATCGATTGTCGCGGAAAACCGTGCGGCCGACTCATCGGAAAGCGGCGCCCCCGGCGTGCGGGGGTTTTTCATAATGCGTGTTGTATCGCCGGTGCCGCCGCTTGTCACGCCGCGTGCCAGAACCCTACCGGTATGTTTGTCCTTCATGATGATTTCCACGCCGCCCATGCTTGAGCCGATAAATTTCGCCCCCTTGCTGAGCACGGTCACGGTGATCGCTGTCGGCTCGGCATATGCTGGCGCGGCAGCGGCTATATACAATATAAGCGCGGTAATTACTGCTGTGCATCGCATTGTTTGTGTTCCCCCTTTCCGGTTAATGTTCGCTGAGCTGTATGAAGCCTGCACCGCCATAAGCGGTGCGGCAGATCGTTTAGCCCGGGATTGTACTCAAGACCGGGACGCATTGCATACAGCAGCTCCGCCTGGTAGAGCGGAATAAGCAGCGCATTCTCGAGGCAGTAATGCTCGAGCGCGGTAAAGCGCTTATGAAACATCTCCGGGCTTCCGGAGTGCGTAACGAGGTTGTAAAGCCTGCTGAGCCTTGTCTCCTGCCCGATGTGCGTTCCGAAATTGTACATGCCGCTGGGGTGAAAAAACATAAAGTAAAAATTGATCCCGCTGCCGAAAAAGTGGGGCCAGCCCGTGACAACCCACATGTCAAATCTGCCGGGTGACAGGTCTCCTTTCAGCTTGGGGTAAACAATGGCATCGAGTATTTTTTTTCTGCCCCAGAATGAAGCCTGTATGCTGACCCCGAGGCGCTCAAGCTGCTTTTGTATTTCCCGGACGACACGAACGGTGTTCGGCGTGTCGGTGGCAAGCAGGGTGAGCTCGCAGCCGTTTTCATATCCCGCCAGGCTCAGCAGCCGGCGCGCCTCGGCAACATTTTCAGCGGGGCAGGGCACGTCCGCTTCGGTGCCGTTGTCGCTTATTTCCGGGGGCGCGACAGTGCACAGGGGTTCCCCGTACCCCTGGAGGGCGCGTGCGATGAGAGCCTGCCTGTTTATGCCGTGCTGGAGGGCTTTGCGCACGCGGATATCTGAAAGCGGCCCGGGCTTGTCAATGTTTAACAGACAGATGGAGCTGCGCAGCGTCCGCTGCTTAATCGTCCGGATTTCCTGCCTGAGAATGTTAAAGTTGCCGGGGGTGACATCCTGGGTGATGACCATATCGACCGCGCCGCTGTTGAGAGCGGCCATCTGCTTATCAAAGGGGATCAGGCAGTATACCAGCTCATGTGCCAGCGGGTAGCCGAGGTTCCAGTAGCCCTCGTTTGCAACAAGGTGTATCTGCCGGTATCCGTCAGCGCCGGTATCGGTATAATAGTAGCGGAACGGCCCTGTGCCGACAGGGTGGCCGGTGAAATAATCCATGCCGACCTTGCGATAATAGCCGGGCGGGAACATCATGCCGATAAACGCAAGCTTTCTGAGCAGCACAGCATCGGGGTATTTGAGCGCAATGCTGACAGTGTGCTCATCGATGGCTGTTACCTGTGAAATCGCATCGAGCAGAAACCGGCCGGCAAACCGGTTACGCGGGTCGCACATAAGATCTATGCTGAATTTTACCGCATCCGCATTGAAGGGCTCGCCGTTGTGGAAGCGGACTCCGCGGCGAAGATGAAAGATAAGAGTCCTGCTGTCTGGCTGCTCCCACCTGGTTGCCAGTGCCGGCACGATTGCTTTTTTGTTAAAGTCGACCGCGACCAGTGTCTCAAAAATCTGATGTTGCAGCTGAAGGTACAGGTGCTGATAGGTTTTAAGCGGGTTAAGGGTTCCGTCTGCGGAAGTGCCCAGCGGTGCTCCCGAACCGGTGAAGCGGATAACCGCCGGACGAGTTTGTGCGGCGGCCGTGTGTGCAATGCTTACGACCGCTGCAGCAATGACAGCAACTGCATGAGCTTTTATTAATGAAGCGCTCCTCATATGGCTCACCGTATTGAGAATGCCGATGCCTCCGGGTCCAGGCCGTGATGCGTGCACAGCACCCGGGGGATGTTGTTGAACCGTATTACTTTATACGTGCCGCCGGCCGGGCAGCGCGGCAGCGTGCCGCCCGGGCATAAAGCGCTCACTCTGGAGAGCGGCGGCAGGTCCTCAGGGCTGGTGCTGTTTCGCATATACAGATTGATGGCCCACTCAATCACAGCCTGCTGCATGAAGCATATTTTCGATCTGAATGCGGCATCGAAGGCGGGATCGGCGGTATAGCCGCGAAAAACAGCTTCCGCTTTATTCATTTCCCGGATGATCGCGCTGCAGGATTTCGTCGCGCCGCTGATCACGTCAACGTTTGCACCGGCGTAAAACTGCTCGTGAAATGATTTGCCGATGAACTGATCAAGAAAGTCACCGGCATCAATGGGCTTTCCGAAATAATCCAGCGGCTCGAGAAGGCGGGCTGCGCGGAAAATGCCCTGCTGATCGATGGCATAAAAAAAGCGTACATCCGAGCACACCTCACAGCGCAGCGGGGCGTGTACGACCCTGACGTATACGCGCTTTCCGGCGCCCAGGATCGCAGCATATACCGTTTCCGAATCCACGGGCACGGACTCCCACAGCCTGATATCAGGAACGGTCTGCTGTAATGCGGCTTTAACGGCGTCGGGAGGGGAGTCCGGACCGGCCCCGCGGTACTGCATGCCCCCGGCTGAGACAGGGCTTTCATCATGCGCTACCGTCACATACCTGTTGAGGCGGCCCGCGCAGTCAATCTGTATGAGCGCAGATGACGGGCCGATGTTGTAGCGCTCAAATGTGCTGCCGTCTTTATCGATCAGAAGCGGAACGGCTGCGGCGCCGTTTGTGCAGGCAGGCGCTGATCCTGCACGCCCCGGCGTCACAATGCCGAAAACCGATACCGTTTCACCATAGGGTTTACGGCGCAAGCCTGCTAGAATTGCAAGGGTTTTTTTTGCGGCGGGTGTATCGGAGCGCATAAATCCAAGAACCGTCCGTGCGCCGCCGGATTCAGACAGCACGTCACGAACAGCTCCCTCCCGGTCAGGAAGGACGACCGGCGGTGCCGGCTGCTGCATGCCGGTCCGGGAGCCTTCTTTCAGCAGCTGCTCAAGCTTCTTTTCAAGTATTTTCAGCTTTGCCGATCCGCACCGGTATCTGATAATACCGTCGCTGTCAATAATGAAAAACTGCGGTACCTTGGGAACATTGTAGAGGTAAAAGGTTGTCATCTCAGGGTCTGCAAGGACGCTGTATCGTATCCCGTGTCCGGCAATAAACGATGCCACCTCCCCGGGGGTGCTGCCGAGACAGACTGCTGTGAGATCTGCGCGGAGCGCACCGGCGCTTTCGGCGATGCGGTTCAATTCCGGAATGGTGCTGATACAGGCGCGGCACCCTATGGAGAGAACTTCGAGAATGGTCGCTGTGCTGCCACCAGCCTGCCAGTTCAGGCATACCGTTTCACCGCTGCTGCTGCGCAGCGCGAGGGCTTTTGCGGGCTCTCCGGGGCCGAGCGCCCGGCACCGCTCCGGCATGCCGCTTACGGCGGATGCGGTGAGCAGGAATGCGATCGCGATGGTGCGGCTGAACTTCGTAACATTCATAGCGCCCGAACCGGCTTCATTACATTATTGTCTCCTTCGGGGTTTAAAACCCTCGCCTTCCCCGATATACCGTCGGGATCTTCGATAGGCGAAGAATGATTATTGGCTCAGAACGTGCTGTTCGTATAGGGTGCTTACCCTCAGGAGAATTTTTGTAGTTATGTGTTTTTCCTTTAGTCCCGACACGTCGGGAAAACTGAATCCACCGGCTTGTAGCCGGTGGTAGTTCAATTTGGACACCAGTGGCCGATACTATTACTATATTATATTTTCAGCGTATTTTCATGTAAAAAGGCGGGTTCGGCTGTTATCACGGCCGGGTGATTTTGGTCCACGAGGACAGATCGGTGGTGTAGAGAACATGATGGTTGAGGTTTACCGCAGCGATATCGTCGGCAGCACCGTCACCGTCAAAATCACCGGCGACCAGTGATGTGAATTTGTTTGAGCCGAC
Organism: uncultured Thermodesulfobacteriota bacterium; assembly: GCA_964621615.1. Lineage (GTDB taxonomy): Bacteria > Desulfobacterota > WTBG01 > CAIYCZ01 > CAIRTM01 > CAZUMW01. The sequence continues at coordinate 35,230 of CAZUMW010000036.1, forward strand.
TTTATTCCAGTTTGTTAAATCGGTGGTGTACAGAATGTAGCCGTGCAGATTGATCCCGGCGATGTCGTCTTTTACGCCGTTGCCGTCAAAATCGATGCTTGCCAGTGACGTGAATTTGTTTGCACCGATTTTTGTCCAGGCGGTCAGGTCATCGGTGTACAGGACATAGCGGTTCATGTTGATGCCGGCCACGTTTTCTCTGGTGCCGCTGCTTGAAAAGTCGGCGCTCACCAGGGACGTGAACCTGTTTTCGCCGATTTTCGTCCAGTTTGCGGTGTCGGTTGAATAAAGAATATAATTGTTGAGATTGATGCCGGCCACATCCTTTTCAGTGCCGTTGTCGCTGAAATCCCCGGGCACAATGCCGGAAAACCGGTTGGTCCCGATCACGTTCCACGTTCTCAAATCGGTGGTGTAAAAGACATATCCTTTCAAATCGACATACAGCAGATCGGTTCGGCCGTCGCCGTTCAGGTCGGTGGCGGAGAGCTCGGGGCTGCTTCTGATTTCATCGCCGGCGATAATGACGGTGGGCGGGCTGTCGCCGTAGTAGCCCAGATAGCCGGTAGTCCCCCATGGCGTCGGCAGCAGGCTTGTGCCGGTAAAATACAGGTTGGTATCCGAGGTTCCCCAGATACGGTCGAAATAGTAGCCTTCCCCTTCGCCGATGTCGAATTCGGACCAGCTTGCGCCGTCGTAGTGCAGCAGCAGTGAGCCTTCACCGCCCCACCACTCGCTGCTGGTCAGGGCGAAAATGTCTGAGGCGGAAAAGCCGTAGATATCGTTTATGTTGTAGGTGGAATCGATGTCGACGCTTGACCAGGCAGAGCCGTTATAGTGCAGCATGGTGCCTTCGCTGCCGCCGGCATAGACGCTGTCGTCAGCCGGCCCCCAGATGCTGTACAGGGCGTTTGTCGTGCCGCTGTCCATAATGGTCCAGGCGCCGGGCCCTGAGCCGTCGTTGTGAACGATGGTGCCGCTGCGGGTGATGAGAAACACATTGGTGCTTGAAGATCCCCAGATCTTCTCGAAATACGGTCACCCGAATCCCCACATCAGGTTTGAGCTCCAGCTCGACCCGTTATAGTGAACAATCCGCTGCCCGTACGTGGGAATATATATATCGGAGGCTGAGCTGCCCCACACCCCGTGAAAGTCGTCCCTGACGGGCACGCTGCTGTCCATGCGGGACCATGAAGAGCCGTCATAGTGGAGAATCAGACGGTTAAAGCCAACTGCATACACATCCGCCGGCGAGGAGGCCCACACCGCTGTCAGATACTCTGATGCCTGCGTCATTTCCTTGAGGTAGGAGCCGTTGTAGTGCAGGATTTTTCCCGAGCCGCAGACAATATAAAAATCATCCGCTGCGGTCCCCCATATATCGTTAAACGTTTCACCGGCTTCAGTATACAGCATGGTCCATTCTGCCGCGCCGGAGCACAGCGGCAGGAAGAGCGCGGCGGCAAAGGAGAAAAGTATGCTGAGGAATCTGTGTCGACACATGATATGTTTGAAAAATTGAACGTATATACACACGCCGCCGTGGCTGTACGCGGCGCTGGCACGCCGCGGCGAAAGATGATTTATATTATAGGTATCGGATAAAACGGGTAATTTCTTGAGGAGCCCGCCCATGGGCAGAGTGAACATATACCGGTACAGGCGCACAGGGGTGCAGGAAAGAGCAGTAAATACCGGCCCTGTTTTCTGAGCGCTTTCTGCAGCGGCGGCGGATTCCGGGCTCAGCTGTCCCGCAGAAACCGTTCCGCATCCAGCGCAGCCATGCAGCCCATGCCGGCGGCAGTCACCGCCTGCTTGTACACCGGGTCGGTAACATCCCCGGCGGCGAATACGCCGGGAACGCTGGTGGCGGTGTTTTGTGAGGTAAGAATGTAGCCGTGAGAGTCCATATCGATCTGATTTTTAAAAAGCGACGTGTTCGGTATATGGCCAAGCGCCATGAAGACCCCCTCGCAGGGCAGAGGAGTGATTTCGCCGGTGTTCACGTTTTTAATGGATGCGCCGGTCACCGTTCCTTTTTCCACGTCGTGTATATCGGCAACCGCGCTGTTCCACAGAAAGTGTATATTGCCGGTATCAAATGCGCGCTGCTGCATGATGCGGGAGGCCCGCAGCTCATCGCGCCGATGGACAACGGTTACCTTCGAGCACAGAGTGCTCAAAAAAAGAGCCTCCTCCATTGCCGAGTCGCCGCCGCCGACAACAAGGACCTCTCTGTTTCTGAAGAAAAAGCCGTCGCAGGTGGCACATACCGAGACCCCCCTTCCCATGAGCTGTGATTCCGCCGGAAGGCCGAGAAGCCGCGCCGAGGCGCCCGTTGCAATAATGACTGTTTTTGCCTGCAGGGTTTCCGTGCCCACGGTAACGCTCAGCTCATGGCCCGCAAGATCTGCGGCGCTGACGGTACCGCTTTTAATTTCGGTGCCGAAGCGCAGTACCTGCTGCTTCATGTTATTCATGAGTTCGGGGCCGTCGATACCATCCGGGTGGCCCGGCCAGTTTTCAATAATTGTGGTCGTCATGAGCTGTCCGCCGGGCTCGGTTCCTTCAATGACAACAGGCGAAAGCTGAGCGCGAGCGGTATACAGTGCGGCGGTCAGTCCCGCCGGCCCCGATCCGATGATAATGATATTGTTCATTGCGATTTTTCCTTTTTCGTCAGGAGGTTAACTGGTATAGTTGTAATCAAAAATCACCACAAGATGTTCTAAGCGGTGTCCGGTACAGCCGCCTGTGCGACAGGGGGTGATTCGTGAAACAGCGTCGAAAAATCAACTGCTTTGCCTGCCGCTACTTTTATATAACCTGGGACAACAGCTTTCCCTACGGCTGCAAGGCAATGGGGTTTAAATCGGCAAAGCTTCCCATGATGGCGGTTTTTGAAGCGTCCGGGAGGCAGTGTTATGCATTTTCCCCGAAACCGAAAAAAGCCCCGACGTCACGCAATACGGGAAAGTGAGGCGTTAATAGCATATAACCACACCACGAGAGCATTCCAGCGTTGTTTTTTCCTTAGCCGACTTTACAGCCGGTGGTCATGCCGCCCCGGCATGTCGGGGCGGCAGTTCAATTTCAGGGCGGTTTCCCGTAACCGCAGCGCTACAGAATGCCCAGCCTGTGCAGTTCAGCCGTCACCTGCTCAACGCTCTCAAACGTAACACCCCGAATGCCCAGCCGACCCGCGGCATGTATGAAATCGCGGACATCGTCTATGTAAAAACACCGGTCCGGCGCAGCCCGGGCGGCTTCGAGCGCCGCGTGAAAAATAGCGGGGTGCGGCTTTTTCACCCCCACTTCATAGGACAGCACAAACCCGTCAAAGCGCTCAAGCACCGGAAACGTTTTCCGGCAGTACTGAAAGTGCCACACGTTGGTGTTTGACAGGCAGACCAGGCGATATTTTTTTTTGAGCTCTGCGATAAGTTCCTCAATGCCGCTGTTCAGCGAAAAAATATGCGTCCAGATGCGCCGGCATGTCTCCTGATCGACGGAGCTGCTTGTGGCTGCGGCCGACTGCCTGTAAAACTGTTCGGGAGTTATTTGCCCGAGGTCAAAGCGCTCCTCTATTCCTTCAAAGAATATGATTTTGTAAATTTCTTCCGGGCTGTAGGGGCTGTGCTGTGCAGCCGCCGCGCACGCCTCACGGTGGTCAAAGTCAACGATCACTTTCCCCAGGTCGAAGATGATTGTATTGATCTGTTCCATAGCCTGCGGCATGTGCGCAGCATCTGATTGCATGGTATGTCGTGTGAGCCTCTTTGTGTCCGCACCGGCAGAAACAGGTGCTGCTGTGCATCGGCTTCATTCAGCGCTGCTTTGGCATATCGCCCGGGCTGTCATCCCGGTTTATTTTTTTTATCGCCGCGGCGGCGCACCAGCGCACGGATTTGTTTTCATCATTGAGCAGCTTTTTTAATGGTTCGCGCGCAGCAGCTGCCTGCGGGCCCATTTCCCCAAGGCTGAATGCCGCATTTTTCCGAATCTGCGGGCTGCTGTGCTCAAGCGCCCGCGTCAGCTCCGGGATGGACGGATCCCCGATGCGTGCAAGTGCAAACGCGGCCTCCTGGCGCACAGCCGCTCTGGCGTCGGCGAGGCAGGATATGAGCGCGGGCACTGCAGGTGCGGCTTTTGTTTTCATGTTCCCGAGTGTTTTGGCCGCTTTTACGCGAAGTATAACATCCTTGTCGTTCAGGCACTTGATAAGATCTCCAACAGAAACCTGCTTTATTTTCCGGACCGCCTGCCGCACTGTCCAGCGAAAGGCTTTTTCTTTTTCGGTGAGCTGCTCCCTGCCGGCAAATTGCTCCAGTATGGTTTCCAGACCGGGGAGGGTGTCTTTGGCATCCGGGCCGATTCTGCCGAGTATCGATGCGGCATTTCTGCGCGCGATCGCGCTGGTGCCGCCGAGCTCTGAGATAAGCGGCTTGACGGCGGGCTCGCCGATCCGCACCAGTGCCGCGGCGACGAATTTCCGCACATGGGCATTCTCGTTGTATAGCGCTTTGATGAGCACAGGGATTGCTGCGGGGCCGATTTCACCCAGGGCAAACGCGGCGTTTCTGCGCACCTGCCGGTCCGGGTCCGTGTGAAGCACGTCGGCAAGATCATTAAGCGCCGGCCCGGCATCAGAGCCGAGCTCGCCGAGCGTGAACGCGGCGTTTTTGCGGATGCCCGGATCCCTGCTGTGGAGGCCCTCAATCAGCGCCGGGACTGCGGACGTGGCGCTGGTGCCGTACCTGTGCATAATGGCCAGATCCGAGGCCGGGAGAGGATGGCGGCCTGATGACGTGTTATCGCTGTGAGCGGACTGCGCGGCGCCGAAGCCCGGGCCGGGAACGCTCAGGCACGCGAGTATGCTCAGAGCTGCCAGTGTATGGTAATAAAAGGGTCCTTTTTGAACCATCGCAGGCTGTGTTCCCGTTGATATTTCTTTAATATGTGACTATCATATCGCAGGCACGTTTTTCTGTAAATGCAAAATTGCACGTGTGCCCCGATATATCGGGGCACACGTGCAATACGAATACCATGAATTGGAGAAATGCTTCGGGGCCGCGAAAAAAGATATTCCGGGGGTAGTGTTGTAATGGCGGTGCAGGGACTCGAACCCCGGACACTGCGGATATGAGCCGCATGCTCTAACCACCTGAGCTACACCGCCATTGCAGGATAAACAGCTATAATAGCATTTTGGAGAGAAAAATCAAGAAAAAGGTTATGCCGAAAAGGTTGAAGGATACAACAGGTCAAGGGGTGGGGCTCTTGGTTTTAATAATGAACGGTGAGTAGTGAATTGTTTGCATGCGGAGGAAACGATATGGTAAGTGGTGTATAGTTTTACATCCCTATCCCCGACCCCTGAATTCAGCACGCAGGCCTCTGAACCCGGAACCCATACGCAGGCGGAAAAATTATGATCGGAAAAAAATATCGGACAGCTTCAGCCTATTGTATCTGGACAGGTGTCTGCATCATTGGCAGTGTTGCAACCGCTCTGTTTTTTATGGTAACGGCCGGCGTTGCCGGAGCATCCGGACTTCCCGTGCAGCCGCACGGCTTTGTGGAGGTTGCAGGCGGTGCACGCTTTGGTGACGGGCTGCCTGAAAAGGAGCACACCAGCCTGCTTGAGCAGCGCTTTCAGTTTAAATTTTCCTATTTCCCCCGGAAGCCCCCGCTGCTCGCCGACTGGTATACCGTGTTTTTTTTCAAGGCAGAGGCGCTGATCGACCTGCACCGGGAGGAGCCTGACAGCGCGGTCAGGGAGTGTTATCTGCAGGTCTCACCGCTTCATTTCATGGATGTCAAGCTCGGCAGGCAGATTCTTACGTGGGGAACGGGCGACCTTATTTTTATAAACGATCTTTTTCCAAAGGATTTTGTGTCGTTTTTTATCGGGCGTGATGTCGAGTATCTGAAAATGCCATCGGATGCGCTCCGCCTCAGCCTGTATGCAGATGCGGCCAATGTCGATATTGTCTGGATTCCCTTTTTTGAACCTGATAATCCGATACGCGGCAGGCGCCTTTCTTTTTACAATCCCTTTATCCGGGACCGGGACGGGGAGGATGCCACCTTTTATTTCAACAAACCCGGCCGCAGCATCAGCAACTCTGAGCTCGCGCTCCGTGTTCACCGCATGGCCGGCCGATACGAGCTGGCGCTGTATGCATTCTGGGGCTACTACAAGCAGCCCGTTGAAATGATGGACATGGGACGGCGTGAAGTCGGCTATCCTGAGCTTGCGGCGTATGGAGCCAGCATTCGCGGGCCGGCGCTCGATGGAATCGTGTCGCTGGAGGCAGGCTATTATCACAGCCGGGATGACAGCTCCGGACATGACCCCTTTATCGAAAACTCTTCGTGCAGATATCTTGCCGGCTATGAACGTCAGTTTGAGGGTGACCTTACCCTGTCGTTTCAATATTACGTTCGCCAGCTGCTGGATTATCATGACTACAGTATTTCGCTCCCGCGCGGCTCACACAAGGATGATGAGTTCCGCCACCTTCTGACCGCACGCGTAACAAAACTGGTGTACAACCAGGATATAGAACTCTCGCTGTTTATGTTTTACAGCCCCAGCGACAGCGATTTTCATCTGCGGCCGCGCCTGACCTGGGATGTGACCGACACCTGGAAGCTCACCTGCGGGGCGAACCTGTTCGGGGGGGCGGGCGACTATACACAGTTCGGTCAGCTTAAAGGAAACAATATGATGTATATGCGTGTACAATTCAGCTATTGATAACGCATAAAGATATAATTCATTAATATTAAAAATTGGCTTGCATTTTTTTTGATATGGTGTATTACTACCGATGTAAATTAATATAGTTTTAAACTTTTATCCGGTAATAATTAATTCACATGAATTATGGTGTTCCGTGAAAAACAGGCGCTGGACTGCTGAACCATAACCGGGTTACACTGAACCGGCTTTCACAGGAAATATACTATGGAAAAACGGAAATTTCAGCGCTTTCCCCTTAGCTGTACCGCCGTGTGCTTTGGTGCGGGGCAGAAAGGCGGAATCGCGTGCAGGGTGACCGATATGAGCCGGAACGGTATAATGATGTGCTTTAACAATCAGCTTCGTGATATCCCCGGCCCCAATCTTTTCCTTGAAATCGGCGCCCCTTCTGCAGTCCGGTCAATACAGATGCTTGTTTATGCAAAGTGGAGCAGAGCGGAACGCAGTTCCGGCAGTGACGATAACGTTGTTGTCGGTGCACAAATATGCCTTGTTCGGGAGCGGGATCGCGACCGGCTGTTTGACATGGCATGCAGGCAGGCTCTGCGGTCTGAGAGCGTCATGTGTCAGTAAGCAGGGGCCGACCTGATCGGAAGAATTCAAAGCCCACCTTTTTGTATTAATTTAATCACCTTTGCCGCTCAAAAGTTCCTTTTCATCTGCCCGCAGCGGTATTATACTGCGGACACGGGCCGGCCTGCACGTGCGTGTATAAGTAATGTGAATCTGCACGGTATACAAACAGCCTGTTTCCCCAAAAGCTTGACTGTCACCGTTGTTTTTGATAAGTTCTTAAGATATGTTCATTTTTATGGAGGTGCCCTTATGGAACTGATTGATGCCGTCACCGGGCGGAGAAGCATCAGAAAATATAAACCGGATCAGCCCCCGGATGAGGATGTGCGCTTTATTCTCGAGGCCGCCCGCTGGGCGCCTTCCTGGGCAAACACACAGTGCTGGGAGTTTGTGCTGGTTACCGAACCCGAAAAAAAGAAACTGCTTGCTGAATGCCTGCCTGATCAAAACCCTGCCCGCTCTGCCTGTGAGCAGGCTCCGATCGTTATCGCCGCCTGCGCCCGGAAAGGTGTGTCGGGATTTTTCAAGGGGCAGTCTGTTACGGACAAGGGGGACTGGATGATGTTCGACACTGCGCTTGCGGTCCAGAATCTCACCCTTGCGGCACACGCAAAGGGGCTCGGCACGGTGCATGTGGGGTTTTTTGATGCTCAGGTTGCGGCAGCGGCTTTGCAGGTGCCCTCTCATGTCGCCGTGATCGAGCTTATACCGCTCGGGTATCCGGCACAGGAGGGCAAGCAGACGCCGAGAAAGCCTCTTGAGGAATGTGTGTTTTACAACACATACGGGACGGGGACCCCTTAGGCTCATGGGGCTGTTCATCGCGTTTGAGGGGATTGAGGGGTGCGGCAAAACAACGCAGATCGAGCTGCTGAAAGATTTTCTTTACCAGCGGGGCGTTGATTTCATGCTGACCCGTGAGCCGGGAGGAACAGCGCTTGGAGAGCAGATACGCGCCATATTTCTGCACAGCCGGTCTGAAGACCTCCTCCCCCTCACTGAGCTGCTTCTGATTACCGCCTCCCGCGTTCAGCATATTCACCAGGTCATACAGCCTGCGCTCGATCAGGGCAGGGCCGTGATATGCGACCGGTATATTGCTGCAACACTGGTGTATCAGGGCTGTGCAGGAGGAGTTTCAGAAGATCTGATCCGGCAGTGTCATGAACGTTTCTGCAGCGGGTTGATGCCCGATCTGACGATTGTTCTTGACTGCCCTGTAGAGGTCGGCCTGTCACGCTCCCGCAGCAGAAACCACGCGGGCGGCGTTCAGGAGACCGAGGGCCGTTTTGAGGGAAAGCACGACCGGTTTCATCAGAAGGTCCGCGACGGCTATCTTGCGCTTGCGGCAAAAAGCCCCGGCAGCTATCACGTCATCGATTCCCGGCAGCCGATTGATGCTGTACATACGCAGATATGCGCCCGCATAGGCGCCCAGCTTGAAGAAGGCCGCCATGCCCTTTTGTGATATCATCGGCCACAGCAACGAAATACGCATACTGCGCAGCCTCCTGCGATCCGACCATGTTCCCCATGCCTATGTGTTTGCCGGTATCGCCGGGGTGGGGAAAAGGCAGGTGGCGCTTGGGTTTGCGCAGGCGCTTAACTGCGGAGGGCAGGCCGATGATTTTTGCGGATTGTGCCCTTCCTGCAGTAAAACTGCACGGATGGTGCATCCGGATGTGTTTGTGGTGGAGCCGGAAACCGCGGTTATCAAAATCGAACAGATCCGCTCCCTTCAGGATGAGCTGGCGTACGCCGCCATAGAGGGGCCGTACCGTACCGTTATTATCGATCAGTGTGAAAAAATGAATGTGCAGGCGGCTAACTGCCTGCTCAAGACGCTGGAGGAGCCCCCTGACAACACCGTTATTATTCTTCTGGCCCGGGCTTTCTCGGCGCTTCTGCCCACCATCAGATCCCGCTGCCAGCTGTTCCGGTTTGCCCCGCTTCGACCCGGGGAGTTGGCTGCGGTGCTGCAGCGGTGCGGCAGCGGGGAGCAGCATATCGAGGAGGCCGCTCCCTATGCAGGCGGCAGCGTGGAGCGCGCGCTGTATCTGTGTGAAAGCGGCTTTCTCACGAGGCGGCGTGATATCGCCGGTATGCTGGCAGGAACGGGAGAAGCGGATTTTTCGGTGCTGGTTGACTTCTCTGAAAAATATAGTAAAAACAAGGAGGAACTTCCTCTTGTTCTCGAGTTTCTGCAGAGCTGGTACCGGGATCTTCTTTTTGTAAAACAGCGTGTGTCACCGGGCCTGCTGATGAATGCCGATATGCAGGATCTGCTCAGGCAGGCTGCTGACCGGGAGACTGCGGGCAGCCTTATGAAAAAGCTCAGCCGAATCGGCTTTCTGCAGAACAGCGAGGCATTGAACCTTGATATGAGAATGGGGCTGGAGAGCGTTCTGCTCGGATAGCGTGGCATGTGCAGCACCTCCGCGCGCACCCCGATTTCGCTTATGCACAGCTTCTCTCTGTAAAACAAGCCTGGAGAGCCTGAAACGATGGGAAATATAATATTTGTAAAATGCAGAAAACTGCTTAAGCCGGTTGCGGCTGATGCGGGCGATTGCGAATATGCATACGGCGATTCCGTTATGGTCGAAACAGAAAGCGGCCCGATGCTTGGAAGCGTTGTGCACTGGATGTCCTGTCAGGGCGAATCCTGCTCGCAAGCGGCCTGTCCGAAAGTGCTCGGCATGGCCACCGAGGAGGATATCCGACAGGAGGATCTTAATGTCAGAATGGAGCGCGATTACCGGGAGGTGTGTGAGAAAAAGATCAACAAGTATTCGCTGCCCATGAAGCTTGTCGATGTCGAAATTGCATCAGACGGCAGCAAGGTCGTGTTTTTCTTTGTTGCCGAGGACCGGGTCGATTTCCGCCAGCTTGTCCGTGAGCTTGCATCAGATCTGCGCACCCGGATCGAAATGCGCCAGATCGGGGCTCGCAGCGAGGCTCAGCGCGTCGGGGGCATAGGGTGCTGCGGCCGTGAGCTGTGCTGCACTACTTTCCTGAAGAAATTTGTGCCGGTGACCGTGCGTATGGCAAAAGAGCAGGATCTGCCCCTTGATCCTGAAAAGATTTCCGGGGTGTGCGGCAGGCTTATGTGCTGCCTTGTCTACGAGCACGACAATTATGTTAAGGCAAAAAGGGGACTGCCTAAAATCGGCAAGAAAATAAAGCTGCCCCAGGGAACCGGAAAGGTCAGGCAGATTAACATATTATCCAAAAAGATGTCTGTTGAGCTTGAAGACGGCATGATGGTGGACATGAGCATAGACGACTACCTGCCGGAAAAGCAGCAGGCGAAAGGATAGTGCAGCCGGGCGGCCTGCACGGCCCCGGCACCTCTGTTAAAACGCTATTAGATACTATTGATATAATATGTTGATTTGGGTTGACAATAGTATTGTGAGCCTTTATAATATCCTGTTTAAGAGCGGGAATAACTCAGTGGTAGAGTACAACCTTGCCAAGGTTGGAGTCGCGGGTTCAAATCCCGTTTCCCGCTCCATTTTTTTTTTACGGCGGCGTAGCCAAGTGGTAAGGCAGAGGTCTGCAAAACCTTTATCCACCGGTTCGAATCCGGTCGCCGCCTCCAATATTACATTATTGTCGTCACAGGAAAGGCACGGGAGCGTATCCCGCGCCTTTCTTTTTTTTTGCCCTTGTTCAGCTTCTGCTTCAGCAACAGGCCGATGTGTGGCCCTGATAAGCGCAACAACAGGAGAAATAATTATGGAGGCGGCTTATGAAGAAAATAATGGCTTTTGTGGGCAGCCCGCGTAAGGGCTCAAACACCGACATACTCATCGACAGGGTCATTGAAGGTGCCCGGAGCACCGGTGATTGCGAGGTTGAAAAAATATATCTGTATGAATCGGATATCCGTTACTGCACGGGGTGCGGGGTACACACAGTGCTGCAGGGGGGTAAAGACTGCCCCATTAAAGATGATATGCCCGGCATACTGCAGCGCATGCAGGAGGCTGACGGCTTTGTGTTCGGCAGCCCCAATCACGGCAGAACCATTTCCGCGGGGATGACAAACTTTTTCGCCCGCATGATGCCGCTTCTGAAAATGCATGTTGAAAAAGATGAGCACGGCAATATAACGCATGCCGAGGCGCGTCCGCTGGTAAAAGGCAAAAAGGCCGTGATGGTTGTAAGCCAGGGAGACTTTGTCGCCTCTTCGTCCGCGCTGCTGCTGCTTGTCCTCGAAGCAAATCTGCGCGATTTCCAGATACGCAAAGTTGGCGAAGTGCTGAGCACCGGCAATCTGCACCGGGCGCAGGTGCAGGATAAGCCCGCTGATTTGCAGCAGGCATTTGCCGCAGGAACCAGGCTGTAACAGGATAGACCGCCCGTGGCCGCTGCTCCGGTAATCAGTGTTGTCGGCAGAAACAGCTCCGCCAGAGCGGATCTTTTGGCGCGTCTTATCGGGGTCCTTGCCGCACGGAACTATCGGATTGCGGCACTGAAGCATACACCGCATACGCACGGCCGTGATTGCCCGGACAGAGACGCTGTCCGGTATGCTGAGGCCGGTGCGGCTGCATCCGCTCTTGTCGCGCCGGATGGCACAAGGCTTTTTCTTGCGCAGACACTTACGGGAGGAGAGCCTGCTCGCGCGCTGAGGGATCTTCTCGATGTCCATCTAATCATCATTGAAGCAGAGAATTGCGGAAACGTCGATAAGATAGAGGTGATTCCTCACGGCTGCAGCTCACTTTTTTGTGCGGATCCCCTTCTGAGGGCTGTCGTTGCCGCCCGCGCGGATCCTCAGGCGCCGCGCTGTTTTGCCCCGCACGACATTCGCGGGCTTTCCTTGTTTATAGAATCCCACTACATACAGCCCGCCATATCAGCTGCCGTGCTTGCCGGCGGCAGGTCGAGGCGGCTGGGAACCGATAAGGCGTCCGTGAAGATCGGTGCAAAACCGCTGTTAGAGCATGTGCTCGCGGTGATCAGGCCGCTTGTAAGCCCTGTGCAGATCGTTGGCCGCTCCAGCGGTGAGGTGAGCGATGACGGAATTGCGGTGTGCGCTGATATTCTTCCCGGCGGCGGGCCGCTTTCCGGGATTCATGCCGCGCTGGTCAATGCTGACAGCGAATATGTGCTGGTGTGCTCCTGCGATATGCCGCTGCTCACGCCCGAGTCAATACAAAGGCTGCTTGCCTCGTATCCCGGAGCGGATATAACTCTGTATAAGCACCGGTATTTTGAGCCGCTGTGTGCGGTATACCGCCGAAGCTGTATTCCTGCGCTGGAGGATTTAATCGCACACGGTGAGTACCGCATTATTGACCTTTTTCCCACGCTTTCGGTCCGGGTGCTTCGAACCGGCGACGCCGCAATTTTTAAAAGCATCAACACCCCGGAAGACTACCAATATGTCATTGAGCGGCTCAGGGCCTGAAAGGGTATGAGGCTCGGCGTTCCGGGGGTGCACATTTTGACAATGAACAAATAATACCGCATGGTCGGGCTTGGCGTTCATCGGTTTTTCAACATCATTAGTATCCCTGCCCCCGTGATTCCTCAGCCCCTTTTCAGTTAACGGCTAGGGTTGGTATAAAACCGTACACCCCCTACAAGGGTCATATGTTCA